>CABRHW010000013.1 GCA_902470765.1 uncultured Collinsella sp.
CACGAGCGGGGGCTCCTATCTTTTTAGTGCCCTCGGATTGGGTCATAGTGTCTGTTGGTGACGGCATCATTGGCGTTTCCGCTCTTGTTGGCGAGGGCAACGGTGCTGTCTTTGCCGTATTATTGAGGCTGTTTGTTGCTTTGCTTGTGTTTGAGGGGCTTTGTTGGACAGCTATTTTACTCTGCAATCGAATATTGAGGCTTCGGGCGAGTTTGTGGACCGCAAGAGTCGGTTTATTGCTCAGCTGGTCCATATTGAGTCCGAGGATGAGGCGAATGCCTTTATCGAGATGGTTCGCAAGCGTCATTATGACGCTCGGCATAATGTTCCCGCGTGGATTTTGGTCGATGGACGCGAGCGCCAGAGCGATGATGGTGAGCCGAGCCGCACGAGCGGTATGCCGACGCTCGAGGTGCTGCGTGGCGCGGGGCTCAAAAATGTTTGCTGCGTAGTGACGCGCTATTTTGGTGGCACGCTGTTGGGGCCTGGTGGCTTGGTGCGCGCCTATACCGCGGCGACGCAGGCGGCGGTGGCCGCGGCTCAGGAGGCCGAGCAGATCGTCGAGATGACAAGCGTCGTGCCGGTTGACGTGTATGTGGCCTATCCACAGTATGAGCAGGTGCTTCGCTTGGCGCAGGATTTGGGTGCCAAGGTTTCGGATACCGATTACGCGGATACCGTTACACTTCACTTGGTGTTTAAGGCGGGGGAGCAGGAGCCATTTTGCGCCAAGATGCGCGAGCTTATGGCGGGACGCGAGGAGATCGAGGTCGGCGCTCCCGAATTTGCCGAGTTCTGACGGCGACGGCCGGCGTGCTTTTGGATGGATCCCAAGCGCGCCGGCCGTCGTTTTATGTTGATGCCGTCTACTCGGCGAGCTGCTTTAGCACATCGCAGGCGATCTCGATGGCATCGTCGATGCAACCGGGGCAGCTGCGGAGCGGACCCTTATCCGATCCGATGCCCTTGAGCGTGCCGCAGACGGTCGTCGTGTTCTTCTCGCCAAAACGCTTGGCGATTTCGCGCGACAGCTTGTAGGTCTGGCCCTTGGTCTTGGGGTTTTCCATGCCGTCGCTCATCACGAAGCCCATGATGGCCACGGCGCCCGAGATGGCGCCGCAGGTTTCGGTCATGCCGCCCATGCCGGCGCCAAAGCCCTCGGTGAGGGCAAAGGCGATCTGGGGGTCGAGTCCGACGGCAGGCGCGAGGGTGCAGGCGACGGCCTGGGCGCAGTTAAAGCCACGGGCGTGGTATTCGGCAGCCTGAGCCTGGCAGGCATTGATGTCGAGCTGGGTCATATCGATTTGCTTCATCGTTGTCTCCTTGGTCACGGTGTACCCGCCTATGGTACCCGTGACGGTGCGTGTAATCATCGAGAGCTTCATGGATGCCTCATTTTTATCTATCGAGCAAATGCCCAAGGCTTGAGATAAATGCCCCTGATCAATTTGTCCCATAACCTACCCTGGGGATGGGTTGAGAGGGGTGCAGGGTAGCGGTATCGTGAACCAAATAAAACGTAACCCAGGCAAGGGAGCTAGATATGAGCGAGCAGACCATCGGTACTACATGTGTTCAGGGCGGCTATCACCCGGGAGATGCCGAGCCGCGCCAGGTGCCCATCTACCAGTCCACCACGTGGAAGTACGACACGTCGGAGCACATGGGCAAGCTGTTTGACCTGGAGGAGTCGGGCTACTTCTACAGCCGCCTGCAGAACCCCACGTGCGATCTGGTTGCCGCCAAGATCTGCGAGATGGAGGGCGGCACCGCAGCGATGCTCACGAGCTCGGGCATGGCCGCGAACTTCCTCGCGATCTTTAACGTGGCCGGTGCCGGCGATCATGTGGTCGCTAGCTCTGCTATCTACGGCGGTACCTACAACCTGCTGGCTCATACCATGGAGCGTATGGGTCTGACCTGCACGTTCGTTGCCCCCGATTGCACCGACGAGGAGCTCGAGGCGGCCTTTGAGCCCAATACCAAGCTCGTCTTTGGCGAGACGATCGCCAACCCCGCCCTTGCCGTGCTCGATATTGAGCGCTTTGCCAAGGCCGCGCATGACCACGGCGTGCCGCTGATGGTCGATAACACCTTCCCGACGCCCGTGATGTGCCGTCCCTTTGAGTGGGGCGCCGACATCGTTACACACTCCACCACCAAGTACATGGATGGACATGCTGCCTACCTGGGCGGCGTGATCGTCGACCACGGCCAGTTTGACTGGATGGCCCATGCAGACAAGTTCCCGGGTCTCACCACGCCCGACGAGAGCTACCACGGCGTGACGTATGCCGAGAAGTTCGGTCGCGAGGGTGCCTTCATTACCAAGGCAACCGCTCAGCTCATGCGCGACCTCGGCCCCATGCAGAACCCGCAGGCGGCCTTCTTCCTGAACAGCTCGCTCGAGAGCCTGCATGTACGCATGCCGCGTCATTGTGAGAACGGCCTGGCCGTTGCCAAGTTCCTGCAGAGCCATCCCAAGGTACGCTTCGTGAGCTATCCGGGCCTGGAGGGCGATAAGTACTATGACATCGCTCAGAAGTACATGCCCAACGGTACCTGCGGCGTTGTGAGCTTTGGCTTTAACGGTGGTCGCGCGGCGGCCGAGACCTTTATGAAGAGCCTCAAGCTCGCCCAGATCGCCACGCACGTGGCCGACGCCCGCACCTGCTGCCTGCATCCCGCTAATGCCACGCATCGCCAGATGAACGATGAGGAGCTCATCGCCTGTGGCATCTCCGCCGACATGGTGCGCCTGTCGTGCGGCCTCGAGGATACGGCCGATCTGATTGCCGACCTTGAGCAGGCACTCGAGCAGTGCTAGGCTAGCGTTCGCATAAGGCGCCGATGCTGGCAGAAAGCTTCGGCGACCTTTCGTTCCGATTCCGTAGGCGGGACCCCAATCGCGACTGTTTGTAGGCGATTGGGGCCCCGTTTTTGCGTTGCGCCACTCGAAAGGATGGATATGGAGAAAACCGCAGAGCAGCTGCGCCGCGAGCACATTGCCCTTGAGGGCGACACCCATGGCAAGAACAAATGGGCGATTCTGTTTACCGTGCTCATCATGACGTTTATGTCGTGTCTGGATTCGACCGTCGTGACCGTGGCGTTGCCCGTGATGCAAAAGGAGCTGGGCGTGGGCCTCGAACGCATTCAGCTGGTGAGTTCGGTGTACCTGCTTGCGACATGCGTGGCTATGCTGCCGTTTGGCCGCTTGGGCGACGTGCGCGGCAAGGTGGGCGTATTCCAGCTGGGCGTCATCGTTTTTACGGCCGGCTCGCTGCTGTGCGGCCTTTCGAGTTCGCTCGAAGTTCTTATTCTGGCACGCATTGTGCAGGGCGTCGGCTGCGCGGCGGCCATGGCTAACAACATGGGTATCATCACCGAGTCGTTTCCGGCGCGCGAACGAGGCCGTGCCATGGGTATTCTCGCGACCTTTGTGGCCCTCGGCATGATGTGTGGCCCCGTGCTCGGCGGCATGCTGGTGGCAAGCTTTCCCTGGGAGAGCATCTTCCTCATCAACCTGCCCATTGGCGTCATCTCGTTTATCGTGGGGCTCTATACGCTGCCGCATGTTAAGCCGGAGGCTGGCGAGCGACCCATGTCCCTGATCGAGGCTGCTCGTCGCTGCTTTGCAAATTCGGCCTTCACCATCAACCTCGCCTGCATGCTCATCGTGTTCGTTGGTATTGGCGCATCAGAGTTTATCCTGCCGTTCTATTTTCAGGACGCCCACGGCTTTGGTTCCGACATCTCTGGACTACTCTTTTTGGCGTTGCCGATGGTGAATGCCTTTATCGGCCCGCTTTCGGGTACGGTTTCGGACCGTGTTGGCTGCGAGGGCCCCACGTCGATCGGCCTAGGCGTGTACGTATGCGGTCTTTTTGCGGTAAGCACGCTCGACGAGCACTCTTCCATCCCTGTGATCGTGTGCTGTGTCGCGTTTATGTCGTGTGGCACGTCGATTTTCCAGAGTCCCAACAACTCGCTGTACATGGGTTCGGCCCCGCGCGAGGCGCTCGGTTTTGCGGGCAGCCTGGGTAGTCTGGCGCGCTATGCGGGTATGGCAGTGGGCATTACAGCGGCGTCGCATATCCTGTATGGGCAGATGAGCGTGGCGATGGGCGAGGCCGTGACCAGTATTGTTGCAGGCCGTCCGGATGTGTTCCTGTTTGGTTTTCGTTCGGTGTTCTACGTGCTCATGGCTGTGGCGGCAGCGGGCTTTGCGCTTGCCATGGTGCGTTTGGTGAGGATGCGCGCCCGCCATTAGCGTGTTGGGAGGCTGTCTGCCACGTATTCGCGCCGTCTCAAAAACTGGTTTGTGGTGCGATGCGGCTTGTGGGGCGGGCGGGGGTCGGTCCGTGGTAGACTATCGAACAACGTTTATTAATCGCGCGGTATCGTTGCCGCGAGAAGGGGTTGCGCCATGCAGGAGCTTGAGGATCGTATTCGCCATGACGGCATCGTAAAGGCCGGTAACGTCCTTAAGGTTGATGCCTTCCTCAACCACCAGTGCGACGTTGAGCTGTTCGACCACATGGGCGCCGAGTGGGCCCGTCTGTTCAAGGATGTCGAGATCAACAAGATCCTGACGATTGAGGCTTCGGGCATTGGCATGGCTTGCATCGCAGCTCAGCATTTTGGCGGCGTACCGGTGGTCTTTGCCAAGAAGGCCCAGTCCATTAACCTCGACGGCGAGCAGTATGCCACGACCATCTACTCCTTTACCAAGCAGAAAGAGTACCCGGTTATCGTGGGCAAGCGTTTCCTGTCCGAGGGCGATAAGGTCCTGATTATCGACGACTTCCTGGCCAACGGCTGCGCTCTTGAGGGTCTTATCAAGATCTGCGAGGCCGCGGGTGCCGAGGTGTCCGGTATTGGCATTGCCGTGGAGAAGGGCTTCCAGGGCGGTGGCGATAAGCTTCGCGAGCGCGGCTTCCGCGTTGAGAGCCTGGCCCGTATCGCCGATATGGACTGCGACACCGGCGAGATCACCTTCGCTTAAGCGCGTAACACAAGCGATTGGTATGCGATGTGACAAAGGGACTTTCCCTTTGTCACATTTTTTGTATGAGGGGAGGTGTTGATATGGATGAGAACAAGATGGGATGGCGCGAGTATGCGCGCTATGCCGAGATGTCGGTCGAGAGGTTGGCACGCGACTGCGAGGTTCAGGTGTTTCGCGCGACAGGTCCGGGCGGACAGGGCGTGAACACGACGGACTCGGCGGTGCGTATGAAGCATGGGCCCACGGGGATTGTTGTGACGGCGCGCGAGAGCCGTAGTCAGTTTCAGAATCGCGCGAGCTGCCTGCGTAAGCTGCGCGCTGAGCTGGAGCGTCGCGGGCGTCCACCGCGCCGACGCGTAAAGACTAAGGTGCCTCTGCGCTCTCGCCAGCGCAGGCTCAATGACAAGCACTTCAACGCGATTAAAAAGGCCAACCGTCGCAAGCCGGGCGGGGAGGAATGATCTTCTCAATAAGTTGCGGTGAAATAGGGACTGTTTTACGGCTTTAGCTGCATAAACAGTCCCTATTTCACCGCAACTTAGGTGGGGTTAGCGGGTGGGGTGCCAGACGTGGAGGGCGCCGGCGAGGATGTCGACCTCGATGCGCGAGGCGACAACGGGCTCGCCGTCGGCCTGAATGGGGTAGTCGGGCTCCTCAAAGGTAAGCTCGGCATGGCGACAGCGGCGCATGCGAACCGGTGGCAGCTTGGTATGGTGGCCATCTTTGGCCGAAAGGAACATGGGAAGCGCGACCGCGCGCGGAACGGGGCCGCAGGCGTAGCAGACGTCGAGTATGCCGTCGCACGGGTCGGCGTTGGGACAGATGCGATAGCCCGAACCATAGGTGGGTCCCAGCTGGATGGCCATGATAATCGCCCGCACGCGCTCGGCGGGCGCGCCATCAAAGCTGATGGTCATGGGGTAGTTGCGATAGCGTAGGCCAAACTGCTCAAGTCCCGAGAGAGTGTAGAGCGGAGCGCCCGTCAAGCCCGTCTTTTTGCGCAGCTTGGTGGTGCCCAGGCCGATGGCGGCATCGATGCCGACCGACAGTGTCTGGTCGTAGTACTCAACGGTAGCCTCGCCGCTGCCGCTCGCAGGGCTCCACGAGCGAATGCGCCCGATGTCCTGACGCTGCAGCTCGCAGGTGAGCAGCGCGCCAAAATCCTTGCCGGAGAAATCGTCGATGCCGAGCGTTTGGGCAAAATCGTTGCCGGAGCCCACGGGCAGGACGGCAAGGGCGGGGCGGGTGCCCTCCTCTTGCGTCATAAGCCCGTTGACGACCTCGTGAATCACGCCGTCGCCGCCAAGGGCGATAACGGTGCGATAGCCCTGAGCCTGTGCGGCCAGCTCCTTGGCGTGTCCCATGCGCTCGGTCAGCACCAGGTCAAACTGGGATGCGCGCGCGGTCATATCCAAAAAGCGTTGCAGGCGCTCGGCAACTTCGCGCGCCGCACCCGACTGGGCGGCTGGGTTGGCGATGATGAGCGTGCGGGCAAAATCAGTTGCATGCATGGGGCGACTCCCGGCGTATGACGTGACGGTGCGGTCGCGCTCAGGTCGAATTGCCCCCGATTGTGGCTGCACGGCGAATACTAACGTCTACTCTATCAGGTCGTTGTGGCGCTCGATGGCATCCGCTACCGTACCGCCCTCATCCACAATAAGCGAACGGCGCTTGGGTGAGATGATGCGCTGGGCGGGGTACACGCCGCGGTGTCCGCCGGCGAGATAGCTGATAAAGGCCACGATGACAAAGAACCCGGCGGCCGTGCCGTGGAACAGGTCGATGGCCATCATGCAGGTGGTGATGGGCACGTTAAGGCCGGCGCAGAATACACCGAGCATGCCCAGCGCCGCCAGAAAGCTGGGGTCGATTCCGACGAGGCAACCGATCCAGCCGCCGAGTGCCGCACCGATGCCAAACAGGGGCGTGACCTCGCCGCCTTGGAAGCCCGCGCCCAGGGTGAGCGCTGTGACGACCAACTTGATGACTGCGTCCGCCAGGGTGGTGTTGCCGGCAAATCCGGCGCCGGAAAGCCACGTGGAAAGGCCGGCGTAGTCCCAGGCGTCGAGGAGGGCATAGGCGGCCAAAACCACGAGTGCGCCTATGAGTGCGCGAACGAGGTAATTGGTGATAAAGCGACCGTACAGGCTCTTGACGGTTCGAACTGACCAGGCAAAGAGGCGTGCCGTCAGACCGAAGATAATGGCACTGATAACAACGATGACAACCGTCCGTGGTGTCATGTTGGGAACGCTGGCGATAACATTCGCCTCGTACTCGGTTCCCAAGGCAAGCGACGTAAAGTAGCCGGTAAACGAAGCGACCAGGCAGTAGATGCCCGCGGTGTAGTCGATCTTGCCGATGAAGCACATCTCCATGCCAAAGAAAGCCCCGGCAAGGGGCGAGCCGAACACGGCGCCAAAGGCCGACGAGATGCCGGCGAGCATGAGGTCGTGGTGGTCATGCTTTTTGAGGTGGGCGAGGCTCGAGATGTTGCTGGCGATGGTGCCGCCAATCTGCACCGCAGCTCCCTCGCGACCGGCCGAGCCGCCGGTGAGGTGCGTGAGCGTGGAGCAGACGAAGGTGAGGATGGCCATGCGCATATGGATGAGGCGTGTGCCCAGAGCGGAGTCGATGACCAGGTTGTTGCCACGCTTGGCGGCGAGACCGTGGTTTTTGTACACCCATGCGGTGGCAACGCTCACAACGGGAAGCAGCGCGTAAATCCACGCATGGTGCTCGCGATAGTCGGTCGCGATATTTAATGAGGCCAAAAACGCCCAAGCGGCAACGCCCATGGCGAGCGAGACGGTGACGACGAGTACGAGCAACTTAGTGCTCGCTAGTAGGTTGCGGGCGTTGCGGCGCGTGTCGGCAGCTAAGAGATGCTCGGAGCGAGTGAGCTGATGTCTGCCTGCCATGATGACGTCGTTCAGGGAGAAAAAGCCGCCGTCGTCGAGCGGCTGGGAATGATCCTGCGTTTCGTTTGCGCTTTCGGTTTTGTCGTTATGAGCCATACGTTCCTCTTTTAGGTTGCAACGCAAGCATTATAAAACGCGGTAAACGCGACGAGCCGGTGGGTTGGTTTCCATTCTGTTTCGCGGCCTGCAACCGACAGGTGTATTTGCGGGTACAGGCCGAGTCGCGGCCGTGCATCGGGGGATTATACTGAGAAAAGCATAAAGAATCGGCGCCCCTGTTGTGCGCCGTGGCATTAAGAGGTGCATATGGCAGAGAAACTCATTCCACTGGAGGACGCGCAGTCGATTGTCCTGTCGCACGTTGCTCCGACGGATCTCATCGAGATTCCCGTGTGGCAGGCCGCCGGTCTTCCCTTGGCCGAGGACGCGGTGGCCGATATCGACATCTCGCCGTTTGCCAACAGCGCTATGGACGGATATGCCGTGCGCTCGGCGGACTTGGCGCAGGCATCTGGCGAGGCGCCGGTGACGCTCGACGTTATCGGACACGAGGCCGCGGGCCATGTGTTTGAGGACGCAATCGGCGCGGGCGAGACGGTCCGCATCATGACGGGCGCGCCGGTACCCGAAGGTGCCGATGCCGTTGTGAAGTACGAGATCGTCGATGTGCTTGACGGTGACGGCAACGAGGGCTCGCGTGTGAGGTTCTCGGCGCCGGCCAAGGTGGGGGAGAACGTTCGCTCTGCCGCCGAGGAGGCCCATGCCGGCGATGTTGTGATGCACGCCGGCGAGGTCGTGGCTCCGGCGGGCGCGGGTCTGTTGGCAAGCGCCGGATATGCGAGCGTGAAGGTGCACGCTGCCCCACGTGTGGGCATTATCTCGCTGGGCACGGAACTGGTCGCACCGAGTAAGGTACCGGCGCGCGGTCAGATTCGCGATTCCAACTCTTCGGCGCTGATGGCCGAGGCACTCGATGCCGGCGCCGAGCCCGTGTTCTACGGCATTGCGCCCGATGATGAGCAGGCGATTGCCGAGCTGGTGCATCGTGCCGTGCAGGAGTGCGATTTTGTCATTACGAGCGGTGGCGCCTCGGCGGGCGACTACGACTATGTGACGGCGCTGGTTAAGCGCGAGGGCGAGGTGCTGTTCGATCGCATCTCGATGCGTCCGGGCAAGGCCATCACGTTTGGCTTGCTCGGGGGTAAGCCCTACCTGGGGCTTTCAGGCAATCCGGCAGCGGCATATGTGGGCTTTGAGATGCTCGCCCGTCCGGCGATTCGCAAGATGCGCGGCTTTGCCGAGGATGCGCGTCCCGTACAGCAGGCGACGCTCACGCACGGCGTGAAAAAGCGACAGCATCGCCGCTTCTTTGATCGCGCCACGGTTTTGCGCGACCCCGAGACCGATGAGCTGTTGGTGACCGAGGCCAAGACGCAGAATTCGGCGCTGCTCGGCACGATGCAGCGGGCCAACTGCCTGCTGCGTATTGACGAAGGACCGTGCGAGCTCAAGGCGGGCGACGTCGTGGATGTCGTGCGTGTCGACCTGCCTGAGGGCACGGTGCTATAGGAGGAATGCTATGGAGCTGAAGATTTCGATTGTGACGTGCTCGGATACGCGCGATCTTGCCCAGGACGAGGCTGGAGCCGCACTCGAGGAACTTATCGAGGCGCAGGGCTGGACGGTCGCCTCACATGTGGTCGTGCGCGACGACGCCAGCGAGATCGGTGATGCCATTGTGGAAGCCGCCGATGAGTGTCACGCCAATGTCGTGCTCACCTGCGGCGGCACGGGGCTTTCGATGCGCGACGTGACACCCGAGGCGACGCGTGCCGTCTGTGACCGCGATGTGCCGGGTATTGCCGAGGCAATCCGTGCGTACTCCATGACCAAGACGCGCCGCGCTATGCTCTCGCGCGCCGTGTGCATGCAGCGTAGGTATACACTTGTCATCAACTTTCCGGGATCTACGAAAGCGGCCCGTGAAAGCTGGGAGGCCGTGAGCGACCAGTTGGAGCATGCGGCCCAAATGACGGCGGGCGGCGGACACGCCAAATAATCGCACTACCTGCGGCGGAGCGACCTTACGGGCTGCTCCGCCTTTTTTGTTTGACGCTGAGGTGAAGCCGATGGGCTTCATATTCTGAAGATATATTCTCAGATGAGAATAATTTCTTAGCACAACTATTCTCGAAAAAGTATAATCTAGTAACAGAATAAAGCCCGCGGTGGGGTGCCCGGGCATAGCGTTCGAAAGGGCTGAACATGTTCGATATGGTTTCTCGCCGCGGATTCGTCTCGCTTTCTGCTGTCGCCGCTGCCGGCCTTGGTCTTGCTGGCTGCTCGGGCAGCAAGACGTCCGAGCCGGCCGGATCCGATGCCGGTTCTGCTAAGGCATCTTCCAAGAAGGCTGTCGAGCTGCAGGTCTTTGCCGCCAACTCGCTCGAGAAGGCTCTGCCCGAGGTTCAGGAGCTCTACACAGAGCAGACCGGCACCACGTTTGCAGACACGCAGTTTAAGGCCTCCGGCGACCTTGTCGAGCAGATGCGCGCCGGTGCCACGGTCGACGTGCTCATCACCGCTTCCAAGGGCACCATGGATGACGCCGAGACCGCTGAGCTCGTCGATGCCGATACCCGCGAGGACATGTTCGTCAACGATCTCGTGATCATTCGCGCCGAGGGCTCCGATACCAAGGTCGAGGCCATCGCCGACGTCGCGAACCTGGACGGTAAGATCGCCATTGGCGACGCCAAGACCGTCCCCGCCGGCAAGTACGCCAACCAGGCGCTGGCTTCCG
Organism: uncultured Collinsella sp.; assembly: GCA_902470765.1. Classification (GTDB taxonomy): domain Bacteria; phylum Actinomycetota; class Coriobacteriia; order Coriobacteriales; family Coriobacteriaceae; genus Collinsella. The sequence continues at coordinate 10,736 of CABRHW010000013.1, forward strand.
TGGGCCTCTACACCGGCACCGAGGGCGACGACGGCGAGTATGCGCCCGAGATCGCCGAAAAGGTGGCCCTGGCCGACAAAGTTGGTACCGCCGCCGCCTATGTGTCCACGGGCGACTGCGTGGCCGGCTTTGTCTACAGCTCCGATATCTTCCGCTACGACGGCATCGAGGAGGCCTTTGTGTGTCCCGAGGATTCGCACAAGCCCATCGTGTATCCGGGTGCCGTTGCCGAGAGCTCTGAGCACGCCGACGAAGCCAAGGCGTTCATCGACTTCTGTCTGTCCAACAGGAAGGCTCAGAAGATTTGGGCTAAGTACGGCTTTGAGCTTTCCGCGTAGTGCGGCTTGGCGCGATAATTCCATCGTTTTGTGTCTCACTCCGTCCTTATATTCGCTTGGAGCTTTTCGTGCTTAATAGATTCCGCATCCTTGTCGCCTGTGCTTTGACCTTCGCGCTTTGCTGGGTGCCGGGATTTGCGTTTGCTGGGGACGCTGAGGACGGGGCCCAGGTTGCTGCGACCGCTCATGGGCTTTCCTATGGGATCGAGGGTTTTGAGCGGTTGGCCAAGGGGACCGCTCGTGCCATGGAGGGCCAGCCTGAGGGCTACCGGTTTCCCGTTGACGAGGACGTGGACCTTGTAGTTGCGCCTGCTGCCGATCGCGTTGTGGTGTGGATATCGCCCAAGGCGGTCGAGAAGTATGGATTGGATCCGCAGGACAACGAGTGCGTATCGGGTCTCAAGGCCCTCGTCTGTGAGCTCGACAGCGCAAACTGCATGGGAGGTGCGCAGCTGGGGGACGTGGATCTTCCTTGGTATGTCACGGCGGAAACAACGTTTAATGCCGGCGGGTATACCTATGGCTTTGACGAGCGCGGCGCGGATGGGGACCGCTATGTGGTGATTGCATCGGCCTCGGGTGATGCCAAGGGCGGCGCGCGTTGGCTTGATAGCGCTCAAATGGTAGAGGCATCGTCTGTTGTGTTGCGGGATGAGCAGGGGCCCTTGACCTCTCTGGTCTCCTTTTTGGGCGACATCGACTATCGCCCGTTTTGGGTGTCCATAAAAACGAGCGGCCTTGCCCTGCTGATCTCCTTTGCGCTGGGCCTGTTCGCCGCGTGGAAGACTATGGGTACCTCGAGTCGCATCAAGGGCCTGCTCGACTCGGTCTTCACCATCCCTATGGTGCTGCCGCCCACGGTCTGCGGCTTTTTGCTGCTTATGCTATTTGGTCGATCGACCGGGATCGGCCAGTGGCTTATCGCGCACGGCGTCTCGATCGTCTTTACGTGGCCCGCGGCGGTGATATCTGCCGTGGTGGTGTCGTTTCCCCTGGTCTACCGAACGGCGCTCGGTGCCTTTGAGAGCCTCGACACGCAGATGCTCGACGCCGCGCGAACCCTGGGATGGTCCGAACGTCGCATCTTTACCAAGCTTATGATGCCGCTTGGTTGGCCCTCCATCGCCGCCGGCACGGTGCTCGCCTTCGCGCGTGCCATGGGCGAGTTTGGCTGTACCCTGTTCTTTGCGGGCAACTACGCCGGTATTACGCAGACCATTCCCATTGCGATTTACTTTGAGTGGATGGGCGGTAATACGTCGGTGGCCCTCTTTTGGGTCGTGGCCGTAATCGCGTTCAGCTTCCTGGTCATCCTATTCATCAACATGTACACGGCGCATTCGCAAAAGTATCGCGAGCGTGGTCTCTCCCGTGCGGAGCGCAAGCAGGCCAAGCAGCTGGGCGGCCAGACCGATTCGCTCGACCCGGTCGGCGGCGATGCACTGCGTATCGATCGCGAAGCGCTGGCCGAGCTCATGCGCGATGACACGGTCGCAAAGGGAGGTCGATAAGCCATGTCGCTTGTTCTGGATATCAAAAAGCGCTATCCCGGGTTTATGCTCGACATGCAGCTTGGGGCCGGCGAGGAGCGCGTGGCGCTGCTGGGCGCCTCGGGTTGTGGTAAGAGCTGCACCTTGCGTTGCATTGCCGGCGTGGAGACGCCCGACGAGGGCGAGATCGTCGTCAACGGCGTGACCTTCTTTGACTCGGCGGCGGGCATCAACCTGTCGCCCCAGGAGCGCAAGTGTGCCCTGCTGTTCCAAAACTATCAGCTGTTTCCCAACATGACGGTGGCTGATAACGTGTGCGCCGGTGTAAAGGACGCGGGCGACGCCGCCGCGCGCAAAAAGCTCGCCGAGCGCTATCTGAGCATCTTTGGTCTGGCCGATTTTGCCGACCGCTACCCCGCGCGCCTCTCGGGCGGGCAGCAGCAACGTGTGGCGCTTGCACGCATGGTGGCGGCGCATCCGAGCATCTTTATGTTCGACGAGCCCATGAGCGCACTCGATTCCTATCTTAAGAGCGCACTCGAGCAGAACATGCTCGACCTGTTCGATGTATGCAACCGCACCGTGCTCTACGTGAGCCACGACATCGACGAGGCGTGCCGCCTGTGCCAGCGTATCTGCGTAATGCACGACGGGCATGTTGAGGAGATCGGCTCCGTCGAGGACGTGGTCCGCCGTCCGCAGACGCTGGCGGCGCTGCGCCTGACGGGCTGCAAGAACACAAGCCGTGTGCGCAAGATTGGGATCCGGGAGGTCGAGGCCCTCGATTGGGGCATGACCTTTAATGTAGGTCGTGAGGTGCCCGACGACGTGGCGTACCTGGGCATTCGCGCGAGCTACTTCCATGTTGACAATCGCGCCGAGCGGGGCCGCAACAGCTATGATTTGCACGTGGCTCGTGTGAGCGATTCGCGCTTTGAGCGGCTGGTGCTGCTGGACGCGCCGCGCGTCGATGCGCCCACGCGTCTGCAGTGGAAGGTCAACAAAGTGGGCATGCCTGTCGATGAGCTGCCGCAAGCAGGTGAGACGCTGCGCATGCATTTTGATGCCAGCAGGATCCATTTGGTTTGTCGATAATGTGACAAAGGGACAGTCCCTTTGTCACATGTGAGGGAGGATGCCGAGGTTGGCATTGGTATCGACATCGGTTCGACGGCCGCGAAGGCCGCGGTGGTGAAAAACGGATGGCGCCATTGCGTGGACCTGTGTCATGCCGTCGGGCTGCTCGTCGGTCGATGCAGCCATTTGCGCACAGACGCTCGCGTAGGGGGCTTGCGATAAGTCGCCCGCTCTCGGCGCCGCCATGCGTATACTGGGAGGAACTGATTGACCTATGAGAGGAGGAATCGATGGCTGGTGAACTCGTGAAGCTCACGCAGATGACCGCTGCCTCTGGTTGAGCCGCTAAGTTGGCTCCTGGAGCCCTCGCCCAGGTCCTGGGCGACTTACCCAATGTGCATAACGACAACCTGCTCGTGGGGTTCGATACCTCCGACGATGCGAGCGTCTTTCGCGTTGACGATAACTTGGGCCTCGTGCAGTCCATCGACTTCTTCCCGCCGATGGTCGACGACCCGTTCCTGTTTGGCCAAATCGCCGCGGCCAACTCGCTGTCGGACATCTACGCCATGGGCGGGCGGCCGAGCCACGCCATGAACCTGCTCTGCATACCCAGTTGTCTGGGCGTTGAGATTGCCGGCCAGATTCTGGCGGGCGGTGCCGACAAGTGCGTCGAGGCGGGCTGCTCCATCGCGGGCGGTCACACCATCAACGACGACGAGCCCAAGTACGGCCTGTCCGTGAGCGGTTTTGTCGCGCTCGACCGCATGCTCGCCAACAGCGGCGCACGCGTGGGCGATGTTCTGCTGCTGACTAAGGCGATCGGCTCGGGTATCATCACCACGGCCATTAAGGGCGAGCTCATCGAGCAGGACGAGGCCAGCCGGATGTTTGATTCTATGCGCGCCCTTAACGAGGCCCCGATTCGTCTGGCCGAGGGACTCGAGCTTCACGGTTGCACCGACATTACGGGCTTTGGCCTGATCGGGCATGCGTGCGAGATGGCCGAGGGCTCGGGCGTGCAGATTGAGCTTGAGTCGGGGGCGGTGCCGCTCTTTGACCAGGTGCTCGACATGGCGCGTCTAGGCATTATCCCCGCGGGCTCCTACCGCAACCAGGACTTCTTTGGCCCGCGGGTGGCTGCCGACGAGGACCTGGAGCCGGGCATGTTGGATGCGCTGTACGATCCGCAGACCTCGGGCGGCCTGCTTATCGCGGCATCTGCTGCCGATGTGGATGAGCTTGCGCGTCGTCTGCATGCCGAAGGTCGCGTTGCCGCCACAATCGGCCGCGTGTGCGAGGCGGAGCCGGGCGGTCCTGCCGTCCGCGTTGTGCATTAAGGAAACCGTTTATGCGACCGTCCGTTGTTCTGGGCGGTCCCTTTTGAAAGGATTTGCTATGTCTACCAAGATTGAAGTCAATGCCATGGGCGATGCCTGCCCGCTGCCCGTCGTCAAGACGCTTAAGGCACTCAAACAGCTTGATGGCGAGGGCGCCGTGGTGACCTCGGTCGACAATGAGACCGCCGTCAAGAACATTTCCAAGATGGCGCAGGAGAAGGGCTGCACGGCCTCGGTCGAGAAGATCTCGGACGCCGAGTGGCACGTGACCGTTGCGACCGCCGGTGCCGTGGCCGTTGCGGATCCCGAGCAGGACGGTGCCGCTTTCTGTGATGCCAGCGCCGGCAAGGGCAAACTCGTCATTTCCGTCTACACCGACTGCATGGGCCGTGGCGACGATGAGCTGGGCCACAAGCTCATGAAGGCCTTTATCTTTGCCGTGACGCAGCAGGAGGAGCTGCCCGCGACCATGCTGTTCTACAACGGTGGTGCCAAGCTCACCGTCGAGGGCTCTCCGGTTCTCGACGACCTGAAGGGTCTGGCCGAGCAGGGCGTCGAGATTCTCACCTGCGGTACCTGCTTGGACCACTTTGGCATTAAAGACCAGCTTGCGGTGGGCGAGGTCACCAACATGTACGTGATCGTGGAGAAGATGGAGCAGGCCGTGCGCGTTGTGCGCCCGTAGCGTATTGGTTGGAGTTGCCATGAGGGAGAAGCGCCCGGCGCTTGTCATCACGTTTCCCACCACGGCGGCCGCCATGGGCTGCGAGTCCCTGTGCATCGAGCGCGGCCTTCCCGGGCGTACGATTCCCGTGCCCGGGGAGGTCGCTGCCGGCTGCGGCCTGGCGTGGAAGGCGTCGCCTGCTGATGAGGAGCTGCTGCGCGGCGAGCTTGCCGCGGCGGGCGTTTCCACCGAGGGCTATACCGTGATCGATATGTGGGAGGTCGTGCGATGATCTACCTGGATAACGCGGCGACGACCATGCACAAGCCGCAGGCGGTCATCGATGCCGTGACGCAGGCGATGTGTTCGCTTGGCAATGCCGGGCGCGGCGCCACGTCGGGTGCCCTCGATGCCGCTCGTACGATTCACGCTTGCCGTGCCAAGCTTGCGCGCTTGCTGGGTTGCCCGCGTGCTGACCATGTTTGTTTTACGCCCAACTCCACTGCGGCGCTCAACGCCGCCATCAATGGCGTGGTGCGCCCCGGCGACCGTGTGGTCACAACGGTGCTCGAGCACAACTCCGTGCTACGTCCGCTCAATCGCCTAGCGACGGAGCAGGGTGTGACCGTTGATCATGCGGGCTGCGACGCGAACGGCGTGCTCGACTACGACGAGCTCGAGCGGTTGGTCACGCCCGGTACGCGCGCCGTGGTGGTGACGCATGCTTCCAATGTGACCGGCAACGCGGTCGACGTTTCGCGTGTTGCTGCCATCGCCCATGCGGCCGGCGCGCTGGTGATCGTCGATGCCTCTCAGTCTGCCGGTACGGCGCATATCGATATGCAAGCCATGGGGCTCGACGTCGTGTGCTTTACCGGCCACAAGGGGCTCATGGGACCCCAAGGCACCGGCGGCCTGGCCGTGGCGGAGGGCATTGACGTGGCTCCGTGGGCCATGGGCGGCACGGGCGTGCACAGCTTCGACCCACTGCAGCCGCTTGAGTGGCCCACGCGCCTTGAGGCGGGCACGCTCAACGGCCATGGCATCGCGGGTCTTTCCGCTGGCCTCGACTTTATCGAGGCCCAGGGTGGGTTCGAGGCGATTGCTGCCCACGAGCGTGTGCTCGCTGATCGCTTCCTTGTCGGTGTGCGCAAGATTCCGGGGATTAAGCTCTACGGTGCCTTTGACCAGTCGACGCGCTCTGCGATTGTGTCGCTCAACGTAGCCGATATCGATTCGGCCGAGATTTCGGACGCGCTCATGCAAGGGTGGGGGATTGCGACGCGCCCCGGTGCCCATTGTGCTCCGCTCATGCACCGCGCGCTCGGGACCGAACGCCAGGGTGTCGTTCGCTTCTCGTTTGGGTATTTCAACACGGACGAGGAAGTCGACACTGCGATTGACGCTTTGCGCGATTTAGCCTGCTAGACCGTTTATACTTGCGGGACGGGTGTTTTTGCCCGTCCCGTTTTTGTTTCGACCCGAAAGGTGTGCCTATGGCCTCATCCGCTCCGCGCGGCCTGTGCTCCGACCATGTCGTTACCGTCGGCATTGCGCTGTTCTCGATGCTCTTTGGCGCCGGTAACCTCATCATTCCGCCGTTGCTGGCACTTCAGGCCGGTACCGCCACGCCGCTTGCCATGATCGGCTTTTTGATTGCCGCTATCGGTCTGCCTGTTATGGGATTTATCGCCGTCGCGCTCGCCGGCACGGCCCGCGATCTGGCTGGGCGCGTGCATCCTAAGTTTGGCGAGTTCTTTGTTGCGGCGGTGTATCTGGCCATCGGCCCGTGCCTGGCTATTCCGCGCACGAGCTCCACGGCCTTCGAGATGCTGGTTCCGCTGCTGCCCGAGGACGTCTCGCTCGGCACGGCTCGCCTGGTGTTTGCCGTTGGCTTCTTTGTCGTCGCGTTTGCGCTCACGCTGCGTCCGGGCGTTATCACGCGCGTGCTCGGGCGCATTACGGGTCCCGCGCTCATTGCGCTCATCGTGCTGGTCGTGGGTGCCGCCGTGATCTCGCCGCTGGGACCGGCTGCCGCGCCTCAGGCTCCCTACGATGCCGGTGCTGCTGTGCAGGGCTTTCTGACCGGCTACCAGACCATGGACCTGCTCGCGTCGCTCGCCTTTGGAATTATCATCGCCGAGACCATCCACGAGCTGGGCGTTACCGATGACAAGCGCGTGGCCTTCGAGATTTCGCGCTCCGGCGTGATCGCCGGCGCGCTCATGGCCATCATCTACTGCGGCCTGGCGCTTGCCGGCACGCAGCTCAGCACCGTGATGCCCGATGCCACCAATGGCGCCGCCATCCTTGCCCGCTCTGCCTCCATGCACTTTGGCCTTGTCGGCACGGTCGTGGTCTTTGCGATCTTTTTCCTCGCCTGCATGAACGTGTGCATCGGCCTCATCAGCTGCTGCTCGCGTTACTTCTGCGAGACGTATGTGGTCGAAGGGGGAGCGGAGGCCTCCGAGGAGGCTATGCGTCGTCCCTTTGCGGTTCTTGCCTTTGTGTTCGCAGCGTTTTCGTGCGTGCTCTCCAACGTGGGCCTCGACGTGATCCTTATGTTCTCGGTGCCCATGCTCAATGCCTTGTACCCCGTCGCCATTGTGCTGGTTCTTATGGGCCTGGTGCACGGTTTTTGCGACGCGCATCCGCAGGTGTGGGTTTGGGTCGGCGGCGTTGTCGCGGTGCAGAGCGTGATCACCTCGGTTCGTGACGCGTTCTTTGCGAGCGCGTGGCTGCCGTTCGACGCGCTGCCGCTGGCGGACATTGGGGCCGCGTGGGCGCCGGTCGCCGTGGTGGCGTTTGTGATAGGCCTGCTCCATCGTCGTTTTGTCGCACATTCGAGGAGCTAGGGTTTCTGCGCTTGCACAGGCGGGGAGTCTCCCCTATAATTTCCTTCGCTTTGGGACACGCAAGGTTTAGACCTTAGCTGCTCAACACCTTCGGGACGTGGCGCAGTTTGGTAGCGCGCCTGCTTTGGGAGCAGGATGTCGCAGGTTCAAATCCTGTCGTCCCGACCATATCTTGCGGGCGTAGTTCAATGGTAGAACCCCAGCCTTCCAAGCTGATGACGCGGGTTCGATTCCCGTCGCCCGCTCCATAGGATATCTTTAACGGCCTTGGCTCCTTTTGGTGCCAGAGCCGTTTTCATATACATGCCGGGACCCCACATCCCCTTCTAAGTTGCGGTGAAATACGGACTGTTTTTCGGCTTTTATGGCCCATGTAGTCCGTATTTCACCGCAACTATTTGTAAGGTTGGATTTTGATGCCGTTGGGAGGGTCGTAGCGACCGTCTACCGAGAGTGGAAATATTTTTTGAAGCTCTGACCTGCGGCGTCAAGCTTTTGGTCAGCTTTTGGCAAGGCCTGCGGACGGAAGCATGCGATAGCGTAATGGTATTCTCTCCGCCGTGATGGTTATGGGGTTGGCCATGCTCGATAAAGGAAAACATTTTCCGCAGTCATATGCAAGGATGCTATTCTCGGCCGTTGGAATTCATCAAGATGGACAGCTGCTTATAACAATTGATCCTTGGGATGAACGCCGTGCGCGTGAGCTTATGCAGGAAGAGCTCATGCTTCGTCTTTACAACCACGTGTATGCGGATCCGGTCTATTGGAATAATCTTGGGGTTGAAGATCGCATCTTTCAGCTGGCATCCGCTATTGCGGTCGTTGAATCGGATGCTGTGTTTTGCGGATCGACAGCAGCGCTGCTCTACGGCATCGGCTCGGCGTATACGCTTCTGGATAAAGTGCAAGTGCTGCTGCCACGGTCTACAAGGCGTGATACGTATGAGTTCGTTGAATACAAGCGCTGGCGCCCGGGCGAAGTGTGGCGGCTAGGTCCTTTTACACTGACGGATCCGTGTCGAACGGTTGTTGATATCGCTCGAACGAGCGCCTTTCGCTATGCGCTGGGCTATGTCGATGGCTTGGCCCGTGAGTACGATGTCGAACGCGAAGAGCTGCGAGCATATGCGCAGGCAAATTGTCGAGGGCTGCATGGCATCGCGCGTGCTTTTGACGTTTTTGAGTATATGGACGGCAGGTCAGACAATGGCGGCGAGTCCGAGGCGAGAGCAGCGATGATTCTCGCTGGGGTTGCCGCGCCCGAGCTTCAAGTTGAGATAACGCGACCGGGAAACGCTGGCTATTATCTAGCAGATTATGGCTGGCAGATGCCAGACGGCTCATGGACGCTGGCAGAGCTGCATGGGCTAGGCAAGTTTGAAGACGAGGGTCAAAATGATCCAGAGCGGGCGGCGGCAAAAACGTATCGAGCGGCCCTCATGCGCGACGCGAACCTTCGCGCCATGGGCCACAACGTCATTCATTTCAAACTCTCGGACACCTACGACGTAGAATCGTTCGGTGCCATGATGCGCGGTTACGGCATTCCGACAACAAAACCCTACGCCGAATCCCGATAGCGAAATCGTTCGCGGTCCACCTTCAATAAGTTGCGGTGAAATACGGACTGTTGAGGCCTTTAAAGGCATGAAACAGTCCGTATTTCACCGCAACTTAGGAGGGGATGGGGTTAGCTGCGGGGGCGGTGGCGGAGTTTGTCGATGGTGGAGTCGGTGCTTCGGCTGCGGGCTTCGGAGGCGCGGTCGCGGGCGTCGGCCGCGGTTTGGCGTTGGCGGCGGTAGTCGATCATGCCTTGGATGATGGGCTTGCCAAAGCTCACGACATCATCGTTGTAGATGGCGGTTCGGGCTGCGAGGAGGCAGTCGGTAAAGTCCATATGGGTCTTGCCAAAGAGTTTGATGGCAAGAGCGATAACGGTGGGCTCGTCGACCATGACGTCATCGAGCAGCTTGGTCATGGCCGTCGCAATCTCCACGCGCGGGACCTTGTAGACGTCGCGCAGCGTAACGGCGACGCGTGTGATGATCTCGGGGTAGACGCGAGCGGTGCGCGTGGCGATGACCTTGGCGGCGCGCGGTGACAGGACCTCGTCGTCGTTAAGCAGGTAGCGCGGGATGACGGTCTCGTCGATGATGGTGCTACTCATGGATATCTACTTCCTCGGGACCCAAAACCGACTCATCGCTTTCTGTGGCTAGGTATTCAATCCAGGCATTGCGCTCCTCGGCGCGGCGATTGGGGTCACCATATGCTTTGAGCGATCCATAGGCGGCGGTGCCGTCCTTTGAGCGCACGGCGACCGGCTGAAAGGGGAGCTTGCGCATCAAAATGCTTTGCGCGACAAATAAGCGGACAGCCTCGGCGAGCGATGTGCCCATGGCATCGTAGAGATGCTCGGCATGCTGCTTGTCTTCCTCGCGAATGCGCACCTGCAGGATGGCTCTTTTTTGAGTCGATGACATCACTGGCCCCCTTAATGAGCGTGCAATATAGTCGGTCAAATGCGGCATGTGCCGATACATCAGCATCTTATAACGATTACTTTATTTCACTCAAGTTGATAACCATAAACACGAATACAAGCGTAGTACATCCAAAATGAGAGCGCATAAAAATCTCTGAGGCGTACGCATGTAATACACTCACCTTTATAGCTTCTAGAGAATAATTCCAACCTGCCAAAACCCCTGCAATACACCCGTATTGCAGGGCCTATGCTCAAGTTTGCCCCCTGCAACTGCGTATATTTAACCTGTATATCGTTGGAGAAACTCTACCGAGTGCATGTTTCGCCGCATGCATTCGATTCGTCGATGCCAGGCCACGGGCGGCTTGGGTCAATGTCGACAGGGTCTCTCCGGCAAGGGATTCAGGAGGGAGTGAACAACATGGGTAATAAGCGAGTCGTAGCCGATTCTTCGCGCTGCATCGGGTGTCAAACCTGCATGGCGGCGTGTATCGAGGCGCACGACATCCCCGGTAATATCGCCGCGCCGCGCCTGCGCGTGACGCGTACGTACGAGATCTCCGCACCGGTGGCTTGCCGTCACTGCGAGGATGCCCCGTGCGCGAAGGCCTGTCCTACGGGCGCCTTGTTCTTTGATCCAAAGAACCATCGCATCGGCGTCAACGAGGACAACTGCATCGGCTGCAAGAGCTGCGTCATGGCATGCCCCTTTGGCGCCGTGAGCGTGGCGACCACGCAGGTCCCCGTCTTGATGGGTGACGTTCGCGTGGGTTCGCAGACTAAGAGCTTCGTGCTCAAGTGCGACCTGTGCGTGGACCGTCCCGGCGGTCCGGCGTGTGCCGAGGCGTGTCCGACCAAGGGCCTCACCCTGGTAGACGAGGAGCGTCTGGCAGAACTGACTGCCGAGCGTGCCCGCGCCACCATCGAAAACGAGGCGTAAGCGTCGGGCGACAGGCCCAATGATTGTCAAATAAGTACCGAGTATTCGGTAGCAGAGAAAGGAAGGAGGGTGTCATGGAGAAGCATAAAGTGATTTGCCCGTACTGCGGCGCCGGTTGCCAGTTTAACCTCCTGGTCCAAAACGGCCAGGTCGTGGGTACCGAACCGCTCAACGGCATCACCAACCAGAGCGAGCTGTGCCTTAAGGGCATGAGCGGCTACGACTTCATCAACGACACCAAGATCTTGACTCCTCGCGTACTGCACCCGATGATCCGTCGCACCAAGGGCGCGGATCTTGAGCGCGTAAGCTGGGACGAGGCACTGGATTTCACCGCATCTAAGATGCAGGCCATAATTGACGAATATGGTCCTAACGCTGTCATGACCACCGGCTCTTCGCGAGGCGGCGGCAATGAGGCGAACTACGTCATGCAGAAGTTTACGCGTGCGTGCATCGGCACCCACAGCGTGGACAACTGCGCCCGTACTTGACACGGCCCTACTGTCCTCGGTCTGATGGACACGGTTGGTTCAGGTTGCATGTCATGCTCCATCCCCGGTATGGAGGATGCGGGCTGCATTTTCCTCTTCGGCTATAACCCTGCCGATTCGCACCCCATCGTCGCAAGGCGTATCGTGCGAGCCAAAGAAAAGGGTTGCAAGATCATCGTCGCCGATCCGCGCCATATCGAAACCGCGCGTATCGCCGATCTCTACCTTCCGATCAAGAACGGTTGCAACGTCGCGTTCCTCAACGCCTTTGCCAACTGCTTGGTCAACGATGGCCTCTACGACAAGGAATTCGTCGCCGAGCACACGAACGGCTTTGACGAGTGGTGGGAGACCATCAAGAACTACACTCCCGAATCCGTACAGGACATCACGGGTGTCGAGCCCGCGTTGATCCACCAAGCTGCCGAGATGTACGCCACGGCGAAGCCCTCTGCCATCATTGGCTGGGGTATGGGCGTATGCCAGCAGAAGCAGAACCTGAAGACGGTGCACACCATCGCCTCCATCGCCTGCGTTGCCGGCCAGATCGGCAAACCCAATTCCGGCCTCGCGCCCGTGCGTGGTCAGAACAACGTCCAGGGCTCCTGCGATATGGGCATGCTGCCCAACCTGTACCCTGGCTACCAGAAGGTCACCGACCCGGCAGTGCGTGCCAAGTTTGCCAAGGCTTGGGGCGTGCCCGAGGAAAAGCTCCCGCTCGAGGAGGGCTATAAGCTCACCGACCTGGGCCACCTGGTCGACGAGGGCAAGGTGCACTGCTTCTACAACTACGGTGAGGACCCGGTGCAGACCGAGCCCGATTCGGCCGGTATGCGCAAGACGCTCTCCGAGCTGGATCTGTTCATCTGCCAGGATATCTTTATGACGCAGACGACCATGCTCGCCGACGTCATCCTGCCTGCCACTTCCTGGGGCGAGCACGAGGGTGTCTTTACCGCATCCGACCGTAGCTTCCAGCACTTTGACGCGGCTGTTCCGCCCAAGGGCGAGTGCCGTCACGACTGGGAGATCTTTGCGGACCTGTCCACGCGCATGGGCTATCCCATGCACTACGACAACACCGAGCAGATCTGGAACGAGTGCATTAGCCTGTGCCCCAACTTTGTGGGCGCGACCTACGAGAAGATGGCTCCCGAGGGCGGCTACGCCCAGTGGCCCGTCAAGAGCACCGATGTGAACGACCATGGTACGCCCGACATGTTCGCTGGTGGCAAGTTCACCACCAAGGACGGCCGCGCCAACCTGATGGCGCACGACTGGGAGGCGCCCTCCGAGCTTCCCGACGATGAGTACCCGCTCATCCTGTGCACCGTCCGCGAGGTCGGCCACTACAGCTGCCGCTCGATGACCGGCAACTGCAAGACGCTGGCGCTGCTTGCCGACGAGCCTGGCTTTGTCCGCATGAATCCCGCGGACGCCGAGGCGCGCGGCATCAAGAATGGCGACATCGTCTCGATTCACAGCCGCCGCGGCCAGGTATACAGCCGTGCCGACGTGAGCGATCGCATCAACAAGGGCACGGTCTACATGACCTACCAGTGGTGGATCGGCAAATGCAACGAGCTGACCATTCACAAGGTCGACCCGGTCTCGCATACGCCCGAGGACAAGTTCTCTGCCTGCCAGGTCGACGCTATCGCCGACCAGGTCTGGGCCGAGGGCGAGGTGGAGCGTCAGTACACCGAGCTCAAGCAGGCTCTGGTGGACGCCGCCGCTCCCCAGGACGTTGAGCCCGGCGCCGCCAAGTTCGACGACGAGACGCACGTGAATCAAATCGTGTAGTCCCGTTCTCGTTGGCTTTTTGGGCCGGGCGTCCCGTACGTTCGGGAGCCCGGCCCGTTATTTTGAAAGGAAGTGGGGATGAACCGCTTCATCGACATCAACCCGGAGAGGTGCATCGGCTGCGGAACATGCCAGTCCGCCTGTGCCGACGCCCACCGGATGCAGGGTCTTCAGGATACGCCGCGCCTGGCGCTCGTGAAGACCGGCGGTATTTCGGCCGCCCTTGCCTGCCACCATTGCGAGGGTGCCCCCTGCGCCGAGGTTTGCCCGGTGAATGCCATCGAGCACGATGGCGACCGCATCCACGTCAAGGAGCAGGAGTGCATCGGGTGCAGGCTGTGCGCCATCGCGTGCCCCTTCGGAGCCATCCATCCCGATGGCACGTCTATCGCCGGTGTCGCAGGCATGTGCGACCCGACGCCTTCGTATCCTAAGTCCCTGAGCAGCCTGCTTACGTGGGCTCCCGGCCAGTACACATGTGCTGTCAAGTGCGACCTGTGTGCCTTCGATCCGGACGGCCCGCATTGTGTGGCGGCGTGCCCCACCAAGGCGCTGACCGTCATGGGCGGCGCGGCCGATCGCGAACTCGACGAGGCCAAGCGCCTGCGCTCGATCGAAAACGGTCCGTCCGTCGACGTTACCGCTGTGGCCCAGGGTCTGTCCGAGAAAGCAGAAGGGAGCGTAAACAATGGATAGCATGACGCTGTTTATCGCATCGCTTGCCGTCTCGTGCATCGGTGCGCTCGCCTCGGTTCTGCTGATCAAGGCCGATAACGCCGCTAAGACCGCCGGCTGCCTTATCGGCGCCGTCGCCGCGGTGCTTTCGTTTGTGGCTGGTATCCAGGCCGTGCTGGGCGATGTCACGTCGGTCGACACCATCGTGTTCTTCCCGTTTGCCCATTTCCAGCTGCTGCTCAATCAGCTGTCCGGTCTGTTCGTGGCGCTCATCTCGGTGCTCGCGTTTGCCGGTTCGATCTACGGTCTCAACTACTTTGATGAGTACCCGGGCAAAAAGGGCCGCGCCGGCTTCTTCTTTAACACCTTCGTGGCGTCCATGATGCTCGTCATCACCGCCGACAACGTGTTTTGGTTCTTGGTCGCCTTTGAGCTCATGTCGCTGACCTCGTACTTCCTGGTCGTGATCGAGGAGAACGAGAACTCCATCCACGGCGGTTGGCTCTACTTTGTGATCGCGCATGTGGGCTTTGTGCTCATCATGGCGAGCTTCCTCACCATGACCAACTTCGCCGGTGGCTCGTTTGCCTTTGCGGATTTCCGCGCTACGCAGTTTAGCCCCGCGGTCGCATCCGTGTGCTTCGTGCTCGCCTTCTTTGGCTTTGGCGCCAAGGCCGGTATCATCCCGCTGCACGGCTGACTGCCCAAGGCACATCCCGAGGCGCCGTCCAACGTGTCGGCCCTCATGTCCGGCGGCATGATCAAGATCGGTATCTTCGGCATCCTCAAGGTTGGTCTCGACCTGCTCTCCGCCTCGGGTGTTCAGGTCTGGTGGGGCCTTATGGTCATGGTCTTCGGTGCGATCTCGTCGGTCCTCGGCGTGGCCTTTGCCCTGCAGGAGCATGACATCAAGCGCCTGCTGGCCTATCACTCCGTCGAGAACATCGGCATCATTCTGCTCGGCGTCGGCGCCTCCATGGCCGCCATGGCGCTCAACTCGGTCGGCATCGCCGTCCTGGCTCTGATGGCCGCCCTCTACCACACGTTTAACCACGCGATGTTTAAGGGCGAGCTGTTCTTGGGCGCCGGTGCGCTGCTGTACTCCACGGGTACGCGCAATATGGAGAAGATGGGCGGTCTGTTCCGTCGTATGCCGGCAACGGCCATCTGCTTCCTCGTCGGCGCGCTTGCCATCTCGGCCATCCCGCCCTTCAACGGCTTTGTGTCCGAGTGGTTTACCTATCAGTCGCTGTTTAACGCCGCCATGCAGGGCGACAAGGCCGTCATGATCGTGGCCGTGTTCGCTGCCGTCGCGCTTGCCATTACCGGCGCGCTGGCCGTCACGTGCTTCGTCAAGGCCTATGGCGTCTCCTTTGCCTCCGCGCCCCGCTCCGAGGCCGCGGCCAATGCCAAGGAGGTTCCCGCCCCCATGGTGTTTGCGCAGGGCCTGCTCGCGGCCATCTGCGTCGTGCTGGGCATTGGCGCTCCCGTGATCGCGCCCGTGCTGGTCGATGTCGCCGCGTCCGTGCTGCATCCGTACGGTGGCGTGTTTGCTACCGAGGGCATGCAGCTCATGAACCAGTACTCCGGCGCTGCCACCTCCACGCCCGCGATCGCTATTGCGCTCGTGGTGCTCGTCGGCCTTGCCTGCGGTTATCGCAAGCTCAAGACCGTCGGCAAGGTGCAGAAGTCCCAGCCGTGGGCATGCGGCTATGCTCCCAACGAGCATATGCCCGTCGTGGCCACGACCTTTGCCTCCGAGGTGTCCTGGTTTATGCAGCCGCTCTACACGTTGCGTGACCGCTGCACGGCCGTCTGTTGGTCCATCGCGCACTTCTTCCAGAAGCTCACCGGTGTGGCCGAGGCTGTGGAGCCCGTACCCGACAAGGTTCTCGTCGATGCCCCGCATAAGGGTGTCGAGAAGCTCGCCGACCTCGCGACTAAGCTCGAGGGCGGCAACTACAGCATCTATATCTGCTACATCGTCGCGGCACTCGTGGTGTTCCTCGTGCTCGCCGTGCAAATGGGTTAAGGAGGGGAGAGCATGAACAACATCGTACTTGCCGTTCTGCAGGGCGTGGTCGTCATGGCCGTCGCGCCTTTCTTCTCCGGTCTCGGCCGCGTGATCCGCGCCAAGATGCACAACCGTCGCGGACCCAGCATCATGCAGGACTATCGCGACCTGGCCAAGCTCTTTGCGCGCCCCGAGTCCCAGAGCGAGGACGCGAGCTTTGCGCTGCGCATTATGCCGCCGCTGTTCTTCGCCGTCGCCTTTATGCTCGCGATGGGCCTGCCGCTCTTTACGGCACAAAGCCCCATCCCGGTCTTTGGTGACGCCATCACCATCATGTACAGCTTGGCGCTCGCCCGCTTCTTCTTCGCCCTCTGCGGCGTGGATTCGTCCAACGCCTACGCCGGCATCGGCGGCGTTCGCGAGCTGCTCATGAGCGTGCTCATCGAGCCGTCCATGCTGCTGGCGCTGTTTGCCGCCGCCCTGGTGTGCGGCTCCACCGACATCGCTACCATGGGTCAGCACATCATGACGGGCGCCATCGATGCGCCGGTCGCCGTGATCCTCGCCGGCATCGCCTTTGCGATCGCCTGCTACATGGAACTCGGCAAGCTGCCGTTTGATCAGGCCGAGGCCGAGCAGGAGCTTCAGGAGGGTCCGCTCGCCGAGCTTTCCGGCCCGTCGCTTGCGATGGCCAAGCTCGCCATGTCCATGAAGCAGGTCCTGGTCGTCGCCTGGTTCTGCGCGATCTTCGTCCCCTGGGGCGAGCCCGCAACCGTAGGCGCAGCCGCCGTTCTGGGCGCAGTCATCTTCCTGGTGAAGTGCCTTATCGACTTTGTCGTATGCGGCGTGATCGAGAACTCCTGCTCGCGCTCGCGTTTTAAGGTTCTTGGCAATCAGACCTGGGCCGTCGTGGGCATCGCCGTTCTGGCGTTTGTCTTCGTGGTCGTCGGCGTGTAGGAGAAGGGAGAAACAATGTCATTTGCAGTCAGTCTGTCCCTTCTCGGCTTGGTCGCTATCGCGGCCCCGATGGTGGCCTCGGTGCTTGTCGCCCTGTTCCCCCGTCCGTACGCCAAGTGGTTCAGCGTTTTGGGTGCCGCCGTCTCGACGGTCTGCACCATCGCCCTCGCCGCGAATTTCGCTGGCGCCGGCATGCCCGACACGCAGGTCCCCCTGATCTCGTTTGGGCAGACCCTCGTCATGGGATTCACCTTCGATCGCATGAGCACGCTGCTCGCGCCCGCCTTTGTGGGTATCGGCCTGCTTGTCGTGATCTATTCGATCCCCTATATGAGCGAGAATAACCGTGAGCATCCCGACGCGCCGCGTCGTCGCTTCTACGCGTACCTCGCGACCTTCATCGGCGCCATGGCCGGCCTTGTGTACAGCTCGACCCTCCTGGGCCAGCTCGTGTTCTTTGAGATCACGGGTGCGTGCTCTTGGGGCCTCATTAGCTACTACATGTCGCCTACGGCCAAGAAGGCCGGCATGAAGGCCCTCATCATCACGCACATTGGCGCACTTGGCCTGTATCTGGGCGCCGCCATCGTGTTTGCCCATACCGGCACCTTCGCCATTACCGCGATTGCCGGCCTCGACGCCAAGCTCAAGGCTATCGTCCTTTTGCTCGTGCTGTTTGCGGCCTGGGCCAAATCCGCACAGGTTCCCATGTACATGTGGCTGCCTTCGGCCATGGAGGCGCCGACGCCTGTTTCGGCCTACCTGCATGGCGCCTCGATGGTTAAGGTCGGCGTGTGCGTGTTCGCGCGTGCACTCGTCTCTGCCGGCGAGATCCCCGAGATCGTGGGCTGGGTCGCCATTATCGACGCCATGGTCACCATGCTCTTTGGTTTCCTTATGTACCTGCCGCAAAAGGACATGAAGCGCCTGCTGGCCTTTTCCACGATCGCCCAGCTCTCCTACGTGTTCTTTGGTCTGGGCCTTTCGGTCTTTGGCAGCCAGCTCGCCTTCGATGGCGCCGTGTGCCACATCTTTAACCACGCTTTTGCCAAGACCCTGTTCTTCCTGATCGCCGGTTCGTTCTCCTTTACGCTCGGCACGCGTATGCTGCCCAAGCTTCGCGGCATCGTAAAGAAGTACCCGATCTCGGGCGTGGGCTTTGGTGTCGCGGCTCTTGCCATTGCCGGCGTGCCGCCCATGAACACGTTCTTCTCGAAGTTCCAGATCATCGCCGGCGGCTTTTCTGTGGGTGCCGGCAACGTCGCGATCCTGGTGCTCGTGTGCATCATGGTCGCCGAGACCGTCGCCACCTTTGCCTGGTTCCTCAAGTGGATGGGCTATTGCCTGCCCGGCGAGCCGAGCGACGAGGTCGCTGCGGGAGCCCCGCTTCCCCGCGCGATGGCGTTCGTGTTCATCGTGCTCATCATCATGGTTATCGTCAGCGGCCCGCTTTCGGCCAGCTGGATCGGTTAGGAGGTAGAACGACATGGGTTATTCGATCGTCAACATCCTTGGCGGCCTTCTGATCGTCACGTCCACCATGGTGGTCGTCTCCAAGAACATCAAACATGCCATCAACTGGTATGCGGTGCAGTCGCTGGTGCTCGTGGGGCTGCTCGCTACGCTCGGTGCCACCACCGGTGCGCAGGAGCTGCTTATGTGGGCCGGATCTGCCTTTATCACCAAGGTCGTCCTGGTCCCATATATCCTCAACCGTGCGTACAAGAAGATGGGTGAGCCGAGTGATGCATCGCTCAAGGCCGGCCTTAAGCCCGCGTGGGCCATCTGCATCATCGCCGTCGAGGTCGCGATCTGCTTTGCTGTCGTGACGGAGATTAGTCTGCCCACGGCCGAGGTCGCAACGCCTGCGCTCGCTATTAGCTTCGCTCACTTCTTTGTGGGCCTCACCTGCATCATCTCGCAGCGCAACATCATGAAGCAGATCTTCGGATACTGCCTTATGGAAAACGGCAGCCACGTGACGCTCGCGCTTTTGGCTCCCACCGCTCCCGAGATCATCGAGATCGGTATCGCCACCGACGCCATCTTTGCCGTCATCATCATGTCCATCGTCGTGCGTCGCATTTGGGACGACTCCCACTCGCTCGATGCGCGCGACCTGTCCGAGCTGAGGGGGTAGTCCATGGAAACGTTGATTCTCGCCCTGCTCGCGACTCCTTTGGTGTTCTCGCTGGTCATGGCGTTTTTGCCCAAGAATACGTCCTATAACGTATTTGCCGGTCTCAACCTGGTCTCCGTCGCAGCTGTACTGGTGCTGTCGATTATGACGGCCGGTGACGTCCTTATGAGCGGCGAAACCGCGAGCGCTCTTGGCCTGTGGTTCCACCTCGATTCGCTGGGCGCCATCTTTGTGCTGCTCATCGGCTTTATCGGTTTTCTTACGGGGCTGTTCTCGCTTCCCTATGTAAAGGCCGATATCGAGGAGGGCTCCATGCCCGCCGAGCGCGCCAAGCAGTACTTTGCGCTGTTTAGCCTGTTTGTGTTCACCATGCTGCTCGCGTGCCTGTCCAACAACATGATCCTCACGTGGGCCGCCGTGGAGGCAACCACGCTTTCCACCGTGTTCCTCGTGGGTATCTACAAGAACAAGACGGCCCTCGAGGCTTCTTGGAAGTATGCGATGGTCTGCACCGCCGGCGTGGCCTTTGGCCTGTTCGGTACGCTGCTGATCTACGCCAACGCCGCCGACGTGATTCCCAACGCCCACGAGGCCGCGTTCCTGTCGTGCGTGCTGCCGTATGCCGACCAGTTCGACCCGACGCTCATGCGCCTCGCCTTTGCGTTTATCGTGATCGGCTTTGGCACCAAAGCCGGCCTGTTCCCCATGCACACTTGGCTGCCCGATGCCCACTCCCAGGCTCCGAGCCCTGTCTCGGCCCTGCTCTCGGGCGTGCTGCTTAAGTGCGCCATGCTTGTGATCATGCGCTTCTACGGCTTTACCATCCAGGCCGTGGGTGCCGAGTATCCGCAACTTCTGCTGTTGATCGTCGGCACGCTGTCCATTTTGGTGGCGGCACTCTCGATGTTTCGCCAGGACGACCTCAAGCGCCGCTTTGCGTACTCGTCTGTGGAGAACGTGGGCGTTATCGCCCTGTGCCTGGGTATCGGTGGCCCGCTGGGTATCGCCGCGGCCCTGCTGCACTGCGTGTTCCACGGCTTTACCAAGACGCTTGCCTTCTGCGTGTCCGGCAACATCCAGCACGCTTTTGGCACGCGTAGCCTGGCCAAGATCCAGGGCGTCGTCGAGGTTGCCCCCGCAACCGCCGCGCTCGCCGTCCTGGCGCTGCTCGGTCTTGGTGCCTTCCCGCCCTTTGGCATGTTTATCTCCGAGTTCCTGACTTTTGTCGCCGGTGTTACCGCCGGTCCCATGTGGCTGGTCGTCGTGGTCGCCCTCGGTCTTACCGTGGCCATCTCCGCGCTCACCCGTATCGCACTCAAGTCGGTATTCGGCCATGCGCCCCAGGGCATGGACAAGCATGAGGCCCCGGCGCTCATGCTTATCCCCGAAATCATCCTGGCTGTCATGATCTTGTGGTTTGGCATCGCCACCCCGCTGCCTCTCGTGCACGGTGTGGAGACCGCGACCGGCATCGTGCTCGAGCAGAGCACCGAGGAACTTCACGCGACGCCGATGTACCGCGCTGTGTTCGGTACCGAGACCGCTCAGAGCGAGGTGGAGTAACGAATGATTGAAACTGAGAACAAGGTGTATGCCCGTCGCTGCGAGAGCCATGTCGAGGCCCTGCGCCGCGCCGTTCCGGGCTGCATCGAGAAGGTCGAGTGGCAGTGCGAGGACCAGCTGACGATCACCGTCAAGCTGGACCGTCTGCCCGAGGCCGTCCACTACCTGTACTACGAGCGCTACGGCTGGATTCCCGTGATTGTCGGCAACGACGAGCGCTCCCTGTGCGGCCGTTACGCCGTGTACTACGTCATCTCCATGGAGGGGGAGGACCCCGGCTGGGTTACCGTGCGTGCCGAGGTCGACCCCGCCAAGATGACGTTCCCGTCCGTGACGCCGTTCGTCCCCGCCTGCGTGTGGGGCGAGCGCGAGCTGCGCGATATGTTCGGCCTGATTCCCGAGGGTCTGCCCGACCGCCGTCGCCTGGTGCTTCCCGACGATTGGCCCAGCGGGCTGTACCCGTTGCGCAAGGATTCGATGGATTACCGTTTCCGCCCCGCCCCCGCGAGTGACATGGAAAACTACGAATTCTTGGCCGACACCAAGGGCAAGGAGACCACGCTCGTCCCCATGGGACCGTTGCACATCACCTCCGACGAGCCCGGCCACTTCCGCCTGTTCGTTGAGGGCGAGACGATCGTCGATGCCGACTACCGTCTGTTCTACGTGCACCGCGGCATGGAGAAGGTCGCCGAGACGCGCCTGAACTATGACGCCGTGACGTTCCTCGCCGACCGCATCTGCGGCATCTGCGGCTGCGCCCACTCGGTGGCCTACGCCGAGGCCGTCGAGCGCGCTCAGGGCATCCATGTCCCGCCGCGCGCCCAGTACATCCGCGCCATCATGCTCGAGGTTGAGCGCCTGCACTCGCATCTGCTCAACATTGGCCTGGCGTCGCACTACACGGGCTTCGACTCCGGCTTCCAGCAGTTCTTCCGCGTCCGCGAGAAGTCCATGGACCTGGCCGAGAAGCTCTCCGGTCACCGCAAGACCTACGGCCTCAACGTGATTGGCGGCGTGCGTCGCGACATTTTGGCTGAGCAGAAGCTCTCCACGCTCACGACCATCCACCAGCTGCGCTCCGAGGTTCAGGAGCTCGTCGACGTGCTGCTCTCCACGCCCAACTTTATTGAGCGTACGAGCGGTATCGGCATCTTGGACCGCAAGATTGCACGCGACTTCTCGCCGGTCGGCCCGCTCATGCGTGGCTCGGGCTATGCCCGCGACGTGCGCTTTGACCATCCCTTCGACGGCTACGCCGATCCGGACGTCCAAAAGATGCACGCCGCCACGGCCGACACCTGCGACGCCTTCGGCCGTACCGCCGTCCGCATCCAGGAGGTCTACGATTCGATCGACATGATCGAGACCATGCTCGAGAACTGCCCGTCGGGCCCCATCCTCACCACGGATTGGGAGTACACCCCGCACAAGTACGCCATCGGCGCCACCGAGGCGCCGCGCGGCGAGGACGTGCACTGGGCCATGCTCGGCAATAACCAGAAGTGCTACCGCTGGCGCGCCAAGGCCGCCACGTACAGCAACTGGCCGGTCCTGCGCTACATGTTCCGCGGCAACACCGTGGGCGACGCGGCGCTGATCGTCGGCTCGCTCGACCCGTGCTACTCCTGCACCGATCGCGTGACGGTGACCGATGTCGCCGCCAAGCGCGACCACGTGCTCGACAAGGAGCAGTTCGAGAACGTCTGGCGCGACAAGTCGCCGCTTGCGGGCGAGGGCACCTTGGCCGCTCCGCTCGATGAGGAGGCGCTCTAATATGCTGAAGCTTTGGAAGGTTAACGCCAAGGCCGGCGACGCGACGGTCAAGTACCCGTTTGCGCCGTTTCCCACCAACAAGGACATGCGCGGCAAGCCCGAGCACAATGCCGAGCTCTGCATCGCCTGCGGTGCCTGCGGCGTGGCGTGCCCGGCCGATGCCATTCGCATGGACACCGACCTTGCGGCCGATACCATCACCTGGTCGATCGACTACGGTCGCTGCATCTTTTGCGGCCGCTGCGAGGAGGCCTGCCCCATGGAGGCCATCAAGCTCACCGAGGAGTTTGAGCTGGCCGTCATGAGCAAGGACGACCTCACCAGCAAGAGCGTCTACACGCTCGAGCACTGCTCGCGTTGCGACAAGCCGTTTGCCCCGCACAAGGAGATCGACTACGCCAAGCGCCTGCTGCAAAAGGCCGGCGGCATGGAGGCCGAGCAGGCCGCCCGTACCGTCGGTATGTGCCAGGAGTGCAAGCGCGAGCTCGACGCCCTGCGCGCCGCCTCGGCCGTAAAGACCGGCAACGCTGCCGGTATGGCTGCCAACGAGACGCTTGCGTCCGGTGAGCCCCAGGGCCCCGGCATGGAGTATCTGGGCGGGCACGGCGTGAACCCGGAGTATATCGACCGCGAGCTCAACCCCGATGCGCCCGAGATTCCCGCCGGTCCGGCGCCGGTCGAGGGCATCATCATGGATTTTGAAACGAAGGAGGAGTAACCATGGCCGAACCCACGCTTTTGCCCGAGCGGCTCCAGTACCGCCCGACCAAGATCGAGCTCGACGAGAGCATCGAGAAGGCCAAGGCGACCCTTCTTAAGAAGATCAAGCGCTCGGTGTACGTCTACCGTGTTGACTGCGGCGGCTGCAACGGCTGCGAGATCGAGATCTTCGGTTCCATCACGCCCGTCTTCGACGTCGAGCGCTTTGGCATCAAGGTCGTGCCCTCGCCCCGTCACGCCGATGTGCTGCTGTACACCGGTGCCGTGACGCGTGCCATGCGCATGCCGGCCCTGCGCGCCTTTGAGGCCGCACCCGATCCCAAGATCGTGGTGTCCTATGGCGCGTGCGGCTGCACCGGCGGCATCTTCTACGACAACTACTGCGTCTGGGGCGGCACGGACAAGATTCTGCCGGTCGATGTCTACATCCCCGGCTGCCCGCCCAGCCCCGCGCAGACCATCTACGGCTTTGCCATGGCGCTCGGTCTGCTGGACCAAAAGCTCCATGCCGAGACCACGGTGGAGGCCGCCGGCGAGCAGGCCGATATCCTGCACCCCGGCGTGCCGTACAAGCTGCGCGTTGCCATCGAGCGCGAGGCTCGCGCCATGAGCGGCTACCGTTACGGCCGCGACCTGGCCAACGAGTTTATGGATACGCTCGAGGGCGCGCCCAAGGGCGATATCCGCGGTGCCATGGCGCTGCTCATCGATAAGCAGGACGATCCGCGCCGCGTCGAGGTGTACTCGGCGCTGCAGGATCTGGTGCTGGCCGGAGGTCGCTAGATGGAGCTCACGGACCGCTCTGGTTACTTTGCGGGCCCCGGCATGCTCGGCGGCTCTTTTGGCGATGCCTCGCGCGCAAGCGACGAGGCCGCCGAGGGCGTCGCCGACCCCTGCCTGGGCCACGCGCCCGACCAGGTGGTCTTCTATGAGCTCACGCGTAAGTTTGTGGAGACCGAGGAAGACGTTCCCCAGGAGGCCTGCGACGTGCTGTACTACACGCTCGCCGTGGGCCACCACACCGGCGTGCTCGACTGCTTTGAGCCGCGCCTGTCGGTGCCGGTGAACGTGTTCTATTCGCTCGTCGACGCGCTGCCGGAGGGGGAGGCCAAGACCAAGTTCGAGGCCATCCGCTCCTTTGGTGAGTGCCAGCTTGACAAGGCGGCGGTACCGTCGCTGCTCGAGGCCTGCGATGCGCTGCTCGACGAGCGCGGTTTTCGCGGTTCTGCCAAGGCTGGCATCTCGGTGTTCGATGACGACTTTGGCCTGCACGCCCAGCAGGTCGCGTTCTTAATGAAGTTTCGCGATCTGGTTGAGCGCGTGCGCGATGTGTCGGGCGTGTATCTGACGGGGAGGTTGCAGTAATGGGTCGCGTTGTGGATGGTCGTGTGAACGGCGCCCCGTTTGCGGGTATCGTGCTCACGGCGGGAAGCGTGCTGCGTGCCGACGATGCCGCCGGCCCCGTGCTCTCCAAGAAGATGGAGGACGCGCCGCTTGCTGGCTGGTACACCATCGATGGCGGTCAGACGCCCGAGGACGACATCATCGAGGTCAAGCGCGAGCGTCCGCCTCGCCTGGTCTTGGTCGATGCCGCCGACATGGCGCTGCCCGTCGGGTCCATCCGCTTGCTCGACAAGCACGATGTGGCCCGCAAGTCGATGTTCACCACGCATTCGCTTCCCTTGTCGATTCTGATCGAAGAGATTGAGCAATCGTGCGAAGATATCGTCTTCATAGGGATTCAGCCGGGCGATACGGAGTTCTACAACCCCATGTCCCCGGAGGTCTTTGACGCCGTCGACGCCGTGTACGACGCCGTGGCCGCCAACGACTTTTCCCACTTTGTCCGCTTGGGGCAAGAGCAATAGGAGCGCTTGTCCCTGCTGATTAGGAAAGAAGTGATTGACATGGCAGAATCCAAGGTGGAGTACCCCGCTCCCGATTGCCTGGCGCCCGCCGCGATCGAGGCTAAGACCGAGGCCGCCGGCGTGACCAAGGCTAACCTGCCGGTCGCTAAGGCCTTTCTGTTGGCAATGTTCGCCGGCGCGTTCATCGCCTTCGGCGGCCTGTTCTTTACCGTGTTCTTGAGCGATAGCACGCTGGGCTGGGGCGCCCAGCGCGTCGTGGGCGGCCTGTGCTTTTGCCTGGGCCTGGTGCTCGTGCTGGTGTGCGGTGCTGAGCTGTTCACCGGTAATTCGCTTATGGTCTGCGCGCTCAAGAGCAAAAAGATTACCTTGGTCCAGATGCTCAAGGCCTGGGTCGTCGTATGGGTCGGTAACTTTGTCGGTGCCCTGTTCATCGTCTTTTTGGTGTACATGGCCGGTATCTATAAGCTTAACGGCGAGGCGGTCGCCAATTCCATGGTGAGCGTCGCCGCCGGCAAGGTGACGATCGACTGGGTGACGATCTTCTTCCGCGGCATCCTGTGCAACATCTTTGTGTGCCTGGCCGTGTGGATCGGTACCGCTGGCAAGACCGTGGTCGATAAGGTCGTGGGCATTTTGCTGCCCATCGCCGCCTTTGTGGCCTGCGGTTTTGAGCACTGCGTCGCCAACATGTACTTTTTGCCCATGGGTGCCGTGATGCACGCGTGCGGCTATGGTGCCGACGTCGCCGGCGCCGATGCGCTCAACGCCGCGGGCATTGCGTTTAACCTGTCCGCTGCCACGCTGGGCAACATCGTGGGCGGCGCGGTTCTGGTCGCGCTCGGCTACTGGTTTATCTACGCCAAGAAATCCGAGGCGTAAGGTATCGTCTGTTTGACGTTGGGCCTCCCGCGGGGCGTTGCCGTGCGGGAGGCTTTTTGGGTCTGGGGCTCGTTGTCGGGCTTTTGGCCTGTTGTGTGTGGCTGATGAAAGGGGTAATCGAGATGGCATCTGCTGTGAAGCGTGACGGTCGCGCCGTGGTGACCACATGCGGGGGATGCTATGCCGATTGCGCCTTTGCGGCACATGTTGAGGACGGTCGCGTGGTGGCCGAGTTGCCGGTGCCGGGGCATCCGTGCGCGGCGCGTGCCCTGTGCGCCCGCGGACGGCATCGCCTGGCAATGCCGTTTGACGAGCGCGATCGCATCGTGCACCCCATGCGACGCCGCCGGGATGGCTCGGGGTTTGATGCGATTACCTGGGACGAGGCGTTTGCTCAGATTGCCGAGCGTCTTTTGGGGATTGTTGACGAGTGCGGGCCTCGCGCGCTGGGCATGACGCTCGGCGTGCCCTCGTTCGACCGTTACTGGGGCTATCGTCTTATGCACGCGCTGGGTTCGCCCAACGTGTACGGTGCCGATGGCGCCTGCGAGGTAAGCCGTCTCACTGGTTGGGAGCATAGCTTGGGCTATAGCCCCGCCTCCGACCTGGCGCATACCGATTGCATCATGTACCTGGGGCGTTCCCTCGTCGATTCGTCGACGATGGGGGCCGTTGATGCACTCAACGATGCGCGCCGGCGCGGGGCGAAAATCATCGTGGTCGACCCCCGGCGCAGCGGCTCGGCTGCTATTGCCGATCGCTGGCTCCGCGTGCGCCCGGGCTGCGACCTGGCCTTGCTGCTGGGCATTGCGCATGTGCTCATTGCCGAGGACTTGTACGACCACGAGTTCGTGACCCGCTATACCACGGGCTTTGACGAGCTGGCGCAGGCGTCCCGTGCTTGGACGCCCGAGTGGGCCGAGTCGATGTGCGACGTGCCGGCCGCAGAGATCGCCGCCACGGCGCGTGATCTAGCTGCCGCCGCGCCTGCTGCCGTGGTGGACGCCGGCTTTCATGGCGGCATCGGTATCGCGTATGCCAATAGCACCCAGACCGCGCGCGCGATTTGTCTGGTCGATGTGCTGCTGGGCTGCATCGGACACGCGGGCGGTGCCCTCAACCCGCCCACGCCGCTTGCTTTGGGCGATTTGGACCCTGCGCGTTTCGCGACGCCGTCGATGCCACGTGAGCCCAAGTTGGGGTCCGAGCGCTATCCACTGGTCGATCCGGTGCGCGGCCTGTGCACGACCATCGGTCAGTCGATTCTTGCTGGCGATTTGCGTGGACTCATCGTCTATGCCAGTAACCCCGGTGCGGGCTATGGCAATGCGCAGGCTTGGTTGGGTATTTTGCAGCAGCTTGACCTGCTCGTGACGATTGATATTCGCTGGTCCGAGACAGCGCGCGCTTCTGACTTCGTGCTGCCCGACGTGACGTATCTGGAGGCCGACCGCGGTGTGGGCACAGTCGTGGGCGCCAATGATTCGCGCGTGTTCTATCGCAACGCCGTGCTGCCCGTGTTACATGACGACACGCGTTCCGGTCGGGAGATTTTTGCCGGTCTGGCGCAGGCGTGTGGCGTGGGCGAGTACTTCCAGTTTACGTCTGACGATCTGGCGGCTGCCCAGGTGGCGCCTTTTGGGATCAATCTGGACGAGCTCAAGGAGCGCGGCTGGGCCGACACGGGTGTTACGTTGCCGTCGCGTACGGGCGAGCCGGCGATTCCCTTGGATAGCGGTAAAATTGCGCTGGCAAGCGACGTATGGGAACGAGCCGGCCTGGGCCGTGTACCCAACTGGATTGCTCCCATGGTGGAGCCCGGCCCGGGGATGTTTCGCCTCATTAGCGGCAACCGTCCCTTTGAGTCGCATACCTCGCGAAGGCTTGCGGCGGCCGGTGCCGCCGAGGCTGGATCGGACCTGGATGCCGTGCAGATGAATGCCGATGCTGCTGCGCACATGGGCATCGCCGACGGCGAGGTCGTCGAACTCGTGAGCGATATGGGCCGCGATCGCGTGCGCGTGGAGACGACGCCGTATCTGCATCCGGCGTGCATCTTCACCTCGGCCGCTCCCGGCGGGCGTTCGTTTGGCGCCGATGTCGGTGGCGCTCAAGCCTTGGGCGTGGGTCCGCTCGACCATACGCCGTTGCGTTGGGACCCGTTGACGGGCGCTGCGCTCACCCAGGAAAACGCCGTTCGCGTGGAAAAGATCGCGGCACGCGAGGATAATAGCGATTGATTGACTCAGCCGATCGAATTGGCTGATAGTTTGACGTTCGAACGATTGATTCACCTTTGGTTTTGAAAGGTCGCACATGAGCGATAGCCAGAACATGTCCGATGAGGTACGCGCCCGCCTTCGCGCTATTCCTTCCGTCAACGAGCTGCTCGCAGAGTGGCCGGTTGTGAAGGCGGCGGGGGAGACCTGCGACGCGGTGGTGCATGCCGCCGTCACGGCCGAGCTCGACGAGGAGCGCGCCGCGATTCGTGCCGGCGCCGCCCCGCGTTCCAAGCGCGACCTGGCCTCGGCCATCGAGTGGCGTGCGCATCGATCCGCACTGCCGAGCCTGCGCCCTGCCGTCAACGCCACGGGTGTGGTCATCCATACCAACTTGGGTCGCGCCCCGCTCGCGGAGTCGGCGGCAAAGGCCGTGGCCGAGGTCGCGCGTGGCTACAGCACGCTCGAGTACAGCGTGGACACCTGCTCGCGCGGGTCGCGCAAGGAGCACACCGCGCAGCTCATCCGCTCGCTTACCGGTGCCGAGGACGCGCTGGTCGTTAACAACAACGCCGCCGCTGTGCTGCTGGTGCTGGCGACCCATGCCGCAGGCAAGGAGGTCATCGTCAGCCGCGGCGAGCTTGTCGAGATCGGCGGCAGCTTCCGCATCCCCGATGTCATGGCGGCTTCGGGCGCCAAACTCGTCGAGGTCGGCGCCACCAACCGCACGCACCTGGCTGATTATGAGCAAGCCATCACGCCCGATACGGCGATGATCCTCAAGGTCCATCCTTCCAACTATCGCATCGAGGGCTTTCACGAGGAAGTGGGCTCTCGGGAGCTTGCCGCCCTGGCCCACAAGCATGGTCTGCTGTTCTACGAGGACCAGGGTTCGGGCGCGCTGTTGCCCGACGACATCTTGGTGCGCGGCGGCGAAGAAACCACGCCGGCTTCGGTTTCGGCAGGGCTCGATCTGGTGTCGTGCTCGGGCGATAAGCTGCTCGGTGCCGCACAGGCGGGCATTATCATGGGCCGTCGCGATCTGGTCCAGGCCTGCGGGTCGCATCCGCTTATGCGTGCCCTACGCCCGGGCAAGCTCGCACTGGCGGCGCTCGAGGCTACACTGCGCATCTACATGGATGGGGCGGATGTGGCCCATCGCGAGGTGCCGGTGCTAAACATGCTCACGCTTCCGCAGGCTCATCTGGAGCGCCGCGCACGCAAACTGCGTGAGCTGATGGTGGCGGGCCTCGATAAGGCGGGTTGCCCGCGCGCCGTGCAGGTGGAAATCGTCGAGGAGTCGTCGACTCCCGGCGGCGGTTCGCTGCCTACCGTCGAGCTGCCTACCATGTGCGTTGCCGTGCGCCTCGTCGATGAGCGTCTTTCCGTTAACGCACTCAAGCGCTCACTCGTCCAAGATTTCGACACGCCGGTCGTCACACGCGCCTCGCACGATCGCGTCCTGTTTGACATGCGTACACTCGTGGGCGACCGCGATATCGAGACGGCGGCATCGACGCTCGTCGCGTGCGTTGAGAAGGCGATTGCTCGATGAGTGAGGTTCAGGCGCTGGTGGAGTGTCCCGTTATCGTTGGCACGGCGGGTCACGTTGACCATGGTAAGTCGGCATTGATCGAGGCACTGACCGGCAAGAATCCCGATCGTCTGGAGGTTGAGCGCCGTCGCGGTATGACCGTGGAGCTGGGCTTTGGCGAGTTGGCGCTGCCGAGTGGCAAGATCGTCGGCCTGGTCGACGTGCCGGGCCACGCGCATTACCTGCGCGCCATGGTGCAGGGCGCCACGGGCATCGACGTTGCCGTGCTGGTGGTCTCTGCCGTCGAGGGCGTGATGCCGCAGACGCGCGAGCACGTGCACGTGCTGGAGCTGCTGGGCGTTACGCATATGGTGGTCGCGCTGACGATGTGCGACCTGGCCGATAGCGAGATGGTTGATCTGGCCGAGCTCGATGTCGATGACTTTTTGTCGGGTACTGTGTTTGCGGGCGCGCCAATTGTGCCCGTGTCGTCTAAGACGGGCGAGGGGATTGACGGGCTGCTTGCGGTGCTCGACGAGCAGGTGGGTGTCTGCTGGGGTGCCTGCCGAGCCCGTGCCGAGCTCACCGATGCCGCACCGCGTCTGCCCATCGACCGCTGCTTTACGATCAAGGGCGCCGGTACCGTGGTGACGGGCACGTTGCACGATGCGCCCGTCGCGGTGGGCGACGAGCTGATGGCTTTGCCGTCACGTACGGTCTGTCGCGTGCGCGGGATTCAGGTGCATGGCGATACGCCGCGGGCGTTGCCCGGTCAGCGTGTGGCGCTCAACTTGGTGGGCGATGCCGTCGCCACGCTCGATCGCGGTGAGATGCTCGGCGTGGCGGGCAGCTTTGGCCAGACGATGCGCTTTATGATGGCGTTTACGTATTTGGGCCGCGAGGGCGTCAAACCGCGCGTGCTCGAGTCGGGTGCGCGCGTGCACGTGATGGCGGGTACGGCCGAGGTCGTCGGTCGCATCATGTTCATGGAGGGTGAGGCCCCCATGGCGGTGGGCGAGACCCGTATTGTTCAGGTGCGCTTGGAAAACTCGCTGCCGCTACGTGCCGGGGATCATGCCGTGGTGCTGTCCTATTCGCCCGTGATGCTTATTGGCGGCGGGCGTGTGCTGCTTTCGCGCTGCCGTCGCTCGCGCGAGCTTGCCGAAGGGGAGCGTGTGCTGTATGCAGCGCTCGAGTCCGGCGATATCGCGGGCGGTGTAGGCGCTTGGCTGGCGCTGCAGACGCTGCCGGTTACGGCGGTTGATGTTGCCGAGGCTTTGGATCTTGGTGTCGGCGAGGCCGATGCCGCACTGCGCGGATTGGTGGCGCAGGGCTCCGTTCGCAAGCTTGCCGCGGGCGATGCGGGCCTCTTGGCGGACGCCGTGGTGCTCGACGCTGCGATGGATTCACTGGCGGCGAACCTGTCAGCCATGCACGCGGC
Organism: uncultured Collinsella sp.; assembly: GCA_902470765.1. Taxonomy (GTDB): domain Bacteria; phylum Actinomycetota; class Coriobacteriia; order Coriobacteriales; family Coriobacteriaceae; genus Collinsella. The sequence goes on from CABRHW010000013.1 coordinate 42,014, forward strand.
GGCCCCCAAGGAAACGGGCTTTACGCCCGGCGCCGTTGCTCATGCAGCGTGGCCTGCCGCTGATGAAGGCGTTGCCGCGGCTCTGATTGCCGAGGGCTGCTCGCGTGGCGTGTGCGCCGCCGAGGGCGCCGAGGTATTCGATCCGCATTCGGCCGCCGCGGCGGCACGCGTGGTGCGAGAGGCTTGCGAGCGCATTGTCGCGCTGCTTGACGAGACCGGCCTGGACGCACCGGCGCTTCCCGAGGTGGGCGAACAGCTGCAGCTCGGCCGCGACACCATGACGCGTGCCCTGCGCGAGCTTTCGCTCAACCGCTCGATCGTTAAGGTTGAGCGCGACGTTGCCCTGTCCGCTGCCGCCGAGGCCCATGCGCGTGAGCTCGTCGCAGCTGCCATTGAGGCAGCCGGTGGCGCAGCCACAACGAGCGTGCTGCGCGAGGCCCTGGGCGTGTCGCGCAAACGTGCAATCAGCATCTTGGAGCACCTAGATGCCGTGCGCTTTACGGTACTCGACAAAGAAGCCGGCGGCCTGCGCTCCCTGCGCTAGATTGGCTGCTCGGTTTGGTAAAATACCGGCGCACTTGGGAACGGATGGGCTCCGGTGGGCTCCGCGGTCCTCAAAACCGTTGCGAGGCGTGCAAAACGTCTTGGATGTGTTCGATTCACATACGTTCCCGCCATACGCTACCAGCGCTTTTGTGCTCGCGGTCTTACTGCGTGCCGCAAAGGCGCTGTTTTGTTTTTGCACGGGCTTTCCGTAGCGCCGCTATTTCGGTGGCGGTATTTAGCTTCGTGCATCGGGTTTCGAGCATGCCGATGGGGGTGTTTTGCCGTATGACTACCGTAAGACGAGCCGATCTTTCTTGCGTCGTCCAGGCGGGCGGGCTGTCATCGCGCATGGGTTGCGATAAGGCGCGCATGGCGTTTTGCGGCGAGCCGCTCATCGAGCGCGTGCTGGGTCGGCTGGCGCCAGTTGCCGGCGAGTTGGTCGTGACGACTTCACGTCCCAGCGAGCTTGCCTATCTTGAGGAGCGCGCGTTTGGCGGCCTGGTGCCGCGAATAGTGCCGGACCTTGAGGGGTCGGCGGGTGCCATGCGTGGCATCGCGAGCTCGCTGGCTGCCGCCCGGTTGCCCCTCGCGGCGATCGTCGCCTGCGATATGCCGTTCGTCTCACCAGAACTGATCGGTGCGCTTGCCGATCGTGTTGAGGCCGAGGCGCTCGATGTGTGCGTCCCGCGCGAGGAACGGGGGATTGAGCCGCTTTGCGCCGTCTGGCGCCGTGACGCGTGTGCGCCGGTCGCCCATGAGCTGCTCGCCTGCGACCGCCAGCGCATTCGCTGCCTGATCAATCGCGTTCAGGCTGGTTATATGGATGAGCCGCAGACCGTTAAGGCCGCGGGCTCGACGCTCTGCTTCGAGAACGTCAATACGCCCGAGGAGTTTGCGGCGGCCGAGTTACTCGCCTAGACGATTGGAGTTGCCATGTCTCACGATATTTGCCCCGATACCGGGGAACCTTGCACTTGCGATGGGTCCGAGCCTTGCACCTGCGGCTGTGGCGGCTGTGGACATACGGCCGAGGAAGAGGCAGCGGCGGCTGCGTATCGCGAGTCGCACCGCGAGGCCTCGTCCGGTGATGCCCCTGATCACGAACGCAAGATCATCGTGTCGTTTGACAGTACCTTCGATGTGATGGAATGCGAGCAGCTGTGCCTTGCCGCCGGCGTGCCCGGGCGCATTATGCCTTTGCCCGGCTCCATTACCGCAGGTTGCGGCCTGTGCTGGGCCATGCCGTTCTCGGGCGATGCACTCGCCGCCTTCCGTGCCGCCACCGAAGGCCGCATAACCCCCGCCGACTACCATCAGCTCGTCCTCTAACCACCAGTACCACCACAAAGTTGCCCAATGTGGTGGTTTGGAACACGTGGACGAAACAGGTTTGAAACACGGGTTTTGCACGTCAGACTCTCAAAAACGCTTCTACCTGCATCGTAATCAAAACGAAACATCCGCTCGTCGGGTTATGCGAAACTTTGCTGCAACAGTGCGATATTATCCATACTCGATAAAGTTCGCGGTGCATAGGGTGCCGCGACCGACATTTTTCGTTTCCCATCATTGGAGGAAGCATGAGCTACACGCAGAAAGTTCTCGAAGAGCTCAAGGCCCGCTATCCCGAGCAGCCTGAGTTCATCCAGGCCGCGACCGAGATTCTCGGCACCATCCAGCCGGCGCTCGACGCCCACCCCGAGTACGAGGAGGCCGCCCTGCTGGAGCGCCTCGTCGAGCCCGAGCGCATCGTTATGTTCCGTGTTCCCTGGGTCGACGACCAGGGCAAGGTCCAGGTCAACCGCGGCTACCGCGTTGAGTTCAACTCTGCCATTGGACCCTACAAGGGCGGCCTGCGCTTTAACCCGACGGTCACCCTGGGCATGCTCAAGTTCCTGGGTCTGGAGCAGATCCTCAAGAACAGCCTGACCACCCTTCCCATGGGCGGCGGCAAGGGCGGTTCCGACTTTGACCCCAAGGGCAAGTCCAACAACGAGATCATGCACTTCTGCCAGTCCTTCATGACCGAGCTCTATCGCCACATCGGCCCCAACACCGACGTTCCCGCCGGCGACCTGGGCGTTGGCGGCCGCGAGGTTGCCTACCTGTTCGGTCAGTACAAGCGCCTGACTAACGAGTGGACCGGCGTCCTTACCGGCAAGGGCCTCTCTTTTGGCGGCTCGCTCGCCCGTACCGAGGCCACCGGCTACGGCCTGGCCTACTTTGTGGACGAGTACCTCAAGAGCCGCGGCGACTCCTTCGAGGGCAAGAACGTCGTCGTTCACGGTTCCGGTAACGTCGCCATCTACGCGGTCCAGAAGGTCTCCCAGCTCGGCGGCAAGGTGCTGGCCTGCTCCGACACCCATGGCTGGGTCGAGGATCCCGACGGCATCGACTACACCGTGCTCGAGCATGTCTACAACAAGAAGCGCTCTGGCCACGACAAGGGCGTTACGCTCGCTATGTACGTTGACGAGAAGCCCAACGCCGTGTGGCACGAGGGCGACGGCCGCGGCGTTTGGCAGCTGCCCTGCGACATCGCGCTGCCCTGCGCTCGCGAGAACACGCTGCTGCTCGAGGATGCCCAGGCGCTCGTCGCCAACGGCTGCAAGGTGGTCGGCGAGGGCGCGAACATGCCCACGACCATCGAGGCCACGACCTACTTCCAGGAGAACGGCGTCGCCTTTATGCCCGGTAAGGCTGCCAACGCCGGCGGCGTGCTCGTGTCCGGCCTGGAGATGAGCCAGAACGCCGAGCACCTGTCCTGGACCTTCGAGGAGGTCGACGGCAAGCTCGAGCAGCTCATGCGCGGCATGTTCCACAACGTGGACGACACCGCCAAGGAGTACGGCCAGGAGGGCAATTTCGTCATGGGCGCAAACATCGCCGGCTTCCTGAAGGTCGCCGACGCTATGCTCGCCCAGGGCGTCTGCTAAATCTTCGCTCGACATAGCATGTGATGAGGCTCCCAGTCATCTTGGCTGGGAGCCTTTTTTGATCCGCATGCGACGGAGGAAAACGGATCATTTTGTCCCGACACGAGCTGTGCGCTCACGTTTGGTACACTTAAAGGTACTGGACAAGTGGAGAGATGGGGGAGAACGTGCTCAAGTTCGGTACCTACGTCCGTGTTGGAAACGCGGCCGAAGCCTATGAGCTCTTGCAGAAGAACCGCAACAACAAGATTGTGGGCGGTGGCATTTGGATGCGCCTGGGTTCGCGTCGCGTGGCGACGGCGATTGATCTTTCGGCCTGCGGGCTCGATCAGATCGAGGAGACCGAGACCGAGTTTCGCATCGGTGCCATGTGCACCCTGCGCCAGCTCGAGCGTCATGCCGGGCTCAACGCGCTTGTCAACAATGTCTTTGAGTTTGCCGTCCACGATATCGTGGGCGTTCAGCTGCGCAACACCGCCACGGTGGGCGGCAGCATCTACGGTCGCTTTGGCTTCTCGGACGTGCTCTCGGCGTTCCTGGCGCTCGATTCGTATGTTGAGCTGACGGGTGCCGGCCGCGTGCCGCTCGCCGAGTTCGTGGACATGGGCTACGTGCGCGACGTGATCGAGCACGTCGTGGTCGTTAAGCACGACTACCGCGCAAGCTACGAGGCCGTGCGCAAGGCCGCGACGGACTTCCCCTCACTGAACGTCACCGCCGCCTGGTGGGATAACACCTGGCATGTCACCGTGGGCGCCCGACCGCTGCGCGCGACCCTGCTGCAGGGCGAGGCGTGTGGCCTTGCCGCCGAGCAGCCTTCCGAGGACGAGCTGCGTGCCCTGGCCGCGTCCGTACGCGCGCTGAGCTATGGCACCAACCTGTGGGGCTCGGCCGACTACCGCCGCCGCATCTCGGCCCCGCTCGCCATCCAGGCCGTGCGCCGCGCCGCCGGCATCGAGCTTTCTGCCGCGCTTGCCCGCGAGCTCGAGGGCGTGCAGATTCCCAAGTTTGCCACGGACGAGTATTCCTGCCGCCGCGTGCCCGGCGTCGATTCTAGCGAGGTGCGCTAATGGCTGCCAAACTCATCGATCTTTCCTTTACGCTCAACGGCCGTAAGGTCAAGGTTCAGATTGCCCCCGATACCATGCTCTTTGCGCTGCTGCGCGAGCAGGGCTGCGCGTCGGTGCGCTGCGCCTGCGAGACCACCAACTGCGGCCTGTGCACGGTGTGGCTCGACGGCGACCCGGTGCTGAGCTGCTCGGTTCCCGCCGCCCGTGTTGAGGGACACACCATCACCACGCTTGAGGGCCTTAAGGCCGAGTCTGAGGCGCTCGCCCGTGCGATGGCTGCCGAAGGCGCCGAGCAGTGCGGTTTTTGCGCCCCCGGCCTTATCATGAACGTGCTGGCGCTTGCCCGCGCCGCCAAGGAGGACCCGAGCCTCGTCGCCACGCGCGAGGAGCTCTCGCGCCAGCTCGCCGGCAACCTGTGCCGCTGCAGCGGCTACGAGAGCCAGCTGCGTGCTATCGTGCGCTTCCTCAACGAGTCCGGCGTGCAGGTGGGCTTCGAGATGCCCGAGCTGCCCGTCAACGACACGAGCTGCGACGGTGTCGCGTACAAGCAGATCACCCACAAGCAGCCCAAGAAGGATTCGAAAGCCTTGCTCGAGGGCCGTCCCGTCTACACGGGCGACATGGTGCCCGCCGGCGCGCTTATCGTTAAGCTCAAGCGCAGCCCGTATGCCCGCGCCAAGATCCGCTCCATCGATACGTCGCGCGCCCTGAGGGTGCCCGGCGTCGTGGGTGTCTACACCTACGAGGACGTGCCCAAGCGGCGCTTTACCATTGCCGGCCAGAGCTATCCGCAGCCGAGTCCCTACGACCGCCTGATTCTCGAGAACCTCGTCCGTTACCAAAACGAGGAGGTGGCGATCGTTGCCGCCGAGACCGAGGAGGCTGCCGACAAGGCGCTCAAGCTCATCAAGGTCGACTATGAGGTGCTCGAGCCGCTGCTCGACTTTACCCAGGCGCTCGATAACGACATCGTGGTTCACCCCGAGGGTGACGTGACCTTTATGTTCCCGCAGGGCGGCGACGTTGCTCGCAACCTGGTGTGCAGCGGTACCAGCGATTTTGGCGACCTTGATGAGGCGTTCGTCCAGAGCGACATCGTCTTCACCCGCACCTACACCAGCCAGGCCACGCAGACCGCGCCTATGGAAACCTTCCGCGCCTTCGCGACGACCGACGCGTTTGGGCGTATCTCGGTGACCACCTCCACGCAGGTGCCCTTCCACGTGCGCCGCATGGTCGCGCAGTCGCTCGATATCCCGCAGTCGCAGGTGCAGGTCATTAAGCCGCGTATCGGCGGTGGCTTTGGCTCCAAGCAGACGGGCTGCTGCGAGATCTTCGTTGCGTTCGTCACCCAGCAGACCGGCCGTCCGAGCTACTGCTGCTACACCCGTGAGGAGACTATCACTGCGGGCAACTCGCGCCACCAGATGCAGATGACCGTTAAGCTGGGCGCCATGAACGACGGCACCATCACGGCCATCGATTTGCACACGCTGTCCAACGCCGGCGCGTACGGCGAGCACGCCACCACGACGATCGGCCTTTCGGGTCACAAGAGCCTGCCCATCTACAACCACGTGAAGGCGAGCCGCTTTAGCTGGGACGCCGTCTACACCAATACCAACCGCGGCGGCGCGTATCGCGGCTACGGTGCCACCCAGGGCCAGTTTGCCGTGGAGAGTGCCGTCAACGAGCTCGCCGACATGTTGCACATGGACCCCGCCGACCTGCGCCTTAAGAACATCGTGCGCGAGGGCGAGATCATGCCGCAGTACTACAACGAGAAGCTCAACGCCTGCGCGCTCGACCGCTGCCTGCTGCGCGCGATGGACATGATCGGTTGGCGCGACAAGCCGCTAGCCGTCGACCTGGGCGACCGTGTGCGTGCTCTGGGCTGTGCGCTCACCATGCAGGGCTCGGGCATCTCCAACGTGGACATCGCCGGCATCGACATGCGCCTGGAAGAGGACGGCTTCATTACCATCGGCACCGGCGCCACCGATAACGGCATGGGCGTCGACACGATCCTGGCGCAGATTGCCGCCGAGGAGCTGGGCGTGGAGAGCTCGCTTATCGTGGTGCGCGGTGTGGACACCGATGTGTCACCGTTCGACGCCGGTTCGTACGCAAGCTCCGGTACCTACGTGACGGGCCTGGCCGCCAAGAACGCCGCGACCGAGCTGCGCGAGAAGATCTGCGCCAAGGCCGCCCAGATGTGGGACGTGGACGCCGCCGACGTTGTCTTCGACGGCCAGTACGTGCGCCTGTCCGACGAGCGTGCCGCCCGCGAGCAGAACCGCTACCTCACGCTGCGCGACTTTGCCAACCTGTGCGTCAAGAACATCGCGGGCGGCGACGCGCTCACCTCGCATGCCTCTGCCTGCCTGCCCGTTTCGCCTCCGCCGTTTATGGCCGGCATTGCCGAGGTCGAGGTCGACAAGGCCACCGGCAAGGTGACCGTGGTGGACTACGCGGCGGCCGTCGACTGCGGCACCGTGATCAACGAGGCGCTTGCGCGCGTCCAGGCCGAGGGCGGCATTGCCCAGGGTATCGGCCACGCGCTCTACGAGATCGTCGAGCACGATGATCGCGGCCGCCTGCGCACCGGTAACTTTATGAGCTACAAGCTGCCCACGCGCCTGGATATCGGCAGCATTCGCGTGGCCTTTGAGCCGAGCTACGAGCCGACGGGTCCGTTTGGTGCCAAGTCGATCGGCGAGGTCGTCATCAACACGCCGCTCGCCGCCGTGGCATCGGCCGTGGCACACGCCACCGGCCATCAGGTTCGCTCACTGCCGATCACGCCCGAGAAGGCCCTGCTGGGGGAGTAGGCGAGGAGGCGCTGTACCCGCTCATTGCCTAGCCCGGGGAAACTGCAGCCCACTTTTCAACTGAATTGTGGGCTGCAGTTTCCGTTTGAGGGCCTTGGCGGAAAGTGCATCCCGGAATAGGGGCTCAAAACGGGTTGCAGTTTCCGGTTGATGGCTATAGCGGAAATTGCATCCCATTCCGAGGCCCCAAACCGGGACACGCTTTCCGGCGCATGGCCAGCATCGCCAGGCTGCCGAGTCCCGCCGAAGTTGCGGTGGAATAGGGACTGTTTTGGAGGACTGGAGCCTCAAACAGTCCCTATTCCACCGCAACATACCATGGGCGGCGGGGGACCTGATGCGTACTCGTGGTGAGGTCGTGAGCCTGTAAAAGGTGTGCGTGCGCTTGCCGTTCGTATCTGCTATCATTCCTAGTCTGTGCGCTCATGCGGGCGTGGCGGAATTGGTAGACGCGCCAGATTTAGGTTCTGGTGGGATTCCCGTGAAGGTTCGAGTCCTTTCGCCCGCACCAACGCATCTGCGTCGGCTTCGGCCGTCGCGACTCTTTGTTGCATAAAGGTACCAGCACCTCAGATAAGCTGGGCAGTATGAGGAGGAACGTGTTGAACATCACCGCTTCTGACGTCAAGGACGCCAAGCTCACCGCTACGGTCACCATCCCGGCCGCCGACGTCGACGCCGCGATCAAGAAGGCCTACAAGGACACCGCCAAGAAGTACCGCTTCCCGGGCTTCCGCGCCGGTAAGGCTCCCCGTCCGGTCATCGACTCCGCTCTTGGCGCCGAGGCTACCCTCGCTCAGGCCACCAACGACCTGATCGCCGCCAACGAGCCCGCCGTCCTCAACGAGCTGGACATCGTCCCCACCAAGAACGGTGACTACAAGGAGCTCGACCTTGCCAAGGATCACGAGGACTACACCTACACCGTCGAGTTCTCCCTGCGTCCTGCTGCCGAGCTCTCCTCCTTCGACGCCGTCGAGATCGAGATGCCTCCCGCGGAGGTCACCGAGTCCGAGATCAACAACCAGGTTGAGATGCTCCTCAACTACCGTGCCACCTTCGAGGACGTCGAGGATCGCGCCGTCGAGGCCGAGGACTACGTCACCGTCGACCTCAAGGCCGTTGAGAACGCCGACAACTTCGCCGCCGAGGGCCGCATGCTCATCGCCGGTAGCGACAGCAACCCCAAGGAGTTCAACGAGGCCCTGATCGGCGCTAGCGTTGACGACGTCAAGACCGTCACCTGGACCGACGAGGTCGAGGAGGGCGAGGAGGCCGAGACCCACACCGTCGAGGTCACCGTCAAGGGCATCAAGGTCCGCAACACCCCCGAGCTCACCGACGAGCTCGTCAAGTCCGACTTTGGCTTCGACAGCATCGACGCTATGCGCGACGCCATCAAGCTCGAGATCGAGCAGGACAAGGCTTCCCGCCTCCCGGCCGAGAAGGAGAACCGTTGCGTCGCCGCCCTCGCCGAGCGTCTGCAGCTCGACGAGATGGACGCCGACTACGAGCAGTCCGTCTTTGAGGAGCTTGGCCAGAACTTCCTGTCCAACCTCGCTTCCCGCGGCATGACCCTCGACACCTGGCTGCCGGCTTCCGGTCTGACCATGGATCAGTTCGTCGGCGACCTGCACAAGCAGGCCAACGACGTTGCCCGCGAGTCCCTGGCGCTCGACGCCCTCGCCCGTGAGCTCAAGATTGAGGTCACCGAGGACGACATCAACGCCGAGTTCGAGAAGGCTGGCGTCAAGGACGTCGAGGCTTCCAAGGCCGAGTTCATCGCCGATGGCCGTATGCCTGCTGTCCGCGAGTCCATCCGTCGCTCCAAGGCCGTCGACCACCTGGTCGAGAACGCCAAGGTGACCGAGGTCGACGAGACCGCCAAGGACGCTGAGTAATTCTCGCCACCTTGCCCGCGAGCGCATGCATGCGCCCGTGATGGGGTAAAGTTATACACCGGTTATCCGGTTGCTTCGTACGGTGCCAGCCAATGCATAGCATGCGGGCACCGTACGTTTATCTAGAACCAATTTGGTCCGCAAGAGAGAAATGGAGATGCGTATGATCGCTAAGTTCGATTCCGCCCTCGTGCCATACGTTATCGAGCAGACGCCGCGCGGCGAGCGCAGCTACGATATCTATTCGCGCCTGCTCAACGACCGCATCATCTTCTTGGGCGAGGAGATCAACTCCGTCAGCGCCAACCTGGTCGTTGCCCAGCTGCTGCATCTTGAGAGCCAGGATGCCGAGAAGGATATCTCGCTCTACATCAATTCGCCCGGTGGCGAGGTCTACTCCGGCCTGGCGATTCTGGACACCATGAACTTTATCAAGCCGCAGGTCTCCACCATTTGCGTCGGTATGGCCGCGTCCATGGCCGCCGTGCTGCTTTCGGCCGGCGCCAAGGGCAAGCGCTTTTGCCTGCCGCACTCCAAGGTCATGATTCACCAGCCCAGCGGCGGTGCCCAGGGACAGCAGACCGAGATCGAGATCGTTGCCGAGGAGATCAAGAAGACTCGCCGCGAGCTCAACCAGATCCTGTCCGACGCCTCGGGCCAGCCCATCGAGAAGGTCCAGGCCGACACCGAGCGCGACAACTACCTGACCGCTTCCGAGGCCCTCGACTACGGCCTGATCGACCGTATCGTCACCTCGCGCGACCTCGCCGCGAAGGACGCCTAGGATGGCCGGTAACATGCAGGACAACTTTGACGAGAACGGCAACCCCATCCGCTGCTCCTTCTGCGGAAAGGAGCAGGGCCAGGTTCGCCGCCTTGTAAAGGGTCCGACCAACATCTTTATCTGCGACGAGTGCGTTGCCGCCTGCTCCGAGATTTTGGAGGAGTCGCTGGCTTCGGACTTTATGGACGCCGCCCGCAACGGCAAGCTTCCGGGCTTCCTCAACGACCACGGCCAGGCTGCATCCCAGCCCGCCGTGGACCCCGAGACCGAGGGTTTTGAGCTCGAGGACGATCGCCAGGTCATCACGCACGTGCCGACGCCGCACGAGATCTATGACGAGCTTTCGGCCTATGTTATGGGTCAGGAGGACGCCAAGCGCGCCATGTCGGTGGCCGTGTACAACCACTATCGCCGCGTGATTGAGGGCGGCGCTGCGGTGTCTGCCTTTGATGACGACATGGGCTCGCAGTTCGATGACGATATGGACGAGGTAGAGCTCGCCAAGTCCAACATCCTGCTGCTTGGCCCCACCGGTACCGGTAAGACGCTGCTGGCCCAGACGCTCGCGCGCATCCTCGAGGTGCCGTTTGCTATCGCCGACGCCACTGCGCTCACCGAGGCTGGTTACGTGGGCGAGGACGTGGAGAACATCCTGCTCAAGCTCATCAATGCTGCCGATGGCGACATTGAGCGTGCGCAGGTGGGCATCATCTACGTCGACGAGATCGACAAGATCGCCCGCAAGGCCGAGAACCTCTCCATTACCCGCGATGTTTCGGGCGAGGGCGTTCAGCAGGCGCTGCTTAAGATTCTTGAGGGCACGGTGGCCAGTGTTCCGCCCACCGGCGGCCGCAAGCATCCCCAGCAGGAGCTGCTGCAGATTGACACGACCAACATCCTGTTCATCTGCGGCGGTGCCTTTGTGGGTCTGGATAAGATCATTGCCGATCGCGTGGGCAACAAGGGCGTGGGCTTTAACTCCGAGATCGCCGGCCCCACCTCGGTCGACGAGAACGATCTGCTTCGTCAGGTGCTCCCGCAGGACCTCAACGCCTTTGGCATGATTCCCGAGTTTGTGGGACGTACACCCGTCGTCACCCAGACGCAGGCGCTCGACGAGGACGACCTGGTGTCGATCCTGACCGAGCCCAAGAATGCCGTGGTGCGTCAGTACCGCAAGATGTTCCAGCTCGAGGACGTTGAGCTTGAGTTTGAGGACGCGGCTCTGCACGAGATCGCCCGCATGGCACTTGCCCGCAAGACCGGCGCCCGCGGCCTGCGTGCCATCTGCGAGGACGTGCTGCAGCAGACGATGTTCGATCTCCCCAGCGAGGAGGGCGTTGCCAAGGTCGTCGTAACCGAAGCCGCCGTCAAGGGCGAAGAGCAGCCCCAGCGCATCTACGGCTAGACCAGCCTAAAACGTGTCTGTAAATAGCCTCCGACCACCAGCGGTCGGAGGCTATTTTATATATACGCAATAACCCCAACTACCTGTGTTATTCTGTGTGTTTGTTTAAGCCTCAGCGAAGTCATATCAGACTGAAGTAATCGATACCTAAGGGGAGGAATGCAGACCCTGGCGGGCCTACATTCCTCCCCGGCGGGACAGGGAGAGATATATGGAAGAAATGCCCAAGAACTACGATCCGTCGACTAACGAGCCGGCGATCCTGCAGAAGTGGCTCGACGGCGGTTACTACAAGCGCCGCGAGGGCGTGGGCGATTGCACCGTTACCATTCCGCCTCCCAACGTGACCGGCAAGCTCCACATGGGTCACGCCACCGACGACTCCATCCAGGACGCCATCATCCGTATGGCCCGCATGCGCGGCAAGTCCACACGCTGGGTGCTCGGCACCGACCACGCCGGTATCGCCACGCAGACCAAGGTCGACAAGAAGCTCAAGAGTGAGGGCATTAGCCGTCTGGAGATCGGTCGCGACAAGTTTGTCGACGCCTGCTGGGACTGGACCCACGAGTACGGCGGCATCATCGTCGAGCAGATCAAGCGGATGGGCTGCTCCGTCGACTTCGACAACGAGCGCTTCACCATGGACGAGGACTATGCCCAGGCCGTGCGCAAGGTCTTCTGCGACTGGTACCACGACGGTCTGATCTATCGCGGCAAGCGCATCGTCAACTGGTGCCCCAACTGCACCACCGCCATCTCGGACGACGAGGCCGAGTACAAGGACGAGAAGGGCCACCTGTGGCACCTGCGCTACCCGCTGACCGAGCCGGTCAACGGCCAGGACTACATCGTCGTCGCCACCACGCGCCCCGAGACCATGCTCGGCGACACGGGCGTCGCTGTCTCCCCGAAGGACCCCGAGAAGGCTGCCTTTGTGGGTAAGACCGTCAAGCTCCCCATCGTCGACCGCGAGATCCCCATCTTTGAGGATTGGCACGTCGATGCCAATTTTGGTTCCGGCTTTGTCAAGGTTACCCCGGCCCACGACCCCAACGACTACGCCATGGGTCAAGCCCACGACCTGCCGCAGATCAACATCTTCGACGAGCATGCGGTGGTCGTCGAGGGTTACGGCGAGTTTACCGGCATGAACCGCGACGAGTGCCGCGAGGCCGTCATCAAGTGGTTTGAGGAGCACGACCTGCTCGATCACGTCGACGAACTCGATCACTCCGTCATGCACTGCTACCGCTGCGACGCCGCGCTGGAGCCGTGGCTTTCCGAGCAGTGGTTTGTGGCCGTCGATAAGCTCAAGGGGCCGGCGCTCGACGCCGTCAACTCCGGCAAGGTCACCTTCCACCCCGCGCGCTGGACGCAGACCTACACCACCTGGATGGAAAACCTCAAGGACTGGTGCATCAGCCGCCAGCTGTGGTGGGGCCACCGCATCCCCGTGTTCTACTGTGAGGACTGCGGCTGGGAGGACGCCCTTACCGAGGACACCGACGTGTGTCCCAAGTGCGGCGGCCATCACGTGCATCAGGACGAGAACGTGCTGGACACCTGGTTCAGCTCGCAGCTGTGGACCTTCGCCACGCAGGGCTGGCCGCAAAAGCCCGAGCTGCTCGAGGGCCATCACCCCACGACGGCGCTCGTCACTGCGCGCGACATCATCGCGCTGTGGGTCGCCCGCATGGTCATGAGCTCGCTGTATTTCTTGGACGAGGTGCCGTTTAAGGATGTCGTCATCTATCCGACGATTCTTGCCAAGGACGGTAGCCGTATGTCCAAGTCGAAGGGCAACGGCGTTGACCCCATGGATCTCATTGGTATGTACGGCGCCGACGCAATGCGCTACAACCTGCTGACGCTGTGCACCAACAACCAGGACGTCAAGTTCGACGCGAACATCGACAAGAAGACCAAGAAGCTCATCGACAGCCCGCGTACCGAGCAGGCTAAGTCGTTTGTGACTAAGATCTGGAACGCCAGTCGTTTCCTGCTCATGAACATGGAGGGCTACACGCCCGGCGAGCCTGTCGTGGAGACGCCGGCCGACGCTTGGATGTTCAGCCGCCTGGCTAAGGCCGTGAAGATGGTCACCGAGGGTATCGAGAACTACACCTTTGGCGACATGGCCCGCGGCGTGCAGCAGTTCTTCTGGAACGAGGTCTGCGACTGGTACGTCGAGGTCACCAAGGCCCGCCTGAAGGGCGAGGGCCGTCTACAGGCTCAGCGCAACCTGATCTTTGTGCTCGATACTTCCATTCGCCTGATGCACCCGCTTATGCCGTTTGTGACCGAGGAGATCTGGGACAACATGCCGGCGAGCGTGCTCGACCTGGACGCCGAGGGCAACGTGGACCGCGCCGAGGCACTCATGATCGCCAAGTGGCCCGAGCCCGCCGACTACACCAAGTACGTCGACGAGCCCGCCGAGCGCGCGTTTGAGTTGTGCCGCACCGTCGTTTCCGCCGCCCGCGCCACGCGTTCGCGTTACCGCTTGAGCCCCAAGGCCGAGCTCGACGTGGTCGTGCGCGCCGGTGCCGAGGACATCGAGAAGCTCGAAAGCCTGCGCTCGACCATCGAGCCGCTGGCGAACACGGCTTCGCTGGTTATGGGCACCGACGTTGAGAAGCCGGCTGCGAGCATCGCCGTTGTTGACAGTGGCGTCGAGGTCTTTGTGGTGCTCGAGGGCAAGGTCGACCTTTCGGCCGAGAAGGCGCGCCTGGAGAAGGAGATCGCCGCGGCTCAGAAGGAGCTCGCCGGCTGCGAGAAGACACTGGCCAACGAGGGCTTTGTGGCTAAGGCCGCTCCCGCGGTGGTCCAGAAGAAGAGGGACCGTGCAGCTGAGCTCAAGGAGATCCTGGCGGCGCTGACTGCTCAGGTTGCTGACTTCTCGTAGGTCTAACTTGGGGGCGCGTCCCGATGCTTTGCTCTCCGCTGCGGACAGTCCTGCGCAAGACGGACAGCACATTAAGTGCTGTCCTTTGCGTGCGGAACTTGCGGCGAGCAAAGCATCGGGCCGCTCCTACTTCGTTTGCGTGGTTGTTTGCAACTGGTAGGTTAGGGCCACTTGGTTGTGGCCTTGATCTCGCTGCAAGCGGATAAAGGCTGATATTGTCAACGCGAGGGGCTCATTCTTTTTGATGGGCCTCTTTTTCTGTTATGGGGGACTTTGGGTTATGGCTAAGCGTTCTGGGTCGTATGTCGTTCCTTTTTCGTTTGATTTGCTTTCGTTTGATGAGGCTGTTGGGCTGGCTGCTGATACGGGGCGGATTTCTGGGGATGCTGGTCCTTTGCTCGAGACGGTTGTCGATATGCTCGATGAGCTGGAACGCCCGGACGAGTATTTCGATTGCATTCAGGTCGCCGGTACCAATGGCAAGACTTCGACCACGCGTTTTTCGGCTGCCATCCTTCGTGGTGAGGGGTTAAAGACCGCACTGTATACGTCTCCGCAGTTGGTGCGCTATCCCGAGCGCATGGAGGTTGATGGGCGCGTCGTGAGCGATGAGTCGTTTGCCCGCGGCGTTTCTGCCGCCGTCGAGGCGGGGCATCGCGTGAATGCTCGTCGTGTGGCGGCGGGGGAGCGCGCCTATACCATCACGCCGTTTGACCTGCTGACGGCTGCCGCGCTGGTGGTGTTTGCCGAGGCTGCAGTGGACGTTGCTGTGCTCGAGGTCGGCATGGGCGGCCGTTGGGACGCTACGAGTGCGACCGATCCCGTCGCCGTTGCCATTACGGGCATCGGCCTCGACCACACGCGCATCCTGGGCGACACGCTCGAGGCCATTGCGGGGGAGAAGGCTGCTGTCATCAAGCCTAGACGTCTGGTTGTGCTGGGCGAAGGCACGCATGAGTTGAGCGTTCAGCGCGTGATGGACGCCCGTTGCCGCGAGTGTGGCGTTGTGCCGCTCGTGGTGAACCATGCCACAACCAAGGTCCCGGCACACGTGGGCGATACGGTTGAGTTTAGCTGCACCACGCCGCGTGCGATCTATACGTCGAGCATGGTCAAACCGGCCTATCAGCCGCAGAATGCCGCGTGCGCGATTATGCTGTGCGAGGGCTATCTGGGCCGCGAGCTCGACCACGATGCGCTCGACGCTTCGCTTATGGGCTGCCCCACGCCGGGTCGCTTTGATGTGCTGGGAACTGATCCGCTCAAGCTGATCGATGCCTGCCATAACCCCCAAAGCTGCGAGAACTTTGTGAGCGCACTGGACGAGATCGACCCGTGCGTAGAGAATCGGCCCACGTTGCTATGTGCCGCGCTGGCCGACAAGGACGTGGCGGGTATCGTTGATGTGCTGATCCCGGCCTTCCCGCGCGTGGTCGTAACCCAGACCGATTCCGATCGCGCCCTGCCGGCAGAGGAGCTCGCTGCCCTGGTGGACGCGGACAAGCTTGCGGGCGTATACCCCAGCGTTTCCGAGGCCCTTGCAGCTTTCAAAGCCGCGGGCGAGCCCTTCGTAGCAGCCGGCACCATCACCCTAGCCGGTGAAGTAGCCGGCCTGCTCCGCTAACCCATCCCCTCATCAGTTGCGGTGAAATACGGACTGTTTTACAAGCCAGAAGCCTCAAATAGTCCGTATATCACCGCAACTCAAAAGCAGCCAATTTGGGGCGGGGCTTTTTAGCTACCCTGCACCTCACATTGACTTGCTTGTCACGAACTGGGCCTATCTACTACGTTTGACCGGTTACCCCCGACCACTTCGAAAAATGCAAAAATAAAACCGCAGGTAGATGGCTTGCGGATTTTGCGAAAAGTCGGTTATGGTCGACCCGTGCGGGTTAAACGTAGTAGATAGGCCGTTTTTGTGGCGAAGCCTTGGCAGGATGCGGCAAAGGGGTTGTCCCTTTGCCGCATTGCCTAGTCTAGGCGGAGCGGATCGTGGGGGTAGGCGTTGAGAATCTCGACGCCGTTCTCGGTCACCAGGGCCAGGTCCTCGATGCGGACGCCGGTGCGGCCGGGGAGGTAGATGCCCGGCTCGATGGAGAACGTCATGCCCGGCTCTACGACCTGCTCGTTGACGAGTGAAACGTCGCCCGGCTCGTGGTCCTGCAAGCCGATCGAGTGTCCCAGGCGATGCGTAAAGTACTGCCCATAGCCCGCATCCTCAATCACGTCGCGTGCGGCGCGGTCCAGGTCGCACATGCGCACGCCCGGGGCGATGAGCGCCTCGGCGGCCTCGTTGGCGCGGCGCACGATGTCGTAGATATGTGCCGTCTCCTCGTCCGTCTCGCCCCAAAAGAACGTGCGTGTCATGTCCGAGCAGTAGTTGCGGCGACGTCCGCCAATGTCGAACAGCACCACGTCGCCTCGCTTGAGTACGGTGTCGTCGGGCTCGTGATGCGGGTCGCCAGCGTTGGCGCCAAAGCTCACGATGGGCGGAAAGCTAAAGCCCTCGCAGCCGTGATTACGGTACAGACCGAGCATCTGGTCGGCAATTTCGCGCTCCGTTACGCCCTCGTGGACGAGCTTGATGGCGTCGGCCATCACGGCGTCGTTGGCGGCCGAGGACGCGCGCATGAGCTCCTGCTCGGCGGCATCCTTGTAGGTGCGTGCGGCGGTGACGGCAAAGTCGCCCAGGAAAAACTCGCTGGCGGCATGGCGCTCCAGAAGGGGCATCAAAAAGCCGGAGCGCATGACGGTATCGATGCCAAGCGGCTTGGTCGGATCGATCTCGCGCGCGATGGCATCGGCCACGACATCGGTATCGGTGTGGTAGGCAACGCGGGCATTGTCGTACTCGGGCAGCTGATGCAGGGCGTTGACCAAGATTACGGGCTCGTCATCGCGCGCGAGCAGCACACCGCAAAAACGCTCGAACATATCGGCATAAAAGCCGGTCAGGTAATAGATCGACCACGGGTCGTTTACGAGCAGCTGTGCGCCGGGGTGCTGAGCCTCGAGCGCATCGAGCACGCGCGCCACGCGCCGGTCATCGACATGTGCCATGAAACATCCTTTCGCTAGGGTGCCACCATGGTATCCCCAATGCCAGGGTAGTCAATTTGCGACGGGGCTATTTTAGTTGTGTCCAACATGCAGAATGATCGGGCAAAAGTAGTCATAAGAGGGCCGTTCCAAATGGGCTGGTTTCAAAAGTATGGTGGATTACGGGGCTGGACCTGTATTACTTGACCATGAGAAGAATCGCGAAATTAAAACCGCAGGTAGACGGCTTATCAAAAATCGAAAATTGCCGGTATGGATGGGGGTCTCCGAATCAGCCCCGTAATCCGGCATAGTTTTGAAATGGCACTAAAGTAGGCACAAGCTAAATACCAATTCCAAGGATAGTTGCGGTGGAATAGTTCCTGGATGCCGGGGTTTTGGCGGAAATCAGGAACTATTCCACCGCAACTGAGGAGGGCAGGGTGGATGGCAGGGTAGCTTAAAGAGCCCGTCCCTAATTAGTTACTTAGACTCGGTCGATATCCATGCTGGCGACGAGGTCGATGCTGGTGCCGAGAAGGTCTTCCAGCACGACGTCGCCAATGCGGATGGGGGCGTTGACGACTAGGCCTCGGATGAGGTTCATGGCTTGGGCGTGGAGTGCCAGCGGGATGGCCTCGGCGGTGCGCACGGGGAGCAAGGCCTCGTCGCCGCCGGAGACCGCTATGGTCGTCGTGAGCACGCGCATGGGGCAGATGAGTTCCTGATGTGCGAACTTATCACCGCGCGGGCAACTGTTGCCGGTTACGGAGCGCACTTCTACCACGGCGCCGTCTGCGTCACGCTCTACCTCTACGGTCAGGAGGCATTCGGATGGGCAGGTGGTGCAGTTGAACTGCAGCGTCTCGGTCGCATTCGTGCTCATGAGCTATGCCTCCTCAATGGGATCGACAGACAGAATAATCTCTCTAGCACCTAGGTCGAGTGCGCGCTGAATCACCTTCGCCGGCAGCGGGAAGCTTTCCATGACGCTCGGCTTAAATGCACGGACCTTGCCTGCGAACAGTTCCTCGCTGCCTGCCAGAATACGCACGCGGGCGGCATCGACTGGCCGGCGCACGCGGAAGTTGAGCTTGGTGAGCGCCACGGCCGTAATGCGTCCCGGCAGCGCGTAGCCCGCAATGCCGGCGGGGGAGACCGTGAGCTCGCAGCCCGTGTCCGCGACCGCGTCCGTCTCGGCTCCGCCGCCCAGCGCGTACGCCGCCGCAGCTGCGCCAGCCCTCTCGGACTCGGTTGTTACGTTGTCGGCCAGGTCGTGCACGTACAGCACGTTGCCACAGGCAAAGATTCCCGGCACGTCCGTCTGCAGGCTCTGGTCCACCACGGCGCCGCGCGTGCGCGGGTCAAGCTCAACGCCCGCGCTCACCGAAAGCTCGTTCTCGGGAATCAAGCCCACCGAAAGCAGCAGTGTGTCACACGGAACGATGCGCTCCGTCCCGGCAATGGGCGCCAGATGCTCGTCGACCTGGCTTACCTCGACGGCCTCCACGCGGTCGTGCCCGATCACGCGTGTGACGGTGGTGGACAGGTGCAGCGGAATGCCAAAGTCGTTCAGGCAGTTTTTCACATTGCGGCGCAGGCCGTTGGCGTACGGCATGAGCTCGTACACGCCCTCGACCGAAATCCCCTCGAGCGTGCAGCGGCGCGCCATGATAAGCCCGATGTCACCCGAGCCCAAAATGACGGCACGCGAGCCGGGCTTGAGGTTTTCGATATTGATGTATCGCTGCGCCAGGCCCGCCGTAAACACGCCGGCGGGACGGCTGCCGGGGATCTTGATCTCGCTGCGCGTGCGCTCGCGGCATCCCATGGCAAGGACAACCGCCCGTCCGGTGAGCTGAAGCATGCCGGCGGGGCTCATGAGCGTGACGGTATGGACTGCGGTAGCTCCCGCGGTCTTGCCCGTGCCCGGGTCGCCTTCGGCCGAATCAATCCCAATCACCATGCTGTCCAGGAACAGCGCAATGTCGGTTGCGTGCACCTGGTCGATAAAGCGCTGCGCGTACTCGGGACCGGTGAGCTCCTGTTTAAAGTGCGACAGGCCAAAGCCGGGGTGGATGCACTGGCGGAGGATGCCGCCCAGGTGCTGCTCGCGCTCCACGATGGCCACGCGCGCTCCGGCCTTATGAGCGGCCAGTGCGGCCGCCATGCCGGCAGGTCCGCCGCCGATAACGACCACGTCGAAGGCTTGCGTTTGAACGTCTTCTACGACGCCGCAATCAATCGCGCTCGATTTGAATTCCGCCATCCTAACGCACCCCTTTTAGCGGTCCCTCGACCAACCAAGATCCGGCATCCTCCAACAGCACCTCGCTGGGGTCGCAGCCCAACTCGCAAGCAAGGATCGCAACCACGCGACTCTGGCAAAAGCCGCTTTGGCACCGACCCATGCCGGCGCGGCAGCGTCGCTTGACGCCCTCGACCGAAACTGCGCCCGGCTGGCGCCGAATCGCGGCCACAATCTCGGCCTCGGGCACCGTCTCGCAGCGGCAGACGATCTGCCCCCATGCAGGGTCGGACTCGATGAGCTCTTCTTTGCGCGTAAGCGGCGCGCGGTCAAAGTCGTCCGGCGCGCGGCGAATTGGGTTCCAGTCCGCCCGCTCGTGCAGCTCCACGCCCGTCTCGCGCATCACAAGCTCCATGCGCTCGGCAATTGCCGGCGCGCTCGCCACGCCCGGCGACTGAATGCCCGCTGCCTGGAACAGCCCTGGCACCACGGCCGACTGTCCAATAAAGAAGTCGTTCGTTCCCTGAATGACCGGGCGCCCGCCGGCAAATGCGCGCACCACGCGGCGCGTGTCCAGATCGGGCACCAGCTTGCGCGCGCCGGTCTGCAGCGCGTTCACATCGCTCGCATAGGTCTGCGTGTCGCCCGGCTCGCGCACGGCAGCCGTGGCGGTGATCACGGTGTTGCCATGCACGGTGCCCGTCACGATAACGCCTTTCGACACCGGCGTCGGCACGGGGTAGAGCGGCATGAGCGTGCGCGGCTCCTTGTCCAGCACCACGATGTTGCCCTGACGCCAGACCATCTGGAACTCCTCGGCGCCCGCCATATGCGAGATGTCCGCGGCGCCGTTGCCCGCGGCATTGATCAGGTAGCGGCAGCGCACATCGCCGACGGGCGTCGCCAGCGTAAAGCGCGCGTCGTCGCCCGAGCCCGCGACTTCAATCGCTTCCACCGGCGCGGACCGCATAAACGTCACCCCGTTGGCCACGGCGTTCTCCAGCGCGGCGATGGCAACCTCAAACGGGTCGACAAAGCCAGTCGAGGGGCACCACAACGCGCACGTTGCATCGGCATTGGCGCGCGACTCTAATTCGTGGATGTGGTCGGGTCCGACGATCGACAGCTCGGGCACGCCATTGGCAAGGCCGTTGCAACGTAGCTGCTCCAGATGCGCACGGTCCTCGTCGTTAAAGCCCAACACCATTGACCCGGTGCGGCAGAACAGAAAGCCCAGCTCCTGCGCCCACGTATCGTACAACTCGCAGCCACGGGCGTTGACCTGCGCCTTAACCGTGCCCGGTGTCGGATCGTAGCCGGCGTGCACCAGGCCGCCGTTGGCCTTCGACGCGCCCAGCGCAATATCGTTAGCCGCCTCGACCACGCAAATGGAAAGGTTAAACCTCGCGAGCTGCCGCGCGATGGCGCATCCGGTGATGCCCGCGCCGACAATCACGATATCAAACGTTTCCGTCACAGTGCCTCCCAGACGAGTTGACAGGCCGTCAATAAGACTATCCTACGGTCCGCACACCCTCAGTGCGGCGGCAATGCGGCGAATAGCCCCGCAACACCCGCCAACGGCAGGCGAAGGGAAGCTCAGTAACGTCGACGTCTTTGTTTGCTGACCCCGGTGCCGGCGGTTTGTCTCGATCTGTAACATCTGGGAACTGTTTTGGGGTCTAGATGTTACAGATTTAGATGAACCTATCAGTCGGTTTCGAATGTCTAAATCTGTAACGGTTAGACCTGTTTTTGCCGAGTTGTTGTTACAGATTGAGACATTCTTCCTGGACGTTTTCCTTTGTCTCAATCTGTAACAGTTAGCTGATGATTTAGGTTGTAGATGTTACAGATCAAGACGAACCTTCCGGCGGATTTTGAATGTCTCGATCTGTAACAGTAAGAGGGGTTTTGGGTTCCAGATGTTACAGATCGAGACGTTTGCCATGCGGGTCCTCCGTTTGTCTCGATCTGTAACATCTAGACCCGGATTCCGCTCCCAGCTGTTACAGATTGAGATGTTTGTGTCCGCGCCGGCCCCGTACCCGGCCGTGGTCCCATATAAACAAACCCCGTGGTAAACTTGACCGGACTGTTAATATTCCGAAAGGTATCCGTAATGTCCAAGTACATCTCCGAGCTCATGTCGCCGCAGCTCATGGGCGTCGTCTATGCCTTTGTTGGCTTTATCATCGCCCTGTACGTGCTGTCGGTCGTCTATGTGTTCATCGACGCTCGCCGCCGCGGCGCCAGCGCCTACGTGGCATGGGGCATCATCGCCCTCATCCCGTTCGTGGGCCTCATCGCCTACCTGGTCCTGCGCCCGCACTCCTACGCGTCCGACCGCGAGGAGCAGGAGCTGGACATGGCCCTGCGCGAGCGCCAGCTTGCCCAGTACGGCACCTGCCCGCAGTGCGGCGCGCCCATCGAGAAGGACTTCGTCGTTTGCCCGGTGTGCGATACCCAGGTTCGCAACGTCTGCCCCAGCTGCCATCGCCCGCTCGATGCGCACTGGAAGGTCTGCCCCTACTGCCGAACTCGCATCCAGTAACGCATCCATCGCCGGGCCGGCCGCAAGCCACGAGCACGCCGCATGTCACGGGCACCGCGCGTCCCGCCCACACGATGAAGTATGCGTAGAAAATCGCCCGCCGTGCCATTAAGGTGCGGCGGGCGCTTGTATACCAAGGCAACCTGCCTATAATGATGCAAGTCAAAAACGCCGAGCGCATCGCACGCACTTGCATCAGGCATCCGAGAGGAGAAAACATACCCATGAAGGCACTCTACAATGACGGTTCGGTGGCCGAGCTCCCGCAGGACGAGGTCACGCACGTCATCCGCCACTCTGCCGCGCACATCATGGCGCAGGCCATCAAGCGCCTGTACCCCGAGGCCGACTTTGCCTACGGCCCCGCGACCGACAACGGCTTCTATTACGACGTCGACCTGCCCGAGGGCGTCAAGATCAGCGAGGACGACTTTCCCGCGATCGAGGCCGAGATGAAAAAGATCGTCAAGGAGAACCTCAAGTTCACCGTCTTTGAGAAGCCCCGCGCCGAGGCCATCGCCCTTATGGAGGAGCGCGGCGAGAAGTACAAGGTCGAGCACATCGGCGACCTGGACGACGACGCCCGCATCACCTTCTACCAGCAGGGCGACTACATCGACATGTGCGTCGGCCCCCACATCTGCTACACCAAGGCGCTGAAGGCCTTTAAGCTCACCGGCGTCTCGGGCGCCTACTGGAAGGGCGACAAGGACAACAAGATGCTCACCCGCATCAACGGCGTCGCCTTTGCCACCAAAGAAGAGCTCGACGAGCACATGCACATGCTGGAGGAGGCCAAGAAGCGCGACCACCGCAAGATCGGCCGCGAGATGGACCTCTTTATGATGCGCGACGAGGCCCCCGGCTTCCCGTTCTTCCTGCCCAACGGCATGATCCTTAAGAACACGCTGCTGGACTACTGGCGCGAGATCCACCACAAGGCCGGCTACGTGGAGATCTCCACGCCGCTCATCATGAACAAGCAGCTGTGGAAGACCTCGGGCCACTGGGACCACTACAAGGACAACATGTACTCCACCGTCATCGACGACGAAGAGTACTGCATTAAGCCCATGAACTGCCCTGGCGGCGTGCTGGTGTACGCCTCCAAGCCGCACTCCTATCGCGAGCTGCCCATCCGCGCCGGCGAGATTGGCCTGGTGCACCGTCACGAGCTGCGCGGCGCCCTGCACGGTCTGTTCCGCGTGCGCTGCTTTAACCAGGACGACGCCCACCTGTTTGTGCGTCCCGACCAGCTGACCGACGAGATCGTGGGCGTGGTCAACCTCATCGATTCTGTGTACCAAAAGTTTGGCTTTAAGTACCACGTTGAGCTTTCCACCCGCCCCGAGGACTCCATGGGTTCGGACGAGGACTGGGCGCGCGCTGAGGAGGGCCTGCGCACCGCTCTGGAGAAGCTGGGTATGGACTACGAGGTCAACGAGGGCGACGGCGCCTTCTACGGCCCCAAGATCGACTTCCACCTGGAGGACTCGCTCGGCCGTACCTGGCAGTGCGGTACCGTGCAGCTCGACTTCCAGATGCCGCTCAACTTTGACCTGGAGTACGTGGACGCCGACGGCACCAAGAAGCGCCCCATCATGCTGCACCGCGTATGCTTTGGCTCCATCGAGCGCTTTATCGGTATTCTGATTGAGCACTTTGCGGGCAAGTTCCCCACCTGGCTGGCACCCGTGCAGGTCAAGGCGCTTCCCGTCTCTGAGAAGAGCCGCGACTACGCCCACGAGGTGTGCGCCAAGCTGGAGGAGGCCGGCATTCGCGTGGTCTGCGACGACCGCGACGAGAAGATCGGCTACAAGATCCGCGAGGCCCGCAGCATCGACCGCGTGCCCTACATGCTCATCCTGGGCGAGAAGGAGGTCGAGGCCGGCAACATCTCCGTCCGCGATCGCTCCAATGAGACCGTTCAGATGAGCGTTGACGAGTTTGTTGCGAAGGTGACCGAGGAGATCAAGACTCGCGCCTAAGGCAAACTTCACAACAATTAACAAAGGCGACCGTCCACAGAGGGCGGTCGCCTTTTTCATGCCGAAATAAGAAAAGCCGCTGGTTGAGCGGCTTTTTTTGTTGCACAAAAAGGTACAGGTTTTTGTATCTTTCGACATAGGCAATTATACGAGCAATTAATCAACGATTGCCCAGATTACCCTTGATTATCGACTTTATCCGAACACTTCCCACATTCATCCGCACATGTGCGGATGAATGTGGGAACCCGATACCCTGAGGG
>CABRHW010000014.1 GCA_902470765.1 uncultured Collinsella sp.
AAAGAGAAGAGGCGGGGCATGCCCCGCCTCTTACACCACATCTCTGCGCGCTACCCTGTTACCTTTTTGGTAACAGCCAAAACCGCCTCAAACGACCTCTTTGCGGGCTCTATACGCCTTCAAATTAATCAAAACGCCCGTTAGCAGGCTTCTGCGTGCCAACGTTAATGAACATATTTATCACTTTGTCTATTATCTCGCTAGACGGATATGTTACTAGGTTAGCAACAGTACTCATATTTGGCATTTTTTGCCCGCAGGGTGTTTCCTGGGGAACCGACAATAGCCTTAGGGTCCCGCGCGACGCCACTCCCTCCCGACATCCTCCGACGTTTCCCCAGATAAAACCTACCAAAATAAACCTGTCCCTTTTTGGAAGGTTTCAGGGTGACAAGGACTTGCACTTTAGCGTGCGACAGCGGATAATGCCGAACACTCAACAATACGCTTATTGCTCTTTCTATAGATTGAGGAGGCCCCTATGGCCATGGAATTCAAACGCAAGTTGCCGATCCCCATGGAGATCCGCGAGGAAATGCCGCTTTCTGCCGAGCTTACCGCCAAAAAGCAGGCATTTGACGCCGAGGTCGCCAAAGTCTTTACCGGCGAGGACGCACGCAAGGTGCTCATCATCGGCCCGTGCTCTGCCGACCGCGAGGATTCGGTACTTGAATACATGAACCGACTGGCCAAGACCGCCGAGGAGGTCAAGGACAAGCTCATCATCATTCCGCGCGTCTACACCAATAAGCCGCGCACCAAGGGCACCGGCTACAAGGGCCTTCTGCACAACCCCAACCCCGAGGCTCCCGACGACCTGCTCGAGGGCGTCAAGGCCATCCGCCATATGCACCTGCGTGTTATTGAGGAAACGGGCTTCTTCACCGCCGACGAGATGCTCTATCCGTCCAACTACCAGTACCTCGTTGACCTGCTGAGCTATGTTGCCGTGGGCGCACGCTCGGTCGAGAACCAGGAGCATCGTCTGGTGTCGAGCGGCATTTCGGTACCCGTCGGCATGAAGAATCCCACTGCTGGCTCTACCACCGTTATGCTCAACTCCATTTACGCCGCGCAGGCGCACCAGAGCTTCATCTTCCGCAACTGGGAGGTCGAGTGCGACGGCAATCCGCTCGCGCACGCCGTTATGCGTGGCTACATCGGTCTCGATGGGCGCACCTACCCCAACTACCACTACGAACACCTGGAACGCCTGGCCGAGCGCTATACCGAGCACGCCGGCTATGCCAATCCCGCAGCGGTCATCGACTGCAACCACGACAACTCGGGCAAGCGTCCGCTGGAGCAGTATCGCATTTGCAAGGAGGTGCTCGACAGCTGCCGCCGCAACGAGTCCATCTCCAAGCTGGTCAAGGGCTTTATGATCGAGTCCTACCTGAAGGACGGCAACCAGCCGGTCGACGGCGGCGTCTTTGGCAAGTCGATCACCGATCCGTGCCTGGGCTGGGAAAAGACCGACTACCTCATCCACGAGATCGCAGAGCGGGTGTAGGTTACGGCGTTTTACCAAACCGCGTAACTACTCGACGCTGCGCGGGCCGCAACGCTCTTTATCTCGGAATCGAACGTAAAGAAGCACGTCAACGCTATCTACCACAAGCTTGGTGTCTCAAATCGTATGGGTCTCGCAGCCCTCCTGTTGCCATAAGCGGCTTGGACTCATTCCACGCACCGATGCACATGACATAAAAGCGCCGCCGCGAACGCTCACGCATCCGCGGCGGCCTGCGCTAAATCGCGACGACGGCTGGCAACCAAGCGTTCTGCCGAGCAAATCGTCCGCTCTTCACCTCGATCGACCGATTATCCCTCGTATACGATACGGCCATCGGAGATAGTGAACAGGACCTTGGTATCGGAGATCTTCTTGGGATCGCAATGAAGGATGTCTTGGTCGAGCACCGTGAGATCGGCGAGCTTGCCCACCTCGAGCGTACCGATTTTATCCTCCATGTAGTTCTCGAAGGCAACGTTTTTGGTATATGCCTCGAGCGCCTGATATGCCGTGATGGCCTGCTCGGGCCAACGGTACATATCGGTGTCCTCCTCCTCGGGATACGGGCTGTTGCGCGTAACGGCCACCTCGATCTCCTCGAGCGGCGCATAGCCGGTGACCGGGCCATCGCTCGCACCGGAGATAAAACAGCCGGCCTCGAGCATGTTCTTGACGGGGTAGAACTTCATGGCGCGATCCTCGCCCACCATGGCGATCTCGAGGTCGCACAAAGAATCGTGATACATCCACAGGAACTGCAGCGCGCACACGATGTCGAGATCGGCGACGCGCTGAATGTCCTCGTCGGTAATTGCGCACACATGCGTCATGGTGTTGCGGCGATCATCGCGCTCGCCGTTCTCCTTGACGCAGCGCTCGTAGGCATCGAGTGTATTGTGGACGGCGCCGTCGCCGATCGCGTGAACATGAATCTGAACACCCTCTTTGTCGAGGGCGGCCACCATGTCGCTGAACTCCTGCTGATCCCAGACGGACTCGCCGTGCCAGTTATCTCCCTTACCGGCGGCGGAGGTATATGGCTCGAGCATCACGGCGCTGCCGCCCTCGGTAACGCCATCGGAGTAGATCTTGACCGTACCGGTAGAGATCATGTTGCTATCGAACTTCTTGAGGTCCTTCACGGTTTTAAGGGCCTCTTTAGCCGTCATGCCGGGCACAATGGTAGGAAGTACTCGCATGCGCAGGTTAAGCTTGCCATCTTTCTCAAGGTCAGTATAGAACTGGCAATCCTGTGCCGTAGACTTTCCCACGACGCTTATGTTGGTAATGCCGGTGATGCCGTATTTCGTAGCCACCTGCTGGTACTTGTCGATAGCGTTCTCAAGCTCCTTGTCCGTATGCTCGACGGAGACAACCTCCCTCACCATAGTGGCAGCAGAATCGATCAAGTAGCCAGTCGCCTCGCCGTTTGCATCGCGGGTGATGATGCCGCCCGTGGGATTGGGGGTATCGTTATCGATGCCCGCAAGCTCGAGCGCACGGCTGTTGACCCACACCGAATGATAGGAAACATCGCACAGCATGATGGGCTTATCGGAGCAGATCTCATCGAGAATGGACTTGTTGGGGCCGGGATTGGTGCCATCCTCTTGCTCGAAGGCGTTGATCATGAACGAGCCGCCAACGTAAGCCTCATCATCGGGATGCTTGGTTACAAAATCACTGATCACCTTCTTATACTCATCGATCGTGGTGCTCTTGGTAAGATCGATCTCGTACAGTGCGGTCACCCAGTTGCCCGGAGCGTGGATATGGCCGTCCATAAAGCCGGGAGTCACCATACCGCCATCGAGATCGATGACGCGCGTGTTGTCATCGATGTACTCGTCAACACCGGAGTCTTCGCCTACATATACGATTTTGTTGCCCGAGACAGCCAGGGCGGCCGCGGTGTCGCCCTCTTTGACCATCGTCTGAATCGTGCCGTTACGAAAGACGATGGATGCCTTATCGGAAATCGCGCTGCCGGTGCTTCCGGCATTTGAAGAATTGTTGGCGCAGCCGGCGGCACCCACCGCAACAGCCGCGGCGCCCAACGTGCTCAGGCCGAGAAAGCTTCTACGGGAAACGGGAGGGATAGAGGTCTTCATATAACCCACCTTTCTGTTGACATCGCCGCGCTTTCGCGACGCTCGCTATCACCTGAATAGCACCCCCCGGTATAAACTTGTCTGCACAAACGGGGTTATTGCCGTAAGCGGAGGCTTATATCCCCTATAACCCTGCCTTTAACCTGCCCAAAAGTTCTGAAGAAGCTCGGACCGCGATGAGACACCGCATTTACGGAATATCGTGTGAACATGCGATTTGACCGTACCGACAGAGATAAATAAATCATTCGCTATGGCGCGGTTATCCTGGCCATCGAGCAGAAGGTCGAGCACTTCGCGTTCACGCGCGGAGATATCGTGTTGGTCGCAGAATGCCGAGAAGCGGACCTCCGCAATCTGTTTGGCAGAGGTGCCAAACGTTGTGGGCGGAGCAGAAAAGCGCAACGCCAAGATCTGCGACGCCGTACGAACGGCATATATCGCGGCCACCACGCTCATGATGTTCTCTGGGATGTTTCTGCCGTAGGAAAAATACAGGTAATCGATGACTTCGATCCGCCCAATATTCAGCCCAAGAACGCGTACATCCTCGATCAGAACAAACGCCGTCAACACAGCCATCACAATAAGAAACCTGCCGTAGCGTGCGTAGAAGCTCTTTCGCGCCAACGGCTTGCTTTTGCGGTAGCAGACGAAAATCATGCCAAACGCCACGAACATGAACAAGGAACGCAACGCATAAAAGGCGAGTTGTTTGATTGAATCGGGCTGCAACACAAGCGACATGGCCTCGAAAGCAGAAAAGGCGATGCAGGGCACGAGCATGTGAAGCCGGCTCATCTTGTTTACGATCGCCAATGCAAATGCCCACATGCTCGCCATGATTCCAATCGATAGGACGAGTTTCGTTATGGGGTGAGTCATGGGAAATTGGCTGCTGAGGATATCTGCCATCATCTTACGGCCCTGATACTCATCGAGGAATACGATGGCACTTTCGAGCATGTCGAAGAAAAAGAAGGCCGAGACCGTCAAGTAGCTTGTTCGATGTGAGACGAGGTACGTGCATACCGATACGCACACCGCCACCATGCAAACCAAGACGAACGTGATTCCGTAGAAGAAGTAGAACGCGCTCACTATCGGGCCTTTCGCTTATTGATATGTGCTACGGATAAATTTTGCGCCAAAGACATGCAGATCGCTGTCTTCAGCGCAAAATTTAACCAAAGAAAGGAGGGGTGGAAGACGCATATCCCCCACCCCAGCGCATGGGCGAAACTGGCCAGAATGAGAGTGGATAATCTCCCGTTTTTGGCCTATACCAGCGCTAAAAGTGGGAGATTATCCACTCTCATCGAGCAAGTGTCCGAAAATCCGCCCTCATTCCTTCTTAGGGCCCTCCGTCCCCGAGGATTCGAGGCTCGCCTGCCGAATGGTCGATGCGGCCGTCCTGCGTCCATGTCACACTCAGGGGTGGCCTGACCCAACTTGGAAGGAGCCTCCATGAGCCTTGACAACATAACCCTGCGCGCCGCCACGCTCGACGACCTGGACGGCATCGCTGCCATCTACAACCAGCTGTGGTGCAACACACTGCGCAACCGCGGCGACGTCGAAGCCGCCGATTTCTGCGCGCGTTTTAACATCGCCATGCAGCTGCAGCGCTCCCCCATCGCACTCGTCGCCGAGACCGAGGGCCGCATTATCGCCGCCTGCTGCATCGGCATCTTCGAGGACGGCAAGCCGCGTACCAATCCCACCTGGGAGCCCTGTTACGACGAGCTGTTTATCCAGGCAACCGAGATGGCAAAGACCGCCGATGCCAAACTCGAGGGCTCACTCTTTGGCGATAGCCGCGAAAAGGCCACGGCCGACCGCTTTGCCGCCACAGGTAACGAGTACGCCCAGGGTCAGCTCAACCTGATCATCATTGTGCCCGAGTGGCAGGGCAAGGGACTCGGCCGCGCGCTCATCGACCTTGCGCGCGCCGAGCTCGCCAAGGCAGGCTGCACCAAATTCTTCCTGATGAGCGACTGCAACTCCGACTGGCAGTTTTACGAGCACCTCAACATGAAGCGCATCCTAGAAGACCACAGCCAAGACACCGGTGACGGCTTTATCGTCTACATGTACGGCGGCACGCTCTAAGTACCCCTTCAATCAAGGTGCGCCGGGCACCCGGCCCTTGGCCTCTGCCCAGGAATAACCCAGGGGGCCGGACCGCCCGTCCCTAAACCTGCCCGACAGCGCGATATCTCGTCGCCCGAGCGCGCCCCTCTTTAACGAGTGCGCCTTCCTCAAGCAAACCGTTGATAACCCGCAGCGTCACGTCGCGCCCAGTTCCCAGAGCGTCCGAAGCATCCTGGCGCGTAAAACCGCGGGGCCGCTCAAGGGCAAAGCGAATCAAGGCGCGAGCGTATCCACCACGTCGCTCGTCCGAGACATCCTGTAGCATCGCGGACGCCTTGCACGCAACATCAAAGCCAAGCTCCTCCACGAGCTTGGCACGCACCTCGTGGCCGCAGTCGCCATTCATCGACACGTGCCCCTCTCGCTGCGCTCGCACGGATGCAAACGCCTGCGAAACATCGGGCGGCAGCGCCCCTTCCCGCTCGAGCTGCTCATAATCGCTGTAATCCCCACGCAAGTTGGGACCGCTATTGCCACGAGGCGTCAGATAGGAATTGCGCACGGCGTTGACGTTGGGCAGCGACAACCTAAACATTGCAGGGTAGGCGCAGACTTCGGGTTCCAACCCTTCCGCCTCATAGAGCGCACGGATCCCCTTGAGGCCCGTTCCAAACGCCTCAACCATCCCCAGACGCAAAAAGAGCAGTTGCAGCTTTGGATTCCGAGCGTCCGAGCCGCCCGCAAGCGCCTCCTCGACGCTGATGTGCTGCGGCCCTCCCGCATTGGTAAATTCAAGCGCCGTACGGCTCATCTTGATAAGAGACGCCACCGAAGATTCGTAGTCGCGATGGATAAACAGGTTCAGAATTCCCTCTCGAACAGCCTCGCGGGGATAGTCGTCCTTATCTATGCGATCGAGCCTTCCCGGCACAAAGTACATACGCGTTGCGTTCGATATATTGAGGAACCGTTCGATATCCTCTATCTGCCTGAAGATCGAGCCCTCGCCATCCTGACGGTCGATAAACTCGGTATACGCATCGTCGTTGAAGAGGCCAGCGCGGACTGCAAAGGGGTTTTGGTCAGAGACCAGCAGTGCCAAATTGGTGTAAAAGCCCAGCTCATCGATAAGGCCGAGATTCTTTTGAGAGGTTTGGTCAAACGTAATCTCCGCGCGCCTAAAGACCCGCTCGGCTTCAAAAAACGTCAAGCTCTGTTCATGAGAGCGCGCGGTCTCAAAATAATCGCCGTCGGTGCGCTTGATCATCGAGCGGATCTGGGCCATCTCGATGGGCACGTTGGCAGGACCTAGGCGCCGATATACCCCGGCGGGAACAAATCCCTTCGAGCACAGGCAGTACGGCTTGTGAGGACCCGCTTCCACCTCGATTTTCACCAACGCTGCGCCATCGATGTCCAATGCGGAGACCGTCGTGATTTCAGAAACGTCGGGATACACGCCATCGGTTATTGCATTAGAGCATTGAAGCATGGTGGCATCGATATCGTCCACGCCGACGATGCTGCCAAAATCGTCGATTCCGATATACAAGGTACCACCATTCGAATTGGCAAACGCCACCACAGCTTTGAGCAGCTTAGGGGTAAATGTGCACTTGAACTCCACGGTCTCACTTTCAACAAGCTGCATGCAACCCCCTATCATCGACTATCGACGATTCTAGACCAACTATCGACGATAAGCAAGGTCCCTGGTACCCTCGCTTAGACCCGAGTGCCCGCGTGCAACGCTGCCCGCCGCACGCAAAAGAGCCCGCCAGCGTGTGCGCCAGCGGGCCCCAGGTCATATCGACACTACCCCGTGTGCCTGCAACCGCCTCTACTTGCAGCGCGCCTTGGGCTGCTGCTGGGTGATGCAGTGGATGTTGCCGCCGCCGTAGATAACCTCGCGAGTCATGATACCGATGACTTCACGGTCCGGATAAGCAGCCTGGATATCCTTGAGCGCCTGGGCGTCATTGGGATCGCCGAACTGCGGTACAAGCACTGCGCCGTTGATGGGCAGGAAGTTGAGGTAGCTCGGCTCGAAAGCATCCTCGGGGGTACGCGGCAGCACGCCCTCGACGGGGTCAATCGTGCTGGCCTCCTCCTCGGTCATATATACCGAGGTCGCAGGCATAATCACCTTGTGGATCTTGAGCTTGCGGCCACGGGCATCCGTCGTCTCGGAAAGCGTCTTATACGCCTCTTGGCACTCCTTGTAGAACTTATGGTTGGGATCATCGGTCCACATGCAGCAGACCTCGCCGGGCGCACTAAAGCATGCGACGTCGTCCACGTGCCCGTTGGTCTCAAACGGGTCGATGCCATCCTTGATCCAAATGACCTTCTCGATGCCCAGGTACTCGGCAAGCTTCTCCTCGATCTGCTCCTTGGTGTACTGGGGGTTGCGGTCCTCATTGAGCAGGCACATCTCGGTGGTCACCACGGTGCCCTGGCCGTCGCAGTTAAACGAGCCACCCTCGAGGATATAATCCTCGGGACGATAGCGGTTAACCTGCTCGAGCTGTGCCACCTGCAGGCCAATGGAAGCGTCCTTGTCCCACGGGAAATACAGGCCGTCAATGAAACCGCCGTAAGCATTAAAGTGGAAGTGCGAGAGTGCCACGTCCCCCTTGTCGTTGACAAGAAACGCCGGGCCGGGGTCGCGAATCCAGCTGTCGTTGTACTCCATGTGGATAACGCGCACGTTCTCAACGCCGTCGAAGATCTCACACACCGCGGGGAAGTCTTCAGTGTTGACGCCCACAGTGATGGGCTGAAAACGTGCAACGGTCTTAATAATCTCGGTAAAGACCTTTTGCGCCGGCTTGGCACCACAGCGCCACACATCCGAGCGATGCGGCCACAAAATCCAGGTGCGCTCCTGCTCTTCGTACTCGCCGGGCATGTAGAATCCGTCCTTCTTTGGCGTAGACTCGCTCTCGTAAATGGTCTTCATTTCAAGCTCCTAAATCTCGGTGCTTTTGCTTGACGAGACCATGATGCGGCCGCACCGAGATGTTCTCAATGGTCCCTCGAGCCCCTTTCAGCGACCGACGGTATACCATTCGCTGACCTAAAGTTCTATTCAGGCCGAGAACATGACATACTGGGTTCCACAATGGAAAGGATGCCCTATGCCCCCATGCAATAATCAGCAGACTATTGAGTTGGACAGTACGACCTGGACTGCTCTCAACGAGCTCGCGCTTGCAATCCACGCATCACACGGTGTCGATAAGCTGCAAAAGGAGACCCTCGAGGGAACGACAGGGCTCGTGCCCCATCGGATCGCCATGTTCGACCTGATCGAGGCGGCGGGCAGTGAAGCCCCACGCTACGTCCACCCCGCAAGCAGCGGAATGGACGACCGCGCACTGAGCGACTACTACAACCGCTACGCCGCGATGGACTATACAACATGGAGCTTTGACTTACATAAGGTCGGCGTCTACCGCGACCTCGACCTCGTCGACGTCGAGCGACGCGATGCCACGCCCATCTATCGCAAATGGATGGAACCGCAGGGCGTCTACTTTGGCTGTACGGCCACGCTCGCGCACAACGACAGCCCGCTAGGAAGCATCACCCTGTTTCGTGAACGCACGGCCGGAGACTTCACCGACACCGAGCTCGCAATCCTGCTCGAAGTCGCTCGGCACGCGAGCCTCGCGCTCGCCAACCTCTATCCTCGGGGCATTAAACTCACCCAGACAGAAGACACAAACCAGCTAAATGCTTTCATTACAGAACACAATATCCAACCGCGCGAAGCCGAAGTCATGCGGCTCATGCTCGACGGCAAAACGAACAAACAGATGGCAAACGAGCTATTCATAAGCGAGTCAACCGTCAAGAAGCATGTCAACGCCATCTATCGCAAGCTCGGCGTCAGCAACCGCCTGGGCCTCATGACTGCCACGCAAAACATCCCGCGATAAAAAAGGGCGCCCTCCATGCAGAGAACGCCCTTTGATTTCGCCATTTGAATTAGTGTCGGCTCTGGCTCAAAGAGTAGACAGGTTTATTTTGGCAGGTTTTATCTGGGCAAATGTCAGCCGCCGCGAGGGAGCTGCCTTCCCTCGCGGCGGTCTTCTAGCAGAAAAACCAAGTGAGTAGGCTTTTTGCAGGAGGTCAAGCACGCCCCAAAACGCCACAGCTCTGACCTCGGTTTTATTGAGTATTTGTTGCGATGTGCTCGGCATATCCAAATAAGTCTACTCACTTGCATCTAAGACGCACCAGATAGGCAAAAACCGCCGCAAAAAGGGGGCCGGTTCCCTTCGCGGCAGCCGTTAATACGCCGAGCTTGTTATCGTAAAAGCCAATCACGCGCCGAAACCACACTACAGTCTTTCGACTCATACGTTGAGTCCACGCGGGCCACAACATAGCGCGCATCTTTTGCAATGTCGATCTCATCGCATACAGTCTGTAGATGGCGGGCGTACTTATCGTGATACGTTCTGGATGATTTTATTTCGATAGCCTTGGGACTCCCTGAGTTTGTACAGTCGAGCAAATCGATTTCACGCTTGCTGTCGTCCCTATAGAAATACAGCTCGGGATTCTCGCCCACGTTGAGATGGCTCTTCGCCGTTTCGGAAACGATGAGGTTTTCGAAAACGGCCCCCAGATAAGGGCTCTCCAATAGTTGCTCCAGTGATCCAATTTTGAGCAAGTAGCAGAGCAGCCCCGTGTCGTAAAAATAGAGCTTGGGCGTTTTAGTTAGACGCTTCTTGGCATTTGCATAATAGGGCTGCAGCGAAAACGTCAGGTAGCTCTGCTCCAGAATGGACAACCAGCTTTTAATGGTCGATACGCTCACGCCCGTATCTCGAGAAAGCGAGGATATATTGATGAGGGCACCGACGCTCTGAGCAATTATGGACAGAAACTTATGAAACTCCGCCTTATTGCGCACATCAAGCAAGCCCACAACATCGCGCTCAACATAGGTATCGATATAGCTGGGAAAATAAACCGAGGACGGCATTCCGGCGGAACGCAGGCGAGGGTATCCCCCTTCGAGCGCGAACAAATCCACTTCCAGCTGCCCCTGCTGGCCCCTCTCCGCTTCTCGAAACGATAATGGCAGCAATTTTAAGATCCCGACTCGCCCGGCAAGAGACTGCCCGATGCTTTTCATCATCAAAAAGTTTTGCGAGCCTGTAAGGATGTATTGACCGGCGTCTCCCCGCTCATCCGAAACAACCTGGATCATTGAAAACAAATCCGGGGCGTATTGCGCCTCATCGATGATGAGTCCGCCCTTTCGGTTGCGGATAAAACTCACCGGATCCTCCAAGGCCGCGCGCCTCGTTTGAGGGTCCTCAAGCGTGACGTAGGAATAGTCGGGAAAGGCATGCCGAACCAGCGTAGACTTACCACTCTGCCTAGGCCCTGTCAACGACACAACAGGAAACCAGCCTGCCATGCGAATGAGCAACTCATGCAAATCCCTGTTAATGAACTCAGCCATATCAACGCCCCTTATTACGCTGTTACCATAATCGAATAGTTTCATTCTCCATAATCTTATAGTAGCGTTTACCATAATCTTATAGTAACCCAGTTCAAAAGCATTATTTATAGAACCGAAATCTCAGACCCTAAATAACAAAAGCCACCACAATGGGGGCTGTCCCCATTGTGGTGGCTTGCAGGCGAGTTAACTTGTTCGACTATCGTACGCCAGCCATGTCCGAGCCTAGAGCGTGGCAAGGCGCTTGGACTCGTGCGCGGCGAGCGCAATGGAGATGATGCCAGTAATGGCATCGGCCACCACCAGGGCGATCCACACGCCCTCGACACCCATCATGTTGCCGAGGAGGTACATAAGCGGCACCGAGCAGATCACATAGCGAAGCAGGCCCGTAAACGTGGCGACACCCACCTTCTCGACCGCCTGGAAATACATCGACATGGTCATGGCAAGATAGCCCAGGGCAACAGCCAGGATGACAGTACGCGTGGCGTTGGCGGCAACCTCAACGAGCGCAGGATCGCTGCCGGCAAAGAAGGCGCACACCGGGGTGGCGGCAAGCCAGAGCGCGACGGTGACCAGCGCCAGCGTCACAACCTGGTACTTAAGCGTGCAGGAGAGCGTCTCCTTAAGGCGTGCCCAAGCCTTTGCGCCGGCGTTGAAGGCAGCGATGGGCTGCAGACCGTAGGAGAAGCACTGGGCAACCATCATGGTAATGTAGAGGATGTAGCCGTTGATCACGCCAAAGGCTGCGATGTAGAGCGAGCCCATGTCGCCGCCGAGCGAACCCAAAAGCGAGTTGGCAACGGTATTAAAGATAAAGGTCGCACCTTGGACCAGGAAGAACGGGAAGCCGATCTTGAAGATCTGGCCGCAGATGGCGAGGTCGAGCTTAAGGTCGGCCAGGCTAATCTGGAGCTGGGACTTTTTGCCCCCGATGAACCAGAAGATACCGATGGCCCAGATACCGATGGAAAGCCCGTAGTACACGCCGGCGCCCATAACGCCAAACTTGAGCACAAACGTGGAAAGCGCGAGCCAACAGATGGCGACGATGGCCGAAACGGTCATGAGGTTGGCCTGGATCTGAACCTTCTCGTCCACACGCATCACAGCGGTGATCATCTGGCCAATGACCGTGAGCGGCAGTAGCACGGCGAAGGTGCGCACGCCGGCAACGGTATCGGCCATGATGTCGGGCGTGGCGCCAAAGAATGCGCAAATGGGCTCGGTAAACACTGCCATCACCACAGCAAGCAGCACACTCACGATCGTGGTAAGCCAAAAGCCCTGGCTAAAAGCCTTGCTTGCGCCCTTGATGTCGCCGGCACCCAAAAGGTTGCCCACCACGGCGGGCACGCCGGTGCCAAACAGGTTGCCAAAGGCCAGGTTGATGTACTCGACCGACATAATGATCGAGACACAGGCCAGGCCGTGGGCACCTAGGCCCCAACCCATCACGAGGCCCTCAAGGACCACCATGATGATCTGGGCGAGCATGCCCTGGCCGGTGACGATGGTGTACTTACGCACCAGACCGGGAATCGGTTGGGAGGCGAGCTCGCGCTCCTCCTCCACGGCAGCGGTTACTTCTTCTGCCATTGTTCTCCCCTTTCCTTGAGAGAGTAGTGCTGAATGGATGTCAGGCGGCTGACAACTGGCACCAAGCCGCCCAATCAAACGATGGCGCTATGCCTCAAAGACCACCTTGCCGGCGATCATCGTGAGGGCTGCGGTAGCCTCGAGCACCTCGGCCGGCTCGCAATCAAAGAGATTGCGGTCGAGCACGCAGATATCTGCCTGTTTGCCGCACGCGAGCGTGCCGATGCGGTCCTCGGCATGCATGGCGTAGGCGCTGCCATAGGTGTAGGCGCGCAGAGCCTCGGCCATGGTAATGCGCTCCTGGGGGAACCAGCCCTCAGGGTTGGAACCGTCCTCGAGCATGCGGAAGACCGCGCCGTACACCTCCTCCATGGGCTCCAAGCCCACAACGGGGAAGTCACTGCCCAGGTGCACCACGGCTCCGCTGGCAAGCAGGCTATGCAGGGGCCACGAAAGCGCGACACGCTCGGGACCCACGGCTTCGTCCTTGGCAAGGTCAGCCATATCGAGCAGCATGTGCCACGGCTGCATGCCGGGGCAGACGCCGAGCTCGGCATAACGCGGCATATCCTCGGGTTGAACCATCTCGTTGTGCTCCATGGAGTGGCGACAATCCCGCTTGCCATGCAAGCGCTCGCCCTCCTCAAAGCAATCGAGCACAAAACGCACCGAGCGATCGCCGATTGCATGGATGCGCGTGTCAACGCCCCATTCCTGCGCCCTCAGGATGGCAGCACGGATGCGCTCCGGCTCCTCCGCGGGCTCACCACAGGTATCGGGCGCGTTGCTATAGGGCTCAAGCATCCAGGCGGTATGGTCGGAGCACACGCCATCAAGGAACTGCTTAAAGCCGTGCCACTCCACCTGCGTACCCGGGAAGGCATATTTCTCCTTGATCTGCTCGAGCGTCAAGGACTCGTTTTCGAACAGGTCGGTGTACAGGAACACACGCAGCGGCAAGTCGCCCTTGGCATTAAGACCTGCCAACACCGCATACGGGTTTTCCATGCTCACAAACGTAGGATTGACCATGCCGACCGTAGTGATTCCCAGGGCATTGGCGCGCCGGGCGGTTTTTGCAAACGACGCGTCAACAACCTCGGGCGCTGGGTCGTAGACCTCGTCCATAAAGAAGACGCCGGCGTTGTTGGAAAACACGCCCGTCAGATTGCCCTCGGCATCCTTAAGGATCTTGCCGCCTGCGGGATCGGGCGTCTGCGAAGTTACTCCCACCTTGTTGATGGCGCAGGTATTGGCACTAAAGGTATGCATGTCAACCTGCTGCAGAAAGACCGGGCGGTCCGAGATGTACTCATCGATCATCGCGGCCGTGGGCATCTCGGGGACATCCCACTGGAACTGGATAATCTGGCAGCCCAGAATCCACTCGTTATCGGGATGGTCGGCCGCAAACGCCACGACACGTTCCATCGCCATCTCAAAACTGGTGCAGTCGATGAGGTTGACGGCAAAATCGGGGTCGGTCATAAACGCGCCCTGGGCAAAATGCGTGTGCGAGTCGATCAGGCCGGGCATGACGAGCTGGTCGCCAAAGTCGCGCACCTCGGTATCGGGACCGATAAACGGTGCCAGGTGAGCATCGTCACCGCAGGCAACGATTTTATCGCCCCGCACGGCAACGCCGCCCTTAAACGGCTCGAGCCCATCGCCGGTAAAGACGGCGTCGCTCTTGATAACTACATCAGCCTTGTCCATGTGAGCCTCCTCAGGCATCTTTGGTTGCAACGCGGACGCACCGCCCGCGTGGGCACTCGGTTGGGAGCGTAGCGCTCCCGCATCGGCGCGTGCCTACAAGCCGTGCTCGGACGTCTGTCCCACGTCCGCGGCTTCGCGCTACACCCATTGATACACAGGGGCAAATCCGTGCCAAGGCCAGGGACCGCAAACGGTCAGTTTAAGCAGGTTTACACGCTTTACCTGCAGGTTTATTGTCTGAGATTATTACCGCTTCATTACGCCCAACGGTGTGGCCGCCCACACAGCAAGACCCGCATGCGAGGAAGAATGAGGCTAGGAACGCCAAAAGGTATCTATAAGGTCATCTCGGTTGGAGACGCCGCTTTTAACGTAGATGCGATGCAAGTGTGCCTTGACCGTGCCAGGGCTGATGACCAACTCGCTGGCGATGTTTTGGGCGTCGTTGCCCTTCAGCACCAGCGTGAGCACCTCCTGCTCGCGCCGTGACAGCTTATGGGCGTCGGCATAAATCACCACACGCGATGCGAGATCGTCCTCAGAGCTTGCGCTCTCGGCTGCCACGTCCTCATCGGCACGCGGATGACGGGCATACACACGCAGGATATGGCTAAACTGGCAAAAAAGCTGAGCCGCGCATACCACGAGCAGCACGTTTTCGGAGATATTGCGCTCGGACAGATACCACAAAAAGAGGCTGATGACGGGGTTTTGGGAGTCGGGACGGCAGAACAAGATCATGTAGGTGTCCTCGGCGATCACACAAAACACAAGAACGAAGGCCACCTTCCAAAAGAGCTTTGAGCGGTCGAGGTCGAGTTTCTCAACACGCGTTGCTCTGTACCGGTAATGCCAGGCGGCATAGGCAAGACATCCTACATTGCCCAGGTCACGCGTGAGCCAAAAGAGATACTGCTGCACCTCTCCGGCAGCGCCGCTGCGAGGCACCAGCAGCAATTGCAAGATTGAAAACGGCACGATAGCGAGTCCGAGCATGCGCGACGTCGGTCTTTTGCGCAAGCGCGCAAACATCCATAGCACCACGCAGGCATAGATGGCAATACCAAGCACGCAGCGCAGCAAGGGGTGCTGCAGCGGCTCGCTAAAGGTAACGGCGTAGTCGTATTTGAGCCGATTGTACTCGTCAAAAAAGATGACCGACATATCGAGCATATAGAGCAAAAAACCCGCCGCGGCCACGAGGCTGTCGCGACGGCGCGTCATGAGCCAAACCACCAATGCCACGGCACTGGTCACCAGAGCCACACCCATGATAATCGTGGTGTAGATATAGAACGCGAAACTCATGCCCGCCTCCCCTGTCTAGATGCTGTGAGGATGTTGACAGATTCTTTGCCGCAAGATTAGACTCACCGATTAAACGTACTGTATCGTTTAGATAAACAAGCTGTGTCTCACCGATGAAAGGAGATGCCATGACACCGATCGCTCCGCTCAAGATGCTCGTCGCGCCCGCCGCCAAGGCCATCACCCGACTCGGTTCTTCCATGACCTACGACAATGTCCCCTGCGCCGTTGAGGCGCGTTCGGACAGCTGCCCCTACCTGGGCCACGTCCCCTACTTTGCACCCAAGCTCGCATCTGATCCCGAGCAGCGTGAGCAGTAATCCAAGATGCATCTAGCACCGCACAACTCGCGGCGCTACTGTTTTGGTGCAAAGCGACCTGTCCCCCTTGCGCCAACGCCGGGATTGTCGATGCTGCGGCCGCGGCGCGATATGAGGCGCGAAACCTCGCCCAGCAACACGCCGATCACCACACCCATGAGGATCGGCAACTTTGACATCTCGGCGGGCGAGCTGTTAAGCGGCACGATTGTCGCAACAATCGAAAGCACGAGTTCTACCACCGGCACCGCAAGCGCTACCGCAAGCACCTTGCCCTCGAAGGGCGCGCGAAACACACGCGGGCGGTCGTCGTATTTACGCAGGCGCCAAAACGCCGGGAACATCGGGATATAGCTCATGAGCAGAAAGACGACGTTCATCGAGAAGAAGACCCAAAAGACGTCGGAACCTTCACCCAGCGGAATCTGAAGTAGCAGCACCAAGCTGGCAAAACAACCGTTAATGAGTGCCGAGCCGTTGGGCATGCCGGTCTTCTTGGACACCAGCGCAAAGGGACGCGGCATGTTGCCATGGCGCGCGGCATAGCTCGCCACGTTGTTGACGCCAAAGCTCCAACAGATCATGTTGGCAAACAGCGTTACCAGAAAGGCCACGCCCACGACCATCGTCAGCGGGTGAGCGCGCCCCACCATGGCGGCAACCGCGTCCACAATGCCCGAATCGAGTGAAAGCTGCTCGGTGGGAACCGCGGCTCCAATACCGATGCCACAGATAATGTAGATCGCCGCGATGGCAACGCCACCGGCGATAACCGCCTTGGGGATATCGCGCGATGGGTTCTTCATCGTGCTGGCAAAGGTCGCGACCACCTCAAAGCCCATAAAGTTGAATAGGATGATTGAAAGATACGTCAGTGAGTTAGTGTCTCCCAGATCGGGGACAAATGTCTTAAACGACATATCGTTGGCAAAGCCGTTGTTGCAGGCAAACCAGATGCCGATGATTCCCACCACGGCGGTAATGAGCACCTTGATGACGGCGCCGCCATCCATGACCCAATCGGCCTCGGCCACCGGCTGCATTGCCATGACCGTGACGCCCCACACAAAGGCAAGCTCGATGGCAATTCGGACCCCAAGCGAAAATTCGATGCCCCATACCGCATTGATGACACTGGGGAACATGCAGGCAATACTTGCCACCCACAGCGGAAAGTTGACCCAGTAGCACCAAGAGCAGCGGGCGCCCCAACGGTCGCCCAGGCCCAGACGAACCCAATCGTACAGGCCGCCCTCGGAATCGAATGCCGTGCCCAGTTCGGCCACCACCAGGCCATAGGGCAGCAAAAACGTAATGATAAGGAAGATCCACCAGAAGAATTGCACGTTGCCCATGGCAGATGCCGGAGCCGCCGCCTCGATGGTAAAGACGACACAGATAACCGAGAGGATGACCTCAAAGAGGGAGAACTTTTTACCTGCCATGGCGCGCTCCCCCTACAGCAAAAAGGATGGCATCTGTACCGAAGGCGCAGCCCAAGGTAGGGTTGCAGGCCGCGTCACCGGTACAGGTGCCATCCCAAAGAGAGGAGAGGATGCAATTGTTGGACCAGCGCTCGCGGAACAGGCGCGTGTAGATAACGATACGCTGGTACATAGATACTCCGATCAAAACGGCCGCGCTCGCGACCGGAACCTTTCGGCAATTGAAGACGCGTCTGACCTGGAAAATTCAAGCGAACAATTGGCCTAACCCGCAAAAAATCCCAGGTCAGACGCGTATTCAATCAAAGAAAAAGGGCACTCCGAAGTGGAGGCAACGGAGTGCCCAAAGAAAACCCAGCCGACCAAATCAGAAAGCCCCGGCCCGATTGATCGGCTGGATATTCCTAACACCCAGCCGGTCCGATTGATCGGCTGGGTTTCTGAGGTGCGGCAGATTCCCGTGAAAGAGGAGCGAAGCGTACTTTGGTACGCAAGCGACGAATGAACGGGAAGGTGCCGCGGCTCAGGAAGCCAGACGATTAAGCGGACGGCTCCTGCTGAGTGATGCAGTGGATATTGCCGCCGCCGAAGACGACCTGCTCGGACTGAACGCCAACGCACTTGTAGACGCCCTCGCCCCAGACCTCGTCATAGATCTTCTGGAGCGTGTCAACGGCCAGCTGGTCGTTCTCGTCGCCGTACTGCGGGACGATAACGCCGTGGTTGGTGACCAGGTAGTTCATGTAGGAGGCGATCAGCGGCTCGTCGGCAACGCGCGGCTCGGCGTTCTCGTCGGCGTCGATG
Source organism: uncultured Collinsella sp. (assembly GCA_902470765.1). Taxonomy (GTDB): domain Bacteria; phylum Actinomycetota; class Coriobacteriia; order Coriobacteriales; family Coriobacteriaceae; genus Collinsella. The sequence goes on from CABRHW010000014.1 coordinate 18,405, forward strand.
GTATCGCAGGAAGCCTGGTCCATGAACAGCGGGTTCACGGGCATGCAGAGCTTGTAGACCTTCATCTTGCGGCCCTTGGCGTCAACGGCGTTGGAGAGGGTCTCGTAGGCAGCGTGGCACTGCTCGTAGAACGGGTACTCGGGATCGTCGGTCCAGATGCAGGCCATGACGCCCGGGGCGATGAACGTGGCGACGTCATCGATGTGGCCGTTGGTCTCCTCGGGGTCGATGCCCTCCTTGACCCAAATGACCTTCTCAACACCCAAGTAATCCTTGAGGTGCTCGTCCATATAGGCGCGAAGCTCCTCGCTCCAGGGCTCAAACTTCTTGTGGAACTTGGGCCAGATGGACTCGGGATCCTCTTCCTCCTCCAGAACCGCAGAGCAGGTGCGACCCGGGGAAAGCAGGCACTGGTCGGTCACGACAAGGGTACCCTCGCCGTCGACGGTGATGGAGCCGCCCTCGAGGATCATGTCATCGGGACGATAGCGACGGCAGCCGGAGAGCTCAGCCATCTTAAGGGCGATCTGCTCGTCCTTATCCCACGGGAAATAGAGGCCGTCAACGAGGCCGCCGTAGGCGTTGAAGTGCCAGTGGTTGGCGCGCTTCTCGCCCTTGCCGTTGATAACGTAGGTGGCAGCGGTATCGCGGAACCAGGCGTCGTCGGTGGTCATCTCGATAACGGTGACGTTCTCGTTGTCCTCGAAGACGGCCTTGCAGTTGGCGTAGTCGGCCTGGTTGGCGCACATGGTGACCGGGGTGAACTCGGCGATGGCGCGAGCGATGGCGGCATACTGCTTCTGAGCCGGCTTGGCGCCGTGGGCCCAGGTGTCGGTGCGGTGGGGCCAGCCCATCCACACGCGATCCTGCGGGGCGAACTCAGCAGGCATAAAGAAGCCGTCGGCCTTGGGAGTGGACTCGGACTCGGTGATCGTACGCATAAGATTTCCTCCAAATCGAACGATCGCTTGCCGCGGGCGGGTTACCCGCGGCCTTAAGCCAAGAGATGGTAGGCGCCCGTTCCCCGGCAAAGGTCGGGGCGCCCGGCGCCGGTTTTCACGGAGTCGCACCGGCGGGCGACGACGTAACCCGGTGCGCGGAGACAAAACGCACGAAGGATACGGGAGAGAGATTGGGGCGGGCGGTGGTTACCGGAGCTATCGCTCACACCCACCCCAGGGAGTGGTTAGCAAACCTGTCGCTTGGGCACGCCTCCGAAGAGGCTAGAGTGCCCGGAGTCGGGAGCGACAAGCCCGACGAAGCGTACTGTGGTACGCGAGGAGGGTTGGAGCCCCGAATCCGGGTGCTCTAGTTCTCCTCGGCCTCGGCGGCCTCCTCAGCGAGACGCTGGGCAGCCAGCTCGGGGGTGAGACCCTTGTACTCGGTCTCGCGGCCCCTAGCGCTCACGACGCGGACGACCTCGCCGATGAGCACGAGCACGATGAAGATGACAATCATCGGAACCTTGTCGCCAATCTCAGCGGCGGAGAACGGAATCAAGGTCGCGACGATGGCAAGGACCAGCTCGATGCAGGGAATGGCCAGCATGACCTTCATCATGGTGCCCTTAAACGGGAACGTGAAGATGCGCTCGCGGTTGGGGTCGTTCTTACGAAGGTTGAGGAACGCCGGGAACATCGGGATGTAGGTGAGCAGCAGGAAGACGACGGAGGTGCCGAAGAGCATCCAGAAGACACCGTTGGAGATGGCGTCGATGGGAACCAGCTGCAGGCACAGCACCAGGGAGGCAACGATAGCGTTAACCAGGTTGGCGCCGTTGGGCATGTCGTCATCCGAGATCATCGAAGCAAAGACCTTGGGCATGTTGCCGTGCTCGGCAGCATAGCGGGCAACGGAGTTGACGCCGAAGGACCAAGCGGCCATGTTGGCGAACAGGGTGATCAGGAAGGCGATGCAGATGACCTTGAAGATCATGGAGTCGCCCACCATGGTCTGGACGGCATAGATCATGCCGTAGTCGGGGTCGATGGCATCGGCCGGCACAGCAGCACCGATGCCAAAGCCAGCGAACAGGTAGATCACGGCGATGGACAGGCCGCCAACGATGATAGCCTTGGGGATATCGCGAGCGGGATCGGCCATGTCGTCGGTCATGGTGCAGATGACCTCGAAGCCCATGAAGTTAAAGATGATGATCGACAGGTAGCCGAGAGCGTTGGTGTTGGTGAGCTCGGGCAGGAAGGTGGTAGCGGACATGTCGTTCGCAAAACCGTTCTCCATGGCGTACCAAATGCCCAGAGCGCCGACGATAACGGCAACGGCGACCTTGATGATGGCGCCACCGTTAAGGACCCACTCGGAGTCAGCCGCCTTGGAGCGACCCATGAGGTAGACGATCCACACAAAGGCAAGATCGATACCCATCTTGGCAATCAGATTGAACTCAACGCCAAAGACCATGCCCAAAATGTCGGGGAACATGGTAGCCAGCGAGGCAATCCACAGCGGGTAGTTAACCCAGTAATAGTACGAAATGCGGGCACCCCACTTGTCGCCCAGGCCATCGCGTACCCAGTCGTAAATGCCACCCTCGCCGTCATAGGTAGTGCCGAGCTCGGCGACAACCATGCCATACGGGAGCAAGAAGGTCAGGATCAGGAAGATCCACCAGAAGAACTGCTGGTTGCCAATGGCGGCAGCAGGAGCGGCGGCCTCGCAAACGAAGACGACGCAGATGATGGTCGAAATGACCGTCAAGAAGGAAAGCTTTTTCTTTCCGTCGCTCATGATGAGCTCCTTTGCTCAGTCTTGGACAGATCCGAGGCCCAAGGCACTAAGGCAATCGCTTGGTCCTCGGTGAGCGGGCGACAGGAGACGAGCATCCGCCGCCCGCAAACGTGCTTTTTAAAGCCTTGGGGCTTAGAGCTGCTCGAGAGCCTCGAGAGCGGCGTGGAGCTCAGCCTTGGCAGAGTACTCGACGCCCTCGTCGTTGAGCGGGGTGCGCTTGCCCAGAGCGGCAAGGAGAGCACGGATGGAGTGCTTGCGGTTCTCAGCCTCGACCCAGCACAGGGAGCGCTCGGGATCATCCATGACCTCGTCGACGACCTCCTCGTTGCGGGTGGCCGGCAGGCAGTGCATGAACTTGGAGTTGGGGCCGGCGAAGTTCATCATGTCCATGGTGACCTGATACTTGGGATAGAACACATCCATGTAGTTCTCGCCCGAGACCTCCTCGTCGTACAGGCCGTACCACACGTCGGTGTAGATGAAGTCGGCGCCCTTGATGCACTCGATGTCGTCGGAGATGACGATGGAGCCGCCGGAGACCTTGCAGTTCTCCTCGGCGATGGCCATCATCTGCTTGCCGAACTCGGCGCGCTCCTCAACGGTGCCAACGTGCAGGCCGCCGTCGGGGATCTGGTGGCCCTTAGGTCCAAACTGGACAAACTTCATGCCGACCTTGGAGGCGATGAACATGAGGGAGACGCAGACCTGGGTGGCGTCGCCGATGAAGGCCAGGGTGCAGTCCTCGATCTTCTTGCCCTCGGGGAGGTTCTCGAGCATGGTCATGAGGTCGCCCATCTCCTGCGTGGGATGGTTGAACTCGGACATGCCGTTGATGACGGGCACAGCGGAGCCCTCGGCGAGGCCGACGACGTCCTTGTGACGGTCAACGCGAGCCATCATAATGTCGAGCAGCGAACCCATGACGCGAGCGGTATCGCCCAGGGACTCGTGGCCACCGAGCTGGATGGTGCCAGGGCCATAGAACTGAGCGTGGCCGCCAAGGTCGGTCATAGCGGTCTCGAAGGAAAGACGGGTGCGGGTGGAGACCTGCTGGAAGATCATGCCAAGGCTCTTGTTGCGGAGCAGGTGCGGATAATAACCGTCGACCTTGATGGCCTTCTTCATTGCCAGGCCAAGATCCTCGATAGCCAGGATCTGCTCTTTGGTGAAGTCGTTGGTGTCGATGAAATCCTTAGGCAGTGCCATGTCGATTTCCTTTCCGCCGGTCTTGCCGACTATTACTGAGAGGCGCTCGTACATCACGCCCCGTGTTGACAACACCATCATTCACCCGTATGCAATTTTTACCTAGTTTATTCGGGATTAAAGACCGTTCACGGAGTTACATCCCCTCTAAACCAATATAAACCCGCAGGTAGCTGGCTTGGAAGGGGTTTACTATCTAGAACCGTGAACGGTATACGGGTATCCTGTATCACGTCCTCTAATCCGCGACGGGACATACGGTTGAGGGCGGTATATCCGTAGGGTTTACGGAGCTTATCCAAAGATCAGATGAGATGGGACGGCGACAGATGAACACGCTCATGTTCTTCTACACCCTAGCGATACTCGTTATCTGTATTGTGACGGCGGTGCTTTCGCTTGCCGCCTACGCCTCGTCTCGTCGACGCTTTTTTATCTATGGCAGCGGCGTTTTTATTTGCTATGCCATCGAGATGACCGAGATCTTCTTTTTTGAATACACGTTGCAAAACCAGAGTTTTCCGGCAAGCGACTATTACTCAATTACCATGCCTGTGTTGCGAACCCTCGTGGCAACCGCTTCGCAGGCTTTTATTTGGCTGATCGCCATGGACTTGCTCGACAAGCACTCTAAGAAGCTGTTCATCATTCCCGTCGCAACGTTCTTGGTAAGCGAGCTGTTGATTATCGTCGCCGTCCCCTATGGTCCCATGCACCAGTGGCTCTATTACACGATGCGCCAGGTGTTCCTCATCTTTGTGGGACTGTATATCTTTTGGACAGCTCGCAAGAGTACGAAGGTTGAGCTGAAGGCACGTGTTAACAACCAAAAGAAGCACCTGATTATCGGCGCCATTCTGGTTGGCTGCATCGTTGCCGAGGACTTCTACAACATCCTGGTAGTTCCCATGAGCCTGGCGCCCTCTTGGTTGCAGCTGTACCTGTCCGAGCGCAACTTTAGCGAGAACGTCTTCGCTTGCTACTTTGCCATCCTGCTGATTATCTACGCCTATCACGTGCTTTCGATTCGCATGCAAGAGGCGCCCGAGGAAAAGAACGTCAGCGATCTTGATCGGCACATCGAAGAACAGATGCCCTTCTATCGCAACGCCTACAAGCTCTCCAACCGCGAAACCGAGGTCATGCGTCTGGTCGTGCTGGGCAAGTCGAACCAAGAGATCGCTGACGAGCTATTCCTTGCCGTGGGCACCGTCAAAACCCACATCCACAACATCCTGGTCAAAACCGAGCAGCAAAACCGCACCACGTTGATCCTCCACTTTTGGAAGCGCTAGCCTGCCAAAAAGGGACAGGTTTATTTTGGCAGGTTTTATCTGGGCAAACGCCAGCCGCCGCGAGAGAGCTGTTTTTCCCTTCGTGGCGGTCTTCTAGCAGAAAAACTAAGTGAGTAGGCTTTTTGCAGGAGGCCAAGCACGCCCTATAACGCCACAGCCCTGACCTGCGGTTTTATCGATCATTTGTCGTGATGTGCTCGGCAAGTTCAAAAAAGTCTACTCACTTGCATCCGAGACGCACCAGATAGGCAAAATACCGCCGCGAAAGGGTCCCTGGTCCCTTCGCGGCGGTCATACGCCTCTGATTTTGCGACGGTTTTACCGGCTTGTTACTCGCTGTAGCGGGTGGCGATGGCGGAGCGCACAATGCCGGTGCTCATGAGGTAGGTCACTAGGAAATAGCCGCCGTAGGCTGCTAGGAAGATTGCACAGGTGAGGCCCACCGTGCCGCCGATGCTCATGTAGCCAAACGTACTCACCAGCTCGATAATTACCTTGAGCGCCACAAAGGAGTGCGCCAGACCCACTGCCAGCGGGAACAGGAAGAATACCGCTTGCTGCGCCATCACCGAATGGCGAATCTGGCGGTCGTCACAGCCGATCTGCGCCAGCACACGATAGCTGCGGCTGCCGTCGGCCACATTGGAGAGCTGCTGGATCGACAGTATCGCCGCGCACGCAACGACCAGCACAAAGCCAATGTAGATGGCCAGATAGCTAATCATGCCGTTCATTTGCGCTGCTTGCGTGTACATCTCGGAGCGTGTGATGAAGATTCCCCATGACCCTGGCTCCTTGCCGTCAACGAGCAGATTGTCGAGCAAAGTGTATTTAATGCTCTCGTCTGCCTCGGTCGTATCCATCCCCTGTTTGTAATTAACGAGCAGGCTACTGGAATACGGCCGCAGATTAAGTTGGGACAACAGCTCGTCGGCAACGACGACGGTACCCGGATTACTGCCCATCGCCGAGTTGGCGATGGCCGCCGTGTCCTTGTCCGACTTATCGGTTGCGGGCTTGAGCTCATGCCCGCCCAAGGTGAGGGTATGGCCGCCGGCCATGTACTTGGTGTACAGGTCGCCCAGCTCACCGCCCATATCACACGTAAGCAGGTACTGGTCGCGGCCAATGCTCACCGGCTCCTCGCCCATCATCTGGCGCAGTTTGTTGTACTGGCTCGCCGGCGTCACAAACAGACCCATCGTATCGGCATTGCTACCCCCGAGCGCCTTGGGGAGCTTTTCGCCCATGGTCTTGCACATCTCACCCGCAGACACCGAAGGATTCGAACCGCCAAACGGGTAACTCAGATACGAATCGATCTGAACATGCTCGCCGGCAACATCGGCGATATTGACCTTCTTGCCGGTCTCGTCGTTGTTGTCCGCCGACTTGCCCTTGCCGTGCCATGCGGAGTACAAATCGACCGTTGTATCGGCTAGCACCATGCGGTCGGCTTCAGACGGATTGACATATTCTTTGTAGTAGTCGAGCGTATCGGGCGTGTAATAGACATACGTCTGCGACATATCGGCCGGCGTATAGCGCTCCAGGTTTTCGTTCATCACGTTGGCAATCGACATACCGCACGTCACCGAGGTGATGGCCAAAAACAGGAGCATCGCGATGACGCCCATCGAAAAGCACACCGTGTTGACCTTGGCCGCAAGCTGGCGCACGGTAAACATGTTGAGGCCGCGCCAATACACGCCGCGCAGGCTCTGCAGCAGCTTGATGAGCATGCCCGAGAGTCCCCAGAACAGGGCAAAGGTGCCCACGGTAACCATAGCGGTCGTAATACCAAACTGGTTCATGGCCTCTTGCAGCTTGCTGTCCGTCGCGGTTAGCGGGAACCCATCACGTAGCAGACGGTAATAGGCCACGCCCACAAGCACCGCGCCCACGGCAAAGATGGCAATCGCAATCCAGGGGTTGCGCGTCTTGATGCTCTCGTTGCGACGCTCGGCACCCATAAGCTCGATGAGTTTGGTACGACGCACGGCGCGAAGGTTCAGCAGTAGCGTGAGCACAAACATTACGAGCATGCAGGCAAGGGTCAGATTGAACGCATGCACCGAGAAAAAGAAGTGGAAATTGGCGATCTGTGTCTTAAAAAGCGAGGCCGTAAAGAACGTCATGAGCTGGGAGAGTCCCACACCCAGCACAATGCCGGCGACAAAGGCCACGACCGACACTATCACGGTCTCGAGCGCCATGATCGTGGCGACGCGCCCGCGCCCCATGCCGAGCACCTGGTACAGGCCAAACTCCTTCTTGCGGCGTTTCATGATGAAGTTATTGGCATACACCATCAAAAAGGCCATGACACCGGCCAAAAAGTACGTCAGGTCGCCGAGCATGCTGCCCATTACCTGCGCCAAGCCCTCTTCATCGATTCCGGCGATGTCGACCTGCATCGAGATGGTGTTAAAGGCATAGAAGACCGTAACGCCCAGGGTGAGCGTCAAAAGGTAGACGAGGTAGTCGCGGCCGGCGCGGCGGACGTTGCCCCAAGCGAGTTTACAGAGCATCGGAGCCCTCACCGCCCATCATGGCAACGACCTCCATAATGCGGTCGAAGAACTCTCGGCGGTCGGTGTCGCCGCGGCGCAGCTCGGTGAAGATCTTGCCGTCGCGAATGAACAGCACACGGCTCGTGTAGCTGGCGGCAAAGCTGTCGTGCGTGACCATGAGCACGGTGGCACACAGGCGACGGTTGAGGGCCTCCAGGCTCTCGAGCAGCAGGCGAGCGCTCTTGGAATCGAGGGCGCCGGTGGGCTCGTCGGCCATGATCATGGTGGGGTCGGTGACGAGCGCGCGAGCCGCGGCAACGCGCTGCTGCTGACCGCCGGACATCTGGTAGGGATACTTGTCGAGCACCTGACTGATGGACAGGCGCGCTGCCACATCCTGCACACGGGTCGAGATCTCTGCCGAGTTTGTGCGGGCGATGGTGAGCGGCAGGGCGATGTTCTCGCGCGCCGTGAGCGTATCGAGCAGGTTGGAATCCTGGAAGATAAAGCCGAGTTCCTCGCGGCGGAACTGCGAGAGCTTGGCCTGCTTCATGCGCGTCACGTCCTGGCCGTTGATGCGGATGGTGCCGCTCGTGGCGCTATCGATGGTCGAGACGCAGTTGAGCAACGTCGACTTACCCGAGCCCGAGGCGCCCATGATGCCCACGAATTCGCCGCGGTTGACCGTAAAGTTGACATCGTTGAGCGCGCGGGTCACGTTGCCCAGCGCTCCATATACCTTTTCGAGATGCGCGACCTCCAGTACCGGGGTCGCAGCTTGCGTGTTTTGCATACCGAGTCCTTTCTTGCGATTAGTCTACGGCATCTATAGTCGCAAGAAGCCGACTCGGCTACCATCGATATGGCTTACGCTTGCCTTACCGTTGTGTAAGGTACGGGTAGCCACCCTGCCGCGTGTTGATGTTGAGAGAGGACTCCTGTTGAAGACTGTTCATGTTGCCGCTGGAATCATTCGCAAGGAAGGATCCGACGAGCTACTGGCCGTGCAGCGCGGCTACGGCGACATGCAGGGACTTTGGGAGTTCCCCGGTGGCAAGCTCATGCGCGGCGAGTCGCCCGAAGACGCTGTACGCCGCGAACTCATGGAAGAGCTGCAGGTAAAAGTCACCAACCTGCGCGATTTCTATACCGTTGAGTATGACTACCCCGATTTTCATCTCTCCATGGAGTGCTACTACTGCTCGCTCGCCGATGAATCCGATGAGCCTCAGAAGCACGACCGCCAGCTCGATATCCGCTGGATTCCACGCACCTCGCTTGCCACGGTGGAATGGATGCCCGCCGATAAAGGGCTTATCGATGCTCTGATTGAGTTGAAGGAAGACCGGCTCGAGACAAGCTCCGCCGATGACGCCGTGCCCAACACAGCCGACAAACCCGCCACCAAACCCAAGCGCGCACCTAAGCGCCGCAGCAAGAAGCGTCCCAAGCCCGGCCTGCTCGACGGCATCGATACCTCGGACCTCTCCGCTGACGAGCGCGAACTGGTCCGCCGTCGCGCCGCCATCAAAAAGTCCATGAAGGGCAACAAGCGTGCCAACACCAAGCCCGAGCTGCTCGTTCGCCAGCGCCTGCGCGCCGCGGGACTCACGGGTTATCGCCTGGAATGGAAAGTCCCCGGCAAGCCCGACATCGCCTTCCCCGGCCGCAAGATCGCCATCTTCGTCAACGGCTGCTTTTGGCACCGTTGCCCCAAATGCAAGCCCAGCCAGCCCAAGCGCAACGTTGAGTTTTGGGAGGCGAAGTTCCGCCGCAACGTCGAGCGCGACCGCGCCGCCGTGGCAGCGCTTACCGAAATGGGCTGGACGCCCATAACCATCTGGGAATGCGAGCTCAAAAAAGACTGCATCGACGCCACGATGGAAAAGGTCATCGAGCAAGTTCGCGCCGCGACCCCGCAGCGCTAAAACAAGCCATTCACAGGTCCCGCACAGACGAGCCACATCCGCATCACAAACCTTAGAAAGCCCTTAAGCTCAAAACCTTACAAGAGTGTTACTCGATAGCTCTGACCTGCGGTTTCATCGTAATTGCAAACCTCATTAAGCCTTTCTTTAGCGCTTCTTTGCAACGACCGCGGCATAATACTGCCAACGCACGGGACCTAGCAGCACACCCCGTGCGCAACCTTTTGGTGGACATCGAGGAGGCCGCATAAGCATGCATTCTTCCAATGACGCAGCACAGCAGCCATCCCTAAAACATGTAAACCTTTTCTCCTTCCCCCCGACACAGAGAAACGGCCTCCTCGACTCCCCCACCACAAAAACCAACCGCTCAACCAATCAGAGCCTCAACTTGCGAACATCGTTCGAAAAGCTCCAAGCATCCCTAGACAAGGCGTTCCCCGAACAGGCAAGGGCAATCTAAGCCCATCGCGCTTTATACTGATGCCATGCGAAACATGGATCACATAGAATTGCACCGCGGAGGACGCGAGGAAGCGTTTCCCGAGACCGCCGAAGATTGGCCTTATATTGCCGAACGCGCAGAATTCGCTCGCTATCCGGGCAATTCCGTCCCCTGGCACTGGCATTCCGAAGTCGAGCTTTTCTACATGGAGCAGGGGGCAATTGACTATCGCACGCGTGCAGCACATGAGCACATGCGCTTTGAGGAAGGGTCCGCCGGCTTTATCAACGGCGGCATTTTGCACAGCACCCTGCAATCACCCAATTCGGCGCCAGCCATTCAAATGCTGTATATCTTTCAGCCGTCAATGCTCGGCGACCCCGCGGGACGCCTTCAAAAGCGCTACATCAATCCTTTACTGCAATGTCGAGGCGTCGATGTACTCAAATGGTCGCCCACTAACCCCGACGATATGCCCTTTATCGATTTGCTGAAGAGCTCCTTCAGCCAAGATCTTCAACAGCCGCAGAACGAGATGATGCTTCGAAATAGCCTGTCAGAACTCTGGGTTCAGATCTATGCCAAAGCTGAACCACAATTCGCTTTGGACAATAGCTCTTTGATGACCAGCCGTGAAATTCGGTTCAGGGAAATTCTGGACTACATCCGCACACACTATGCAGACAGCATAGATGTTCCCCAAATTGCGTCCGCGGTCGGCATCAGCGAAAGAGATTGTTATCGCACCATCAAAGCTTGCGCGGGAACAACCCCGGCCGCGTATCTACGCGCATACCGCATCACCCGCGCCTGCACGCTCTTGACGCACACCACGCGAACGGTACAGACGATCGCTCACCAATGCGGCTTTGCAACGGCGAGCCACCTTGGGCAGGTATTCAAGGAACAAATAGGCTGCACCCCTTCTGAGTATCGAGCCATGAGGCAGAATTTCGATACTACAGGGCAGAAATAACGCTAGCGCCTCCATCTCACCTGTCCCACACTATCAGACAGATAAGAGAAAGGAATACCATGAAACAATTCGACCATGTCGTGTTTGACGTTGATGGAACATTGGCAGATACAGAAGAAAGCGTTCTGTCATCGCTTGCCCAGATAGTCCAAGAAGAGACCGGCAAAACGCTCCCCCGAAACGAGTTTGAGTTTGCCCTCGGCATACCCGGCAAGGATGCTCTTGAGAAACTTGGAATCTACTCGCAAGCAACGTTGGATCGCTGGTGCCAAGTTGCCGCCAGCTATAAAAGCACCATCAGCGTGTTTCCGGGTTTGCTTGAAGTCATCGCAAAACTCGCCGATGGCGGTTGCAATCTTGGCATTGTCTCCTCACGTGCGCGCGACGAATACGCAGAAGAAATAGCACCCCTTGGCTTCGACAAGTATTTTGAGCACATCATCCTTGTCGAAGACACAACCGAACACAAACCCGCACCCGCACCCATGCTCGAATATCTCCGACGTACGGGCGCAAACCCCAACAGCGTCATCTACGTTGGCGACACCGTCTACGACGAACAATGCGCAACTTCAGCAGGGGTCAATTTTGCCCGAGCAGCATGGGGATCACACCAAGACATCCCAAACGCCACCTACAACCTCAAAACCCCCAACGACCTACTAACCCTAACAACCAAGTAACCCCCGCACCCCACCCTTTCAGCCCCAACGCCACAAGGGCGATTGAGCAGGACGGTTTGGGCGGGTCCCGTACTTAGTTTCCAAAATCATTCCGCAGCGCGAAGGCCCCCGTTGTCAACGCTTCGTAGAAGCGAGACAACGGGAGCCTTCATGCGCGAGGACGTTTTGGAAACTAAGTACGGGACCCGCCCAAACCGTCCGATGGGATCAGAGTACCCTTGCTGTTACTCTGCTTTGCCCACAGAGTTGAGGTTGGTCATGCGGATCTTAACCAGCTCGGTAATCTCGCGCATGCCCTCCTTGGCCGGCTTCTTGGGGTCGAAGCAGCCGGGGTTCTCGGCCATGTAGGCCATGAAGCCCTTGGTGTAGGCCTGGCGCAGCTCGGTGGCATAGTTGACCTTGCAGATGCCGTTCTTCACGGCCTCGGCAACCTGCTCATCGGGCACACCGGAGGTGCCGTGCAGGACCAGCGGCACGTCGACGGCGTCGCGGATGGCCTTGACCACGGACTGCTCGATGTGCGGATCGCTCGTATACACGCCGTGGCTGGTGCCAACGCCAATAGCGAGGGACGTGCAGCCAGTGCGCTCGACGAACTCCTTGGCCTCGGCGGGGTCGGTGTAGGGGCTCTCGCCCTCAACCGCGGGACCGTCGTCCTCCTTGCCGCCAACCTTGCCGAGCTCGGCCTCGACGGGCACGCCCATGGCGCGGCCAGCGTCGGCGACGGACTTGGTCAGGGCGATGTTGTCCTCGAAGGACTCGTGCGAACCGTCAATCATGACGGAGGTGTAGCCAGTGCGAAAGGCCTGCATGCAGCGGTCATAGCCATCGCCGTGATCGAGGTGCAGGGCGACGGGCACGGAAGCGCGCTCGGCGGCAGCCTTGACCATGCCGTAGAAGTAGTCCAGGCCAGCGGTCTTGATGGTGCCCGGGGTGGTCTGCATGATGACGGGGGACTTGGTCTCCTCGGCAGCGGCCAGAACAGCCATAACAAACTCGAGGTTCTCGACGTTGAACGCGCCGACGGCGTAGTGGCCGGCCTGAGCGTCCTTGAGCATCTTTTCGGTGGTAACAAGTGCCATGAGCGTTTGCTCCTCTCCCTCGCCCGCATCTGGACATCGGGCGTACGTGTCCGCAAGGCGTTTTACCTTGCGTTTTACTGCGCTCATTGTATGAAATTCGGCGGGTGTGAATGTGCGAGATACCGTCGCTCCGCAGGGCAAGACCCTCAATTTTGAAAAGCAAACGGAAGGGTTTTGTGCCGGGCGCACGTGTTCGATATTGAGTTTTGAGCCTTGATTGCCTTTCTTTTATAGAAAAGATAAGTATTCGAAAGGCGTTTTCTTACTCAAAAAGAAAATGAACGAAAATGGACTCAACACAATTCCTGCAAATTTTGCTGAGAATGGAGCTACCATGGCCCAAGTTGCAACCCGAGCTTTTGCCGACGAACGCCGTGCCGCCATCATGGAAATGCTCGAGCATAATGCCTCGGTGCAGGTGGCAGAAATCGCCCAGACCTTTGGCGTGTCCTCTGTCACCGCTCGCGCTGATCTGGACGCCCTCGCTGAGTCCGGCAAACTGCGCCGCACGCACGGTGGCGCCGTGTCGCTCCACAAACGCCTGACCGTCTCCACGCAGGATCGGCGCATCAACGTCAACGTTGCCGCCAAGCAGGCCATCGCCCAAAGCGCCATAGAACTCGTCAACGACGGCGACACGCTCCTCGTCGACTCGGGCACCACCGCGCTCGAATTTGTCCGCCTGCTCGACCAACGCGACGGCATCACCGTCATCACGGCAGACATTACGATCGCTGATTACATCGACGAGAGCATGCCCTCGGTCGACGTCGTCATGCTGGGCGGCGCGCTGCGCAAAGGGCACCGTTATCTGTACGGTCCGCTCACCATGCAGGCGCTGCAGATGATTCACGCCGACCTCGCCATCATGTGCCCTGGCGCCTTTGTCCCGGGTTGCGGCTTTACCACCGACTTTCCGCAGATGGCCGAAACCAAAACGGCTATGATCGCCGCCGCACGCCGAGGCGTCGCTCTGATGGACGCAAGCAAGGTCAACGGACGCGGCATGTACCGCTTCGCCGAACTTGCCGATGTCGACACCATCGTGATGGACCGTGACCCCGATGACTCCGTCGCCACCTCAATCGCCGAGGCCACCGACGCCGATGCCCCAACCCTCATCCTCGCCACCGCCTAAAAAACAAAAACCACCACAAAGGGGACAGGCACCTTTGTGGTGGTTCTGGCCGGCGCCGCTGCACTTTCGCCGGTTTGTCTTGATCTGTAACATCTAGCAGGCAATTTGAGCTCTTAGTGTTACAGATTTAGATAGTTCGGTTCAACCCCAACGCTTTGTCTAAATCTGTAACAGATAGAGACAATCTGGCCCTCCAGATGTTACAGATCGAGACAATCGGGTCCCGAAATGGAAAAACCACCACAAAGGTGCCTGTCCCCTTTGTGGTGGTTTTGACGGTAGAAGCGAGCGCGTTGTTACTTGGACAGCTCGTCGGCAAGGGCTTCAATCTGGGCGCGCGATGCGTCGTTGAGCGAACCCAGGACGGTCACCTTGTTCTGCGCCAGGGTGATGTCCTTCATGCCCTCGAGCTCCTTGGTCATGACCTTGGCGGCGGCGGGCGCCCAGGAGCCGGCCTCGACGAGTGCCACCGTGCGGTTCTGATAGGCATGCTCGGCGAGCGTGTGGATGAAGGTGCTCATGAACGGGAAGATCTCGCCCTGGTAGGTGATGGAAGCAAGCACCAGGCGGTCGTAACGGAACGCGTCCTCAACGGCCTCGGCCATGTCATCGCGAGCAAGGTCAAAGACGGAGACCTTCTGGCCGCGAGCCTCGAGTGCTGCGGCGAGCTCCTCGACGGCTACCTTCAGGTGGCCGTAGACGCTCGCGTAGGCAATCGTGATGCCCTCGTCCTCGGGCTGATAGCTCGACCAGGTGTTGTAGGTGTCGATGTAGTAGCCCAGATTCTCGGTGAGCACAGGACCGTGGAGCGGGCAGATGATCTGAATATCCAGATCGGCGGCCTTCTTGAGCACGGCCTGCACGAACTTGCCGAACTTGCCGACGATACCAAAGTAGTAACGGCGTGCCTCGCAGGCCCAGCCTTCCGGGTCCTCGATGTCGTTGGCACCGAACTTGCCAAAGCCGTCAGCGCTGAAGAGCACCTTGTCGGTGGCCTCGTAGGAGAACAACACCTCGGGCCAATGCACGTTGGGGGCGCCGACAAAGGTCAGGCTGTGGCCGCCCAGGTCGAGCACATCGCCCTCTTTGACGATCATCTTGCGCTCGGGGTAATCGGTGCCAAAGTAGTTAACCATCATGCGGAAGGCGCCCATGCTAGCCACGATCTGGGCCTGGGGATAGCGCTCCATAAAGGCGGCGATGCCAGCGGAGTGATCGGGCTCCATGTGGTGAACGACCAGGTAATCGGGCGTACGGCCGTCGAGCACGGTCTCGATGTTGCCGAGCCACTCGTCGACAAAACCACCGTCGACCGAATCGGCGACAGCGATCTTCTCGCCCAAGATAACGTAGCTGTTGTATGCCATACCGTTCTCGGACACGTCGTACTGGCCCTCGAATAGGTCGATGTCGTGATCGTCGACGCCAACGTAGCGGATATCCTTGGTGATCTCCATCAGGCAAAGCCTCCTAGATAGACAAAAGAACCCGTCTATCATAGCACTCGGCTGCATCCCAACAGCTATCTGCCGGCATCCTTACCGTTTGTTATCCAAACGCAGCAACGCGCCGTTGACCTGCGCAAACTACGCGCGCGGTGCCGCCGTGCTATGTCGAACGATGAGCTGACCGGGGATACGGATCGCAACGGTTTTGCCCGACGTTCCCTCCTTGGGAACCGCATGCTCAAACACCTCGCGCCCGCGCTGATGCAGATCGAACCGCACAGTCGTGAGCTCGTTGTGTGCAACAAAATCATCGAGCGAATCGTCGACGCCCACCACGCTCACGTCCTCGGGCACGCGCAGACCGCTATCGCGCAGCGCGGCGATGGCTCCGTTTGCCATCTGGTCGTTTGCCGAATAGATCGCCGTCATGGTTCGGTCGTGCTCGGCCAGATACCTGCCGGCCTCGTAGCCGCTGTTGGCAGACCAGTCGCCCTCGAGCGGTTCTGCCGGCTCGATATGCCTGCGCTCGAGCGCGTCTTGCCAACCGGCGCGGCGGAACTGCTCGTCCACCGAGAAGGACGGACCGCCAATATAGCGGATCTGTTCGTGACCAAGCTCAAACAGGTGATCCATAAGCAGCAGCGAGCAGCCGTAATGGTCGGAATCGACCGTGGTCACGCGCGGATGCGCATACATGGTGACGATAACCGTGCCGATTCCCGGCAGCGGATCGAACGTCTCAAAGTCGGGCGCCATGCGGCTCATGCCGATGATGATGCCATCGACCGGCAGGGCCGCCATGCGACGCGTGGCCTCGGCAAGCGAAAACTCCTCGGTCTTGGACATCTCGACCAGCGTGATGGCGCAGCTATGCTCGCGGGCGGCGCTGGCAATGCCGTCGATCATCGTCAGGTTCCCAAACTTGGTGACATCGTTGACGCACAAACCGACTGAATGGTAGCGACCGTCGCGCAGGGAGCGGCCGGCATAGCTCGGACGAAAGCCGAGCTCTTGCATGGCGGCTTGCACGCGCTGGCGCGTCTGCTCGTTCACATTGGGCAGGCCGTTGGCGACGCGCGAGACCGTCTGCTGCGAAACGCCGGCAGCGCGGGCAACGTCGGCCATGGAGACCGGACGCGAGCCTGTATCGTTGGAGGGGCGTCTTGCCACAAGATCACCTTCACCCTTGCGAGATCTGAATAGCGTGCATACCGGCCCGTGCAGGAATTGAGCGCGCGGAGGGCCGCTATCGTCGGACGCATGTTAACGTACTCTACTTTTTCTAGCTGCAGCTCTTCTGCTCTATAAGTCCATACGGCACTACCGTTCACGGCCGAATTTCGACCGATTACCAGATTCTCAAAAAGTGATAAGCGTTGTGTTATGAGTACGTTAACATAGCCCTTAACGTGCGGCATTGTGGATGCTTAGTTCATGCCGCTTCAAATTGTTAACGTACTCATAACGACGCAAAAATCGTCTGTACGCGCCAAAGAAAGGACCCTCATGACCGCCCCCGACGAAAAGACGCTCGCCACACTCACTAAGCTGTTTGAGGAAGAGTTTGGCCCCATCGGCGACCGCCAGGTGCTCTACGTGCACGCGCCCGGCCGCTCCGAGATCAGCGGCAACCACACCGACCACGAGGGCGGCCACGTTATCGCCGGCTCGCTCGATGTCGCCGTCGACGGCATCGCTGTGGCAACCGACACCAACAAGGTCCGTGTTGCCGACGAGGGCTACCCCAGCTTTGAGATTACGCTCGACACGCTGGATGTTCAGGAGGCCGAGAAGGGCACGTCCGCGAGCCTCGTCCGCGGCATGGCCCACGAGGTCGCTGCCCTGGGCGTTGAGCCCCGCGGCTTCGACTTTGCCTTCACCTGCACCGTCCCCTCGGGCGGCGGTCTTTCCAGCTCCGCTGCCGTCGAGGCCGCGTACGGCCGCGCCATGGAGACGCTCTGGGGCGCACCCGCCATTGAGCCCGTCGCGCTTGCGCAGATGAGCCAGCGCACCGAGAACAACTACTACGGCAAGCCCTGCGGTCTGATGGACCAGGCTGCCGTGTGCCTGGGCGGCCTCGCCTACATGGATTTTGAGGACCAGACTCAGCCTAAAACTCAGAAGCTCGAGCTCAACTTTGAGGATCACGGCTATGCGCTCGTGCTCGTCAAGGTGGGTGCCGACCATGTGGCAGCCACCGACGACTACGCCGCCGTTCCGCGCGAGATGCAGGACGTTGCCGCCGAGTTTGGCAAGGCACGCCTGTGCGAGGTAAACGTTGCCGACTTTGACGCCAAGCTCCCCGAGCTGCGCGCCAAGCTGGGCGACCGTGCCTGCCTGCGCGCCGTTCACTACTGGTACGAGAACGGCCTGGTCGATAAGCGCTGGGCGGCTCTTAACGCCGGCGACATCGACCAGTTCCTGGTCCTGACGCGCGAGTCCGGCGCCAGCTCTGCCATGTACCTGCAGAATGTCGTCGCCAAGCTGGGCTCCGAGCAGCCTTCCATGTATGCCCTGGCGCTGGCCGAGCATGTGCTCAACGGCCGCGGCGCTGTGCGTATCCACGGCGGTGGCTTTGGCGGCACCATTCAGGCCTTCGTTCCGCTCGATCTGGTCGAGGCCTTCATTACCAAGATGAACGGCTGGCTGGGCGAGGGTTCCGCCCGTCACTACGCTATCTCTGACAAGGGGGCATACGCGGCATGGCTGTAATGACCGACGTGCGCGAGGCTGCTCAGAACCTGATCGGGTACGCTATCCATCGATCCATGATCGGGCAGGACGACCGCATCTGGGCCTACAACACCATTTTGGAGTGCATCGGCGCCACGGGCCCCGCGCTCGACATGGATTGGGCACTGCAGACCGAGAAGATTTCGCTTTTGCACCCCGACACCCTCCCCAACTTTGATCTGGAAGGCACGCTCGCCGCGCTTTCCGAGGCCGCCGTTACCAACAGCGCCGCCGAGGACACGGCGTCGGGCCGCGACCGCATCGCCATGCGCATCATGGGCGTGCTCATGCCGAGGCCTTCGGTTGTAAACGAGGAGTTCAACGGGCGCATGGGCGTCAACGAGCCCCGCGCCGCGACCGACTGGTTCTACGGCTTGTGCTGCGACGCCGGCTATGTGCGTCGCGCCGCCATCGCACGCAACATCAAGTGGAGCACCCTCACCAACTGGGGCAATCTTGAGATCACCATCAACCTGTCCAAGCCCGAGAAGGACCCGCGCGACATTGCCGCGGCCGGTGCCGCCAAGAACACGGGCGAGAAGTATCCTGCCTGCCAGCTCTGCATCGAAAACGAGGGCTACCCTGGACGCTCCGCCGCGGCAGACGGTGGCGCTCACCCCGCTCGCCAGAACCTGCGCGTTATCCCGATCCAGCTTGACGGCGAGCGTTGGGGCTTCCAGTACAGCCCGTACGCGTACTTTAACGAGCATTGCATTGCCATGAGCTCCGAGCATCGTCCGATGCACGTCGACCGCAAGGGCCTGACCTGTCTGCTCGACTTTGTGGACCTGTTCCCGCACTACTTTATCGGCTCCAACGCCGACCTGCCCATCGTGGGCGGCTCGATCCTGTCGCACGACCACTTCCAGGGCGGCGCGCACGAGTTCCCGATGATGCACGCGGCCGAAGTCTCGCAGTTTAGCGTGCCCGGCTTTGACCAGGTCACTGGCACCGTGCTGCAGTGGCCGCTCTCGGTGCTGCGCCTGCGTTCGCACGACCGTGCTCAGCTGCTCGATGCCGCCGAGAAGATTATCCTCGCCTGGCGCGAGTGGACCGACGAGTCCGTGGGCGTCATCGCGCGCACGGCTGACGGCGCGGCGCACAACACCGTGACGCCCGTCATCCGCCGCGTGAACTCCCGCGGTAATGCCGGCGGCGAGATCTACGAGGCCTACCTAGCGCTTCGCTGCAACATTACGACCGACGAGCATCCGCTGGGCGTGTTCCACCCGCATGCCGAGTATCACCACATTAAGAAGGAGAACATCGGCCTGATCGAGGTCATGGGCCTGGCCATTCTGCCGCCGCGTCTGGTTCCCGAGCTCGGCGCCGTCCGCGAGCACCTGCTGGCAGCCAAGGTCGACGCCAGCTACGACCTTGCCGCCGCGCTCGAGGGCGACGACCTTTGCCGCAGCCACGCCGCATGGGCCCTGGACGTCTTTACCCGTCGCGCCGATGAGCTTACGGCCGATAACGCCATCGACATCCTGCACGAGGAGGTCGGCGCGGTGTTCGGCCACGTGCTCGACAACGCCGGCGTCTTTAAGTGGGACGAAGCCGGCCGTGCCGCCCAGCAACGCTTCATCGACTCGCTGTAACACGCGAGCTTGGACGCCCGCGCTCGACAAATAACGCCCACACGACAACGGCGCCCGCCGGCAACATCGCCGACGGGCGCCGTTTTTGAGTGTAGTCGTCGGGGACGTTCTTAAACGACTAGTCATTAAAGAACGTCCCCGACGACTAATGACTCGAGCGTGGAAAATCTCCCACTTTGAGCTCGTATGGGCACCAAAAGCGGGAGATTATCCACGCTCATTCTATTAGGAGTCGCAACCGCTACAACTCTACGACTTCAACGCTGTTGTAGATCTCGTCCCAGCGATCCATGACCAGGTGGCCGGTCTTGGGATCCATAGCGTTGAGCTTGCCGCAGGTATTGGCGGTCTTGAGCACCGTGACGTCATCGGCACCAGCCGCAATGGCATACGCAAAGCCGGCGATGGTCGAGTCACCGGAACCCGTCGCGTTCACAGCCGCAATCGCGGGCGTCTTGGCGCGGAACGCGCGGCCCTCATGGAAGCCCACCGAACCGGCAGCGCCCATCGAAACGACAACCCAGGGGATACCGGCAAAACGGTCATCGGCGGCAAGCGCCTCGCGCAGGGCATCGACATCATCGGTCGTAAAGGACGTACCCAGCAGGCCGTTAATCTCGGTCAGGTTGGGCTTTACGAGCTCAGGCTTAGCGTCGGACTCCAGCGCGGCCTCCAGCGATGCGCCCGAGGTGTCGAGCAGCACCTTGGCGCCCGCCTCCTCGGCGATCTTGACGAGCTCGGCATAGTAGCCGGCATCGACGCCACGCGGCAGCGAGCCCGAAAGCGTCACGACGTCCGCCTTCGCTGCGAGCTCGGCGAACTTGGCCGTAAAGGCCTCGAGCTCGGCCGGGGCGATCTGCGGGCCGCTCTCCAGCAGCTCGGTCTGATTACCCTCGTGCAGGATATTCAGGCAGATGCGCGTCTCACCGGCAATAGGCACAAAGTCGTTCTTGACGCCGTCGGCATCCATAAGCTCGGCCATATAGGCACCCATGTGGCCGCCGAGCAGGCCGGTCGCGAGCACGTCGTCACCCAGCTGCAGCAGCACGCGACTCACGTTGAGGCCCTTGCCGCCAGCGGTCTTTTCGGGTGTCACGCGGTTAACATCGTCGATGATCAGCTTGTCGAGCTGATAGCGCGTATCAATCGACGGGTTCATGGTAACGGTCAGAATCATGTTGAACTCCTGTTCCGGGGCGGCATAACCCGCCCCAAACATACGATAGCTCGTTAAAGGATCTCGATCTCAAAGCCGCGGGTGACGGTCTCTCCCGGCTTGGCCACCAGGCAGCCGCGCTTGTGCTCCAGAATATCGTCCTCGTCGGAGCAGGTGGACAGGCCGCCCCACGGTTCCACGGCCACAAAGTCGCCCTCGGGCTTGCTCCACACAATCAGGTATGGCATATCGGGGAACGTCAGGACACACGCCCTTGTCCTCGGTTTTCTTGGTAAGCGTAACCACGTGGCTCTCGAGCACGTCAAAGATGGTCTCTGCGAAGTCAAAGAGTTCGTGGGTCAGCGGCAGGTCATGGCCAACCATCGGGTTCTTGCTGCGATGCTCAACATCAATCAGGCCCGTCGAGGGAACGGCAGTACAGAGCTCGGCGGCCTCGCGCTGCTCAAAACGGAGCTCGTAGTCGTCGTAGGACTCGCCCTCGTCAAGCGGGCACTTAAAGCCAGGGTGACCGCCCACAAAGAACGGCATGTCCTCGGTGCCCTCATTGGTCACCTCGTACGACACGGCCACCTTCTCCGCATCGATCGTGTAACGAGCAACGATCTTAAACGGATACGGGTACTGCTCGAGCAACTCGGCATGGTCGGCAGAGCTTAAGCTCAGCACAACCATGTTGTCGCTCTGCTCCTCGAGCTTCCACTCCTGCTTGCGAGCAAAGCCGTGGCGGGCGAGCTTGACCTCGCGGCCGCCCATGGTCATTGCGCGACCGTCACGAAGGCCGCCGCAGATCGGGAAACAAATGGGTGCCTGGCCCGACCACACCGCCGGGTCGCCCTGCCACAGGTACTCACGGCCGTTGGCCGTAATAGAAGTGAACGACCCGCCCGCCGTGCTCAGTGCCACGCGGATAGAACCGTTATCAAGAACAAACTCCATAGGAGCCTTCCCTTTCTTACGACAGCCCGCCAAGTCAGTGGGGCTGATAGCAAACCGGCCCGCGCCCCATCACAGAAACGCGAGCCGTCAACGGACTAGTTAATTACGCCGGATACCCGCTAATCGTGGTATTCGCCGCGGTCCCACTTCTCGAGGAACTCGTCAAAGAAGTGCGGGTCAGCCTGAGCCTCGGCGTCGGCCTTGTTGCAGGCATCGATCTTGGCGATCAGGGCATCGTGCTCGGGGGTCTTCTCGTAGGGCTCCTCCAGGAAGGCAAGCATGATGTCGGCCATCAGGAACTCGCCGGTAATCTTGCCGCCAAAGCCCACGATGTTGGCGTTGAGCTCGCGACGGGCATACAGGGCAGAGGTCATGTCGCGGACCAGGGCGCAACGGGCGCCGGGAACCTTGTTGACGGCGTTGGTGATGCCAATGCCGGTGCCGCACAGGGCCACGCCAAAGTCGGCCTTGCCGCTGGCAACGGCCTCGCCCACGGCCTTGCCGTAGATGGGATAGTGCGTACGGGTGTGGCTGTAGGTGCCGCAGTCGAGCACCTTGTAGCCAGCCTGCTCCAGGCGGTCGGCCAGATAGATCTTCTCGTCCGTAACGATATGGTCGCAACCGATTGCAATGGTCTTCTTCATCAGAACGTCCTTTCGTCTGAATTCACAAGTTGAGGTAGAAGTTCGAGTTCTCGGTGGCTCTCGTTAGGCCATCTTGTTGAGCATGTCGACACGGATCTGGTGACGGCCGCCGGCGTACTGGGCACGCAGGAACTCGCGGGCGATCTTCTTGGCGACCTCGGTGCCCACAACGCCCGGGCCCATGGTGACCATGCGCGAGCCGTTGTGCTCGCGGGTCATGTAGGCGGAACGCTCGTCGGAAATGTTGGCGACGACCATGCCCTTGATCTTGACGGCGGCCATATAGGAGCCGACGCCGTACTTATCGAATGCGAAGCCCTGGGAATCCTTGTGCTCCAGCAGGTCCTTGGCGACGGCGGTCGCGGAATCGACAAAGTCCGCGGCAGGGGTCTCGGAATAGTCAACGACCTCGTGACCGTCGGCGATGAGCATCTCCTTGATGGACTCCTTCATCGACATACCGTCGGCATCGGAAGCGATTACAACCCTCATGACATCCTCCTTGAGAGATACGCAGGTGCGTAGTTTCTGTTTGGAAGTGTTGAATCGCGCTCAGGTCCGGGCATCTGAATGTGCGGTTCTTCACTGTTCATGTTAATTTGAACACATTCGAACATCGGATGCAACCATTATTTGTTTAACTTTGTTCTTTTTTGAACAAATACCGTTCACGGTTGATTGCCGACCGTTTGAGCCCGGCGCAGACGTAGCGACCATGTGTTCAACAAACAAAAGGGCGGCCGAGAACGTGTCTCGGCCGCCCCTTCGGCGGTATTCCCTGGTATATACAGCTGTTTTAGCTACTCAGACTGCCTGTTCTTCTTGACATGTTTGGACGGAGCGCCCAAGAAACGACCCGTCAGATAGTTCGCGGGACCGGAGATATCAATCCCCAGCAGGGTGTGGCCCAGCCACAGAAACGCCACGAGCACCAGCAGCGGGATAATGCACGAGGTCACGATCATCACGATGACACCTTCGATCAGATCGGTCACCTGCTGCACAATTTCATCGGTCATCTGCTTGGCACCGCTGGTCACCGATGTGACAAGACCCGAGGCGCCGTCGGCAAGCTGTTCAAGCACGTTCTTGGACTCTGTGGACTCGGTCTTTTTCTTGCTTGCTTTGGAGCTGTCGCTATCTGCCGTACCCGCAGCGTCGGCCGCCTTTTGCTCCGCCGCTTCGATGCTCACTCGATACGTTTCGTCGACCTTTTGCGACACCCATACGCTTGCAGGCACCAACGCCATGCCGATCATGGCAACCACCAGCACGCGAGTTGCCACGCGACGGATGACCGTGCTCGTGCTCCAGCGCCCGTGAATGCCGAGCGACACCGCAAAGAGCACCAGCGCAAACGGGATCAGGATGCCCAGGCCAACCGACCACAAAATGGTCAGCAGATATTTCTCGAGGTAGAGCACGGCAAGCACGATACCCAAGTTGCCCGAAAGCTGCGCGAGCTGCTCGGCAACCGGCGTCCCCGTATCACCCGGCAGCGCGGTAATGCCCGCAGACAGCGCCACGCACGAGGTCGTGAGCGCCAAAACGTTGCCCTTCTTTTGATCGATAACCTCGATGGTGGAGTCCCAAGTCTTGGTATCGGCAAAATGCGGGCGCGCGACAAAGCCCGACAGCAGCGCCAGCACCACGAGCGCGATGATCAAGCCGATCTGTAGCTTTTTGTTTGCGCACACGACATCGGACAGGCTGGGCTGCAGCTCGGTTACCGTCGTATGCTCGGTTATCTGGACAGGACGCCCATGAGCCATCTCGTGCGCGTCTCTTTTTTGTATTGACCCGTTATCCGGCATTTGGATACCTCCTCATTCCGGCCTGTATTGCGGTGGAAGTATACCCACCCATCGAAAAACCGAACGGCAGGAGGCGCAACAGGCTGCTGCATGACCCGCCCGCCATGAAATGGGCCCATCTACTACGTTTAACCGCTCATCCCCGGCCATGCCACAAAGCGAAAAAACAAAACCGCAGGTAGAAGTCCTGCGATTTTTCATGAAACTCGGGTGTGTTCGAGGGTATCGGGTTAAACGTAGTAGATGAGCCAGTTTCGTGGCGAGCGCTGCCAACCGATCCTCCGGGGACGGGAAAAGTGGGTCATTTGGGGCTGTCGGCCCCTATTTCGCCGCAACCTAGATAGGTGGGATACAAAAAACCCTGCCGCGGATAGCGGCAGGGTTTTTGGAAGGGGACTTGGTTGTGAGAGTTCGTTAGGCGAGCTTAGCCTCGAGCTCGGCGATGCGCTTGTAGGCATCGATGGTAAAGCGGGTCTGCTTCTCCAGGATCATGGTGGTCATCAGGGTGTCCTGAGCGTGGGCCATGATGAAGGTCATCTCCATCTCGCCGCCGCCGGCCTCCTGCGAAAGCAGCTTGGTCTGCGTGTCGTGGGCACCAATGAGCGCGTCGCTGGCATCCTTGTGCAGCTGCTCGGCCTTCTCAAAATCACCCTCGCGGGCAGCATCGAGTGCAGCGAGCAAGTCGGTCTGTGCGTCACCCGCGTATGCGACGATCTCGAATCCAACCATCGAGATTTCTTCTTTGGTTGCCATATTGCGTTCCTTTCACATATGAACCAATGGAGAGCATCGCGTCCGGGCATACGCGCTGCGTTGTGTATGCCAGAAACATTAACATTCAAACAAAAAAGAACAATCCAAAACGCAATTTCAAGCTATGAACGGTCGATTTTCGCCCGTGAACGGTTTTTAAACCATTTCGAACAATATCAAACACAAAGAAGCACGACCTAAACAGGTCCGCACCCTAGCACAGACTGCGTACCGTATCGCCCTCGATGAGCACACCGGGGATCAGCATGTGCTCCACGCCCGGTGCGACGTCCTCGGCGCCAGCAATCTTGTCGACCGCCCACATGCCAACGCGCTTGTTATCAAAGCGCACCGTGGTCAGGCGACGGTCGGGCACGATATCGCCCAGGCTGTCATCAACACCCACCACACTCACGTCCTCGGGCACGCGCTTTCCGCGCGACTCGAGCCCGCGAATGCAGCCGTAGGCCATGGCGTCGTTGGAAGCATAAATGGCCGTACAGGTCGGATCATCCGCCAGGGCCTGACCTGCGGCATATCCGCTCTGCGCCGTCCAATCGCCACGGATAAGTCGCGGTGGCTCAATGCCATGCGCGCGCAATGTCTCGCGCCAGCCTTCCTCGCGCCGCATGCCCGAAAGCGAGCGCTCGGGACACGAGATAAAGTGCACGGTCTTGTGCCCCCGCTCCAGCAAGTACTCGACCACCTGGCGCGAGCAATCGAACTGGTCGTTATCGACCGTTGAACAGAGCGGGTGCTCCAACATCGTAACGAGCACCGTCTGCATGCCGGGCAGCGGCTCAAAAGTGCCAAAGTCTGCCGGCATGCGATTCATGATCACAACCATACCGTCCACTGGCAGTGCGCTCATGCGCGACGATGCGCTCTCGAGGGTATACGGATGCCCGTCTACTTTAGTGAGGGTGATGGCATAGCCGTGCTTATCGGCCGCGGCGGCAAAGCCCTCCATACGGTCGAGATTGCCGGTGCCGGTAATGTTGAACATGGCGACGCCGACGGTCTTAAACTTACCGCGGCGCAGCGATCGACCGGCAAAATTGGGGCGATACCCCAGCTCGCGCATGGCGGCACGCACGCGTTCCTTGGTCTCGGGGCGCACGCTGGGCGAATCGTGCACGGTGCGCGAGACCGTCTGCTCCGAGACGCCCGCGAGGCGCGCTACGTCTTTGACGGATACCGATTTTTTAACAGCGGCCATAGGTCGATCTTTCTATGTCAACGATGCCATTGGTGGCACCTTGCGCAGTCATTTTTAACGCCTTCAAGTATATCCAACGCCTCCCCCACCATACGCTCACCACCCAAAACCTACCGTTCACCGACATTTTTGCTTCCCCGAACGGCTTTTGTCGCCCAAATGTTAACGTTGCCATTGTGCAAACACAGAGCCACCGGGCGGCTCAAACGTTTACGCGCAAGGAATCGACGGTCCACAGGCACAGGGGCCATCGGTTCGCGTCTTATTTTGTGTCGCAAAATGGCAACGTCAACATTTTGGCAACCAAACGTCAAAAGCTACCATCGTTGCCAACCCACCGACTCTTAGGAGCTTTGCATGGAGCAACTCATCGCCATCATCGAAAAGGGGCAGCCCTTTTTCAACGCGATCGCCCGCAACAAGTACCTCAAGGCGATCCGCGACGGTTTTATCTCCGTCATCCCCATCATCATCTTCTCGTCCATCTTCTGCCTGGTAGCCTCGGTTCCCAATATCTGGGGTTTCTACTGGCCCGATGACATCAACAACGCCCTGTGGAAGTGCTACAACTACTCCATGGGCATCCTGGCCATCGCCTGTGCCGCCACCACGGCCAAGCACTTCGCCGACGCTCAGAACCGCGATCTGCCCAAGAACAACCAGATCAACTTCATCTCGTGCATGTGCGCGGCCATCATCGGCTTCTTGCTCCTTTCGAGCGACACGATCGCCACGGACGCTGCCAGCGGCTTCAACACCACCTACCTTGGTTCCAAAGGCCTGCTGACCGCCTTTATCGCTGCGTTTGTGACCGGCATCATCTACAAGTTCTTCATTAAGCGCAACATCACCGTCAAGATGCCCGAGCAGGTTCCGCCCAACATCTCGCAGACCTTTAAGGACATCATCCCCTTCTCCGTCTGCATCACCGTCTTTTGGGTCTTTGACATCGCCTTCCGCGCTGCTTTTGGCTTCTGCTTTGCCCAGGGCGTCATCCAGGTGTTCCAGCCCCTGTTCACCGCTGCCGACGGCTACATCGGCCTCGCTGTGATCTACGGCGCTATGAGCCTGTTCTGGTTCGTCGGCGTCCACGGCCCCTCGATCGTCGAGCCCGCCATCGCCGCCGCCCTCGTTGCCAACATGACCGACAACCTGGCTGCGTTCCAGGCCGGCCAGCACGCTTCCGCTGTCCTGACCCAGGGTGCCCAGTACTTCGTCGTCTGCATGGGCGGCACCGGCGCCACGCTCGTCCTGGTCTTTATGTTCTGCTTCCTGGCCAAGTCTCAGGAGATGCGCGCCGTCGGTAAGGCCGCCATCGTCCCCGTCTGCTTTGCCGTCAACGAGCCGCTGCTGTTCGCCGCGCCCATCGTGCTCAACCCCGTCTTCTTTGTCCCGTTTGTCTTTGCCCCGATCGCCAACATCTGGATCCTCAAGATCTTTATCGACTTCTTGGGCATGAACGGCTTTATGTACACCCTGCCTTGGACCGTCCCCGGCCCCATCGGCACCATCATGGGCCTGGGCTTCCAGCCGCTCGCTTTTGTGATGCTCGCCCTTATCCTGGTCGTCGACTTCGTTCTGTACTATCCGTTCTTCCGTGCCTATGACGCCCAGAAGTGCGCCGAGGAGGCCGAGATCTCCCAGGAGGAGCTCGCCGCCAAGAACGCCGAGAAGGCCGCCAAGCTCAACGACGCCTTCCAAGGCAAGGCCGATGCCAAGAGCGTTGCCGACGGCGCCGCTGCCGAGGCCGTAAAGGCCGACGCCGCCCCCGCCGCAGCCCCCGCTGCCGAGGCCACGACTGCTAGCGACCTCAACGGCAAGCGCGTGCTCGTGCTCTGCCAGGGTGGCGGCACCTCGGGCCTGCTGGCCAACGCGCTGGCCAAGGCCGCCAAGGAGCGCGGCATCGATCTGGAGACCGCTGCCGACGCCTACGGCAACCACGTGGATATGCTCCCCGACTTTGACCTGGTCGTCCTGGCCCCGCAGGCCGCGAGCTACCTGGCCGACCTGCAAAAGGACTGCGAGCGCGTGGGCAACAAGTGCGTCGCCTGCCGCGGCAAGCAGTACATCGAGCTCTCCCAGAACGGCGACAAGTCTCTCGCCTTCGTCTCCGAGCAGCTCTCGAAGTAAGTAACGCGTAAAGGCCAGCCGACCACATCAGCCGGCTGGCCTTTTTACTAGACGATTGGATCATCATGTCCGTTAACCCCGCCAGCGTCACCAACCCGCCCGCGCAGTTTCCCGAGGACTTTGTCTTTGGCGGCGCCACCGCTGCCTACCAGGTAGAGGGCGAGACCCGCACTCACGGTAAGGGCAAGGTTGCCTGGGACGACTTCCTGGAGGCCCAGGGCCGCTTCTCTCCCGATCCCGCTTCCGACTTCTACAACCAGTACCCCGTCGACCTGGAGCTGTGCGAGGAGTTCGGCATCAACGGCATCCGCCTCTCCATCGCCTGGAGCCGCATCTTCCCCAACGGCACCGGTGAGATCAACCCCGAGGGTGTCCAGTTCTACCACGACCTGTTTGCCGAGTGCCACAAGCACCACGTCGAGCCGTTCGTCACGCTGCACCACTTCGACACGCCGCTCCCCCTCTTTGAGAAGGGTGACTTCCTCAACCGCGAGACCATCGACGCCTTTGTGGACTTTGCCACCTTCTGCTTTAAGGAGTACGCCGACCAGGTGACCTACTGGTTCACTTTTAACGAGATCTGGGCCGACGCCTCCAACACCTACATCGAGGGCACCTTCCCCGGCGGTGTTAAGGCGCACCTGGCCGAGGCCTTCCAGTGCGAGCACAACATGATGCTCGCGCACGCCAAGGCCGTGCTGGCCTTCCACAACGGCGGCTTTAAGGGCAAGATCGGCGTTATCCAGTCGCTGGAGTTT
The DNA here is from genome assembly GCA_902470765.1 of uncultured Collinsella sp. GTDB lineage: Bacteria > Actinomycetota > Coriobacteriia > Coriobacteriales > Coriobacteriaceae > Collinsella. Next base: position 47,629 of record CABRHW010000014.1, read on the forward strand.
AAGTACCCGCTCAACGAGAACGACCCCGCCGACACCAAGGCCGCCAACAACGAGCACGTGCTGCAGAACCAGTTCCTGCTCGACGCCACCTTCCGCGGCGACTACGCGCCCGACACGCTCGAGTGCGCCAACCGCCTGGCCGCCGTCTCGGGCGGTACCATCGAGATCCTGGACGAGGACCTCGAGATCATGCGCGAGGCTGCGCTCTACAACGACTACCTGGGCGTTAACAACTACCAGTGCCGCTTCCTCAAGGCCTATGATGGCGAGAACGACCTGCACCACAACGGTACGGGCGAGAAGGGCACCGGCCGCTGGCGCGTCAAGGGCATTGGCGAGCACGTGAACAAGCCCGGCATCCCCACCACCGACTGGGACTGGATTATCTACCCCGAGGGCCTGTTCGATCTGCTCGTTTACATTAAGCAGCGCTACCCCAACTACAAGCAGATCTTCATCACCGAGAACGGCATGGGCTACAAGGACCCCTACAAGGACGGCTTTGTGGACGACCAGCCCCGCATCGACTACATCGAGCAGCACCTGCGCTGGCTGCTCAAGGCCATGGAGGTCGGCGTCAACGTGGGCGGCTACTTCCTGTGGAGCCTGCAGGACCAGTTCTCCTGGACCAACGGCTACAACAAGCGCTACGGCTTCTTCTACGTAGACTTTGAAACCCAGAAGCGCACGCCCAAGGCAAGCGCCTACTGGTACAAGCACGTGGCCGAGACCCATCGTCTGGACTAGTTAACGCCATCGGCTGCCGTGACCATCACGCAGCCGCGCACCTTACCATTCCCGATTGCATGGACACTGCGTCCATGCACCTCTTTCCGTGTGGCGGATACGACCTTCCCGGTGGATGCTTCGGCATCCTTGGTCGTATCCGCCTCTTTTGTTTTTGAGCGGACTGGCCTTCCGTTTGTCTCGATCTGTAACATCTAGCAGGGGTTTTCGGCCCCAACTGTTACAGATCGAGATAAACGGAGTCGCCCGGGCCGAAAGATCTAAATCCGTAACATCAAACCCACTTTTTGTCGTCTTACTGTTACAGATCGAGACAAACACTCGAGCCAATCTCCTCAATCTAAATCTGTAACATCTAGCCGAGATTTTCACCCGTAACTGTTACAGAACGAGACATACCGCACGGGTCAGCCCGTTCAATCTCGGTCTGTAACATCTTGAACGGTTTTTCGGTCCTAACTGTTACAGATTTAGATGAAACCATGAGCAGACGACTCTACGCCCGCAGGTCCCTTACGCTGGAGCGCTCGACCAGCACGCCGGAGACGAGCGTTCGACTTCTGGAACTTGGAGCCTCCAGGCCCGCAACGACCTCGTTAAGCGCACGGATGCCCAGCTCGCGGTGGCGAAACTTCACCGACGTCAGAATCGAGTTGGGAATCGTCTTGTAGAGCTCATCGTCGAAGCCGATCACGGACACGTCGTCGGGCACATTGAGCCCTTTGTCACGTAGAGCCATCATCACGCCGTTTGCCATGCAGTCGTTAGCAGCGAGGACCGCCGTGCAATCGGGCTTATTGGCAAGCACAAGGCCCGCGGCATAGCCACTATCCGCATTCCAATCGCCTTGCAGAGGCTCGGGCGGCTCAATGCCACGCGCCTCGAGTGCCGCACGCCAACCTTTCATACGACACTGGCTCGACAGCGCCTCTTTCTTACCAGAGACGAAGTACACGTTCTTGTGCCCGCGATTTAAGAAGTACTCGCACGCCATGCGCGCACCACCCTCTTGATCGTCACTAACGGTAGAGCAGGTAGGATGCTCCATCGGCGTGATAATCACCGTCTTGAGGTCTTTCGGCGCCTCAAAGGTATCAAAGTCATCGACCATCTGGCGCAGATTGAAGATCATGCCGTCGACGGGAAGCTGCGACATCCTACGCGCCGCTTCGGCAAGGGTCATCTTCTCCCCCGCCCGCTTTTTGATCATCGTGAGCGCAAAGCCGCGTTCTTCGGCGGCATCGGCGATACCGTCAATCATGTCCACGGCGCCGCCTGACAAGTGAAACAGCACCACGCCGATGCACCCGTAACGGCCCAACTTGAGTGAACGCGCGGCAAAGTTGGTTCGAAACCCGAGCGCCTCCATTGCAGAATGGACCCTATCGCGCGTCGACTCTCGCACGCTTTCGGGCTCGTTGATTACACGCGAAACCGTCTTGAGAGAAACGCCCGCGGCAACTGCCACATCATTCATTGAGACATTTTTCTTGTCCATCGTTGCCACTGCTTCTCCACTCGGTTCTCTATCGCTTGTTTTTTGCGTTCTAGCATACACTACCTGCCTGACTGATAAATCAACCGTTTACCGAACAATATCGACCGCTCACCCGTATATCCTTGTTGCTCTTCCAAAAATGTCTTACGTTGTCATTAACGAAATGACAACGTTGTCATTTCGCAATGCCTTCCTTAAGCAGGAAGGTTTCCGGGCAGTCCTGACCATCCATCGACGACCAGTTCCATCCACATGCATCGCGCATCAAGTAGCAAAGGAGCTCTATGGACGCCATCGTAAAGATGCTCGAAAAGCATCAACCGTTCTTTGAGAAGATATCGAGGAACATCTACCTCCAGGCCATCAAGGACGGATTCCTTGGGTGCATGCCCATCGTCCTTACCTCTTCAATCTTCCTGCTGATCGCCACCCTTCCCGGCGTAGTTGGCATCACGCTGCCCCAGCCGCTCATCGACTGGTGCAACAAGCTGTACAACTTCACCATGGGCGTCATGGGCATCATGGTTGCCGGCACCACCGCCAAGAACTTCACGGCGTCCATGAACCGTCGCATGCCCGCCGGCAAGGTGCTCAACGACGGCTCCACTATGGTTGCCGCCCAGTGCAGCATGCTGCTGCTCGCTGTTACGCAGTTCACCACCAAGTTCAACGGCTCCGAGCTTTCGGTCTTCGATTGCACCAGCATGGGCACGCGCGGTCTGTTCTCCGCCTATATCGCCGCGTTCATTACCGTGTGGGTCTATAAGTTCTGCGTCTCGCGCGATCTGACCATTAAGCTGCCCAAGGAGGTTCCGGGCGCCATCGCACAGAACTTCCGCGACATCATCCCCTTCGGTGGCGCCGTCATCATTTGCGGCATCATCGATGTGGTTGTGCGCAACCTCATGGGCGTTCCGTTCTCCGAGCTGCTTATCAAACTGCTCTCCCCGCTCTTCACTGCGGCAGAGACCTACCCCGGACTCATCCTTATTCAGGCAGCCACCGCGTTCTTCTGGTTCATCGGTGTCCACGGCCCTTCGATCGTCCAGCCGGGCATCGACCCCATCCGTCTTGCCAACCAGGCCGAGAACCTGCAGGTTCTGCTGGCCGGTGGCCACCCCGCCCACTCCCTCACCTTTAACATGTCGCTCGTGGGTGAGTTCGGCGGCACCGGCGCCACGTTCATCGTTCCGCTTCTGCTGATTCTCTTTATGAAGTCCAAGCAGCTCAAAGCCGTCGGTAAGGCCTCGATTGTTCCTGTTGCCTTCGCCGTCAACGAACCGCTGCTCTTTGGCGCGCCCATGATCCTCAACCCCTACATGCTCATCCCCTTTGTTGCCGCCGGCTGCGTCAACGTAAGTGTTGCCAAGTTCTTTATCGACAACGTGGGCATGAACGGCTTCTCCTTCGTGGTGCCTTGGGCTACCCCTGCCCCCATCGGCATCTTCATCACCACGAACTTCCAGCTTATCGCCCTGGTATTTGTCGCGATCATCATCTTGCTGGACGCCATCATCTACCTGCCGTTCTTGAAGGCATACGATAAGCTGCTCTGCGACCAGGAAGCCGAGCGCGCCGCCGAGCTGGGTCTCGAGTCCGATGGTGCTGCCACCATCGCCGCCAGCACCTCTGCGCCCGCTGTCGAGCAGGCCACCGCTGCCGTCGAGCCGACCGTTGCCGCCGCCGACAGCAAGCCTGTCGCCGATCAGCCCGAGCCCGCTGCCGATGCATCCGCTAAGAAGGATGTCGACGGTCTGAAGGTCCTCGTCCTGTGCGCCGGCGCCGGCACCTCTGCCATGCTTGCCAACGCCATCAAGGAAGGTGCCGCGCAGACCGGAGAGAACATCGCTTCCTCCGCAGGCGCCTATGGCCCGCACACTGCCATCATGGATCAGTACGACGTCATCGTGCTCGCCCCGCAGGTCCGTAGCTACTACAACGACATGAAGGCCGACACCGATCGCCTGGGCATTAAGCTGCTCGCCCCGCGCGGTAAGGAATATATCGACCTTACCCGTGACCCCACTGGCGCCATCAAGTGGCTCCGCGAGAACCTCGACTAGGTTCCTCCCTCTGTTGGTGCCCGGATCCCCAGTTCGGGCACCTCTCCCTATTCGAATCCCACAGAAAGGATGACTCATGACCAACCCCATGCAGTTCCCCGACGGCTTTGTGTTTGGCGGCGCCACCGCCGCTTACCAGGTTGAGGGCGAGACCCGCACGCACGGCAAGGGCAAAGTGCCCTGGGACGATTTCCTGGCTGCCCAGGGTCGCTTCTCCCCCGATCCCGCAAGCGATTTCTACAACAAGTACCCGGTCGATATCGACCTGTGCCAGCGCTTCGGCATCAACGGTATCCGCGTCTCCATCGCTTGGAGCCGCATCTTCCCCAACGGCACTGGCGAGATCAACCACGAGGGTGTCGCCTTCTATCATGAGCTTTTCGCCACCTGCAACAAAGCCGGCGTTATCCCCTATGTCACGCTCGATCACTTTGATACGCCCGAGGCCTTTTACCAGGACGGCGGCGAGGGCTTCCTGACGCGCACGACGATCGACGCCTTTGTCGAGTACGCCAAGTTCTGCTTTGCCGAGTTCACCGAGGTCAAGCACTGGTTCACGTTTAACGAGATTCCCGCAACCGCCGAGGGCAGCTTTATCGTCGGCAACTGGCCGCACGGCGAGAAGTATCGCCTGGACAAGGCTTTCCAGCTCATGCACAACATGATGGTGGCCCACGCCAAGGCTGTCGTCGCCTTCCATGAGGGCGGCTTTGAGGGCGAGATCGGCATTGTCCAGAACCTGGAGCCCAAGTATCCCCTCGACCCCAACAACGCCGCCGACTGCGAGGCAGCTCGCATGGCCGACGTCATCAACAACCGTTGGGTACTCGACGCCACCTTCCGCGGCCACTATGCAGCCGATACCATGGAGGCTGCGACCAAGCTGGCTCATATCGCCGGCGGTGAGCTCGACGTCCGCGACGAGGACATCGCCGTGCTGACCGCCGCGCTCCCCTACAACGATTGCCTGGGCGTCAACACCTACAAGTGCCAGTTCCTGCGTGCCGCCGAGGGCGAAAACGACATCAACCACAATGGCACCGGCGACAAGGGCTCCTCGCGCTGGTTCCTCAAGGGCGTGGGCGAGTCATGCGTGCGCGAAGGCATACCCACCACCGATTGGGACTGGATCATCTATCCCGAGGGCCTCTACGACCTGCTGCTGCGCATTAAGAACGATTACCCCAACTACAAGAAGATCTACATCACCGAGAACGGCATGGGCTATAAGGACGACTTCGAGGACGGCTTTATCGACGACGCCCCTCGTATCGACTACATGCGCCAGCATCTCGCATGGATCCTCAAGGCAATCGACGGCGGCGTAAACGTCGACGGTTACTTTGTGTGGTCGCTGCAGGACCAGTTCTCCTGGACCAACGGCTATAACAAGCGTTACGGCCTGTTCTACATCGACTTTGAGACCCAGAAGCGCTATCCCAAGGCGAGCGCGTACTGGTACAAGAACGTCGCGGAGACCGGCCTGCTCATGGCCTAATTTCAGCCGCGTATCCCCTGTCGGCCGCATGCGAATCCCTCCGCGGGTTCGCATGCGGCCTTTTTTATTTTGGCTCGGTCCGAACAGGCCGTTTGTCTCGATCTGTAACATCTAGCAGGAGTTTTCGGTCCCAGCTGTTACAGATCAAGACAAACAGGACATCCGGTCAGAAAATCTCAATCTGTAACACCTAAGCTAGCAGATGACCTGCGTGTGCTCCTCGATGGCGGTGCGGTCCTCGGCGGTAATACCCGGCTCGCATACCACGGCATCCAAATTGTCCAGGCGGCAGAAGGTATAGAAGTCACGCTTGCCGATCTTGCTGGAGTCGGCGATCAGATAGCGCGAGTCTGCCTTGCTAAAAGCGAGCTGCTGGATACGGCCCTCGTCCATGTTGGACGTAGACACGTCGCCATCCAGAATGCCGTTGGCGCCGATAAACGCCGCATCGATGCCCAGCGCACGCAGGGTGTCCTCGGCCGTTGGCCCCACAAAAGCGGCAGTGCGGCGACGGTACATGCCACCCACGAGGCACAGGTCGCAGTCCTCGCGCGCCTCGAGCAGGTTAAACACCGAAAGCGAATTTGTCACGATACGCAGGCGAAACGTCGGCAGCATCGAGGCCATCTGCTCAACCGTGGTGCCCGTACCCAAAAAGATGGTCGAGCCCTCCTCGATAAGCTCCACGGCGCGGCGCGCGATCTGCAGCTTTTCCTCGGCATGCTTGGAACGCTTTTCGCTGTGCGAATACTCGTGGCGCAACATAGTGTGGGGACGGCCCTGCGCGCTACGGGCTCCGCCGTGTACGCGCTCGATCTCGCCCAGGCTCGCAAGTTCCTCAAGGTCACGGCGGATCGTCATATCCGAGACGCCCAGCGCATCCGAAATCTCCTTGACCGAGACCGTGCCCTGCTCTTCGAGCAGCTGACGAACCTTATCCTGTCGCTCTGCCTTAATCACGATGAATCCTCGCCGTTCTTTGCGCGCATATCATTCAAACAGTAACGAACAAATTATATCAGACCCGCACGCGTCAAAAATGAACGCCCCTTGATTATCGACTTTATCCGAACACCTCCCACATTCATCCGCACATGTGCGGATGAATGTGGGAACCCGATACCCTGAGGG
>CABRHW010000015.1 GCA_902470765.1 uncultured Collinsella sp.
GGACTTGCAGCGACGGACCTCAGGACACTCTTACACCACGTCTGCGCGCGCGACCGGTAACAGTACTCATATTTGCCATTTTTTGCCCACAGGGCCTCGAAGGGGCTGTCAATCAGGTCTCAGGGGAGGCGGTTCAAGGGCCGTAGAACAAAAACGGGGGCGCAGGTTGTCCTGCGCCCCCGTTCTCGGGCGTTATTCGTTCCCTGCGGCAGAATTTACGCCGCTTCGTCGAACTGCGAGTTGTACAGGTCGGCGTAGAAGCCGCCCTGGGCGAGCAACTCGTCGTGCGTGCCCTTCTCGACGATGTCGCCGTCGCGAATTACCAAGATCACGTCGGCGTTGCGGATCGTGGACAGGCGGTGCGCGATAACAAAGCTGGTACGGCCCTGCATCAGCGTATCCATGGCACGCTGAATAAGCTCCTCGGTACGGGTATCGACGTTGGAGGTCGCCTCGTCCAGAATCAGCGCCGGGCGGTCGGCCAAAATGGCACGGGCGATGGTCACGAGCTGGCGCTGACCCTGCGACAGGTTAGTGCCCTCCTCGTTGATCATAAAGTCGTAGCCGCCGGCGAGCGTATGGATAAAGTGGTCGCAGCGTGCGGCACGTGCAGCGGCTTCGACCTCGGCATCGCTCGCATCGGGGCGTCCGTAGCGGATGTTTTCGCGGATGGTGCCGTTAAACAGCCAGGTATCCTGCAGCACCATGGCAAACTCGCCGCGCAGCGCCGCGCGGTCCCAGTCGCGCACGTCGACGCCCTCGACACGCAGCGAACCGTCGTCCACATCGTAGAAGCGCTGCAGCAGCTTAATGAGCGTGGTCTTGCCGGCGCCGGTGGGGCCGACGATGGCGATGGTCTGGCCGGGCTGCGCCTCGCAGCTAAAGTCGTGGATGATGGTCTTGTCGGGCGTGTAGCCAAACTTGACATGGTCAAACTCCACGTGGCCGGGGCGCTTCTCGGGAATCTGCGCGTCGGCCTTCTGCTCCTCCTCGGGCGCGGCCAGGAACTCAAACACACGCTCGGTGGCAGCTGCCATCGACTGCATCGTGTTGCTCACGTTGCCCAGCTGCTGCACGGGTTGCGTAAAGTTGCGAACGTACTGGATAAAGCTTTGAATGTCGCCGGGCGTGGCATTGCCGGTCAGCGCGAGCTGCGCGCCCACCACGACAACGCCCACGTAGCCCATGTTGCCCACCAAGCTCATAAGCGGCATCATCAGGCCCGACAGGAACTGCGAGCGCCAGCCACTAATAAAGAGGCGGTCGTTTTGACGGTCGAACTCCTCGATCGAAGCCTCGGCGCGGTCGAACACCTGAATGACGTTCTGGCCGGCAAAATCCTCCTCGATAATGCCGTTGACGGTGCCTAGGACCTGCTGCTGCTCGCGGAAGTACGGCTGCGAGAAGTGAATCATCACCATCAAGATAATCGCGGCGGCCGGCAGCGTGAGCACGGTGACGCCGGTGAGCGGCAGGCTGATCGACAGCATCATGACGAGGACGCCGATAATCTGCGTGACGGACGTAATAAGCTGCGTCACGCTCTGGTTGAGCGACTGGCCGAGCGTATCGACGTCGTTGGTGATGCGGCTGAGCACGTCGCCCTTGCTGTGGCCGTTGAAGTAGCTCATCGGCACGACGGCAATCTTGGCGGCAATCTCCTTGCGCATGCGGTAGCAGATCTTTTGCGTGACACCGGTCATGAGCCAGCCCTGGATCAGGCTGCAGGCAGAGCTCGCCAGATACAGGCAGAGCAAAAAGCCGAGCGTCTTAGCGATCCAGTTAAAGTCGACATCGCCGGTGCCGTTGACCTTGGCAACCAGGCCCTCGAACAGCTTGGTGGTAACCTGACCGAGCATCTTGGGTCCCACAATATTAAAGATGACCGAGCACACGGCAAAGGCGACGGCGGCAAACACGGCAATCTTGTGCTGGCCGATATAGCCGAGCAGCTGCCTCATGGTGCCCTTAAAGTCCTTGGCCTTTTCGCCGCGACGCATGCCGCCCATGCGGCCCATGGGACCACGCTGGCGGGTGGGCTTGGGAATCTGAGCCTTGGTCTCGTCTGCCATTAGCGCTCGCCTCCTTCCATGACGGCTGCAATTTCTTCTTGGGTAAGCCCCAGCTCCTCGGCGGAAAGCTGCGACTGTGCGATCTCCAGGTACGCCGGGCAGCTGCGCAGCAGCTCCTCGTGCGTGCCGGTGCCCACTACGTGGCCGTCGTCGAGCACGATGATCTGGTCGGCGTGCATGATGGTCGCGATGCGCTGGGCCACGACCACGAGCGCGGCGTCGGTAACGTTTTTGGCCAGCTCCTCGCGTAGGCGCGCGTCGGTCTTGTAGTCGAGGGCGCTAAACGAATCATCGAACACCACGACCTCGGGCTTTTTGGCCAACGCGCGGGCGATGGCCAGACGCTGGCGCTGACCACCCGAAACATTGGAGCCGCCCTGGCTAATGGGGGAGTCGTACCCGTCCTCGCGCTCGGCGATAAAGTCCTCCGCCTGGGCGACGCGTGCTGCCTGGCGCATATCCTCGTCACTCACCATGTCGCCGGCAAACTTGAGGTTGCTCTCGACGGTACCCGAGAACAGGCGACCCTGCTGCGGAATATAACCGATGCGGCGGCGCAGCTCGGAAAGGGTCATGTCGCGCACATCGACGCCGTCGAGCGAAATGCTGCCGCCCGTGACGTCGTACAGGCGCGGAATCAGCTGCACGAGCGTGGACTTGCCCGAGCCCGTGGAGCCAATGATGCCGAGCATCTGGCCGGCGTGCGTGGTGAAGTTTACGCCGCTAATGACGTCGGCGCGGGCATCGGGATACTGGAAGCTCACGTCACGGAAGGTGAGCTCGCCGCGCGGCGCGCTGGCAGCGGGCAGTTTGGGCGAGGCGGGGTCGTTGATGCTCGTGGGGCAGGTGACGACCTCTTCCACGCGCTCGGCTGCGACCTCGGCGCGGGGCAGGATGACCGAAACCATGGTGAGGATCATAAACGCCATGACGATCTGCATGGTGTAGGAGATAAACGCCATCATGTTGCCGACCTGCATCACGCCGTCGGACACGCCCTGCGCGCCAAACCAGACGATAAGCACGGTAATGCAGTTCATGACGAGCATCATGAGCGGCATCATAAAGCTCATGGCGCGGTTGGTGTAGAGCTGCGTGGTCATCAGGTCGAGCGACGCTTTGTCAAAACGCTCGAGCTCATGTTCCTCGCGGTTGAACGAGCGGATGGGCATAAGACCGTCGAGCAGCTCGCGGGCGGTAAGGTTCACGCGGTCCACAAAGCTCTGCATCTTTTTGAACTTGGGCATGGTGAGGCCCATAAGCACGCCGACGACGGCCGAGACCGCGATGATGGCCACGGCGATGGTCCACTCCAGACCGGTGTGGTTGGCCAGGACACGCATGACGGCGACGATGCCCATGACGGGGGCCATCAGGCACATGCGGATAAACAGGGTTGCGGCCATCTGGATCTGTTGAATGTCGTTGGTGCAGCGGGTGATGAGCGAGGCCTGGCTAAACTTGCCCACCTCGGCCGGCGAGAAGTGCATAACCTTGTTGAAGGTCTCGTGGCGTAGGTCGCGGGCGATGGAGCAGGCGGTGCGCGAAGCCACGGCACCGGTCAGGATGGTGGCGACGAGCGATACCAGGCACAGCCCAAACATCGTGGTCGCCATGCGGCTCAGGTAGGCGTTCTGCACGTCGGCGGGGTCGATGCCCTGCGCCTTGTACTCGTCCTGTACATAGCTCACGGCGCGCTGCGTGACGATGGAGCCCGACATGGAGCCCATTTTGTCCGCCATATCGTTGGCGCCCTCCACGAGCTTGCCCTGGTCGATTAGGCCGCCTTCAACGCCTAGACGCAGACCCTTCATGGTGATCTTACCGCCGTCGGCATCAATCTGCTTTTGCATGTTCTGCGCCGCTGCGGCTTTCTGCTGCATCTCGGCGAGCTGCTCGGGCGTCATCGCCGCCATCTGCTCGGGGGTGGGCATGGCCTGAGCGGCGCCGCCATCGCTTGCCTCGGTAGATGCGCCGGTCATGTCGCCCATGGAGTTGGCATCGATGCCCTGGTTGAACGAAAGGACGACAGTCTCGGGCAGGCTCATGATGTCGGCAATCTTGCCGCCGTCGGCGCGCTCCTCCTCGGTGCCCTTGTACGTTCGAATGCCGTTATTGTCCGCCTTGCTAAACACGGCCTCCACAGCCTTGGCGTCCTTGGTGCTCATAAAGAGTTCGAGGTCGTCGAGCGATTCGGCACGGATGGTGTCAGGTACGGGCGAGGCGATACCGCCTTGCTGCACACCCACGTCGACGATGTCGCTCATATACGTAGGTAGCGCCAGATCGGCGTTGCAGCTGATTACGATGAGTACGATAGCTGCGAGCAGTGCCAGGATATGCTTTTTAAAGAGCTTGAGAATCCTCACTCGGCATCTCTCCTTTCTTGATTGCGGTCGATAATTTCGTTGGCACGTCTTAGAAGGCGCACCATCTCTTGGGTATCTGTTTCGCCAAGCTGCTCGAGGAAGGCCGCGGTGCGGTCCTCGAATTCCCGACGTTTGATTTCGATGACCTGGAATCCCTTGTCGGTCACCGTGACGTGTACGCGACGACGGTCGGTCTTTGAGTGCTCGCGCTCGACCCAGCCCTTGGCCTCGAGGGCGCGCAGGATATTGGCGATACGGGCGCTCGAGACCCAGGCGCGATCTGCGAGTTCGCTCGGCGTGAGCGAGCCGCCGGCGCGCATGAGGGCGCGCATGACGGCCATCTCGCCGCCGAGAGCTTTGTCCGCAAAGCGCGAAATACGCTGATGCATGCTGCCAAACTCAGTTAAGAGCTGACGACCAAGCTCATGGAAATCGGTATCTTTCACCGAAAACCCCTAACACTAGAAACTATTTTCGGTGGAAGATGATACCCCCATACGCGGGCCTCATACAGTGGGCAATATAAAGAGCGCATAAAGACTTAAAATCATTCAATTACTGAAGCGTTTCAAAGAACTATTATGCCCGCGGTTAGGCGAGGGGTTGTCACCACCATGACGACTGGGACTCATATAATCGCCACGTGCGATGCTCCAACTTCCCGCGAGGAGACACCTTATATAAAGGGGGATGGAGTCATGGCATTTGACTTCACGGGCAAGACCGCGATTGTCACGGGCGGCACTCAGGGCATTGGCCTCGAGATCGCCAAGGGCATCGTCGCGGGCGGCGGACATGTCGCGCTCATCGCAAGGAACGCTGCTAAGGGCGAGGCCGCGGTGGCCGAGCTTGGCGAGGGCAACAAGTTCTATCAGCTCGATGTCGCCGATGCACCCAAGGCGCGCGAGACTGTCGAGCAGATTTTTACGGACCTGCCGCAAACCAACATCCTGATTAACTGCGCTGGCGTCATCAGCACCAAGAAGTTCGATGAGATCGATGACACCGAGTGGCGTCGTACCATCGACATCAACCTCAACGGTACCTTTACCATGATGAATGCCGTGTACCCGCACTTTAAGGCGGCCCATGCCGGCACTATCGTCAACGTGAGCTCTGTTGCCGGCAAGATCGGCGGCGGCCTGCTCGGCACTGCGGCCTACGCGAGCTCCAAGGCCGGCGTCAACGGTCTAACCAAGGCAGTCGCCAAGGAAGGCGGTAAGTTCGGCGTCCGCTGCAACGCTGTATGCCCGTCGCTCACCCTTACCGATATGACCTCGATTCTCTCTGACGAGAACTCTCAGCGCATCATCAACGGTATTCCTCTGGGCCGCGCCGCCCAGGCAAGCGAGCCTGCGCAGATGGTGCTCTTCTTTGCTTCCGACCTCGCTAGCTTCGTTAACGGCGAGATCGGTGACTGCGACGGTGGCATCGTTCTGGATGGGTAATACCCCGCGACGATTATTCGGCGACGGCTCCTGCGACTCGGGACCGTCGCCTTCTTTCTGGCACAGGAGTGTGTGGCCGCGTGTCGCACGCATCAAAAGGAGATATAAATGAGTGAATCGACTGCGGTGGAGGCGCCGGCGGCAAAGGAGCCGTTTTTTAAGATGTCCTCCATCCCGGGTGCCAATATTTTGGTGCCGCTTTTGCTGGGCTGCCTGCTCAACACGCTATTCCCCGACCTGTTCAAAACGCTCGGCAGCTTTACGCTTGGCATGACCCAGCAGGGTGCAGGCCCGCTCGTGGGTGCCTTTTTGCTCATCGTCGGTACGACGATTTCGTTTAAGAGTGCTCCTGCCGCCGCTGCACGCGGCGCCATCATCATCGCCGTCAAGCAGATCGTGGTCGTTGCCGTGTCGCTGCTCATCCTTTATGTGTTCAACGACAACCTGTTTGGCATCTCTGCCATGGTGATGCTGGCGGCTTGCACCGGCGCCAACAACGCTATGTACGCTGGTCTGATGGGCACCATGGGCAATGAGGCCGAGCGTGGCGCCGTCGCCATCACCACGCTGGTTGTCGGCCCTCCGGTCACGATGATCGTGCTCGGCGCTGCCGGTCAGGCCCCGATCGGCTGGTCGCTCGTGGGCGCCATCCTGCCGATCGTCGTCGGCATTATTCTGGGCAACCTGTTCCCGAGCTTTAAGAAGATGATGGCACCGGCACTTTCCGCCATCATCGTGCTCGTCTTCTTTGCCATGGGCTCGACCATGACCTTTGGCCAGCTCATCAATGGCGGTCTTCCCGGCATTCTGCTCGGCGTGATCTGCTCGGTGGTCTTTGCAATTCCCGTCATCGCGGTCGATAAGCTCACGGGTGGTACGGGTGTCGCAGGTGCGGCCATTTCGAGCTGCGCCGGAGCCAATGTGGCCACGCCTGCTGCCATGGCAAGCGTCAACGGGGCCATGTACGGTGGCGCCGTGCTCGCGACGGCTACGGCACAGGTTGCTGCCTGCGCAATCGTGACGGCTATTTTGACCCCGCTGGTCACCAGCTGGTGCTACAAGCATTTTGAGGGCCAGGGTCACAGCAAGGCAACGACCGACAAGGCCTCCGCAGCCGCCTAATGCCAAGCGGCAATCAAAGCTAAAAACTAGTCACGCCACAGGGCGGCCACGGGGGATCCCGTGGCCGCCCTGCAGTTTCTGTAGGGTCTCTGTGACACTTTACCCTGCTAAAGCTGGCATAACAGCTAGAGCGAACGTCGTACAAAGGCAAGGAAAAATAACATACAAATCGGTGAACGGTAGTTGTTCGCGCTCGCATTTCCTGCGGGTTTGTAAAAAACGCCCTTATGATATAAAAAAAGAAACATATAACAGCCCAGATGGAGAAGGTCGCTATGTTATCCTTCTCAAACGGGTGAAATCTTGGGTTTTGGGTTGCAGTTCCAAGGTGGACAAACGTTTTTCCCTGCACCAACGTGTGATGAAGAACGGAAGAAGCCGGTAGTGCAAACCGAAAATTCAAGAATTCAATAAGCAGCGGTGTGAGAGAGCGCCGCATTACACGTAACTAGGAGCGTGGTTACACAATGCAGGAGGCATGGGAAGGCTTCAAAGAAGGCATTTGGACGGGAGAGGTTGACGTCCGAGACTTCATCCAGAAGAACTACACCCCCTATGAGGGCGACGAGTCGTTCCTCGCCGGCCCGACCGAGCGTACCAAGGAGCTGTGGGGCGAGGTTCTCGACCTGCTGCTTAAGGAGCGCGAGCAGGGCGGTGTCCTCGATATGGACACCAAGACCGTTACGGGTATCGTGAGCCACCCCGCTGGCTACATCGATAACGCCCACCGCGAGAAGGAGACCATCGTCGGTCTCCAGACTGACAAGCCGCTCAAGCGCGCTCTGCACGTCAACGGCGGTATCCGCATCGCTTGCCAGGCTGCCAGCCAGCACGGCTACAAGGTCGACGAGAACGTTGTCGAGCGCTACACCTTCGAGCGCAAGACCCACAACGCCGGCGTCTTCGATGTTTACACCCCCGAGATGCGTGCTTGCCGCTCGGCTCACATCATCACCGGTCTGCCCGATGGCTATGGCCGCGGCCGCATCATCGGCGACTACCGTCGTGTTGCCCTGTACGGTGTCGACTACCTGATCAAGGACAAGGAGGCCCAGAAGGCTTCCACCCCGACGGTCATGACCGCCGACAACATCCGCGACCGTGAGGAGCTGCAGGAGCAGATCCGCGCCCTCGGCGAGCTCAAGATGATGGCCGAGACCTATGGTTTCGATATTTCCAACCCTGCTACCAACACGCAGGAGGCCATCCAGTGGATGTACTTCGCCTACCTCGCTGCCGTCAAGGAGCAGAACGGCGCCGCTATGTCCATCGGCCGTACCTCCACGTTCATCGACATCTACGCTGAGCGCGACCTTGCCAACGGTACCTTCACCGAGGAGCAGATCCAGGAGTTCGTGGATCACTTCATCATGAAGCTCCGCATGGTCAAGTTTGCCCGTACCCCCGAGTACCAGGCCCTGTTTACTGGCGATCCGCAGTGGGTCACCGAGTCCATCGGCGGCATGGGTGTTGACGGCCGTACGCTCGTTACCAAGATGAGCTACCGCTACCTGCACACGCTCGAGAACATGGGCACCAGCCCCGAGCCCAACATGACCGTTCTGTGGTCGACCCGTCTGCCCGAGAACTTCAAGAAGTTCTGCGCCAAGACTTCTGTCGCCAGCTCCTCGATCCAGTACGAGAACGACGACCTCATGCGCGTTTACCACGGCGACGACTACGGCATCGCCTGCTGCGTGTCCTCCATGCGCATTGGCAAGGAGATGCAGTTCTTCGGCGCCCGTGCCAACCTGGCCAAGTGCCTGCTGTACGCACTTAACGGCGGTGTTGACGAGGTTTCCAAGAAGCAGGTCGGCCCCAAGTACCGCGCTGTCGAGGGTGACACGCTCGATTACGACGACGTTGTGGCCAAGTACAATGACATGATGAAGTGGCTTGCTGGCGTGTACGTCAACTCGCTGAACATCATTCACTACATGCACGACAAGTATTGCTACGAGCGCATCCAGATGGCTCTGCACGACAAGCACGTGCATCGCTGGTTCGCTACGGGCATCGCTGGCCTTTCCGTCGTGGCCGACTCCCTGTCCGCCATCAAGTACGCCAAGGTCCACCCCGTCCGTGACGAGAACGGCATCATCGTCGACTTCGAGACCGAGGGCGATTTCCCCAAGTACGGTAACGACGACGACCGCGTCGACCAGATCGCTCATGACGTTGTGCACCAGTTCATGGAGTACATCCGCATGAACGACACCTACCGCAACTCCGTGCCCACGACCTCGGTTCTGACCATTACCTCCAACGTCGTGTACGGTAAGAAGACCGGTTCCACGCCCGACGGCCGCAAGGCTGGCCAGCCGTTCGCCCCGGGTGCTAACCCCATGCACAAGCGCGATAGCCACGGCGCCATCGCTTCGCTGTCTTCGGTTTCCAAGCTCCCGTTCCGCGATGCTCAGGACGGCATCTCCAACACCTTCTCCATCATCCCGAGTGCGCTCGGCAAGGAGGACCAGGTGTTTTTTGGCGATATCGACCTTGATCAGCTGGGCGAGTAACTATTGTTAGTGCTATACTAACAATAACGATTACTGATTAGCGCGCCGGTTTCGGCCGGCGCCTATTAATCGAAGGAGACACATTATGAAGGTTTCTGAAGTTTCCGAGACCCAGGCCGATAACCTGGTCCACATGCTCGACGCTTACGCCGAGAAGGGTGGCCACCACCTGAACATCAACGTCTTCAACCGTGAGACGCTGCTCGACGCTCAGGCTCACCCCGAGAAGTACCCGCAGCTGACCATCCGCGTTTCCGGCTATGCCGTGAACTTCCACACGCTCACCAAGGAGCAGCAGGACGAGGTCATCTCCCGTACCTTCCACGACAAGTTCTAAAGGGGTTTAACTCCTGCAGGATTGCCGGGGCTGTTTGGGCTACCTCCCAAAACGTCCTCGGACATGCAAAGAGGCTCGCCGCGCACTTTGTGCGGCGAGCCTCTTTGCGTCCTGCGGAATGTTTTGGGAGGTAGCCCAAACAGCCCTGGCTGGGTCCTGTGTAGTCACCCTTTAGGCGGAACTCTCCTAATTATTTGGATAAGTCGTTTACTTACTTGTACTGTTACCGTCTTCCCGCTCTTGTTGGGGTATGCTTTGTTCGTATGTAAACGTATGACATGTTGATGGGGGAGGGTGCTATGGCTCGCGAGAGTGCTCGTTCTAAGGATACGGCTAAGCCTGGCATCAAGGAAGTTGCGGCGGTGGCGGGGGTTTCGCCTACTACGGTATCTCGTGTGCTTAATAATCGTGGCTATATTAGCCAAGAGACCCGCGATAAGGTCCATGCCGCGATGAAGCGCATCAACTATACGCCCAACGATATCGCTCGTGCCATGCTCAACGGTCGCCTGAATCTTATCGGTATGATCGTCCCCTATGTCAGCAGTCCGTTTCATGCCCAAGTGGTTCAAGTCATTGAGCATACCCTGGCCGAAAACGGTTTTAAGATGCTGCTGTGCAATAGCGCCAATCGACCCGAGCTTGAGCGCTCTTATATCGACATGCTTCGACGCAATATGGTTGATGGCGTCATCGTCAACTCGCTTAATATCGGTGCCGAGGCGTATGCCGAGATGGGCTTGAGTCTGGTTGGTATCGACTGCGACCTTGGCGAAGCCTCTGTTCAGATTGCGAGCGACAGCTATAGCATCGGCGAACTTGCCACGCGTCGCCTGATCGATGACGGGTGTTCGCGCATCTTGTGCCTGCGCAACAATAGCCGTATGCGTATGCCTGCCAATAAGCGTACCGATGCCTACCACGATGTTGTGGAGCAGGCTGGTTTGCCCGCGCTTGTCCGTGAGGTCGAGTTCGTTAAGTCCGACGACGAAAAGAGTGCGGTCGTTGCAAAGATCCTCGATGAGAACCCCGATATTGACGGCATCTTTGCGGGAGACGACACGATGGCGGCCATCTGCCTCAACGTGATGAAGCAGCGCGGCTTGAGTGCTCCGGACGATATTAAGGTCGTGGGCGCGGATGGTGCCCGCCGCACCATGACGTTTATGCCTGACTTAACAACCGTACGCCAAGATATCGATCGCATCGGTGAGCTCGCGGCGCAATCCATCATCGCTCTTGTTAACGGTGAAAAGCCCGAATCGAATATCAAGCTCCCCGTTGAACTCATTGAGGGCAAAACCGCGTAGTTCATCCCGTGCCAAAAGAATCCCTCAAACACCTCTGATGACCGTTCGCCGGCATATGTCAACCGTTTGCCGACGACTGGAACTGCGAAAAGACGTATTGGTGTGAAAACGTTTGACATATGAAAACGATTGACATATCTTGCAGTTGTACCGAGTTAGTATCTCGTGAGAAAGGAAGTCTCGGATGCACAAGGTGTATTACCAGCCTGAGGGAATTTGGGTAGGCGACATCATGCCGTACGGCGAGGACGGCACGTTCTATCTCTATCATCAGCGTGACACGCGAAACCCCGGACCTTTCGGAGAGCCGTTTGGCTGGGCACTCGCGACAACCAAGGACTTCGTCAATTACAAAGACTTTGGCGAGAGCCTTGAGCGTGGCGGCGACGAGGAAGTCGACCAGTATGTTTATGCCGGCACGGTGTTTAAGGTGGGCGACAAGTACCATGCGCTCTACACTGGTTGCAATCGCGATAAGGTCAAGGCACGCTTGATGAAGCAGGTTC
Organism: uncultured Collinsella sp.; assembly: GCA_902470765.1. Classification (GTDB taxonomy): domain Bacteria; phylum Actinomycetota; class Coriobacteriia; order Coriobacteriales; family Coriobacteriaceae; genus Collinsella. The sequence continues at coordinate 11,684 of CABRHW010000015.1, forward strand.
TTCTTCACGCAACGAGTGACGACGCCGTCAAGTGGGAGAAGAACATCGCCGAGACGCTGCTTCCGCCCCAGGAGGGTTACGATGACCGCAACTGGCGCGATCCCTTTGTGCTTTGGGATGAGGAGAACGAAGAGTACATGCTCATCCTCGGCACGCGTGTGGGCGAGGACAAGCGTCTGATGACCGGTCGTCTGGTCAAGTTCACCTCCAAGGACCTGGATACCTGGGAGTTCCAGGGCGACTGGTGGAATCCGGGCCTGTACACCATGTTCGAGATGCCTGATCTCTTTAAGATGGGCGACTGGTGGTATCTGGTGTTCTCCGAGTACAGTGATGGCAACAAGACCCGTTACCGCATGTCTCGCTCCATCAACGGTCCTTGGATCACTCCTGCGGACGATTCCTTCGATGGCCGCGCGTACTATGCCGCGCGTACCGCATTTGATGGCGAGCGCCGCGTTCTCTTTGGTTGGGTTCCTACGCGTGACGAGGGCGGCGACCCCAGCTCTTACCTGTGGGGTGGCACCTTTATGCCTCTCGAGATCGTTCAGCGTGCCGACGGAACGCTCGGCACCAAGCTCCCCGACAGCATGCTTGGCGCCTTTGGCGAGGCTAAGGCAGTCGAGGCCTTTGAGCTTTCCTGCGAGTCGGGCAAGGTCGAGCAGGTGCTCGCCGCGGATGCCGGCTCCACCTATATGCTCGACGCCGACATCGAGCTCGCCGGTGACGCTGCCGGCTTCTCGGTGAAGCTTGCCGAGGACGCCGAGTCCGGTCTTGCCTATGAGTTCCGCGCCAACCTGCGCGAGGGCAAGCTCGAGTTTACGGCGGCCCCCCAGTATCCGTGGTTCCAGGTCAACAACATGGGCCTCGAGCGTCCGTTGTTCTTTAAGGGCGAGGGCACTCACCATGTGCGCCTAGTCGTCGACGACGATATCGCGACTATCTTTGTCGATGATGTTGCGCTTAACGCTCGATTCTGCAATAAGCAGGGCCAGGGTGTGGCGCTGACGGTCACCGACGGTACGCTTAAGTGCGCAAATGCAACGATCGCGTCTCTGTAATGGCATCAAAACGTCTTATGATTTCGTAAAGGAATGGAGAGGAACATGGACTACAAAGTAGTGTCTCAGCAAGTCGTCGATAACGTCGGCGGTCTGGAGAACATCGAGGGCGCCACGCATTGCGTTACACGTCTGCGTCTGGTGCTCAAGGATACGAGCAAGTACAACAAGGCCGAGCTCGAGAACATCGATGGCGTCAAGGGCGTGCTGTACAACAGCGGCCAGCTCATGATCATCTTCGGTACCGGTACCGTCAACAAGGTCTACGATGAGTTTATGGCTCTGACGGGCGTTAAGGAGATCAGCGCTTCCGAGGTCAAGGGCGCCGAGGCGGACAAGAAGGGCAAGTTCTTCTCGGTCCTCAAGGTATTCTCGGACATCTTTATCCCCATCATTCCCGCTTTCGTCGGCGCTGCTATCATCATCGGCCTTAAGTCGCTGATCGTTGCCAACGGCCTCTTTGGCATGGAGGGCAGCCTTGCCGACCACAGCGAGTTCCTCAAGAACCTCGCAAGCTTCTTTGCCATTATCGCCACCACGTTTGACTACCTGCCTGTTCTGGTTATGTACAGCGCGGTGAAGCGTTTTGGCGGTAACCCGATTCTGGGCATCCTCGTCGGTATCGTCATGGTTCACCCGAGCCTTATGAACCGCAACACGTTCGTTATGGACCCGACGGGTGCTGAGTACTGGAACTTTGGTCCGCTCTCCATTCCCATGGTTGCTTTCCAGGGCGGCGTGTTCCCTGCAATCCTGACTGCCTGGTTTATGGCCAAGGTCGAGAAGATTGCCCAGAAGTACATTCCCGAGGTCGTTTCGTTCGTCTTTGTCCCGACCGTTACCCTGATTCTTGCTAACGTCGCCCTGTTCACCGTGTTCGGCCCGCTCGGTAACCTAATCGGCGACGTCCTCGCCGGCGTAATCGATATCCTGTACAACAGGATGGGCGTCTTCGGTGCCTTTGTCTTTGCCGCATTCCTGCAGCCGCTCGTCGTTACCGGTACGCATCAGTTCATCCAGGGTATCGAGGCAAACCTCGTTGCCACGACTGGCTTCAACTACATCCAGGCAATCTGGTCGGTTTCCATCATCGCCCAGGGCGGCGGCGCCATCGGCATGTACCTCATTCACAAGAAGCATTCCAAAGAGCGCAACATCTGCATGTCGTCCTTTATCCCGACGCTGGTCGGAATCTCCGAGCCCGCTATCTTCGCTGCAAACATGCGCTACTCGATCATTCCGTTCATCTGCGCATGCATCGGTGCAGGCTGCGGCGGTGCCTTCGTAAAGCTCTTTGAGGTGCGCGCTATCGGTCAGGGTCTGACCGGCGTGCTTGGCCTGCTCATCGTCACGCCCGAGACGCTCGTGTGGTATGTGGCTGGCAATCTCATCGCCTTTATCGTGCCGATCGTCTTGATCTTTGCCTACAACAAGGCAAAGGGCGTTCCGACCACCGATGAAGAGGGCGCTGGCGCTGGCTTCGATGTCAGCTTCTAGTTGAGCCGTTCAGCGTAATCTGAGGATAAGTCCATTTGAGGAAGGGCGTTCGGCTCGTGTGAGTCGAGCGTCCTTTCCCATAGACGAGAAGGTCAATGGCGATGTTTAATCAAAAAAACAAGGTGATGCGTGCGGACTATGAGCAGTGGCGAGCTGGACAGGATGAGACGGCGGCTCGCATCGCGTCCGACCCCGATAGGCTTTTGTTCCATGTGGAGCCTGAGCTTGGCTGGCTCAACGACCCCAACGGTTTGGTTCAGATTGGTGATACATATCACATCTATCATCAATACGATCCGTTCGATGCTGCGCATGGCGGTCCAGTGCTTTGGAACCATCTGACGACAAAGGATTTTGTGACGTACGAGAATCACGGCCCCGTGTTGTTCCCCGATTCCGATTTGGATTCGAGTGGAGCGTATTCTGGTTCTGCCTTTGTACGTGATGGCAAGATTCACTACTTCTATACCGGCAACGTTAAGCATTTTGACCGTGATGATTACGACTACGTGTTGACGGGCCGTGAGCAAAATCAGATTCATATGGTTGCCGAGAATCCCGACGAATTGGGCGAGAAGCGCATAGCTGTTGGGCCGGTCGATTACCCCGAGGATATCGGTACGCACGTGCGCGACCCCAAGATCCTTGAACACGACGGTATCTACTACATGGTTCTCGGCGCTCGTACGAAAGACAATCGTGGCTGCGTGCTTGTCTATACCTCGCGGAATCTAGAGGACTGGAGCTATGCGACGCGCATTGAGCTGGGCGAGAAGTTTGGCTTTATGTGGGAGTGCCCCGATCTATTTGAGCTTGATGGCGAGCTTATTCTCGTCTGCTGTCCGCAGGGCGTGCCCGCCGATGGTTGGCGTTACCGCAATCCGCACCAGTGCGTGTGGTTTTCCATCGAGGCCGATTGGGAGGCGCCGAGCTTTAAGATCGCCGGGCAGGACATGCCTCCGATGGTCGATGCAGGCTTTGATTTCTATGCCCCGCAGTCCTTTGAGGATGCTGCAGGTCGGCGTTTGATGATCGGATGGTCGGGTTGCCCCGATGCGACGGCGGAAAGCCCGACGGTGGCGCGCGGGTGGCAGTGCGCGTTGACGGTGCCGAGAGAGCTGAGCATGCGCGGCGGTAAGCTCTGCCAGCGGCCGGCGCACGAGATTGAGAGAATGCGTGGCGACTGCGTTCGCGCGACAGGCGGTGAAACCGTTGAGGAGCCGGGACGCCTGTTTGATGTTGTGGTTTCCTGCGAGGGCGCCAAGATGGTCGAGCTCGAGATTCGAAAGGGCGTCTATGTGCGTTATGCGGACGGGATGCTTACCCTCGACATGGGTGACGAAGGCTATGGGCGCGACCAGAGGTTGATCGAGCTCAGCGAGCTTCGCGACCTGCGCGTTCTTTCGGACACTACGATGGTCGAGATTTTTGCCAACGGTGGCGAGGCAGCACTTACGAGCCGTACCTATTCGCCGGCGGTTCCGGCGATGGAGCTGCACGCCGAGGGTGTGGCGTCGATGGATTTCTACCGCCTCGCTCATTAACCGTGCATGGAGCACGATTGGACTTGTTGGGCGGAATGTGTCGCAGTTGCCGCAGCGAACTACCGTTTATCGCGTATAGCGACCGTTTGCGGAGTAAGTAACACTCCTTAATTAACCGTGTAGAATCTCAGATAAGCACGGAGTTTTCCAGGGAGACGCTGTCCTTTGTTGTGCGCAAGGGACGGCGTCTCTTTGGCGCTTGGACGCCGTTGTGCAACAGTGCGCCGGTGCGTGCCATGTATTGAAAAGTCAATGTCGAGATGGGTCGTGATAAGAATGGGCAAGTACGTAATCGTGGTTGAGTCTGGTTCGGATGTGACGCCGGAGCTCTGCGAGCGCTACGGCATCGTGCGCGTGCCTATGCATGTCACGATTGGTGACGAGACCGTCGAAGACGGTTCGATCGATCCGCTCGAGATTTATTCACGCTGCAACGAGTTTGGCGTAATGCCCAAGACCAGCGGCTGCGCGCCCGCGGATTTTGCTCACGTGTACGACCGTATCCATGCCGAGCAGCCCGATGCGACCATTCTGCATCTTGCGTACTCCGAGGCCACGACCTGCTCGCATCAATCATCGAAGATTGCCGCCAAGGGTCGCGACTACGTCTACTCCATGGACACGCGCTTTGTCTCGGTGGGCCAGTCGCTCGTTGTCGTCGAGACCGCCAAATACATCGAGGCTCACCCCGATGCCACCGTCGACGAGATCTTTGCATTTACGAACTCCGTCATGGACCGCGTGCTGCTGGGCTTTGTTCCTACGGACCTTGCCTTCCTTAAGGCGGGCGGTCGCTTGTCCAACGTGGCATTCCTCGGTGCCCACCTGCTCAAGATCAAGCCCTGCATTGAGGTGACGGGCGGCAAGTTCGTGGCAACCAAGAAGTTTCGCGGTTCTATGCTCAAATGCGCCCGCGCCTTTATTGACCACATGGTTGCCAAGGGCGAGATCGACTACTCGCACATTGGCTTGGCATATTCGGTAGGTCTTTCCGAGGAGCTGCGCGACGACATGGAAGTCTATGCGCACGACCTGGGCTTTAAGGACATTACCTGGACTCAGGTCGGCGGCGTCATCTCGAGCCATTGCGGCCCGACCGCCTTCGGCGCGGTGCTCACGCTCAAGGCGTAAGGCCTGGTGTCTATCGATATCTATTGCCTCGGCGTCGGGCGGGTTGCGATAACCTTCCAGCCGCTCTTGCGTAGGGTCAAATAGGACAGCCCAATTCACTGCTAAACCGTTTCGCCATCATGCGTATGGGCTAGAATGGCTCTGGCATTTTAATTGGTTGCATCCAAGGAGAGGCAAGGTAGCGCGAATGGCAGAAATGACGCTTGAGGGTGTGGACGCTCGTCCCGAGGACTCTGCGTTTGCCCTTGGCCGCGTGCATTCAATCGAGACGATGGGAACGGTCGATGGACCCGGCATCCGCTTTGTGGTGTTTGTTCAGGGCTGTCCCATGCGCTGCGCGTATTGCCACAATCCCGATACCTGGTCGGTCAACGGCGGCACGATGGTGACCGTCGAGCACCTTATGGACGAGTTCCAGAGCAACCATGAGTTCTACCGCAGCGGCGGAATTACGGTTTCGGGCGGCGAGCCACTTCTGCAGCCCGAGTTTTTGGCCGACCTGTTCCGTGCAATGCACAACAACCCCGATGGTCGTGTACATACCTGCCTGGATAGCTGTGGCTACGCCTTCGACCCCCAGCATCCCGAGAAGTTCGATGCCGTGCTCAACGAGACCGACATGGTACTGCTCGATATTAAGCATGCCGACCCGGTCGAGCATAAAAAGCTGACCGGTTGCGATCCCGCACGCATCCTGGCGTTTGGTGATGAGCTTGCACGTCGCAAGATCAAGGTCGTTATCCGTCACGTGGTGGTGCCGGGCATTACCGACACGGTAGAGGAGTGCGAGAAACTCGGTCGCCTCATCGCTCCATGGCACAACGTGGTGGGCCTGGAAATGCTGCCGTATCACACGATGGGTGTCGTCAAGTACGAGCAATTGGGCATTCCCTATAAGCTCGAGGGCGTTCCACAGATGGATACCGCGCGCATGCCCGAGCTGCGCAACGCCGTCATGACGGGTATGAAAAAGCGCCGCGCGGAACTCAAAAACGCCATCGGCTAGCGAGCCATTTTCGCCCCCAAGGGCACTCATTGGGGACAAATGAGTGCCCCTGGGCACCAAGTTGATTGCCAAAGAGCCCCGTCAAGTTGCGGTGGAATAGTTCTTGTTTTTCGGCTTATGCCGCCCAAATAGGAACTATTCCACCGCAACTGCGTTTTGGACAGAGATGCGCAACAGAATCGTGCCATTTGGATAAATACGCTTGTGGTTTCTTTAAAGACACCTTAAACGCTGCTGAATATCTTTGGAAAGAAATGCCTGCTCGGTATTATGCTGCTCGTATATGAACGGTAGCAGTCAGGAGACCACGTGCGAAACAACGCATCGCGGGACGAGTATGTGCCGCAGCATAGCAGCAGATATGAGACGAAGGGCACGTCTTCGCGTGGCCTTGCCGACGCTCGCATCCGCGTGACGAAGATTGCCGCCATTGGGATGTTAACGTTGGCGGTTATTATCCTCGGAATTACCGCCAAAACCTACGCGTCGGAGCGAATGGCACACTCAGATGCGTCAACGGTACAGACGCAAAACAAAAAGGGCTCTGAATCTAAAGCCACCGCAAGTCAAACCCTGTCGACAGCGAGCCTTAAGACGAGGCTTTCGAAGGCGGACTTTAACGATATTCCCTCAGGCGATACCGTGCAGACCTTCTCATTGGTTGATGACCAGATCCCCGCCCTGGAGGATGAGGGCCTCGCCGCGCTCCAAGATGCCCTTGATCAGGCCAAGGAATTGGGCGATGTGGGCGTGGTGTTCTACGACCTGTCAAGTGGCAAGGGCGTGACGTATAACGCCGATGTCGAGGTTTACGGTGCGAGTAGTTATAAGGCGCTCTATGTGCTCTACGTCTGTGAATCCCTGGTCGAGACAGGGCAAGTATCGCTCGATGATACTCTGGGCACCTATGGCGGCTACAGTATGGGCTGGCTGACGGTTCGCGAACTCATCGAGGCCTCGGTCGTTAATTCGGACAACGATTCGTTTATTGCGTTACGCGCGGCGTTTGACCGTGTCGGTTACGAGGATTGGATTGTCGGTCTTGGCATCGATTACGATACCGCACTCGATCCGATGAGTGATTTTCCCACTTATTGCCCGCGCACCTCGGCCAAGTTGTGGCGCGAGATGAGTGAGTATTTGAGCAGGGGCAGTGAGACCTCCCAGTGGTTATCTGAACTGCTGTCATCAACATCGCGCTCATTTATCCGTGATGGCATTGCGGACGACCAAGCCTTGGTGCGCAACAAGGCAGGCTGGATTAGCGAGGATGGTTGCTATTCGACATGCGATGCGGGCCTTATCGACATCAATGGCCGTACCTATGTCATGAGCGTCATGACATCGATGCCGTGGAGCGACCGCTCGAGCGAGGTTACGGCTGCGATTGCAAAGGCTCTGTTTGATACGCGAGCTGCACTGGCCTAGCGTGTTCGTTTGACGAGGTCAAACAAAATGCTGGTACCATACCGTGGTTGAGAATTTCGTATAGGTTTGGGGAATGGCATGGCTACCATCGCGATTATCGGCGCACTCGAAAAAGAGATCATGCAGATTAAGGAAGAGTTGAGTAACGCTTGCATGGTACAGGAGGCGGGCTTGAACGTTGTGACCGGCGGGCTCGACGGTCTGTCGATTGTCGCCACAACGGCGGGTATGGGCACGGTGAATGCCGCCGCCGCAACACAGCATCTCATTAGTAAATATGCCCCGCAGGCCGTTGTGCTCTCGGGTATCGCGGGCGGTTTAAACCCCAAGCTCCATATCGACGACGTGGTTATCGGCAAATGCCTACGCTATCTGGATACCGATACCGCGCTTATCGCCGAGTCTGCACCGGGGCTCGAGGAGTTTGGCTCGACGCCTGCGCTGGTTGATATTGCTGCCGATGTGCTTTCCGAGCGTGGCTTTGTTAACGCTTCGATAAATGCAGCCGCCTCGAACGAGGGCGCAAAGCAGTTCCTGGTCGGCACGATTGCCACGGGCAACCGTTTTGTGACGGGCGCCGCCATGCGCAACGACGCTATCGAGGCGACGCATGCCGATTGTGTCGGCATGGAGGGCGCGGCGATTGCCCATGTCGCAACTAAAAATGGTGTCGATTGCCTGGTGTTGCGCGCTATCAGCGATAATTGTGACGAGGCGTACGATGCGATTTGCGACCGCGAGTTCGACCTGATCGAGTATGCCCGTACCGCGAGTGGCATTACGCTCGATATCGTTCGCCGTATCGCTGCTATTTATTAGCGCGCTCTTTTGTAAGAACCTACGACCAAGGAGTGTCCATGGCCGATTCCATTAACTACCAGCTTGCCAAGTTCGTTGCCAGCTATGGCAAGGTTTCGCAGATTCCCGAGTCCACCTGCCCCGAGGTGAGCTTCGTCGGCCGCTCCAACGTGGGCAAGTCGTCGATCATGAACAAGCTTTTTGGCCGCAAGAACCTCGTCAAGGTCTCGAGCACACCGGGCAAGACGAGCAACATCAACTTCTTTGAGGCTGACGACGTGCACTTCGTCGACCTGCCGGGTTATGGTTTCGCCCGTCGTTCCAAGGCCGAGCGTGACCGCTGGGCCGAGCTCATCGGCGACTTCTTCGACTCGGAGCGCAGCTTTAACCTGGTTGTATCGCTGGTGGACATTCGCCACGACCCCAGTAAGCTCGACCATGACATGATCGACTACCTGCAGGGCAACGAGTTCAACTTTATCGTTTGCCTCACCAAGGCCGACAAGCTCAGCCGCACCCAGCAGGCCCGCCAGGCAGCAGCCATCAAAAAGCAACTCAACGTCCCGGCCGAGAACGTAATCATCACAAGCTCCCAAACCGGCACCGGCATCGACGAACTCAAGCGCCGCATCGCCGAGGCTTGCCTCTAATAAGGGCTCTTGGCAGGCAATAGTTTGCATCTATCTATATCACCTCAGTGATAGTTATTGCTACACTATCACTGGGATGATATTTTTGTTTGGAGGTCGATATGGAGCTTTGGCACGGGTCGGAGGTTGTTGTCGAGCATCCGTCGTTGGATAAATGCAGACAATTCAATGACTATGGGCGCGGGTTTTATTGCACGCCACATGAAGAAATGGCGATGGAATGGGCATGCCGGACCGAGTCGGATGGCATTGCAAATCGATATGAACTTGATTTAGATGGCCTTTCGGTCTTGGATTTAGAGTCTGGGGAGTTTTCAATCCTCAATTGGCTTGCGATTTTGGCCGACAAACGGGAGTTTAATGTCTCGACGCCGCTAGCACGCGACGGACTTCGATTTCTGCTTGATAACTGTTTGATTGATATTTCTTCTTACGACGTTATTCGGGGCTATCGTGCCGACGACTCGTGTTTTTCTTTTGCAAGGCAGTTTGTTAATGGCATGATTTCGCTCCGACAACTTCAGCGCATTATGCGCCTGGGCGATCTAGGCATTCAATATGCTCTTATGAGTGAGCGCGCATTCTCGGCGATTAGATTCTGCGATTGGAAGCCGGCTTCGGGATCTGAGTTTTATCCCAAGCGTTTTGAGCGAGAGCAGAACGCTCGGCGCAAGTACTTGGACACGGTAAATGGATTTGATTCTGAAGGTATCGACATCAAGGATTTAATGGCGGGGAGGGTTGATTTGGATGATCCAAGAGTTAACGAGTTGTGGTCCGAGTAGGACGTACCCCGTCTACTACCTCGAGGACGCAATGAACAACCTTGGCGACTGCTTTGACTATGCCGTGAACGACTATGGAACGGAAGGGTCCGAGATCGCTGAGCTCTTTTGCCTGAGCGGCGTAGCTCGCGAGTTTGAGCGCGGCAACGCATGGGTCGTATCGGGAAAATCAGGTGTTGAGCTGTTCGCACTTATCGCCGAAAGGTCGGGATATCAAAGCGGGTCTATACCGGACCGCACCTATCGTTTTGAGAAGACGCCGGAGTATTGGACGGGCTGGATATTGGCATATCTGCAATGGCGTCTGGGCGAGTCTTTCGAAGACCTGCTGCATGCCGTTCCGTTCGATGCGCTGTGTAATATGTATTACCCCTGGCACGAAGCCTCAGAGGAGCGTGTGGCGCGTCTTGTTTGCGATATAGCGAAGAAAACACCTCGTCAAACCAAACTGGCGCTAGCAAGGAAGAGGCTTAAGAAAACCCAGCAAGACCTGGCATACGAATCGGGCGTATCACTCCGCTCAATCCAAATGTACGAGCAGCGCCAGAGAAACATCAATGAAGCTTCGGTAACAAGCGTAAGAGCCATAGCAAAAGCCCTCCACTGCAACATCGAAGATCTTCTAGAGCCAGTCTTCGAATACAAAGAAACCAGCGCAGCCTAACCCAATTTATTGCCGAGGTTTGTATCTAGTAAGCAATCCTTACCAGCAAGAGTCCCTACCAATAGAAAGCGGCTTAAAGGGCCGAAATCGTATGAATGGCATTGCGACTTCCAAATGGGTGACTGCTGCTTGAAAAGCTATAGAAATAGGGGCCGATTTAACGGCCCCAAGCATCGCATAAATGGCATATACGTTTTATCAACTATTTCTTGTTTTTAACCCATTTGCAGATACGCCAAATAAACACTCCGATGAGAATCAAAACGAGAGCGATCATAATGTCTGAGCGTGCAGGAATTGGGATCATTGAACTTCCTCAATTGATGTGAGTCTAGTTTGCATAGGTGTGGAGCGTGCTGCCTTCCATGGTCGCTTGCAACACGGCGATACCGGACGTCATCCCCATCGATTCATAGTTGAGTCGATATGTCGCCTGTTTCGAGTTCCATATAAAGGACTCGTTAGTTACCGTACAGCCGATAGTCGTATAGTTTTGTCCCCAAGCGCTGGTAATGAGCGAGTTCGCTATCTTGATCTTGAATTCGCGATAAATAAAAGGACTGTTGTAATAGATAGTCCAAGTTCCAGATGCGTTGTTGTAGTAACTGTCCCATATCAGGCTGGGTTCATTGGTTTTTTTAATTCCTATTACTGCAACGGTCCCATCCTTAAGCTTGATTTGATGAGACTGCTCGGGACCTTTCGTTAAATCAAAATCTTGGGTTGCGCCAGAAATTGCGACAGCATCGCTTTCTGCAGCATAAGCAGTCGAAGGGCTAAACGAGAAACATATCGGTAATATCAAAAGTATCGAGAGGAAAAACGAAGCTTTGAGTGTGCGTAACACTTTGACCACCTCCATACTGCGATGCCTAGTTAAATAGTAGCATAGATTAACAGTTTATTATGTAACCTAAAAAGCCCCTATCTGCCCGGCGCCCCTTCAAAGCGTGGGTCCCTGTAGACATCCTCAGCAAGGTAAACGCAGGGATGGTCGGGGTGTTCCCCTCAAAATTATTCCGCAGCGCGAAGGCCTCTCGTCTGTGGCTCCGTTGGAGCACAAGATTAAATCAGTGAATGCGACTATCCTGTCGAGGCTGCGCAGGCCCCCTTGGGGCTTCCCCTGAAAACAATCCGCAGATCGAATTGCCCCGTCGCGCGAAGCGCACGACGGGGCAATTCATGATCGAGGACGTTTTCAGGGGAAGCCACAAGGGGACTGGTGAGAGCAATGAGACGGGGCGCTACAGGTATTCGATCTGGGCGCCTTCCGTGTCGCACGTCAGAATATGCGTATCACACTTGGGGAACTGCTCACGCAGTTTGACCTGTAGGAACTTTGCCACGATGGTGTCGTCAGTCACGGCCATGAGGGTCGAGCCGGAGCCACTGATCCAGATGGTCTTGGCGCCTCCGTTAAGGCAGGTGTCGCGCACGGCGTTGTAGTCGGGGATGAGGCGGCGGCGATAGGGCTCCTGAATGCGGTCGTCGTTGGCGGCGGCAATCAGGTCAAGGTCGCCGGTCTCCAGGCCGCGCGTCATGCCGGCGATGCGGCCCATTTGCCATACGGCGGTGGAGAGTGGAATCTCCTGTGGCACAACCTTGCGCGCCTCGCTCGTATGCACCTCGTAGGGCGGAATCACAGTAATAAAACGAAGCTTGTCGCTTACCTCGTAGCGCAGACACTGGGGCAGCGAGTCGGTTGGCGTAAAGGAGCAGACGGCGCCGCCCAGGATAGCGGGGGCGACGTTATCGGGATGGCCCTCGACCTCGGTGGCAATGCGGACGAGCTCAGCGCGGTCGACGGTGTGGCCCGTCAGCGCGGCGGCCGCCATGATGCCAGCGACGACGCAGGTGGAGCTGGAACCCAGGCCGCGGGCGACGGGCACATCAGTTTGAATGTCGATGGCAACGGGGAAAGCCGACTCGCCCCATGCGGCCAGTGCATCCACAAAGCTCACGTAGACCAGGTTATTCTCGTTTTGGAACTCCTCGGGGCAGCCCGTGATGGTGAGCTTGTCGGCGCGCTCGAAGGTGAAGTGAGAGTAGAGGCTGACGGCCATGCCGAGGGTGTCGTAGCCGATGCCTAGGTTGGCGCTTGTTGCTGGGACGGTGATCTTGATCATGTGGGTCCTCCTGGGCGGGTCTGCCTGTTTAGTTCGCTGCTCGGGCAGTCCTGGCTCGCTCGGAAAGCACATTAAGTGCTTTCCGGCTCGTGCGGAACTCGCGACGAACTAAACAGGCAGACCCGCATGTCAGCTCGTCATCATCCCGAAAGCTAAATAATTAGAAGGTGCGCCGGCTTTCGCCGGCGCTTAATAAGGGGTTTAGTTGGAAGCCATCTTTTTTGCTGCAGACTCTACGTAGTTGGCCATGTCGGCTACGTCGCAGACGTCTTCGAAACGGACGGGCTTGGATTCGAGTTCGGCGAGCTGGGTCGGGGCAACCGTGTTGGTGGCCTGCTCGAGCACGCGCATGGCCTCAAAGTCGTCCTCGGGAACGTCGAGGCCCAGGGCGTCGCAGCAGGCGCGCGGGAACTTGTAGGGGCTGGCGGTCGAAAGCAGGACGCGGGCCTTGGCGCCCTCGGCGGGAGCGACCTGCTCAAAGACGTGATAACCACAAGCGGTGTGCGGGTCGATTACGTAGCCGTTCGCATCCCAGCAGCTCTTGATGGCAGTGCGGACCTCGTCCTCGCTGGCCCAGCCGCAGCCAAAGACGCTCTGAATCTTGGCCAGCAGCTCGGCGGGCACCTCGTAGCGACCCGTCTGCGCCAGCTGCTCCATAAGGCCGGCAACGAGCTCGCAGTCGCCATCGGACAGGAAGTAGAGCATGCGCTCGAGGTTGGAGCTGATGAGGATGTCCATCGACGGCGAGATGGTCGTGAAGAACGGGCGGTTACGGTCGTAAACGCCGGTGGTCAGGAAGTCGGCAAGCACGTTGTTCTTGTCGCTCGCCACGACGAGCTTGGCGACGGGCAGACCCATGCGCTTGGCATAGTAGCCGGCCAGGATATCGCCAAAGTTGCCGGTCGGTACGCAGAACTCCACGGCGTCGCCGGCCTCGATGGCGCCGGCGCGCAACAGCTGCGCATAGGCGGCAAAGTAGTAGACGACCTGCGGTACCAGACGGCCGACGTTGATGGAGTTGGCGCTCGAAAGCACCGTGCCGGCGGCCTCCAGACGCTCGGCAAGCTCCTTATCGGCAAAGATGCGCTTGACGGCGCTCTGGGCGTCGTCAAAGTTGCCGCGGATGCCGCAGACGGCGACGTTGTCGCCCTCCTGCGTGGACATCTGCAGGTTCTGGACGCGGCTGACCTTGCCCTCGGGATAAAAGACGGTGATGCCCGTGCCCGGGGCGTCGGCAAAACCGGCGAGCGCGGCCTTGCCCGTGTCGCCCGACGTGGCGGTGACGATCATGATGCGCTCGGCGCCGCCGTCCTTGGCGGAAGTGCGGGCCATGAGGCGGGGGAGCATCTGCAGGGCGACGTCCTTGAAGGCGCTTGTGGGGCCGCCAAAGAGCTCCATCACATAGGTCTGAGGGGCGTCAGCGCCCGGCGCAGCGTCGAGTTTGACGAGCGGCGTAACCTCTTCACTCGTGAACGTGCCGCGGTATGCCTCGTCGACACACGCCGAAATTTCTTCGGCCGTGTAATCATTCAGTAACATTCCCAACACATCTTGAGCGATTTCAAAGTACGATTTATCTGCAAGCGAGCTGATATCGACCTGCTGGGTGCCGAGCTCGTCCGAGACAAACAAACCCCCGTCGGGAGCGATGCCGGTGCGGATTGCCACCTTACTTGAGCACGATAAAGTGCGTCCTCGTGTACTATGATAAGTTCCCATATAACACTGCTCCTCGGATGCCTTGGACCCAATCGGTGAAACCATGGTATCAGAGCGCGCAAAACAGGTTTGCAGAGGCTTTTAGAAAGGTAACCTCAAGCCCATGATTAAGATTGCCAAGTTTGGCGGCTCGTCGGTCGCCGACGCCGAACACTTCAAGAAGATCAAGGCCATCGTCGATGCCGACCCTGCCCGCCGTTTTGTGGTGGTTTCCGCCTGCGGCCGCCGCTTTAAGGGCGACACTAAGGTAACCGACCTGCTCTACCTGGTTAACGCGCACGTTAAGTATCACGTGTCGTGCGAGGAACTACTCGAGGACATCGGCCAGCGCTATTTTGATATCGCTGACGAGTTGGAGCTCACCTATCCCATCCGCGAGGAGTTCGCGGCCTTTGCCGAGCGCGCCCGCTCGGGCGGCTACTCTACCGAGGAGCTCGTGAGCCGTGGCGAGTACTTCACCGCTCGCCTGATGGCAGAGTACCTAGGCCTGCCGTTCTTGGACGCCGCGACGGTTGTGGCGTTCCATCACGACGGTACGCTCAGCATGAATCGCACCTCCGAGCTGGTGCAGGAGTACGGTCAACAGGGCGGCTTTGTTATGCCCGGTTTCTACGGCGCGACGCGTGAGGGCCAGATCAAGCTGCTCGACCGTGGCGGCGGCGATATTTCCGGCTCGATTTTGGCCAAGTGCCTGGGCGCCGACCTGTACGAGAACTGGACCGACGTCTCGGGCTTCTATTCTGCCGATCCGCGTATTGTTCCCGAGGCTCAGCCCATCGCCCGCGTTACCTACGAGGAGCTGCGCGAACTTTCGTACATGGGTGCGAGCGTCCTGCACGAGGAAGCCGTATTCCCCGTGCGTGAGGCGGGTATTCCGCTGGTCATCAAGAACACCAATGCGCCGCAGGACCCCGGCACCATCATTAGCGAGACGGCTGACGAGGGCGAGGCAGAGCCCATCATTACCGGCGTGACCGGCAAGCGCGGCTTTGTCGCCATCAACGTCGCCCGCGACCGCACCAAGCCTCGCGTCGGCTTTATGCGCCGCGCACTTTCGGTCTTCGAGCGCTATGACGTTTCCGTCGAGCACATGCCCACCGGTGTCGACCGCTTTGGCGCCGTGGTGCAGGAGAAGGATGTGCACGATTCGCTGTACTCGCTTGTGGGCGACATTCAACAGGAGGTAGAGCCGCTCGAGATCGAGGTTGTCGAGGGCCTGGCGCTCATCGCTACCGTCGGCCGTAACCTGCGCGGCCGCGCAGGTATCTCGGGCCATCTGTTTGGTATGCTTGGCCAGGCCGGCGTGAGTGTGCGCATGATTTCGCAGAGCTGCGACGAGATCAACATCATTATCGGTGTCGAGGAGAAGGACTTCGACCTGGCGATTCAGACCATCTACCGTGCCTTCTCCGATGAGAACGGCATTGTGAAGGTCTCCGACCTGGAGGTCCCCGCACCGGTCGATCCCGCCCTGGCCGCGCTCCGCAAGTAGCTGCCGTCCCGGTGCATTTTTAGGACAAGTGCCAAAAATCTACGGTGGGGCGTTTCGTTTCGGTTTCGTTTCGACGGGGCGGGTTTCGTGCCCGCCCCGTTCTTGTATACACTGGCAACAATAATCAGCCTGCTCGGCGTGCGGGCAAAAGCCAAAACCTTTAAAGGGGGAAGCATGAAACAGTACACGGTTGCTATTTTGGGCGCGACGGGAGCCGTGGGCACCCAGATGCTCGAGTGCCTCAACGAGCAGGAGTTTCCGGTTGGCAAGCTCAAGCTGTTGGCAAGTGCACGCTCCGCGGGCAAGACCGTTGAGTTCCGCGGCGAGCAGATTGTGATTGAGGAAGCTTGCCCCGAGGCCTTTGAGGGCTGCGACATCGTGCTTGGCGCCGCCGGCGACGATATCGCCAAGGAGCTGCTGCCCGAGGCCGTCAAGCGCGGCGCCGTCGTGGTCGACAACAGCCATGCCTTCCGCATGGATCCCGAGGTGCCGCTGGTCGTGCCCGAGATCAATGCCGACGATATCAAGTGGCATCACGGCCTTATCGCCAACCCCAACTGCGCGACCATTATCGGCCTGGTTCCCACGTGGCCGCTGCATCAGCTCGCCGGCGTGAAGCGCATGATCGTTTCGACGTATCAGGCGGCTTCGGGTGCCGGCGCTCCCGGTATGGCCGAGCTCGAGGCTCAGCTGGCCGCCCTGGGCCGCGGCGAGGAGATTCCCGAGCCGCGCGCGTTTGCCGCCCAGCTGGCGAGCAACCTGATTCCGCAGATTGGCGGCGTCAAGGAGGAGGACTTTACCTCCGAGGAGATGAAGCTGCAAAACGAGGGCCGCAAGATCATACACCTGCCCGAGCTGCGCGTGAACTGCACCTGCGTGCGCGTGCCCGTGCTGCGTTCGCACTCCGAGAGCATTACGCTCGAGTTTGAGCGCGACATTACGGTGGAAGAGGCCCGTGCTGCGCTGGCTGCCGCTCCGGGCGTGAAGCTGGTTGACGACATGAGCGCCGAGGATGCGCACGATCGCTTCCCCATGCCGATGGATACGTCCGACCAGGACCTGATCTGGGTCGGTCGCGTGCGCCGCGACATCTCGAACCCCGAGGCTGCGCGCGGCATCACCTTCTGGTGCTGCGGCGATCAAATCCGTAAGGGCGCGGCGACCAACGCCGTCCAGATCGCCAAGCTGCTCTGCGAGTAGTGTGACCTGTCCGGCGGTGGCCGGGCTTGGTTTTCAGAACGTCCTCGACCATGTGTGGCGCCTTGTCCTGCTCCTTCGGAGCCGCGGACAAGGCGCCACACTGGTCTGCGGAGTGTTCTGAAAACCAAGCCCGGCCCCCGCCTGCGATGACGCTGCTACGAGCGGCCTGCGATGGGGCCGTTGTCGGTTGGGACTGCTGGGCTGATGTGGGGGCACGTGGCTGTTGCGGGCCCTGGTCCCGGCGGCGGCCTCGGCGCTTCGCGCCTGCTGCCTGCGGGGACTTTGGGGTGGGGCCGAATCGAAGGTGAATGGTTTTCCGAGAAGTGAACGACCTATTTTGGACCCTTGAAGCATTGGCATATTTTTGCCGCCATTTCCTGCGGTTTTATCGCATGAATCCTGCTGTTTTGCAGTCAAAAAATGCGGATGCTTCGGGGCCCTAGTTTTACTCGTTCACTTCTCGGAAAACCATTCACCTTCGTTTTTGCCGGACATCGTTTTGGGCGTTGCGACTCGGTATCGGCCGATATTGAGAGGGAAAACGCCCTCTCTTGGACAATCGAGTCTGTCCGGACGTATCTGCGAGGTTGTCTGCACAATTCGCGGTATTATGGTGCGGAGTTTTGAAAGGAGCCGCTGGTGGTCACGACGACGTTTGCTTCGCCTTTGGGCGAAATCTTGCTTGCCGCTGATGGCCGCGGTTTGACGGGGCTTTGGTTTGAGGGTCAGGAGCACTTTGGCTCTACGCTGCTCAAAGAGGATGCGGAGTATGTCGTAGGTGCCGATGCGGTTTCTGGTACCGGTGGGATGTCTTCGGTGAGTCCGGCAAATGGCGCGGCATCTTCGGTGCTTGAGCGTTCTTGGGCTTGGCTGAATGCTTATTTTGCGGGGCAGGAGCCTCGGTTTACGCCGCCGTTGCATATGATTGGCACGGCGTTTCAGCGTGAGGTTTGGTTTGAGCTGCTTTCTATCCCGCGTGGCGAGGTCGCTACGTATGGTGAGATCGCCCAGCGTGTTGCGGCTCGACATCGTGTACCGGGAAACGAAGCACCCGTTGTGTCTCCCCGTGCCGTGGGGGCCGCGGTCGCGCGTAATCCCATTTCGATTATCGTGCCGTGCCATCGCGTGGTCGCGGCCGACGGCTCGCTTAACGGATATGCCGGCGGCCTCGACCGTAAGGAGTGGCTGCTCCGGCTTGAGGGCGCGTACGAGGAATAACGTTCGAGCACTTTGCATAGCCAAGACGCCGTTTCCGGTTGAGACCACCTGCTTGGACATCCATCTACGCCCGCTTCTGCAGGGCGTAGATCGACTTATCCATGTTGAACAGGTAAGCCACGACGCAGACAATAAAGAACTTCGGCAAGTCGCCAAAGCCGAAGACTTCGCAGCCAATAAGGATCGGCGCGAGCAGCGTATTGGTGGCGCTGCCAAAGACGGCGGCGTATCCCAGCGCGGCGCAAAGCCCGATGGGCATGCCGAGTTGAGCCTCGTTATGGTGACATCTGGGTAACAGAAAGGCCCGCGTTCCTCAGAGGCAAGATAGGCAATTCTGCTTCTGAGGTAGATCTCAATTCTGCCGACCGCATCAAACATTAACTGCCGGAGGGCTCGGTCAAATTCATACGTGTAGATGATGGTTTCGAATGTTGTGCCTTCGCGAAAGATGGTAATCCCGGACTTGCATTTGGTTTGCAGGGAAACCAGTAGGCCGACAGTTTGTAGTGGCCGACTTCGACCAAAGCTCGCTCGAGTTCGCTTTGATTAGAGCACTTAAGACCCTTGTTTTCTGTCAATAGTGCTATCTGTTCGTTGATGGATATCCGCGACTTCCGGTATTTCATTTAAGCCTCTTGATAGAAAAAGGGCTGGAGTTGCGCATCGTTGAGAGGCTTTCCAGCTTTAGCAAAACAAACTTATAAGATGCGACGGGCCGCGTCAGGATAATTACCGGACGGCCTAGGTGGCGGCTGGTTGACTGGCTTAAAACCTAGCGCGTGAAATGACGCTCCATGCTATTCGGCGCGCTTGATAGGATGACGAACCACAGTCTTAAGTTTCTCCGGTGCACATTTGCGCGGATCGGAGAGATAGATTTCGTGATGTAAACGGGTGTCTGAGAAGTCGGGAACATAGCCCTGCTCGATCGTGTATTCATGCATAGCGTTTACGGTCGCCGGTTCGTTGCCGTAGGGCCCGGTGTGCATGCATTGAACGCAGAGACCCTCGTCAACTTTAAGCAGCTCGACGGCGGAAAAGTCCAGTTTCTTTTTGGTCGTGGCTTCCGCGACTGCCCAGTCAAAGTCATCTCGGGTGACGAAATCGGGCAGGCGAATGCACGAGATAAAGTTGAAATCGTCCTTGCGTATATAATCGATGTCGCCGCTCGGGGAGTCTTGCCACCAGAAACCCTCGAGCGGCGGTACCACAAAGTCGAAATAGCCCTCGATACTCCTTGAGCCTTTCTTCGACATCTTGACGGTATAGGCGATGCCGTAAAGTAGCGGCAAGGCGTTTTGATACTCGCCACCTTCGGTATTTGGGTCGCCCTTTCCGCGAACGGCAACGTAGCTCATAGGCGGGACAGTTACGATACTCGGCTTGCTTGCAGGTTTGTAGAGCTCCTTGCATTCTTTCTTAAAGTCGAACGCCATGTTGGCCGCCTTTCTGCGTATTGGCCTGCTTAGATAACGGAATCATATCATAGAAACGAACAGCTGTTCGAATGATTTTGCTGACAGATAGAGATGCGTGCGTTGTGTTTGGCGGTCGGCCTGACCCCGTTGATGATTTCTCTGCCTCCCGGCGCTTGCCTGCGCTCCCCGTTTCCCCATATAAAACCTGCCAAAATGAACCTGTCCCTTTTTGGTCGGCGTGAAATGGGTAATACTAAAGAGTTATCCGACCAGATGGGAACCGATCGATGGCCTATATCGAATTCAAAGACGTCATCAAAGCATACGGCGAGGGCGATGCCCGCATCCATGCGCTCGACGGCGCGAGCTTTACCGTTGAGCGCGGTGAGCTCGCCATTATCCTGGGCGCCTCGGGTGCCGGCAAGACCACGGCGCTCAACATCCTGGGCGGCATGGATACGGTAACCTCCGGCTCCGTGACAGTGGACGGGCGCGATGTGAGCTCTGCCAATGAGGCACAGCTCGTGGAATACCGCCGCGCCGACGTCGGCTTTGTTTTCCAGTTCTACAATCTGGTCCCCAACCTGACGGCGCTCGAAAACGTCGAGCTCGCGGCGCAAATCTGCCCCGATTCGCTCGATGCCGAACAGACGCTTCGCCAGGTTGGCCTGGGCGAACGCCTGGGCAACTTTCCGGCACAGCTTTCGGGCGGCGAGCAGCAGCGCGTGTCCATCGCCCGCGCACTGGCAAAGAACCCCAAGCTGCTCCTGTGCGACGAGCCCACGGGCGCGCTCGACTATAAAACCGGCAAGCAGATCTTGCAGCTGCTGCAGGATACCTGCCGCAAGCAGGGCATTACGGTCATTATCATCACGCACAACTCCGCGCTCGCGCCCATGGCCGATCGCCTGATCCGCTTTAAGAGTGGTCGCGTGGAGAGCGAGACGGTCCAGCAAAATCCCGTGCCTATCGAGACGATCGAGTGGTAGCGCCCATGGACCAGGACCGCCAAAACAGCCAAAACCACGATACGGAGCGCGCGGGTCGCGACCGGGAGTTTGCGACCTACCGCACCGCTCAGAGCTCAAACGATATGGTGCCGACGGTTTTTCGCCGTGGCATCTACCATACAATCCGCGGCAGTCTTAAGCGCTTCTTGTCTATCGTGGTCATCACCGCGCTTGGCGTGAGCGTGATGTGCGGTCTTAAGGCAGGCTGCGAAGATTTGCGCGATTCGGTCGACGCCTATTTTGACCAGCAGAATGTCTATGACATTAACGTGCAGTCGACCTATGGCCTTACGCGCGACGATCTTGCGGCTATCCAAGAGGTCGACGGCGTCGAGACGGCCGAGGGTATCTACACCGAGACCGCCTACACCGCCGTGGGCACAACACGCGAGCGCGTGATCGTGCAAAGTCTTTCCAAGGAGAATATCGATCAACCGGTGCTGGTGAGCGGCGATTTGCCCGAGAGCGCCGATGAGGTCGCGGTGACTTCGAAGTTCCTGAAGGCTTCGGGCAAAAAGCTCGGCGATACGGTGAGTTTTGCCGCCAATGACGCGAGCTCGTCGAACCAAAGTGCCAAGGACCAGTTTGCCGCGGGCGATTACACCATTACGGCCGAGGTCCTCGATCCCACCGACGTGAGCTCCGACTCGACAGTCAACGCCTTTCGCGCTGCTTCGGCTGCGGACTATAAGTTCTATGTGAACGAGGACGCCGCGACATCTTCTTCCTACTCCTCGGTCCACGTGATCGTCGAGGGAGCCAAGAGCCTCAGCTCCTATTCGGACGCCTACACGACAAAGATCAACGAGGTCAAGGGCAATATCGAGAAGATCCGCGAGGAGCGTGAGAAGGCACGTGCTCAGGAGTTGACGGTTGACACGCCGGCAAGCTTAGATGCGGCCGAACGCCAGGCGAATATGCTCTTTGGGATTGAACAGGGCAACATCGACCGTATGGCCGAGGGCAGCGAGGAGCGCGTCCAAGCTCAGGCCGAGTTGGACCAGCGCCGCGCCGCCGCCAACCAACAATTCGCCGATGCCCGCGCCGAGCTTTCCGATCTAGGCGAATGTACGTGGTACATCCAGGACCGCGGCAATATCGCAAGCTACTCGAGCGTGGAAAGCGATAGCTCGTCAATTGAGGCCATCGCCACGGTGTTCCCGTTTATCTTCTTTATCGTCGCCGTGCTCATCAGCCTTACCACCGCTACGCGCATGGTCGAGGAGGAGCGCACGCTTATTGGCCTGTACAAGGCGCTCGGCTATTCACGTGGGCGTATTCTGTCCAAATACGTGGACTACTCGCTGTGGGCGTGTCTGATCGGCGGCGTGCTCGGCAACATCATCGGATTTGTGGGCCTGCCGCTGTTCCTGTTTACGGTGTTCGACGACATGTACTCGCTGCCCCAGATGCTGCTTTCGTACGACATCGTGTCGTCGCTCGTGTCGGTGGCGCTGTTTGCCGTGGGCGTGGTGGGCGCTACGATTATCGCCTGCCGCCACGAGATGTCCGAGACCCCAGCCTCGCTTATGCGTCCCAAGGCCCCGCGTGCCGGCTCGCGCATCTTGCTTGAGCGCATCGGCTTTATCTGGCGTCGCATGGGCTTTTTGAACAAGGTGGCGGCGCGTAACCTGTTCCGCTACAAAAAGCGCGCCTTTATGACCATCTTTGGCATTGCGGGCTGCACGGCGCTTGTAATTTGCGGCATGGGCATTCGTGATACGTCGGTCGCGCTGTCGCCCAAGCAGTACGGCCACGTCACGCGCTACGATCTGCTGGCGGTCGCCAATCCCGACGATTTTTCACAGACGTGCGCGGCATTGGATGGGCGCAGCGCGTCCAATGATTCCAACGTGACCGTGACTTCGACGCTGCCGATTATGACCGACAACGTCACCTTTACATTTGGCGGCAAGAGCGAGACTGTGCAGCTGATCGTGGTGCCCGATGACCGCACGAGTGACTTGGGCGATTACGTGCGTCTGGAGGATGAGTCCAAAGAACCGCTGCCTTTGCGTGACGGAGACGTGTATCTGAGCAAAAGTTCACAGCTGGTGCTGGGGATTCAGCCGGGCGATACGGCTCACGTCCAGGATTCGTCGCTCAATGTTGCCAAGGTCAAAGTCAGCGACATTTCGCTCAACTATCTGGGCAACACGCTTTACATGACGCAGGGTACCTATGAGCGCGCGTTCGGTCGAAGCGCGCGCCTCAACGGCATCCTTGCGCTGCTCAAGGGTTCGTCGGCCGATCAGATTGCGTTTAGCAAGAAGCTTAAGAGTGACGGTTGGCTCACAATTTCGAGTACGGCCGAGCATTGGGAAAACTATGAGGCGAACTTTACGATTATCAATTCGGTCGTGGTGCTCGTGACCTTTATGGCGGCGTGCCTGTCGTTTGTGGTGGTGTTTACGCTGTCTAATACGAATATTTCGGAGCGCGAACGCGAGCTGGCGACCATCAAGGTGCTGGGCTTCCGCCGTGGCGAGGTGCATCACTACGTCAACAAGGAGACGTTGATCCTCACAGCGATCGGCGCTGCGCTGGGCGTGCCGCTGGGCGGCTTGCTGGCCGAGAGTTTTACGTATATTTTGCAGATGCCGTCGCTGTACTTTGACGTCGAGGTCGAGCCGCTAAGCTACGTGCTCGCCGTGGTGCTTTCCTTTGGCTTTACGTTTATCGTCAACCTTGCCACCAACCGTACCCTCAACAAGATTGACATGGTCGGTGCCCTCAAGAGCGCCGAGTAACCTGCCAAAAAGGGACAGGTTTATTTTGGCAGGTTTTATCTGGGCAAACGCCGGACAACCATTATGTGGCCCGGCGTTTGCCCCGTTTTGCTGGGGATGTCTGTCGTTCAGCATCTCAACGTACTGGCCGATGAGCTTTTCCATTTGCCTTTCATTCTATTTGGTTTTCGCTCGCAGGTGCGGATGAGAGGCTCTCTTTAGCCTTCGAGATTGGGCTTGAATGGGTCGTATGCCACAAAACGGGCCTATCTACTACGTTTAATTGGATACCCTCAACCATGCCGGGAAAACGAAAAATAAAACCGCAGGTAGAAGGCCTGTCGATTTTCGAAAAAGGCGGTCATGGTTGGCCCCATCGAGTTAAACGTAGTAGATAGGCCCTTTTCGTGGCGGACCATCAAACGAACGCCGACGCTTGTGCTGTAGCCGCTCCGACCATTCGTAAGTTGCGGTGGAATAGTTCCTAAACTCGACTACTCAAGGCTAAAACCGGAGCTATATCACCGCAACTTAGGGGGGATGGGCGGGGGAGTACTAGTTGGGTGCTGCTGTCGGGCTGGGATGGTTTAGGCTCGCTCGCGATGCTTCCATTGTTTGCGGCACCAGCGCATGAGTGCTTTTACGACCGGGATGGTGATGAGGATTACCCAGGCGGGATGGGGTTGTTCCAGGCAGAGCCACATGTAGAGGAACCATGCCTCGGCACTGACTGAATAGACGACATCGATCAGCTTAGATAAGTGGCGTTGGTCGATAAAGTCGCCAAATGCGTAGTAGACGGGAATCAAAAAGACGAGGAAGAGTCCCGCAGCCCATGTGCCGTAGACAATGCCGAGCACCAGATAGGCGAGGGCGACAAGCGCGGGGAAGGGGAATTTGTTCCATGTACGTCCGACCTTGGTGTGGAAATGCTTGCCATGATGGTCGAGCTTGTCGTGTGCTTCCTTCCAGCTGGAGAACGTCTCGCCGTCGATGGTGACGGTGCCGTCGTCATTGGTATGCACGCTATGTCCATCGTCCTCAAGCGTATCGACATGCACGCCGTCTGGCCCCACATGCACCTCTTCGCCCTTGCGCTCGTTGGTCACATGGATGCCGTTCCAGCCAACATGGACTTCCTCGCCTTTATTGGGATCAATGACGTGGATGCCGCGCGCGAGGGAAATATCGACAAGTGGTTTGTCGCCGCAATCGGCGTGCTCGGCAGAATCTTCGGCCTCTTTAGCCTCATCCACCGTTTCGGTGCTGCCGTCCTCTGAGCTATCGGCATCGCTAGCCGCTTCCCCATACAACAACTCATCCAGCGACACGCCATACAGCGCGGCGAGCGCAATAAGGTTATCGGTATCGGGCGAGGATTCGCTGCGCTCCCATTTACTGACAGCCTGACGACTCACGCCCAGCTGTGCGGCAAGCGCCTCCTGAGAAAGCCCGGCAGCCTTGCGGCGATCAACGAGCCGCTGCGCCATCGCAAGATCCATGACAGTTCCTTTCATATGGTGACCGTAATCGAATGAGCCGAGTATGCCGAGAACAACCGGTGGCGACCACCATTTCTAGTTAGAATCTGCTCCAACCCTACCGCAACTACCGGTAGCAACCCCTAACGACCAGCCATTTCAGGACAAATGTCAGTGCAAATAGCAGCCAAGAGCTCCCACTCAGTAAGTTGCGGTGGA
Organism: uncultured Collinsella sp.; assembly: GCA_902470765.1. Classification (GTDB taxonomy): domain Bacteria; phylum Actinomycetota; class Coriobacteriia; order Coriobacteriales; family Coriobacteriaceae; genus Collinsella. The sequence continues at coordinate 36,860 of CABRHW010000015.1, forward strand.
ATAGTTCCTAAATTCAGCCATTTGCGGGCTAAGCAGGAACTATTCCACCGCAACTGAATTTCAGACCAGGCACCTACAGCAAGAAGACGAATAGCCTCGACCTCCCTAGTTGCCGCAGGAGGCCCCAGGGCTTACCTCCCAAATCTTTCCGCAGGACGGAAGGACCCCGCCGCGCGAAGCGCGCAGCGGGGTCCTGACATGTCCGAGGACGATTTGGGAGGTAAGCCCTGGGGCCTCCGATGAGAGCAGTTTCGGCCGAGGCTATTCGTCGCCGAAGCTGATGCCCAGTGCCTTGGCCTCGCGTACCAGATCGCTCTGGGGGTCGACATACTTGAGCTTGCCGGCGACATCCTCGAGCGGCATGTGGCACATCTTGCCGTCGCGCAGGGCGATCATGTAGCCAAACTCGCCGCGCAGGCAGCCAAGCGCGGCCTCGACGCCGCACTGGGTCGCAAAGATGCGGTCCTGAGCATCGGGCTGGCCGCCGCGCTGCGTGTGGCCGGGGATGGCGACGCGGGTCTCGCGACCGGTCTTGGCCTCGATCTCCTTGGCGATGTCGTACACGATTGACGGGCTCGTGCGCTCGGCGAGCTTCTTCTTGTACTCCTTCTTGGACAGCGCCGCGTCCTCCTTGGAGATAGCGCCCTCGGCGACGGCCACGATGGTAAAGCGGCTGCCGGTTTCCATGCGATGCTCAATGGTCTTGATGACGTTGTCCATGTCGTAGGGGATCTCGGGAATCAAGATGACATCCGCGCCGCCCGCGACGCCGGCGTACAGCGGGATCCAGCCAACCTTGTGGCCCATGATCTCGATAACGAATACGCGCCCATGGCTCGAAGCGGTGGTGTGGATGTCGTCGATGCACTTGGTGGCGACGTCGATGGCGCTCGTAAAGCCAAACGTCAGCTCGGTGCCCCAGGTGTCGTTATCGATGGTCTTGGGCAGAGCGATAACGTTGAGGCCCTCTTCGCGCAGGCGGTTGGCGGTCTTGGTGGAGCCGTTGCCGCCCAGCATAAACAGGCAGTCGAGCTGCAACTTGTGATAGGTGTGGACCATCGCGGGCACCTTCTCGACGCCGTCGGCCTCGGGAATGTTCAGGCGCTTGAACGGCGTGCGGCTCGTGCCTAGGATGGTGCCGCCGCGGGTGAGGATACCGCTAAAATCGGCGGGCGTCATGACGCGGAACCTGCTGTAGATAAGGCCCTGGTAGCCGTCCTCAAAACCATAGATCTCGATAGGTTCTTCGCTATTGGTCATAAGCGTTTTGACGATGCCGCGCATGGTGGCGTTGAGCGCCTGGCAGTCGCCGCCACTAGTAAGAAGACCGATCCTAAGCATGGTGAATCCTTCCGGGCAAGTTATAACATGCGCATAAGTTTACCCCCGCACACTGTTGATGCGGGGGTAAAACGTGTTAGCTCAAGCGTATGGAAATGTAAGCAACGTCAGGCGAGCGTAAGGACGACGGTGCCAGCTCCTTACAGTGCGAAGGCGTCGACGTCGCCCCAGTGGCGGCGCAGCGTGATGGCGGCAGCGGGTTCGGTATTGTCAAAGACGACCGACCATTGCGTGTTGCTGGTGATGTCTTCCGGATTGGGCTCTTGCGCCGCAGCGCGTAGGGCCTTCCAAGCGACTGCCTCGTCCTGGGCGCCGACATGGGCGTCAAGGACATCAGCGATTGCGACGGCGCGCTCTTTACCATGGCCCAGCTCGCCATTCTTTTGGTTGGGCAGCACTTCGTCGCCATAGCAGGCGTAGAAGTTCGTAACCTGGCGTACAGGAGTCACTTTGCATGCACGGTCGGGGTCGCGCGGATCCCACTCTACTACGCGCGCGTCACCGGCGGCGTCGTTGATAAAGAAGTGGTAATCGCGTCCTGCCATGGCGTGCATGTCGTAGGCGGAAAGCAGGTCGACAGCTTCTTGCGTGGTGGCGGCACGGTCGAGCACCAGGCGGATGGCGAGCGAGGTATTGATGACGGGGCGCTGCGTGTCCTGGTCACAGGGTTTGGAATCCAGGGTGAGTACGGCAATGGACACACCACATTCGTTGATGCCGTCGAGCTGGGCAAACGGGCCCATGAGTGCGGCGGCACGTCCGGCGACGGAATCAAGCGGAGTGTTGGCGCCCAGGTTGTTAAGGGCGGCAAGCCCGATGGAGGCGTAGCCGCCGCGTGGGTGATTGCGCACCAGCAGCGCCGAGGTGTCGTCCTTAAAGTCGTAATTGCGACCGGTGCGCACGCGGCCTTCGGCATCTACGGCGGCAAAGGCGCTGCAGGCAAACTGAGGCGCCTGGACATGTGCTGGCACGCCGGGCAACACCTGCGCCACCACAGCATCGATGTAGGCCTGGTCGTCGCGCACATCGGCGGCGATGATGCGATCAAGATCGTAGTCGTAAGCGATGCCGATTGCGTACAGGTCATAGCCATCCGCGTAGCCGGTCAAGCGTTTGAGCGACGCGGCGGACTTGATTTGCTTGCGGTAAACGATGCCGGCGGCAGCGGCAAGGCCGACGGCGACTCCCGCGACACCGCAGGCGATGGCAAAGTTACGTGGCTTCATGACGGCTCCTCTCGTCCTGTTAGCGCAATTGTCGCAAAAGGAGCGCGGGCATGATGGCTCAACTTGGTGAGCGGCGCGGAATTAAGCACGGAATGAAGAGTGCGGCGCTGGCGTGGCGGGGTATGCTGGAGGGGACCATCAACCCAGCGAAAGGGGAGAGCATGACGGATCAGGAAGCGCCCGAGCGCGTGCACGTGACGGCCGACGATATCGAGGCCGCCAACGACCTTATCGACTTTATCGAGGCATGTCCCAGCATGTTCCATACGGCGGCGACCATTATGGCCGAGCTCGACGAGGCAGGCTTTACCTACCTGCCCGAGAACGCGGCGTGGGATATCGAGCCGGGCGGGCGTTATTACACGCAGCGCAACACCTCGAGCGTTGTTGCCTTTAAGGTGGGCGAGGACCTGGCCGCGACGTGGGGCGAGGACGGCGTTGCCGGTGACTATCATTTTCAGCTCACGGCGTCGCACAGCGATTCGCCGACGTTTAAGGTCAAGGCCGTGCCTGAGCTCGATGGCGCAGGCGAGACGCTGCGCCTGAACACCGAGGCCTACGGCGGCATGATCGACTACACCTGGTTCGATCGCCCGCTGGCGCTCGCGGGCCGCGTGCTGGTGCGCGAGGGCGACCGTATTGAGAGCCGTCTGCTTGCCACCGAGCGCGAGGTCGCTATTATCCCGAGCCTTGCCATCCACATGAACCGTGGCGTTAACGAGGGCTTTGCTCCCAACCGAGCCGTCGACCTGTGCCCGCTCATCAGCGCCGGCGAACTCAAGCAGGGTGACTTTGATGCCCTGATCGCCGAAGAGCTGGATGTTGAGCCCGAGCAGATCCTGGGTCGCGACCTGTTCCTGGTCAATCGTCAGGATGCGCGCATCTGGGGCTGGGCCGACGAGTTTATCTCGACGCCCAAGCTTGACGACCTGGCCTGCGCCTATACCTCGCTACAGGCATTTTTGGGCGCCGAGAACGCGCACGACGTCTCGGTCTTCTGCTGCTTTGATAATGAGGAGGTTGGCTCCGAGACCAAGCAGGGCGCCATGTCGACGTTCTTGGCCGACGCGCTGCGCCGCATCAACGGATCGCTGGGCTTTGACGACGAGTCGTATCATCGCGCCCTTGCCGCATCGATGCTCGTGAGCTGCGACAACGCGCATGCCGTGCACCCCAACCACGCCGAGAAGTGCGATGCGCGCAACCAGGTTGTGCTCAACGGCGGCATTGTCATCAAGGAAGCCGCTAACCAGCACTACTGCACCGATGCCTTTAGCCGCGCGGTGTTCCAGGCTATTTGCGATGACGCCGACGTGCCCACGCAGGCCTTCGCCAACAAGAGCGATATGGCGGGTGGCTCCACCCTGGGCAATCTGTCCAATATGCAGGCGAGCATGCATGCCGTAGACGTGGGCCTGCCGCAGCTGGCCATGCACTCAAGCTACGAGACCGGCGGCGTGCGCGACGTGATGTACGCCATCCGCGCCCTCACGGCTTTCTACGAGCGAAACCTAACCATCAACGGCGCCGAAAGCGTGGAGCTCTAAAACCTACCAAAAGAGGACAGGTTTACTTTGGCAGGTTTTATCTGGGCAAATGCCAGTGGCATTGCAAGCCGATAGGACCCTAAAACGCCGCAGGTTGAACAAAAGTCAGCGAGAGCCCGTCTGGGCGAGCAAGGTGCCTTGAAAGAGGAGGGCATTGGCCTTCTGGCCATGCCCGACGATTGAAAGGCAGATTGCCGTCCAGACGGGGTCGCAGCGTCGAGTGTTCCGCCGTTCGTTAGAACGGCGGAACAAGATTAGTGCTCGATCCAGCAGCGGAGCGTCTCACCCGCCTGCAGGTGACGCAGATTCTCCGCGGCAATGTCGACCACATTGTTGAGCGTGGCTGCCAGGTGGAACCAGCCCGAGATATGCGGCGTGATGAGCATGTTGGGCGCATCCCACAGTGGACTTGTCTCAGGCAACGGTTCGGGGTCGGTGACGTCGACCGCGGCGCCGGCGAGATGTCCCGACTCCAGGGCGGCAACCAAGTCGTCGGCGACCACAAGGTCACCGCGGCCGCCGTTGGCAAAGAAGGCGCCCGGCTTCATCGCGGCGAAGAACTCGGCGTTCGCCAGACCGCGGGTCTCGGGTGTGCTGGGCATAAAGGATGCGACGACGTCGGCCTCGGCCAGGCGCTCGGGCAGGGCGTCCATGCCGTCCATGTCCTCAAACACAATGGGGTAGACGAGCGGATGGCGCTTGATGCCGCGGACGTGCGCGCCCATGCTGCGGCAGAGCGTGGCAAAATAGCCGCCGATATCGCCTGCGCCCAGCACCAGCACGTTGGCGTTTTTGAGCGAGGTAACCGGCCCCAAATCCTCCCAGCGATGCTCGCGCTGCAGGTCCTGGTAGCCGGGCAGGCGCTTCATCATAGACAGCACCATGGCAAACATGTGCTCGCTTACTGCCTGGCCATAGGCGCCCACCGAGCAAGACAGTTTGGCATCGGCCGGCACGGTGCCGGCGGCCAAGTAATCGTCATAGCCAGCGGTCTGCAATTGCAACAGCTGGAGATGCTCGCATGCCGTGAGCATGCTAGGGTCTATGTTGCCCAAGATCACGTCGGCGTCGGCGACCTGCTCACGCGTGACGGCATCGGCGCTCGTGTAGATAAAGTCCTCGCCCGGAGCGCTCGACTCAAGAATTGCGCGATGGCGGTCGTTGACGGGCAACAAAACCAGGATGTTCACAAGCAGTCCTCTCCGCTCGACCTGCCAAAAAGGGACAGGTTTATTTTGGCAGGTTTTATCAGGCAAAACGCTCAAACAAAAACGCCGGATGCAAGACGAGCGTGTCCGTCAGCATCCGGCGCATCCACAACTACCAGCTGAGCAGCTCGTAGCCGTCCTCGGTCACCACGAGCTGTACCTCGCACTGGGCCGAATCGCTGCCGTCCTTGGTGCGCACGCACCAGCCATCGCCCTTGCTGATCTTGATGTCGGGCGCTCCGGCATTGACCATGGGCTCGATGGTAAAGACCATGCCCGGAGCCATGATGGTGTCCACATCGGGTGCCTCGGTGGTAAAGCCCACAAACGGGTCCTCGTGAAACTCCTTACCGATGCCGTGTCCGCCGTACTCGCGCACCACGCTAAAACCGGCGTCCTCGACCGTCTTTTGCACGGCTTCGGCCATGACGGACAGCGGCAGCCATGGCTTGACGGCCGCCAGACCCGCCTCCACGCTGGCGCGGGTGACGTCGACCAGGCGCTGGCGCTCGGCCGAGACATCGCCGATGCAGAACATGCGGCTCGAGTCGCTAAAGTAGCCGTCCAAAATCGTGGAGCAGTCCACGTTGACGATGTCGCCCTCGTGCAGCACGTCCGTATCGCAGGGGATACCGTGACAGACCACATCGTTGATCGAGGTGCATACGCTCTTGGGGTAGCCTTCGTAGTTGAGGTCGGCCGGCGTACCACCGTGCTCGACGGTGTAGTCGTAGATCATCTGGTCGATCTGGTTGGTGGTCATGCCCGCGGCGATGTGCTCGCCCACGTAGTCGAGCACGCCCACGTTGATGGCGGCCGAGCGCTTGATGCCCTCGATATCGGCGGGCGTCTTGTAGAGCGTGCGAGGCAGAACCTCCCAGCCCTCTTCCCACAGGCGCTCGAGGCGCTCATCGAAGGTGCTATGGCATTTCTTGTATTTCTTACCGCTGCCGCACCAGCAGGCGTCGTTGCGGCCGGGTACGGGTCCTTTGTCATACATGGCTAACTTCCTTTCATCCGCAGCTAGTATAGCCCACCCACGCGTCCATAAAAGTTGCGGTGATATAGTTCCGATTTAAGCGGTTTAACAGCACAAATAGGAACTATATCACCGCAACTGATGGGGCGGGATAGCGGGCACTAGCTGCTGCGTGGTTTTGCTAGTAGCTCACCTGGCAGGGGATGCCGAGGGCGCGCACGCGCGCGGCAATGGCGTCGAGCACCTCGGGCGCTGCTTTGGCAAGGCCGGCGACCGGTGTCTCGCGCGCCACCGTGTAGATGGTCGCCTCCTGCGGGCGAATGCGCTCGAGCGCCGCGAGCCAAGGGCCAACGTACTCCTCGCCAGTGTTGTCGATGAGCTTGCCCTGATACTCGCCGGTCAAAAAGATCGTCTGGATAATGACGTGACCGTCAAAGCTTGCGAACGTCTCGATCTGGTGCTCCACATCGTAGGGGCCAACAGGCTGGTCGAGCAGCTGGATAAATGCCGGGTCGACCGTATCGAGCTTGAGGATGTTGTCGTCGACCATCATGAGCGCATCGTGTACCTGGGGACGGTCGGCACGCGTGCCGTTGGAGAGCACGGCGATCTTGGAGTTTGGGGCAAGCTCGTCGCGCAGCGCGACGGCGCCGGCGATGGCCTGCGGAAACTCCGGTGCGGCGGTGGGCTCGCCGTTGCCTGCGAAGGTGATCACATCGGGGAGCTCGCCCTCGGCTGCCATCTCGCGCAGCTTTGCCTCGAGCGCGTCGAGTACCACGGCAGCTGTGTTATACGGCTCGTGGCAGGGGCGCTCGGCGTTGAGACCGTTCTCGCAGTAGATGCAGTCGAACGTGCAGATTTTGCCGCTGGCCGGCATCATGTTGACGCCGAGCGAGAGACCAAGGCGACGGCTGCGAACGGGCCCAAAGATGGGGCTGGCATTTAGAAACGTAGACATAGGTAAAAGCTCCTCAAGACAATTAACCTTAAGCATAGCATCGGCTCCAACGTATGGTCCGGGCTTGTGCTTTGCAGGTTTCGTTTTTTGACTCTGCCTTCGATGCCGCGTCATGAAAGGTATCGGGTCGGGTACAGTTAATCTGTTAACAAAACGCAAGACGATGGGGCACAACATGGAATTTACGGTCGAGAATGCGGGCACTACGATCGCCTGCCGCGAGTATGCCGGCCCGGTTGTATCGTCCGATGCACCCGCCTTGGTTTGCGTGCACGGTGCCTGCGTCGACGGCGTCTTTTTTGACGCCATCGCCCGCGAGCTCGCCTGTGACTATCGCGTCATTACCTACGACCGGCGCGGTTGCGGCGAGAGCGGCGACGCTGCAGACGGACGCTACGACCTCGCCGTCCAGGCCGCGGACCTGCAGGCCGTTATCGAGCATATTGGCACTCCGGCAAACGTGCTCGCGCACAGTGCCGGTACGCTGGTGACGCTGGAGCTTCTCCGTGCAAACCCCACCATAATCTCGCGTGCGATTCTGCATGAACCCGCCGTGACGGATGAGGGTGCCGGTCTGGGCGCGGCCCCGGTTTTGCTCGAGATGATCGCCGCGGGAAAGGTCTCCAGGGCATTACGGGCCTTCCTGGGCGCCATCGGCGATTCGGACCCTGAGGCCCCCAAGTTAACCGAGGCAGAAGCCAAGCATGCCCTGCGCAACGGCCGCAGCTTCATGGCAAACGAATACGGGATTACTATGACCTGCGTTCCCGATTGGGATAGCGTTCGTGCGTCGAAAACGGTGGCCGCCGTGCTCCTGGGCGAGCTCTCGATTGGCACGCCTCGCGAGGCGGGCACAAGGGTGGCGGCTGAGCTTTTGGACTGTCCACTCGTAACGGTTCCCGGCGCGCACAACGGCCTGCGCGATCGCCCGGCAGCGGCTGCCCGGGCCGTCCGTGGCATCCTGGGGCTCTAGTGCCCGCAATAGCCAAAGCAGGCTTCATCCGCAAACGTTTCGGCCGTGTTAACAAATGTGCTCAAAACCTCACGTCTGCGGCTTCAATCGCGCCGTCTGCCAACTCATAAAAATGTAACAGCATTTACGTGCTTACCTGCATCGGCAAGGTGTTACCCTTGTAACATTTGGAACCCACCGCTACCATGCGAAACTATCGAAAGGGCCCCATATGCTCAATAATCACGAGGTCAATCTAACCGACGAGGAGGCTGCCGCCGAGGTCGCCCGTGTCGCGAAGACCTACCCCGTGGTACGTTTGCTGTCGGCCGATCAGATTAAGAGCGAGCCTAACTGCCTGCTCGTCGGCGATCGCTGCCCTTGTCTGCGCCAGGCAAGTCTTGAGGCCTTGACAGATTCCGATGAGGTGTCGGAGCAACTGCTCAACGATGGCGTTGAGTACCGCGCCCGCCTGCGCCCCCTGAAGGTAGAGGGCGAGCCTCGCGTCCTGCTGATGGTGCGTCCGATCGATGAGCAAGAGGCTGCAGAAGAGGACCTTGTCTACACCGACGTGCTGACGAGTGTGCGCAATCGCCGATATTACGAGGAAAAGCTTCGTGGCGCCCGCATGAATGCCGGCGTTGCGATGATTGACCTTGATGATTTTAGGGTCTTCAACGATACGTGTGGCCGTCATGCCGGCGACCTTGCGCTCGGTGCTGTGGCGACAGCCATGCGCAGCGGAATCCGTTCGACTGACGAGCTTGTGCGCTATGGCTGCGACAAGTTTGTGGTTGTCATGCCCAATATTCCCTCCGATGACTTCACCCGTCGCCTGCATCAGGTGTCCGATGCCGTTCGTTCCACGATTATTCCGGGCCATGAGTACGTGAGCTTGACGGCATGTGTTGGTGGCGTTCGCATTCATGGCGAGACGGTCGATGAGGGCGTTGGCCGTGCTGTCCAGTTACTGAGCCGCGCTAAGGCAAAAGCCGGTACGGTCGTGACCGATGCCGATTCCATCGAGGCCTTCCAAAGCGAAAAACCTTCGGTGCTAATTGTCGATGACTCCGAGATGAACCGAGCCATTCTCAACGAGATGCTCAAGGACGAGTATTGCATCCTCGAGGCCGATAACGGTCGTGCGGCGCTCGACATGGTCGACCGCTATAGCGATGAGCTGTCGCTCGTGCTGCTGGATATTGTCATGCCGGGCATAAGCGGCTTTGAAGTGCTGGCCGGTCTGTCGCGCCGATCGGTTAGTGACAATCTGCCTGTCATCATGATTTCGAGCGAAGATTCCGATGATATGGTTCTGCGCGCGTACGAGCTGGGCGCCTCGGACTATATCAACCGCCCGTTTGACTCCCGTGTCGTGCGCCGCCGTGTAAGCAACACCATCCGCCTATACGCCAAACAGCGCCGCCTGACGAGCCTGCTGTCCCAGCAGTACAACGAGCGTGTCAAGAACAGTCGCATGCTCATCGACATCATGGCTGGCGTCATGGAGCTTCGCAACGGCGAGAGCGGCAGGCACGTTACGAACATCGAAAAGCTGACCGAGCTGCTGCTTGGCTGTCTGGTCCAGCGTAGCGACACCATTTCCCTTGACAATGAGGAGCGCTCCACGATTGCCCTGGCTTCGGCGCTGCACGATATCGGCAAGATGTCGATTGACGATGCGATTCTCAACAAACCCGGGCGCCTTACGCCCGAGGAGTTCGAGATTATGAAGACGCATACCACGATCGGCGCCGACATGCTGCGTGAGCTGGGTAGCCATCACGCCGGCAATGCGCTTATGGAATATGCGTACCAGATTGCGCGTTGGCACCACGAGCGCTGGGACGGCAAGGGTTATCCCGATGGCCTTAAGGGCGACGAAATTCCCATTGCCGCACAGGTGGTTTCGGTGGCCGACGTGTACGATGCCCTGACGAGCGTGCGCGTGTACAAGGACGCTATCCCGCACGAGGAAGCGATCAAGATGATTCTGGACGGTAAGTGCGGCACCTTTAACCCGTTGCTGCTCGACTGTTTGCTCGAGGTGCAAGACCAAATTGCCGAGACGTTGGCACGCCCCGCCGATGTCGTCGCGTTTCCTACGATTTAGTTTGACCAAAGGAGTTTTTAATCCATGATTTCCATGCGTGAGGCGTATGAGAAGATCGGCGCTAATTATGATGACGCGTGTGCTCGGCTGATGGGCGGGGAAATGCTTGCCCGCTTTGCCCTCAAGTTTTTAGATGACGAGAGCGTGGACAGGTTGGAGGCTGCCATGGCGGCAGGAGACGCCGAGGAAGCGTTTATGGCAGCGCACACGCTCAAGGGCGTGAGCCAGAACCTGGGATTCGATAATCTGTACGAGCCGGCGGTCGTGGTGACCGAAGCGCTGCGCGGCGCCGATGCCGTTGACGGCGCTCGCGAGGGAATGCATGCGTTGCAGCAGCAATATGCGGCTACGATGTCGGCCCTGCGCGAGGCGGCCGAATAAGAGCTTGCGAGCCTTGATGACTATGAGAGTGGATAATCTCCCGTTTTAGGCCCGGTGGTGGCCTCGAAGTGGGAGATTATCCACTCTCGTTCGATACGTGTCCAAAAATCCACTCTCACCCCTTCTGATTAGTGAATGGGCTATGCGCACTGGCGGGGCTTTCCGCATGCAATCAATATCGTTGTTCGATAAACTGTTCGAATAACGATAGAGTCGATGAGGGTGAGTATATGTCCAACAGCGTTCAGCGTATGGCCAAGGCGGGCGAAAATATCAGGAAGCTTGGTTTTTGCATGGCGGTCGTTTTTGCGGGAATGCTCGTCGCTTTTGCCGCGTTGGTTGTTTACGTGATCTGGTATGCGGTTGCAAACGTTGCTTCTGTCGATTCTTTCGGTGTTGTGACGCTTCTCAATGGCGGGTGCATCGTTATCCCAAGCGGACTGTGCATGGCGCTTGTTATGGGTATTTCGCTTGTCGTTCTGTGCGGGATCAGCCGTAACATCTCGCGAGGCGTCTCGCCCTTTACCAAGACGCATGTGTGGCTTATCCGTGTTCTCGCGCTTGCCTTTGCTGTTAACGCCGCGGTTTCGCTTGTTGGTGCCTATGGATCGGTTAATCTCACCATTGGTGGGCTGGAGCTTTGTATCGTGCCTCATTCCTTCGTTATAGAGATTTGCCAAGGCGTTACCCTTGATGCGGGATCGCTTATCGGCGCGGTTGTCTGTCTGTTTATTTCGGTGATCTGGAGCTATGCCTCGCTGCTCCAGGAGCAGTCTGACGAGCTTGTGTAGGAGGAAACATGAGCTATCTCATCATCGAGCTTGAGACGCAACTACTTAAGACCGGAAAGACCAGCGCTGATCTGATTCGGGCCACAGGGCATACTCCGGCAAATATTTCAAAGCTAAGAAACGGAAAAATAAAAGCTATTCGCCTTAAGACGCTTCTCGAAATCTGTGATGAGCTTGATTGTCAACCGGGAGATATTATTCAGCGCGTGAGCGAGAGGGAGCTTGAGGAACTTATTGTCGAGCGCGCGAAAAATGCCGTGAGGCAGATACGGGATGGCGGAGGCAATGAGGTATCGCTTCCGACATCAGTCTTCACTGTAGATTTGAGCGATGAGTAGCATAAAGCGAACAACTATAACGAAATATCAGCGTAAAGGGGCCCGTGTCTAACACGGGCCCCTTTCTTTATTTCAAGACTTTAGTCTGCTGGCCGCGCAGCGGCCAGCTTTAAACCACCCGCTACG
>CABRHW010000016.1 GCA_902470765.1 uncultured Collinsella sp.
CGTAGCGGGTGGTTTAAAGCTGGCCGCTGCGCGGCCAGCAGACTAAAGTCTTGAACGAAAGGGCGCTGACCTTTCGGTCGCGCCCTTGAAGTTGAACGTCAGATTGTCCAAATGCGGCCCGCGCAGCGTCGAGCGGTTACGGCGTTTGGCAAAACGCCGTAACCCCCTAGCACATCTTTGCGCCGACGGGGATGGAAGCGTCGAGCTGGATCAGGTTGAGACGCTCCTCGCCCTCTTCCTCGTGAATAGCGCTGATCAACATACCGCAGCTGGGAATGCCCATCATCTTGCGCGGAGGCAGGTTGGTGATGGCGAGCAGCGTCTTGCCGACCAGGTCCTCGGGCTCATAATAATCGTGAATACCGGAGAGGATGGTGCGGTCGGTGCCGGTGCCGTCGTCGAGCGTAAAGTTCAGCAGCTTCTTGGACTTCCTGACGGCCTCGCACGCCTTAACCTTCACGGCGCGGAAATCGCTCTTGGAGAAGGTATCGAAGTCGACGAACTCCTCGAACAGCGGCTCAACGGCGATCTTGGAGTAATCGAGCGTGGGCTTGAGCGGCTTGACGAACGGGCTTTCGGCGTTGCCGGCCTCTGCAGCCTTGGCGGCAGCGGCACCGGACTGGAAACCCTTCTCGGGCTTCATGTGCGGGAACAGCAGGACGTCGCGAATGGAGGCCTGGTTGGTGAGCAGCATGACCACGCGGTCGATACCGATGCCAATGCCGCCCGCGGGAGGCATACCGTACTCGAGGGCGCGCACGTAGTCCTCGTCGTACTCCATGGCCTCGTCGTCGCCGCCGGCCTTCTCAGCCATCTGGGCAGCAAAGCGCTCGGCCTGGTCGACCGGGTCGTTGAGCTCGGAGAATGCGTTGGCGTACTCGTGGCCGGCGATGACCAGCTCAAAGCGGTGCGTCAGGCGCGGATCGTCCTCAAAACGCTTGGCAAGCGGGCTGACCTCGATGGGGTAATCGCATACGAAGGTCGGGTTGACGATGGTGTCCTCGCCCAGCTCATCGTAAATCTCGGCGATGATCTTGCCAGCAGTCCACTCGGGCTTAATCTCCAGGCCCTTCTCGCGTGCGGCGGCGGCAAGCTCCTCGACCGGCGTGTCGATGGTGACCTGCTTGCCGAGCACGTCCGAGACGATGTCGGTCATGGGACGGCTTGCCCACTCACCGGAAAGATCGATGGTCTGACCCTGGTACTCAATGACCTCGGGGTTGCCGATGGCCTTGTTGGCAGCCTTGATGACACCCTGGGCGAGTGCCTTCATGCCCTCGAGATCGGAGAAGGCACGATAGGCCTCCATCGTGGTGAACTCGGGGTTGTGGGTGAGGTCCATACCCTCGTTGCGGAAGATGCGGCCGATCTCGAAGACGCGCTCAAAGCCACCGACGATGCAGCGCTTGAGGTGCAGCTCGGTAGCAATGCGCAGGTAGCACTCCTGATCGAGCGCGTTGAAGTGCGTGATGAACGGCTTAGCCGTAGCGCCGCCCTGGATAGTCTGCAGAATGGGGGTCTCGACCTCCATGTAGCCGTCGGACTCCATAAAGCGGCGGAAGGTGGAGAGAATCTGCGAGCGCTTGCGGAAGGTCTCGCGAACATCGTCGTTGGCAATCAGGTCGACATAGCGCTGACGATAACGGGTCTCCTTATCGGAAAGACCGTGGAACTTCTCGGGCAACGGACGAACAGCCTTGGAGAGCAGGGTCGCACTCTTGGGGGCAACGGAGAGCTGGCCGCGCTTGGTGCGAACAACCACGCCGGTCACGCCCAGGATGTCACCAAGGTCGAGAGCCTTGAGCGTATTCCAAGCTGCCTCGTCCATGTCGTTGATGCGGCAGAACAGCTGAATCTCGGCGGTAGCGTCGCGCACGACGATAAACATGATCTTGCCCTGACCGCGCTTGGCGACCACGCGGCCGCCGATCTTCACGACGTCCTCAGTATCCTCGCCATCGGCAAGATCGGCATATTTGGCCTCAATGTCGACGACATAGTCCTCGATCTCGGAGTGCTCGGGATAGGGGTTCTGGCCCGCCTCGAACAGGGCGGCGCGCTTTGCCAGACGCGTGGCGCGCTCGTCGTTGAGCGTCGAGGCCTGATCGGCGACGTTCTGGTTCTCTGCCATAAGTTAGCTCCTCAAACTAAAACGCTCCCCAGGATTCGGTCCCAGGGAGCGAAAACATACCTTTACGCGGGACCGTGGTCTAGCGTGCGATCTTGGCGATGGTGTAGACGCGAGTCTTGCCAGAAGGCGTAACGACCTCAACGGAGTCGCCCTCGCCGTGACCGATGATGGCGTGACCGACCGGAGACTCGTTGGAGATCTTGTGCTCGAGCGAGTTGGTCTCGGTGGTACCGACGAGCGTGACTTCCATGACCTCACCGTTGGGATCGATCAGAGAAACGGTGGAACCGATGGAGACGGTCAGATCGCCCGTGGTGGCAGCAACCTGAGCGTTGGCGAGGATGGCCTGAATCTCGGCAATGCGAGCAGCATTCTGGGCCTGCTTGTCCTTGGCGGCATCGTACTCGGAGTTCTCCGAAAGGTCGCCGAACGCGCGGGCTTCCTTGATGTCCTCGACGATCTCCTTGGCGTAATCGCCCTCACGCCAAGCGAGCTCCTCGACGAGCTTCTGGCGGCCCTCAGCGGTCAGTACGATCTGGCTTGCGTCCATACGGATATCTCCCCAACTATGATGTAACGATCAACTGTCAACAAAACGAAAAAGACCGGCTAGCCTGCGGGCAAGCCGGTCAGGTGCTCACCCCAAAGGGATGGGACTACTCTGCGTCCGCGTCGCTGTCCTCTGCCTGCTTTTTCTTGGCAGCAGCGAGCTTGGCCTCGAGCTCTGCGATCTCCTTGTCCTCCTTGGACTCCTCGACCACAACGTCCTCGGCCTGCTTGGTTTCGCCCTTATCGTCGCCCTCCATACCCTCGCGGATATTCTTGACGGTAGAGCCGAGAGACTTGCCGAGCTTCGGCAGGTTCTTAGGCCCGAAGATGATCAAGACAACGACGAGAATAATGATGAGCTCAGGAGCCCTCAGTCCAAACATGTAGACCTCCACAATACAGCGAGACAAGCTCGAATGAGTATACCGCGGGTGCCGCGGTATCACAACAATAGCTAAAAAAAGGGACCGCAAGAAGCGGTCCCTTCTCATGCTCTGGTCGGGTTGACTGGATTTGAACCAGCGACCCCTGCGTCCCGAACGCAGTGCTCTACCAAACTGAGCCACAACCCGTTAGCTCGACTATAGTAACAAAGATTTTCGTCGCGTGCTAGAGAAATTTTTATTTCTTTGGCACGTCGATTTGAACCGTGTTGGGAATAAGCTCAGTCGCGCAGGCCCACCAGCCATTTTGCTGGGCAGCTCCCGCAAGATGGGCTGCTGCAGCGACGGTATCGCAAATGGCAAACGAGCAGGCACCCGAACCGCACACGTCCACGGCAACGGTTCCCTCCTGTGCGCGCAGCCAGTCGAGAACCGCCTGGATCCGCGGCTCCATCTGCGCGGATATGACACCCAGATTGTTATGAACGAGCGCATATGCCGCCTCGGCATCGCCGGCGCGTAAGACAGAAGCAATCGCATCGGGTTTTTCCGCGGGCACCGGGCTCTCATCAAATCGTCGATACGCTTCAACCGTTGAAACGCTCGTCTCGTGCGGTTTGACCAATACGACAGGTGTCGCCGGAAGCACAGGATACTCGGTGGCCAGCACATCTCCCCCGCCGACGTAGAGTGCGGGACTCGTGTGCAAAAAGAACGGCACGTCGGCGCCGATACCGCGAGCGATGTCATCGAGCGCGGGGTCGGCACGGTCGATACCCCACAGCTCGGCCAAGGCAACGATGACCGCAGCGGCATCCGTCGAGGGGCCTCCCAGGCCGGCGCACAGCGGGATACGCTTTTCGATCGTCACGCACACGTTGGCATCGCGACCGTAACGCTCGGCCATAGCGATTGCCGCCCGATAGGCCGTATTTTTTTGCATGGGAAAATCGGATGCCGGAACCGTCTGGACGGTCAACGCCTGCGCCGGCGTGACCGTCACGGTATCGGCTAGACCGACGGCTGCCATCAGGGAATCGACCCTGTGATAGCCGCGGGCGTCGCGCTCGGTATGAACCCCCAGATAGAGGTTAATCTTTGCCGGCGCGGTAAGGATGAGGGACCGATCGGTCACCGTTAGTGCTCCTCGAGCTGGTTGCCGAGCGGGGTAAAGATATGTTCGCCGCTCTCGGGGTCGAACAGTTCGACCTGGCCGGTAAGGACATCGATGTACTGGTAGGACTGACGCGATTTGCGGCCGCGACGCTCGTCAACCTCAACGATAAAGACGGCAGGGTGGACGCTCTTGATGGTGCCCATGCGCTCGATGACGCGGGTACGGCCCATGTTGGCCTTAACCTTGACGCGATCGCCCACCATATCGGTCAGCTTCTCGTGGATGTCGTCGACGTGATTGACTTCCATCTCTTCCATGAATAGGGCCTCCAGAGGGTGCAATTCAAAAAGGGGATAATACCCCTAAGATAGACAAAACTCTAATACTATAGCACCCTGTTGCAGCCATACGCAAGCAGCTAAAAAAGCCCCGTCTCAAATACGCTCCAGACGACAACTTCGCATGACCGGCTCACGTCAGCGAACGACCGCCATTCGAGCCAAGGTGTCGCGAAAGAGGAGCGACGCGTACTTTGGTACGCGAGCGACGGTTTGAGCGACAGATTGGCCGAATGGTGGCCGTGCAGCGTCGAGTAGTTACGCGGTTTGGTAAAACCGCGTAACCTAAAGATTGTCTGTGTCCAGGACGATGGTGAACGGACCGTCGTTGACCAGGTCGACCTTCATATCGGCGCCAAAGATACCGTGCGCCACATGCTCAACGTCCTGAGCGACGAGTGTCAAAAAGTACTCGTAAAGTTCGTTAGCGACATCGGGCGCGCCGGCGTCCGTAAACGACGGACGGCGGCCGTGGCGGCAGTCGGCAAACAGCGTGAACTGCGACACCACGAGCACCTCGCCGTCGACATCCGCCAGCGCCAAGTTGGTCTTGCCGTTCTCGTCCTCGTTGATACGCAGCCCGCGGAGCTTGCCCCACAGCTTGTCGGCTTCGGCGCGTGTGTCGCCGTGGCCCACGCCCAGCAGCACCAAGTAGCCGCGTCCAATACGGCCCACGCACTCGCCGTCGACTGTCACGCTGGCGTTGAGCACGCGCTGCACCACCGCACGCACGGTCTACTCCTCGCCCGTCAGCTTGGCGGACAGATGCTCGAGCGCATGGAAACGATGGCTGATGGCGTTCTTCTCGTCCGCCGTGAGCTCGGCCATGGTCTTGCCCGGCGTATCGACCGGCAGGAACAGCGGGTCGTAGCCAAAACCGTGTTCGCCGCGGCCCTCGTGCGCGATAACGCCTTCGCAGGCGCCCTCGCCATAGGTGACCAGGCCGTCCGTATCGATAAGCGCGACGACGCTCATAAAGCGCGCGGTACGGTCCTCGTCTGCCACGCCTTCCAGGTTAACGAGAAGCTTGGCGTTGTTGGCGGCATCGTCGCCATGCACGCCCGCATAGCGCGCGCTATACACGCCCGGCTCGCCGTCCAACGCATCGACGACCAAGCCGGAGTCGTCGGCGATGGCCATAAGGCCCGTCTCCTCGACCGCAGCCTGCGCCTTGATGATGGCGTTCTCCAAAAACGTCGTGCCGTTTTCCTCGGGGTCCTCAAAATCGCCCAGCTGGCCGAGCGCCACAAAGCGCACCTCGGGCATGACCTTGCCCAAAATGGCCTCGATCTCGGTGAGCTTATGGGCGTTGCCGGTTGCCACGACGATGGTCACCGCCGGGTCGAGGGTGTCGATGTCAATCTTCTCAAGTGCCATAGCTGGTCTCCTTTGTCTCTATAGCAATGCCGAGTTGAGGACGACGAGGACTTCGGCCTCTCTCCCGTCTCAATCAACGGCAGTCTTATACTTCGACGTTTTCCCAGATAAAACCTGCCAAAATTAACATCCCTTTTTGGCAGGTTAGGCGAGGGCTTGGCGCTGAAGCTCGATGAGCTCGGCGATACCCTTATCGCCCAGGTCGAGCAGGGCGTTGAGACGCTTGCGGTCGAAGGGCGCCTGCTCGCCGGTACCCTGGAGTTCGATCATCTCACCGGTGTCGGTGGCGACGAGGTTCATGTCGACCTCGGCGTGGCTGTCCTCGGAATAATCCAAGTCGAGCAGGGTGTTGCCGTCGACGACGCCCATGGAAATGGCGGCAACCTGGCCCGTGAGCGGGATGCGCTCGAGTTTGCCCGCCTCGACCCACATGGCAAGGGCGTCGTGCAGCGCCACCCAGGCGCCGGTAATGCTCGCCGTACGCGTGCCGCCATCGGCCTGGATCACATCGCAGTCGACGGTAACGGTGTACTCGCCGAGCGCCTTCATATTGACGACGGTACGCAGGCTGCGGCCGATAAGCCGCTCGATCTCCATGGAGCGGCCCTTGCGGTTGGCATGCTCGCGCTTGCAGCGTTTACCGGTCGAGGCCGGTAGCATCGCATATTCCGCCGTTACCCAGCCGGCCTTGGCGCCCTTGCGCCAACCAGGCACACCCTCCTCGATGGTGGCGGCGCACAGTACGCGCGTGTCGCCGAACTCCGCCAGGCACGAGCCGTGGGCGTGCTTCATGACGCCGCGGGTGAGCTTAACGGGGCGCAGCTCGTTGACGGCGCGGCCGTTGGCGCGGTTGACCTGCATGTATTCCATGGAACTATCCTTTCGGCAAAAGATGTGGCGAAGCCTCCGGCGACATTGCGAGCCTAACCGAGTTCGTCGATATCGACATGCTCGATGCTTTTAAGCGGCTGGCCAAAGATAAAGCTACCCGCCACCGCAAACTCGGCAATGTTGTCAGACGTGGTGGCAAAGCGATGCTGTGGCTCGGCGGCATCGCCCGCCAGCTGCTCACGGCGCGTGAGGATATCGGTCAGCTCGCGGGTGGTCTCCTCGGCGGAGCTCACCACGCGCACCCCGGGTCCTAGCGCATGGCGGATGGGACCCACCAGCAGTGGGAAATGCGTGCAGCCGAGTACCACGGTATCGATGCCACGATCGTGCAGCGGCTCGACTGTGGCGCCGACCAGCGCGCGAACGGCTGGCGTATCAAAAATATCCTCGTTCTCGAGCCACTGCTCCTGCAGGTGCGCGCCCGAGGCGAGCTCATGCTCGACGACCTCGACAAAGCTCGAGGCCGGGCAGCCATACACATCGACACCAGCATCCAAGTCCTGAATGGCGCGCGTGTAGGCACCCGAGCGAATGGTGAGGTTGGTGGCCAGCACGCCGACGCGACGCGTACGCGTGCTGTTGATGGCAGCACGTGCGCCCGGAGCGATCACGCCGATCACGGGAACGTCAAGCACCTGCTGGGCCAAGCGCAAGGCCGCGGCGGTCGCCGTGTTGCAGGCGATGACCATGATCTTAACGTCGTGCCTCGATAGCCAGCGGCCCGCCTGCAGCGCAAACGAGCGAACCTCGTCCTCGGTGCGGGTGCCATAAGGGCAGCGCTTAGTGTCACCGAAATAGTAGACGGACTCGTGCGGAAGTGCCGTTGCGATCGCGCGCGCGACCGTCAAGCCGCCCAAGCCCGAGTCGAACACGCCGATCGGACGCGTGTCCCCGGCCATATTATCGATATCGGACATTACCTCACCAGATTCTCTCTCGAAAAATGCGACCACTCGTGATGCGTCGCGCTACGAACGGGCTGCGACCAGCAGCTCGGCCGTTGCCACCCAACCGTCGACAATCTTGCCGCGCGTAATATAGGCATTGTCGCAGGCGTCCAAGAACTCCGGGGCACCGGCGCTCGTCAGACCGTTCTCGACCAGGCAGAACATGCCAACATGGTCGGCCATGTAGAAGTCGGACTCGGAGTCGCCGAGCGCAAGCGTCTCCTCGCGCTCGATCCCCAGGTGCTCGCAGAAGCGCGCAATGGCAACGCCTTTGTTGAGACCCGCCGGATTGATGTTGAAGGCGCGGCCGTCCTCGACGCGATTAAGCTCGAGCGTCGTCGGCTTGGACAGGTGAGTCAGATGGCCGTTGCAAGCCCAGACCAGACCGCAGCCGGCCTCGTCCAGGATGGCCTGGACCTCATCGTCGGGCACATCGCCGCGCATGCCGACGGTGACCTCACGGTACTTGTAGCCGGTCGACATGTCGTTGTGGTATTCGATCTTGTGCGGCCAGCGGGCAAGGATCTTCTCGCACACGCCGGTCTGCTCGATCATCTGGTGCGGCGTGAGACCGCAGGCGGGGTCGTAGGGCATGTCGCCCGTCAGGTACTCCCAGTCGTTGGCCTTGAGGTCGTACATGACCAGGCCGCCCATCTCGCCGATGTAGGAGTTGAGGCCGAGCACGCGGGCGTCCTCATGGATCATGGTGCGATTGCGACCCGAGGTGGGAACCACCTGGATGCCGGCACGGGCGAGCGCGACAACCGCCTCGACGAGCTTGGTCGAGGGATTGCCGTCGTTATCGCGCAGCACGCACGAGCCGGGGGCGAGCATCGTGGCGTCCAGATCGGTAAAGACATACTTGACCTTGGCAAGGCGCTCGCGCATCTCGCCCGAAAGCTCGGCAACGGTCGGCAGGATGTTGTGGGACATGGTCACTCCGTTTACATAGAAGGGGCTGGTCTAGGCGTCGTACGCCGCAAGGGTGCGCTTGAGAATCGAACCGTCGCGCTCACAAGGCTCGGGTCCGTTCTTGCGCAGCATACACTCTTCCTCGCCCTTACCGGTCACGATGACCACGGCAGGACGGACAGTTTCGCGCACGGCAGTCTCGATAGCGGCAACGCGATCAGTCACGATTTGCCAGTTATCATTTCCCTGCGCTTGAACGTTGCGCGCGATCTCGGCGCAGATGTCCTCGACATCCTCGGGGCCGGGGTCATCCTCGGTAATCACGATTCGGTCGGCATACTTGCCAGCGGCGATGCCCATCGTGGTGCGTCGATCGACACCCTTACCGCCCGTAGCGCCAAATACAACCGCCAGCTCGCGCTCGGGATAGTTCTCGCGCAAGTCGCGCAGGAGTGTCTCGAGGCTCATGCCGTTATGTGCAAAATCGACGATGCCCAGGATTTTGCCCGATACGGACGGATAGAGCTCCATACGACCGGGAACGAAGACGCCCTCAAAGCCATGGACGATGCCCTCTTCGGAAATGCCCAGGGCCTCGGCGCAGGCAATAGCGGCAAGCGCGTTGGACACATTGAACTTAACCGGCGTGGGAATCACAATGTCGCGCGTAAAGCGGGGCGTGCGCACCGTTGCCACCACGCCGCAGTCGCCATTGCGAATCGCCAGCGCAAGCACGTCGGCACGCTCGTCGGTCAGGGAGAACGTCACCGTACGTTCGCAACGAGATGCCGCCTCGAGCACGCGATCGACCTTATCCATATCGAGATTGACCACGGCAAAACGGCTCTGCGAGAAGATTTTGAGCTTGCTGGCAAAGTAATCCTCGAGCGTCGGATGCTCAATCGGCGAAATGTGATCCTCGCCGATATTGGTAAAGGCGCCGACTTCAAAGTCAATCTTGCCCGTGCGCTCGTATTTGAGGCCCTGACTCGATGCCTCCATAACCAGCCACGGGGCACCCGCCTCCGCAGCATGTGCGATGCGAGATTGCAGCAGGAAGGATTCGGGGGTCGTCAGCTTGGAAGGGCCCGTTTCGATGCCGTCGTCGAACTCAATGCCCGTATTAAGAGCGGGACGATGACAGCCCGTAAGCTTGGCCTCGTTGGCGAGGATGCCGCGCAGATAAAAGCTGCAGGTCGACTTGCCCTTGGTGCCTGTAAAGGCGCAAACCTTCACCTTACCCGACGGGTGCCCATAAAAGGCATCTGCCACCACGGCGAGCGTGCGACGAATATCGCTCACAATCACCGCGGGAAGATCAACATCGTAATCGACCTCGGAAACGTAGGCCACGGCGCCATCGGCGATTGCCGAAAGCAGGTACTCGCGCTTAAACGCACGGCCCTTGCAGACAAACAACGTGCCCGGACGCACCTGGCGCGAGTCATCAGTCGCAAACTCAATGCGCTGGTCGCACGAAGCGCTCGGTCTGGAAACAACAAGGTCATCTTCCTCGAGCAACTCTATATAGCGCATCAGAGTTAGCTTCTCTTGTGTCGGACTCGACATACAAAGACCTCTCTCGCTAAATTCAGCCTTAAAGGGCAGAAAACGTCCCGCGGCAGAAACGATGAAACATTCTGTATTATCAACCATCCTAATATGCCACCTGACCTTGCGCGCATCACAGCCTTCTAAAAAATTGCATGGACTGTGCCGTGGTCTAATAAATGGCAACGGTGTTCACCCCGTGTAAAAACAAGGAAATCTGGGTGCCGTTCTTTAACATAGCGTTCGCAACCACGTCCCGCCGCTTCGTCTGAAGATCGGGACGTGGTTTTTTCGGTTCGCTCGGCGCTTATGCCCTATCACGAAACAAAAGATTGGCATGATAGTAAAGATTATTTGACATCAGCTGCCGCGATCCTTGCGGCAGTACACCTGAGCCGTCAGCAGAAAGGATCTTGCATGTGCGGTTTTGTCGGTTTTACCGGTACAGATGAACAGAGTGAGCTGGTTCTCACGGCCATGATGAATCGCATCATCCACCGTGGTCCCGATATGGGCGGCCAGCATATCGTCGACAACGTTGCCCTTGGCTTCCGTCGTCTTTCGATTCTCGATCTTTCCGAAGCTGGAGCTCAGCCCATGTCGAGCGACGACGGCAAGGTCACGATTGTCTTCAACGGAGAGATCTACAACTTCCAGGAGCTTCGCGCCGAGCTGGAGGCAGCCGGCTACGCCTTCCACTGCAACGCCGATACCGAGGTCCTGGTACACGGTTACGAGGAGTGGGGCGAGGACCTGGTCAACCGCCTACGCGGCATGTACGCGTTCGTGATTCACGACCAGAACAAGAACAAACTCTTCGGCGCTCGCGACATCTTTGGTATCAAGCCGTTTTATTACTACCAGGCATCCGATGGCTCACTGCTGTTTGGCTCCGAGATCAAGAGCTTCCTGGACCATCCCAAGTTTGATAAGGCTGTCAACCACGACGCGCTACGCCCCTACTTGACGCTGCAATTCCCCGCCACGGAGGAGACCTTCTTTAAGGGCGTGTTCAAGCTTGCCCCGGCGCATTGCTTTACGTATGACCTGACGACCAACACCATGGACATCAAGCGTTACTGGAGCTGTGACTTCACCGACGACAACTCCAAGACCTTCGAGGAGTACGTGGACGAGTGCGACAAGGTCGTGCACGAAAGCGTCGCTGCGCACCGAATCGCCGATGTTAAGGTGGGCTCGTTTCTTTCTGGCGGCGTGGACTCCAGCTACATTGCCGCCTGCCTTATGCCCGACACCACGTATTCTGTCGGCTTCGATTACAAGAACTTCAACGAGACCAACTACGCTGCCGAGCTTTCCGACAAGCTGGGCATCAAGAATGTGCGCAAGATGATTACCGCCGACGAGTTCTTCGATGCGCTGCCCGATATCCAGTATCACATGGACGAACCGCAATCGAACCTGTCCAGCGTGCCGTTGTACTATCTGGCGCAGATGGCTTCCGAGGAGGTCACCGTCGTCCTTTCGGGCGAGGGTGCCGACGAGCTGTTTGCCGGCTATGAGTGGTACGAGGACACCCCCGAGATGCGCACTTTTAAGAAGCGCGTGCCGCTCGGCATACGTCGCGCCCTGGGCTCACTCGTTCAGCATCTCCCCTACTTTAAGGGTCACAACTTCCTGACGAAATGCGCCGAGGTTCCCGAGCGCTGGTATGTGGGTCAGGCAAAGGTGTTCGATCCCTCCGAAGTCGACGAGGTGCTCAAGCCCGCTTATGACACCGGCAAGAACGCCGCCGAGATGTGCGCCGAGTACTACAAGCAGGTTCCCAACTGCTGCGAGCTTTCCAAGAAACAGTATCTGGATATGAACATGTGGCTACCGGGCGACATTCTGCTCAAGGCCGACAAGATGTGCATGGCGCATTCTCTGGAGCTTCGCGTCCCGTTTCTGGACAAGAAGGTCATGGAGTTTGCCGAGCACATTCCCGCCAACTACCGTGTTAACGAAGAAGGCTGCAAGCTCGTTCTGCGTCACGCTGCCAACCGCACGCTGCCCGACGAGTGGGCAACGCGCAAGAAGGTGGGCTTCCCCGTACCGGTCAAGTTCTGGCTGCGCGAGCAAAAGTACTACGACTACGTAAAGGAATACTTCACCGCACCGTGGGCTGCTGATTTCTTTGACACCGATGCGCTCATGAAACTGCTCGACGATCACTTTAAGGGCCGCGCGCTCAACCAGCGCAAGATCTATACCACGCTGACGTTCCTCATTTGGTACAAGCGCTTCTTTATCGACGAGAACAAGAGCACCGAAGTCGCCGCTTAGATTTCGTTATGAATTAGCGGTGAACCACACAGGGTTTCCGCTATACTCAGTCCCTGCGGGCGATTGGCGCAACGGTTAGCGCAGGTGCTTTACACGCACAAGGCTGGGGGTTCGAATCCCTCATCGCCCACCACTGATTTGATAGGCTCCCAGCGATGGGGGCCTTTCGTTTTTGTGCCCAGTGCAGGGGGATTCGAACCTGCTCCAAATTGCTATGTCTGATGGCGCTAAGCCAAAACGTCCGACAGAATCTCGATCAGGTTGTCCACGTCGGCCTCTTCGCACACGAGCGGCGGAAGGAAGCGCAGCGTATGTGCGCCTGTAGCGTTGATCACGGCACCAACCCCCAATGCACGGGCTACAACGTCGTGTGCATCACCCGCGGCATCATCCAAATCGCAGCCGAGCATCAGGCCGCGACCGCGCACCTCTACCACATGCGGAAGCTTAGCCAGCGCCTGCTCCATATAGGCGCCAACCTTGGCAGCATGCTCGGCATAATCGCCGTGCACAAGCGCGGAGAGCGTCGCGGCACATGCCGCGATGGCCAAGCAGCTACCACCGAAGGTCGAACCATGATCGCCGGGCTTAAAGACGTCGGCGATTTCCTTCTTTGCCACCACGGCACCCATAGGCACACCGTCGGCAATGCCCTTGGCAAGGCTCATGATGTCGGGCTCCACACCATAGGTCTGGAACGCAAACGGCTTACCCGTGCGAAAAATTCCGCACTGGACCTCATCGGCGATAAGCACGGCACCCACCTCGTGCGCCAAGTCGCGCGCCGTAGCCATAAACTCCTCGGTCATGGGGTGCACACCGCTCTCGCCCTGAATCGGCTCGAGCATCACGGCGCAAATTTCACTGCCCAACTGCTTAAAAATTGCACGCAGTTCATCTACATCGTTGGGTGCGCAGGCCACAAAGCCACCCGGCAGCGGGCGGAAACTGTCCTGCAGCCAATCCTGCATGGTCGCGGCAATGGTCTCGAGCGTACGACCGTGAAAGCCGCCGCGCATGCACACGATGGTGTTGCCACCGTTGCCGGCACGCTTGGCGTACAGACGCGCGAGCTTCATCGAGCCCTCGTTGGCCTCGGCACCGGAATTGCCAAAGAACGTCTCCCACACCTGCTCGCCCGCAGCCGGAGCGCCAAGTGCCGCCGCCGTGGTCTCGTCGCCAGCGGCAATCGCGTCGGCAAGCACGCGTGCACCGTCCGCATCATCGTTAGCGAGCTTGGACAGCAGCGCCGCGACCTGGCCGCGCTGCTCGATGTAGAAATAGTTGGAGACATGCAGGAGACTCTTGGTCTGATCCTCGAGCGCCGACAGCACTGCCGGATTGCCGTGGCCCAGGCTGCACACGCCAATACCGGCAAGAAAATCGAGGTATTCGCGACCATCGTCGCCGGTGAGCTTCATGCCGTGGCCTTCGACGAACTCGACCGGCGAGCGACCAAAGGTGTGCATGACGTAGTGGGATTCGAGCGATTGTTGTGCTGCAAATGACATGAGATACCTTTCGTTAAGCGCCAGGTAGCGCGGACTGTGGGCGTAATGGCGTAGCAATTTCGAGCCGGCTAGACCGTTTGAAGCTTCTCGACCTCGTCGAGGTTCTCGGCCAGGCGCGCCGCAAAGGTCGAAAGCGGGTGCGGGTGCGTATCGAACTCGTAGGCCGTCTCGGTGGAATGAATCACGGTGCCGACGCCGGCATCGGTCAGCAGCTCCAGGAGCAGCGAATGCGGCGTGGTACCGTTAATGATGTGGGCGCGAAATACGCCGCCGGCAAGCGCATCGACGGCCGCGCGCAGCTTGGGAATCATGCCCTTATCGACCTCACCGCCGTAGAGCATCTCGTTGACCTCGTCGAGCGTCAGGTTGGAGATGAGCGAGTCCTTATCACTAAAGTCCTTGTACAGACCGTCGACGTCGGTCAAAAAAATCGCCTTGTGCGCATGAAGCGCCGCCGCAACGGCGCCGGCGGCGGTATCGGCGTTGATGTTGAAGAAGCCGCCGTCCTCCCCCGCCGCGACGGTAGCGATTACGGGAATGTACTCGCTATCGAGCAAGCGCTCGATATAGTCGGTGTTGACGTGCGTCACTTTGCCCACGCGACCGAGTTCGGGGTCGAGCGGCTCGGCGATGAGCGTGCCGGCATCGCTGCCCGACACGCCTACGGCCAAATTACCGTGGTGGTTGATGGCAGCGACCAGCTCCTGGTTAACCTTGCCGCCCAGCACCTCGCGCACGATATCCATGGTCGCCGGCGTAGTCACGCGCTGCCCGTTCTTAAATTCGACAGGGATGTCATAGTGGCTGAGTGCCTCGTTGATAGCTTTGCCGCCGCCATGCACGATGACGGGGCGCATGCCGATAATCTTGAGCAAAACGATGTCGCTCATCACGTCGCGGCGCAGCTGCTCGTCAACCATGGCTGCTCCGCCATATTTGATAACGACCGTCTTGCCGGTCAGGTTTTTAATCCACGGCAGCGCTTCGAACAGCAGCTGCGCGGTTGCTTCGTTGGATTCGCTCGAACGACAATCGCGTGCGAATTTCATAATCTGCCTCGTCTTTCGTATCGTTATCGTGCCGTGCTCCGCCGTCCACAATCGCGGTAAGATGCGCAGTGTGCCTGGAATCTAGGAACGGTAGTCGCCGTTGATGGAGATGTACTCGTGCGTGAGGTCGCAGGTCCACACGGTCGCTGCCGCGTCGCCTGCGCCCAGGTCGGCCGAAATCACGATCTCGGGCGCCTCAAAACGTCGCAGAGCCTCGTCCTCGTCAAAGGGAACAGTCAGACCGTCGCGGCAGACCGGCATGCCCATCATGTCGATGGAAACGTCTTCCTGATTAAACTTCACGCCGCACTTGCCGAGCGCCATGGCAACGCGGCCCCAGTTGCAGTCGTGACCGGCGATGCAGGTCTTGACGAGCGGCGAGTTGGCGACAGCACGGGCGGCGATATCGGCTTCTTCGTCGTTGGCGGCGCCGGTAACGTTAACCGTCACGAGCTTTGACGCACCCTCTCCATCGGCCGCAATGTTGCGCGCCAGGCTCTCGCACACCTCGTGCACGGCAAAGGCCAACTCGTCAAAGGCATCAGTACCCTCGACGATGGCCTCGGCATCTGCGACTGCAGCGCCAGAAGCAAGCATGATGCAGGTGTCGTTGGTCGAGGTATCAGAATCGACCGTCACTTTATTGAAGGTCTGCTTAACGGTCGAGAGCAACAGGGCGTGGAGCGCCGCCGGCTCGACGGGGGCATCGGTAGTAATGACCGCGATCATGGTGGCCATATTAGGCATGATCATGCCCGAGCCCTTGCACATACCGCCCACCGTATAGGCATTGCCTGCGTGCCCCGCAGCCTCACTGCGATAGCGAACGGCATACTCCTTGGAATGTGTATCAGTCGTCATGATAGCGCGGGCGGCATCGGCGCCACCATGAGCGGAGAGCGCCTCGAAGGCGGACGGAACGGCCGTCTCAAACGTGTCGATCGGCAGAATCTGTCCGATCACGCCTGTGGATGCAACTAGGATCTGCTGGGGTTCACAGCCGATGACCTGCGACGCGATGTTGCATGTCTCGCGCGCACAGGCTAGGCCGGTCTCGCCCGTGGCGGCGTTCGCGTTGCCGGAGTTGATTGAAACACCGGCGATGATGCCATAGCCCTTGTCCGCACCGCCCAGGTTGGCACGGCTCACCTGCACGGGCGCCGCGCAAAAGCGGTTGGTCGTAAACACGCCGGCACCTGGACAGGGCTTATCGGGCACGACGAGTGCATAGTCCAAGCGCTCGGGATTCTTCCGGAATCCCGCATGGATACCTGCAGCCTTAAAGCCGGCCGCTGCCGTAACGCCGCCCTCGACGGCGCGAATCTTGATATCAATCAGGTCGGTATTCATCGTCCCTACGACTCCTTATATCAAATAAAAAAGCGGGCATCGGCTGGCACGCCATACCGGTCGCAATTAGTAGACCAGCTTAAAAGTGGCGCCCAACTCGATACCCGACTACCAAATCGTTAACAATCGAATGTGCTACACCGGGCACGCCACTGTGGGCAAGCCTCGTCGCTCGTCAAAGCCAAAAACGATGTTGGCGCACTGGACCGCCTGGCCCGCAGCACCCTTGCACAAATTGTCGATAGCGCCCGTCGCCACCAGCACGCCCGCACGCTTGTTGAGCGCAAGGCCGATCTGGGCGGCGTTGGTGCCGACGACCGAAGCCGTCTTGGGCTGCTGGCCGGCATCGAGCACGCGCACAAAGCTGCGACCGGCGTAGAACTTCTTGTAATGGTCGACGACGTCCTCAAGGGCCAACGCGTCGAGAGCCTGCGGCGCGAGCGGCATCGTCACCGTGGAAAGCAGGCCGCGCTTGAGCGGTGCCAAGTGCGGAGTAAAGACGACGCGATCGGTCAGGTCCAGGATCTGCTCAATCTCGGGCGTATGGCGATGTTTGCCTACGCCATAGGCCTCCAGGTTCTCGTCCGCGCTACAAAAATGGGTGCGAGCGTTGCAGGACTTACCGGCGCCCGTCACGCCACTAATGGCATCGACGATTACGGGGCCGTTCTCTGCCACCCAGCCCGCACGCACGGCAGGAGCGGCAGCAAGGCTCGTTGCGGTGGGATAGCAACCGGCGCAGGCGACCAGCACGGGTTTGCCGTCGGCATGGTCGGATGCGGCGGTCTCCAAGTCCCGGCAGAATAGCTCGGGCAGGCCGAAGGCACGTGTCTTGAGCAGCTCGGGGCTCGTGTGCTCGGCGGCATACCATGCCTCAAAGACGGACGGGTCGCTCAGACGGTAATCGGCCGAAAGATCAAAGCAGGAAACGCCCGCGGCAAGGAGTGCGGGCACCTGTGCCATGGCAGCCGTGTGCGGCACGGCAAGAAAAACCGCATCGCAGCTCTTGAGCTCGGGGGCGTCATGCGTGGTGAAAACCAGATCGCTCACGCCAGCAAAGCTCGGATACACTGCGGACAGCGGCTGGCCGGCATCGGCGTTGGACGTAATGGCAACAAGTTCAAACTCGGGATGGCCGAGTACGAGGCGAATGAGCTCGGCTCCGGCATATCCAGCCGCGCCGACGATTCCAACCTTCAAAGACATATCAGACTCCTTGTCTGCGATTTATGCACCGATGCGCATTTCGCAGTGGTCATTATGAGGTGGCTTGAAACTTTAGCACCAAAAGATGCGTGAATACGTAAATAGCTTGCATGTTCATGCATTGAAACATTCCCGACACATTCGCTTGAAGGAATTGACAAATAGAGCGGGCCTCGTATTGACCGGCACTCCTTACGGTGCCGGGCAACACGGGGTCCGCCCATGCGAAAACTAAGTTGTTAGGATGAGCCAGCTGGCTAGAGCTCAACCGGCACCCATTCGTCATGATTGCAGATAAATGCCTCAGGATCCTCGACGCTAAAGAAGACGAGCGCGGGGTCGTTAGGCCCCTCATAGTGCTCGCTCAAGCGCTCAAGATGCTTCCATCCGGCCTCGCGCATTTCGCTCGAAGCCCGGTCTTCCAGCCCCGCACGCCCGCGCAGGATCAACCAACCATGGCCCGGCCACCAACTCGTGACCTCAAAGCGCTGGTTTTGCAGCAGCTCCTGCCACACATCTTTGGTGCGCGCTGTCACAAACCACAGCTTGCCGTCCTGAATCTGCGCAAACGAGAACGGACGCACATGCGGCTGCCCGCCCACGCTCGTCGCCAGATACCACGCCGGCACCGACGTCAGATACTCCAGCACCGTATTCAATCCGTCCACGTTTCCTCCTGTCGCCTGACCAGTCTTTTTGGAATGGGTAGTCAATTTGGGAAATTAGAGCTCGAGGCGCTCTTCGCTGCCGTCGATATCGCAGAACCGTGCGGCGATGTTGCGGACCGAGAAGAATGCAAGGCGGCCATCGTTGGCGCTATCGTGTTGCTCGCCAATGCCCACCATGTGCTTAAAGCCCGCTTGGCGCACCTTGTCGCTCACGAATGCATCGTCCTCGAGCGCGGCCTCGCCAGTTAACACGATCCAGCACTCCCCCGGCTTCCAGCCCGATACCTCAAACTTGGGATTCGCGCTCAACTCCACCCACACGTCCTTGTCGCGCGACGTGCAAAACCACAGCTTGCCATCATCGACCATGGCAAACGAAAACGGCCTCACGCGGGGCTGATGCCCGTCGCTCGCATCGGTCGTGGCAAGATACCACGCCGGAATGCGCCTGAGATACGAGCAGGCGCGCTCGAGCTGAGCCGTGCGATCGATGTCGGTCATAGAGACCCCTTTCTTGCGCTCGAATCGAGCTTAGACGAGTTGAAGATTGATAACGACAACGCATGTCACCAGCAGCGCCATCGCCAGCGCTGCCAGTACATCCCCCCGGCCAAACGCAAGCGCATGCAGACGCGTGCGTCCCTGCTCGCCGTGATAACAGCGCGCATCCATGGCGGCCGAAAGCGTCTCGGCATGACGGAACACGCCGGTGAACAGCGGAATCGCCACACTGCCGAGCATGCGCACACCGCCGAGCGGACCGCCCGTCACGCGCGCGCCGCGACTTGCCTGTGCATCGGCCGTCTGTTTCATCTCGGTGGCAAATTGCGGCATAAACCGCAGCGCGATACCCATAATCATGCCGAGCTCGTGCGCCGGAAGCCCCACGCGCGCAAATGGTGCGAGCAGACGTTCAAAGCCCGCGGTGAGGTCGAGCGTCGGCGTGGTGAGTGTAACGGCGCTCATGCCGGCCATCATCAACGTCAGGCGGCACGCCACAAACGCCGCAGAACGCAGCGAGCCCTCGCTCACCTGCAAAAAGCCAAGCTGCCACAGGATGCGGCCACTCTGGTCGGAAAACAGGTTGAGCACCGCGACCACCACGACAATCGCCAGCAATGGTGCCATCGATGATAGGACCCGGCGCAACGGCACCCGGGCTGCGAGATAGACCAGCACGACAAAAAATGCGACCGGAACCAGCCCGCAAAAGCTTCCGACGGTGAGCACGGTGACCAGAAATGCAAAACCTAGGAGCAACTTAGTACGCGGATCCAGGCGATGCACCGCGCTATCCCCGGGATAGTAGCTGCCAAATGAGAACGCCTCCATTAGCAGCCCTCCTCTCGCGTGGGCGCCTTGGAACCAGCCTGACACGGAACCCTCAAAGGCACGTCCGCGCAGCCCAGCAGCAAGCCGGCCAACTCGTCGGCTAGCGCCTCAACCGTATAAAGCTTGTCGCAGCGGAGCGGCACACCGGCTTGCGCAAGCGCCAGCGCGATACGCTGGGCGGCGGGAACGCCCAAGCCGATTGATTTAAGCTCATCGGCATGCGCAAAAACCTGAGCGGGCGTGCCCTCGGCAAACACCGCGCCCTCGTTCATCACGACAATATGGTCGCAGCAATTGGCCAGGTCATCCATACTATGCGAAACCATGACAACGGTCAGGCCATCGCGGTGAAGTCGATCGATAAGCTCAAGGAAATCCCTGCGCGCAGCCGGATCGAGCCCCGCCATGGGCTCATCGAGCACCAGGACTTCGGGCTCCATGGCGAGCACGCCGGCAAACGCCACGCGGCGCTGCTGGCCGCCCGAAAGCTCAAAGGGGTTCTTGTCGCCTATCGCGGCAAGGTCGAGGCCCACGCGCGCAAGCGATGATGCGACACGGCGTGCAACCTCGTCTTCTGGCAGGCCAAGGTTGCGCGGGCCAAACGCCACGTCCTGCGCCACGGTCTCGGCAAATAGCTGGCGCTCGGGATACTGAAACACCACGCCGACCTTGGCCTTAACCGCGGCGGCGTCTTTCTTGCTTGATAGGTCGAGCCCCAGCGCGCAAACGCTTCCCTCCTGCGGACGAATCAACCCGTTGAGATGCTGAACCAGCGTCGATTTACCCGAGCCGGTATGACCCGCCAATCCCAGAAACTCGCCGCGGCGCACCGTCAGCGAAACATCACGTAGCGCCCAGGGGCTGTTTGGATCGTTGCCCCAAAGAGCTTGTTTGCTCGATGCGTCCGCAGTGGTCGAGCGCTTGCGCCATCGACGGCGCTCGCGGGCGCTCAGCGAGTAACTATGCGAGAGGTGCGAAATCTCGATAACGGGCTCCGACGCGGCTATCCCGTCGGCCGCAGAGGATCCATTGTCAAGCACATGAGAATCGGATGCGGAAGGCTGCCCTGCGATGTCCGTCCCGCTCCGCTCGGCATAAGCCTGTGCAATCTCGGCGACCATATCTGCCTCGCGCACCTGCGCGCAAACGGAAACGCCCTTCTCACGAAGTGCCCTACCTAGGCAGCACGACACCGGCATATCCAGGTTGAGCTGCGCAAGTTCGTCCGCCCGCGTCAAGATTTCCTCGGGCTTACCGAGCATGGCAACGCGACCCGCCTGAAACACCGCGACACGATCGGCCTCGGCGGCCTCTTCCATAAAGTGCGTAATCATCACGATGGTCATGCCACGATTGTGCAACGCGTGGCAAGCCTTCATGAGGCCCTTGCGTCCACGTGGATCGAGCATCGAAGAAGCCTCATCCAAAATGAGCACGCGCGGCTCCATGGCGAGCACGCCGGCAAGCGCCACGCGCTGCTTTTGGCCGCCCGAAAGCGCATGGGTCTCGTGACGCTCAAAGCCCACCAGGCCCACACCCTTCAGCGCCTCGCGTACGCGCCGCGCAATTTGCGCCGACGGCACGCCAAGGTTTTCGGGACCAAACGCAACGTCATCTTCGACAAGCGTTGCCACCAGCTGGTCATCGGGATTCTGGAATACCATGCCCGCGGTCGAACGAATGTCGTAAACCAGCTCGGGATCGGACGCATCCATGCCGTTGACGCGTACCGTGCCCGCATCGGGCTGCAACAGTGCATTCAGATGCTTGGCAAACGTCGACTTGCCCGACCCATTGCCACCAAGGATGCAGAAAAACTCGCCATCCTCGATGTTCAGATCGACGCCGTCGAGTGCCGGCGCGGCACCGTCATAGCTAAAGGAAACGCCCCGATACTCAATCATGCGCGGCCTTTGACCTGGTCCTTCTTGGGCGTGATGAGATTAGAGACCGCCTTGTACACCGCGAGCGTCAACACCGAGTTGAGCACGGTCTTGATAAGGTTGAACGGCAGCACGGCAGGAATCATGAGTGGGGCGATTACATCGACCGAGCCATACCAGAACCATACGCCAATGGTAAGGTTTGCGACCATAGACAACGCCGTAGCGGCAATAACGCCGAGCGCCAGGCCAATCACGGCACCCTTATAGGTATGCATCTTCTGGTAGACAATAGCCGCGGGCAGAATGTAGCCCAGCGTGGCAACCAGGTTCATAAGCGCGCCGACCCAGTCACCCGTAGTGAGCGCATGGATAACGATCGCCATGGCTGCAACAGCGGTACCAGCACCGGGGCCATACGCAAATCCGCACACCATCGCCGGCACCAGCGACGGGTCATACGTCAAAAACGGCGCCGAAGGAAGGATGGGCAGCTGCACGTACATAAACAGGGCACCCAAGGCGCACATCAACGCCATGGTAACGAGCTGTTTGGTGCTCCACCTATTCGTGTTCTCAAAATGGATATGCTGCGACTGTTCAGACATAAGATCACCTGCCTCTTTCATCCGGACTCTAACCGTTGGTACTGGGATCTCACCAGTTCAGCCGGCATGCGAACCAACGCACGCACGGGTCGCGGACTCATCGGCTCGACGCAGATCCTCGCCTGCGCCACGGCACCCCTTTGGCACCGCCCGATTTACCGCCAGTGGGGAATTTCACCCCGCCCTGAAACAGCAATTGCAAGTGTAGCACGAGCAGGTATTCGCGCAAGTATGCCAAGGGTAATTTATGGTGGGGACCAGTTGCCGCAACAACCACGTTCCCCGCCCATCCCAAAGTAGCGCGCCTTTCGCGGCAAAGCCGCGAAACAGCGACCGGGACATGTATCCCCATCAGCCACGATCTCCGCCCACGCCGACCTCAAGGCCGTAAACGCAGGGGATCCGGGGGCGTGACGGGGGTTTCTCTCCGGAACATTCCGCAGGACGCAAAGAGGCTCCGCAGCGCGAAGCGCGATGCGGAGCCTCTTTGCATGTCCGAGGACGTTCCGGAGAGAAACCCCCGTCACGCCCCCGGATTCCCGGTGGGAGTTCTAGACCTTGTCGGCCTTAGTACATACCGCCGCCCTGCTGACCAGCGGTGGCAGCAGCGATAGCATCCTCAAGCTGAGTGTTCTTGGGCACATCGGAGACAGTAGCCTCGGTGATGAGGATCAGGCTGGCGACGGAAGCAGCGTTCTGCAGGGTGACGCGGCTGACCTTGACGGGGTCGAGGACGCCCATCTCGATCATGTCGCCCCACTCGCCGTTGGCTGAGTTGAGACCCTGGCCGGCGGGCAGTTCGGCAACCTTGTCGACCACGACAGCGCCCTCAAAGCCAGCGTTCTTGGCGATGGTAGCGACCGGAGCGGTCAGAGCCTTCTTGACGATATCGACGCCGATCTTCTCCTCGGGGTCGTCGATCTCGACAGCGTCGAGCGCAGGAGCAGCGTCCATGAAGGCGACGCCGCCGCCAGCGACAATGCCCTCCTCGACAGCAGCGCGGGTAGCCTGCAGGGCGTCCTCGACGCGATGCTTGATCTCCTTGAGCTCGGACTCGGTAGCAGCGCCGACCTTGATGACGGCAACGCCACCGGAGAGCTTGGCCAGGCGCTCCTGGAGCTTCTCGCGGTCGAAGTCAGAGGTGGTGTTCTCCATCTCGCCCTTGATCTGAGCGATACGGGCGTCGATGGCCTCCTTGGAGCCAGCGCCGCCGACGACGACGGTGTTGTCCTTGGAGATGGTGACAGACTTAGCGGTACCGAGCATATCGGCGGTGATGTCAGCGACCTTCACGCCCAGCTCGTCCAGAGCGGCCTGGCCACCGGTGAGGACGGCGATGTCCTCGAGGATGCGCTTGCGGCGATCGCCGTAGCCCGGAGCCTTGACGGCGCAGACGTTGAGGGCGCCACGGATCTTGTTGAGGACGAGGGTGGGCAGGGCCTCGCCGTCGATGTCCTCAGCGATGATGAGCAGGCCACGGCCGGCGCGCTGGACAGCCTCGAGAACGGGCATGATGTCCTGGACGCTGGAGATCTTCTGGTCGGTGATGAGGATGTACGGATCCTTCATCACGGCCTCCATGCGGTCGTTGTCCGTGACGAAGTAAGCGGAGACGTAGCCCTTGTCGAACTGCATGCCCTCGACGGTGTCGATGGTGATATCGAACGTCTGGGAATCCTCGACGGTGATGACGCCGTCCTTGCCCACGACCTCCATGGCCTCAGCGATCTTCTCGCCGACCTCGGGGTCACCGGCAGAGATGGTACCGACGGAAGCAATCTGCTCCTTGGTCTCGACCGGCTTGGCCTGCTTCTTCATCTCGGCGACGGCGGCGTTGACGGCCTTGTCGATGCCGCGACGGATGGCCAGCGGGTTGGCGCCAGCAGCGACGTTGCGCAGACCGTCGTTGACGATGGCCTGAGCGAGCAGGGTTGCGGTGGTGGTACCGTCACCCACGGTGTCGTTGGTCTTGGTGGCGACCTCCTTCACCAGCTGGGCGCCCATGTTCTCGATGTTGTCCTCGAGCTCGATCTCCTTAGCGACGGAAACGCCGTCGTTGGTGATGGTCGGGGCACCGAACGTGCGCTGCAACGCAACGTAGCGGCCCTTGGGGCCCATGGTGACGGTAACGGCGTCGGCCAGAGTGTTGACGCCCTTTGCGAGCTTAGCGCGGGCATCGGTGTTGAACGTAATGTTCTTTGCCATGGTGAGTAATCCTCCAAAAGAAATGTGACTCGCGTCGCCGCTTCCGAGTCCTATGCAGCGACCGCGTTCAAAAACGAATCAGAGAGTCTGACGAGACTAGGCCTCAACGACGGCGTAGATGTCGTCGGCACGCATCAGCAGATACTTCTCGCCGTCGACCTTGACCTCGTTGCCACCGAACTTGCCGTAGATGACAACGTCGCCGACCCGAACGTCCATGGGGATGCGCTCACCCTTGTCGTTGACCTTGCCGGCGCCAACGGCAACGATGGTGCCGCGCTGCGGCTTCTCCTGAGCGTTGCTGGCGATATACAGACCAGAAGCGGTCTTCTGCTCGGCCTCGTCGGGCTTGACCAGAACACGATCTGCAAGCGGCTTCAAAGACGACATGCTTGTCTCCTCCTTTTTGGGCCGCGTGGTTATGCCACGCGAATTAACCCTTTTTGTTTGCGTACGCGTTGAATGGTACCCACGAATGGCGGGTTATACAACACAGAGTCAAAAAATCTTATTTTTTGGCACTTAGATTTTCTGAATGCCGGGGGATAACTTAGCAGTGGCTCCCGGGGCGGACCGGAGGGCATGAAGTTTGCTGCTCTACAGTCCTGCGCAAGACGGAAAGCACATTAAGTGCTTTCCTTTGCGTGCGGAACTCGCGACAAACTTCATGCCCTCCGGTCCGCCCCGGGAGCTAGGTTAACTAATTCGGGCCTGGCATTCAGAAAAGTCAGTGCAGCAAAATGGCGATGCGGATGGAATGCACAAGATAGGGGCACGTTGTTGGGACGCGCTCTTTTAAGTTGCGGTGGAATAGTTCCTGTTTTTGGGCTTGAAGGCCGATTTTAGGGACTATTTCACCGCAACTGAGGGGTGGGATGTGGGGTTAGCGCTCGTAAATCAAGTTGCCTGCCAGGTAGGTGGCTTGGACTTTGGTGGCTTGAAGTTCTTGGGGGTCGATGGTGAGCGGGTTTTGGTCCAGGACTACCAGGTCGGCATACTTGCCGGGCTCCAAGCTGCCGAGGTTTTGCTCGTCGCCCGCTGCATAGGCGCTGCCCAGGGTGTAGTTGCGCAAGGCTGTTGCCGCATCGATGCGCTCGCTCGGCAACCAGCCGCCCTCGGGCCAGTGGCTTTTGGGGTCTTGGCGCGTGATAGCCGTGTAGAGCACGTTCATGCTGGTAACGGCTGTGATGGGGCTATCGGTGCCGAAGGCTTGGCGGATGCCGCGCTGCTTATAGGTCGCAAACGGCCACATGATGCGGCTGCGCTCCAAGCCCAGATCGCGCTCCGGACCACCCGGGTCGAGCGTGATATGGCAGGGCTGGCTCGAAGCAACCACGTTGAGCTTGCGCAGGCGGTCGATGTCCTCGGGCAGAAGGTTCTCCAGGTGCTCGAGCGTGTTATGGCCGTGCTGGGGCAGGCCGTACAGATCGGCCGCCTCCTCGAAGATATCCAGCGCGGCATGAATCGCACCGTCACCAATGACGTGGATGCGCACGGTGTGACCGCGCTCCGCGGCCGCCAGAACCAGTTTGCGCATGCGCTCAGCCGGGACCGTCAGACGGCCCTGGTCGCCCGGGAAGCGCGGATTGGTATAGGGCTCAGTGAGATATGCCGTGTGTTCACTCGACACGCCGTCGAAGAACTGCTTAAAACCCGGCGCCGAAAGCAGCGCGTTGTTCGCGTAACGTACCTGCAGCTCTTCCAGACGCGACTGGTCATCCAGCAGCGTGGGAAACAGATGGGCACGAATGCCCAGCCTACCGGCCGTCTGCAATTTGTCGTAGACATCGTCGCGGATAAAATCGCAGCCCGGCATGGGCATGAGCGACATATCGCAGATCGAAGTAATACCCTGCTCGGCCATGCGCCTCATTTGATCGGCGTAAGCGCTTGCGATGCGACCTTCGCCCAGCCACTCAAGGCAGCGCGGCAGCAGCTGCATGGCAGCCGCTTCGTGCGCAATGCCCGTGAGCTCGCCGCTTGCGTCCTTGTCGTAACTGCCGCCCGCTGGCGGCTCGCTGTCGCGCGTGACGCCGAGCGCCTCGAGTGCGCGGCTGTTGAGCCAAAGCGTGTGCCCGTCGCCCGAATACATAACGCAGGGACGATCGGGGAATGCCGCATCGAGCGACGCCTTGGTAGGATGCTCGGGCGGGTCCCAACGGTAGTCGCGCCAGCCCTGCGTCACAACCCAGGCGTCGTCGGGCAGGTCCTGGGAAAACTCGAGCGCGTGCTGCACCAGTGCCGCCTCGGACGTGCCCATATCCATGAGCATGTACGGCGAGGAACCGACCGAGGTATGGAAGAAGTGCAGATGAGCGTCATGGAAACCGGGGCAGACAAACTGCTCGCCGTAGTCGAGAACCGGCGTGGCGGCAGGCGCGGCGGCGATCACGTCATCGGGCGCACCGACTGCGACGATACGGTCACCTGCGATGGCAATCGCCAGCTCGCGGGCGGTATCGATGCCGTCTTGCGCGGTAAAGACGTTCTTGGAGCGGATAATCCGATCGATATGTTGCATGGACATCCCCATCTCTGGCAGAAAAGTCAACACCCCCGAGTGTACTCCCCCGCCTCGGTTACAAAATGCCAAGCGGCAAACGGCAGCTTTGCCAGGCCAAGTGGCAGGTGGCATACTGGAAAGAGCCTGTACGATTTTGCGATAAACCAGTAAGGAGCAAATCGACCATGACGAAGACCAAGGCACAGCAGATTATGGCGGCGACCGAGGCTCGCGCGGCTGACGACGTCACCGCAGCCATCCAAGATATCGCCGCCGAGTTTGAGCCCTACATCATCAAGCAGCGCCGCCACTTCCATAAGCACCCGGAGTTGAGCCTTGCCGAGGAGCGCACGACCTCCGACATCGCCAACCAGCTCGACGCCATGAATATCCCCTACGAGCGTCCCCTCAAGACGGGCCTGGTGGCGACCCTTCGCGGCACCGCGCCCGACGCCTATCGCGAGGACGGCACGCCGCGCCGCCGTATCCTACTGCGCGCCGACATCGACGCCCTGCCCGTTACCGAGCAGACCGGCGAGGAGTTTGCCAGCGTCAACGAGGGCTGCATGCACGCCTGCGGCCACGACTGCCACATCGCCATGATGCTCGGCACGCTGCAGATCCTGCGCCATATGACCGACGACATCCACGGCGAGGTCCGCATCGTCTTCCAGCCCAGCGAGGAAAACGGCCAGGGCGCCAAGCTCATGATCGGCACGGGCGTGCTCGACGGCGTCGATGGTGCCTACGCCGCGCATATCTGGAGCGAAGTCGACGCCGGCACCGTGAGCTGTGAGCCCGGCCCGCGCATGGCAAACACCGACTGGTTCCGCATCGATGTCCGCGGCACCTCGTGCCATGGCGCCATGCCCCAGCGCGGCCACGACGCCGTTATGGTGGCTGCCGAGATCGTCAACGCCCTGCAGACCATCGTCTCGCGCGAGATCAGCCCCTACGAGCCGGCTGTCATCACCGTCGGCGAGCTGCACGGCGGCACCGCGCGCAACGTTATCGCCGGCACGGCCTACCTCGCCGGCACGGTGCGCACCTATGGCGACAAGACGCACGAGGAAATGCCCGAGCTTATGCGCCGCATCGTGGAGCACACCGCGGCAGCCCTGGGCGCAGAGGCCGAACTTACCGACTACACCATCGCCAACTACAAGGTCGAAAACGACGTCGCCTCGAGCGAGCGTTGTCGTCAGGCCGTGGTCAAGTGCTTGGGCCCCGCGGGCGAAGGCCATTATCGCGGCACGCTTTCGGGCGAGGACTTCTCGGAGTACCTGCGCCGCGTGCCGGGCGTGCTCGCCTTTGTTGGCACGCGCAACCCCCAGATTGGCGCCACGTACGCCCAACATTCTTGCTTCTACAAGATTGACGAGACCGTGCTGGCAAAGGGCTCCATGGTGGCCGCCCAGTATGCTATCGACTTTTTGGCCGAGCCCACGCAAGAGGAGCTCGACGGCCCCACGATCGCCGCGGTTGCCGAGACCAACCCCGACTTGGCCGCCAAGCTGCGCTCTGCCAAGGCCACGGCCGCTGAGGCGCGCGACGCCATGCACGATGCTCGCACCGCCCGCCATGCTGCAATCAAGGGCATCCACGATGCGCGGGCTGCCGCTCGCCACGAGGAAAAGCGCGACGAGTAGCCGTCACGCCCATCCATAACAGCCTGGCTAAAGCAAAGCGGGGGCGGACGTTATCTCAACGTTCGCCCCCGCTTATGTGTCGACCGTTTTTCTAGCGCGTCCTCCGTCACGCCAGGTAAGAGCGAAGGATGGTGAGCCAGCGTGGGGGTTCGAGGTGGATGATATCGTCGGGAACTCCGGCGGGCGCATAGCCGCCAAAGAGCAGACCGGCATCTGCCGGATTGACGAGGCGCACGATCCATACGACGACGACCAGCACGCACAACACGGTGACCGCAATGTCGATACCACGCTTTAGCTTGCTCGATGCCACCTCCTCGCGCACGAACGCGAGCACAAACGCAATCGGCACCACCCAAAACAGCGGATGGTAGGCAAAGGCAGCCGCATAATCGAGGCGCAGCGCCGCCAGCCACGCCCTCGTCATGCCGCATCCCGGACAAGGAATGCCCGTCATCAATCGAAAAATGCAGCCAATGTCGAGCAGGTAGAGCGCGAGCCAGGCGACAAAGAGCGCGCCGGTGCAAAAAAGGGCGCGGCGAAGGAGCTCTGCCGTGCCCCTATGTCCCTGGAAGCTGTTCACGCCGCCCTTATTGTTAGGCACGAGCGCCAAGGCGAGTGTTGTAAGCCGTTGCCATGGCATTGGTATTATTGATGACGATGTTCATAGCGAAGATGGGACCAAGGCCGCACAGGAGCGCGCCGAAGATCTGCCACAGAAGAACGGTGGTGCCGTTTTCCTGGAACACCAGGCCGTAGCGAGGAGCGTTGGCCTGCAGGCGGTTGCCAATCTTGTAATACCAGTAGTACGCGTAGAAGCCGCAGGTCACAAACGATAGAAGGATGAATTCCGCCAGACCCGGCGTGTAATCGCCGTCATCCTGACACAACGTGTTGACGTCGCGTGCCAAGCAATACAGGAAGTAGAACGAATAGATACCGCAGGTCACAAGAGAGAGCAGCAGCCAGCCGATCAGGCTGCGGTCAGCCTTAATGGGGTCATAGCCCATCGGAGCGGATGCGGACTGTTGGGCGTATTGACCGGTGTACTGCTGCTGAGGCTGGGGCGCGGGCTGAATAGCCTGGGCCGGAGCGGGCTGGGGCTGCGGGGCCGCAGCGGCAGAAGCGGCACCAACGGCGGATCCGCAAACAGGGCAGAATTTGGCATCATCCGAAATGGGAGAACCACAAGTGGGACAGAACATGAGCCTCTCCTTTTCCTAAGGCGTCGCACGCCTTCAAACCTTACACGTCTACGTTCTCAACAATAGCCGCGACGTTGTTGCGCAACATTGACCAATTTCCGAGAAATTTTGCTGCAACCGTTTTCCCAGGCATTTTCTTGCTTTCGCAGTAGAAAAAGGCACCCCGGGCTCAGTTGCCCAGGGCGCCTCGACCGGCTATTCGGTTTGATTGTTTTCGGCAGCAGGATTATCGCCCGGCTCATCCGCCGGCGTGGCAACGGCATCCCAATCGGGCTCCGCAGGCGTCGCCTCGGACGCCGGTGCGGGGACAGGAGCAGGTGCCGGGGCAGGGGCAGGCGCGGGTGCCGGGGCAGGTGCAGGCGCGGGCGCCGGGGCAGGCGCAGCACCAGTGGCTGCCGTGGGATTGAATCCCGCAGGAGCAGGCTTCTTCTCACCCGGGAGCACAAAAGTCAAAACGTCATCCTTGTCCTCGTCGGCCCACTCGCTTGCATAACGCGCGACCCAATAGCCAACGGCACGGTGCTTGAGCATCTTGCCAAAGACCGTAAGAAATACGGTGACAAAAGCGACCAGCACCAGGAACAGCACGAGTGTGATGCCACCGCCGGCAACAATCGCCTCAATACCCGTAGGACGATAGTAGTAGCTATACATACCGACAGAGGCAACGGCGCCAAAGACGACCGTCAAGATCCATGTGACAACGTTGGCGACCAGGCCCGTCAAAAACTCGGGAAGGAACGAAGCGCAGAACAGCTTGGTCTTATTGTTCTTAAAGGCTGCCCAAACCTTATCGAGCGAAAACGCGCTCTCGACGCGACCGGTCACCGCAAAGTGCATCACGGCAATGTCGGCGAACATCTTAAAGAAGACCCCCAGGACCGCCGTGGCAATCATAGCCAGGACAAGCAGGCCAAGCGAGCCAAACAGCGCAGCCTCGAGCGCATAAGAGCCGTAATAAGAATACGAGCCCGCGGCGCCAATTACCACGCCCTCCACCAGCGAAAGCACTACACCGATAATGGGAATGGCAGCGATAAACTCGAGTACGACCGAAATAACGCTCGAAAAGATTCCGAGACCAAACGACGTGGAACGCATCAACGGACGACCCATGCCGTCATCGATCTTAAGCGACAGGTCGCGACCCCACTCGATGCCAAAGCCCGAACCGCACACGCTCGCCACGTAGGCAGCCAAAAAGCCGATGGCAGCCGCAATACCGCCGATAACGGGGATGAACAGCACGAGTACCGACACGACACAGATAAGCGCCGGCAAAAAGGCAATCTGGCACACGCGCTGCAGCACGCCCGGAGTCTTGGTCATATCCTCAAACGCCTGAGCCGTGCAGCCCTTGGACGCGTTCGCGACAGGTTGAGGAACAAACTGCTGAGGCTGAGGCTGACCCTGAGGGGTGGAAGCTGCAGCACCGACATTGGGGGCACCACACACGCCGCAGAACTTGTCGTTATCGCCCATGGGGGCGCCACACTGCGAACAGAACATCGAAATCATCCCTTCGTATCTAGAGCGAATCACCTGGATCGCAAACGATGTCTTTGGCATCATTATCACCCAATGTGAGGACAAATACTCTTAGATGACGCATTTGCAACGCGCGAGGCGCTTTTCGATTGTTTGATGAGTGTGTCCGCGCTAGTTCGTGCCGCGGAAACCCTTGCCGACGATCTCGGAACTGTCGACGATCGTGATAAAGGCACCCGGATCGACTTCGCGCGCATAGCGGCGCAGTTGCACGGCCTCGCGACGGCTCAGCACGCTCATGATCACCGTCACGCACTTGCCCGAGAAGGCACCGTAGCCGCGGCTGATGGTCGCCGTGCGGTTGAGATGCTTGACGATAAACTCCTCGACCTTAAGGGGCTCGGAACAAATGACCGTGCAGACTTTGCGCAGGTGAATGCTCTCAATGGCTTTGTCGACCACGAGTGTCTTGGCAAACAGGCCGAGCACGCAATACAGACCGACACGCGGGCCATACAAAAAGGCCGCGATGGTCACGATGCCGATATCGACCAGCAGCAGGGCACGGCCAATCTCGAGCGTCGTGCGGCGCTTGAGGATCATAGC
This sequence comes from uncultured Collinsella sp., assembly GCA_902470765.1. Classification (GTDB taxonomy): domain Bacteria; phylum Actinomycetota; class Coriobacteriia; order Coriobacteriales; family Coriobacteriaceae; genus Collinsella. The sequence goes on from CABRHW010000016.1 coordinate 31,746, forward strand.
GAGAATGTCCGTGCCACCCGTCGAGGCGCCGATGTCAAAGACAATAGCGCTGCCGAGCGCCGGCAAGATGACGGCAAAGCACAGGTCGAGCCACATATCACCCGTCAGAGAGACATCGGTCGGGATAAAGAGCTCAAACAGCGAAACATAGGCGGACAACGCAAACGAGGCGAAGACGCTCCACAGGATTGCCTTGCGCTCCAAAAAGATAAAGCCCAAAACGACGAGAACCGCGTTGATAATCCACATAAAGACGCCGACGGGCAGGGTCGGGAACAGCGTGGACAGAATGACCGACACGCCCGAGGTGCCGCCAAAAGCAAAGTGATTAGGGGTTTTAAACGCAACGATGGCAAAGGCCGTAAGAATCAGGCCCAGATTGAGCTCGGCAAAAAAGCGCGGGAAGCCCGGCTCCTGGCTGCGCTTTTGACCGGCACGCTCGCCGCGCTCGATATCGGTGCGATCGACCACGCGCTCCATCGGCACCACGGGAGGACGATGCATCTCCTCGGCAGCACGTGATGCCGCCTCTGCCGCGGCGGCCTCAATCGCCCATGCCTTGCTTTCTGTTTCGTGCTCGTCGGCCATTACGGCAACCCCTCGTTAACAATTTGGAAACAATGCGCCCATTAGGGTAACGCGGAACGCGACGATTGCAACCCCTAGTTAGACGAGCGGTATGCCTACATCGGGGGGGCATACAAATAACGGCCGGCCACGCTTTTGCTTGCGCGGTCGGCCGTTTAACGTTTTCGCAGATAAAATCTGCCAAAACAAACCTGTCCCTTTTTGGAAGGTTATTCGTGCTGGCTGGTGCGGTGCTCGTACTCCTCGGGGGTGATGACGTCCTCGATACGCAGGTTGACACCCGCCACCTCAAGGCCGGTCATCGCGGCAAGGCGCTCGGTGACACGTGCCTTGACATCGTCGAAGATCGCGGGCGCATAGGCGCCGTACTCGATGATGACGGAGATGTTGACGACCACGCGATTGTCATCGGTGACCTCGACCGTCACGCCCTTGGTCAGATTCTCGGCACCAAACTGCTCCTGCACAAAATGCATGAGGTTACCCTTCATGCCCAGAACATGTGGAACCTCGCGAGTGGCCATAGCAACGATCTTTTCGATCACACCGTTGGAATAGGTCAGCGAGTCCTCGGACTCGTCCGCTTCCTCGTCATCCTCATCCACATCGTCGGCGGGTTCGGCCTCGACGAGCGCCTCGTCCTCGAGCGTTACGTCCTCGGCCTCGGCAGCGACGGTCTCGTCCGCCTCGAGCTCGGTATCGGCCACATCGACCTTCGTGTTAAAAGCCATGGTTCCTCCTTATGCCCACCGCACACGCGGCGGTCGAATACATGCTAGCGACCGCTAAACAGACGGCCGAAGAAGTTAACGATCCCGTTCTCGCCGTCGCGGATCTGGCCAATCACGGCGCCGATCAGCACAAAGAAAGCGATGACGAGCGTATCCCACAGGCCGAGCGTGAGCACCAGCACGGCGAGCACAAAACCAGCGACGGCTCCAAGCGTGGTGTTGGGATGACGGACGGCATAGCTCCAGATGGCTGCCCCCGTACCCTTGATGAGACCCATGGCCTCATCAAAATCATCGGCGACCGCGTCATGTGACTCGGCGCCCTCTACCTTGGGATCGACGACCTCGCCTGCCGGCGCGGCGCTCTGATCGATAGTCAGGCGCGGGGTGCGGACGGTCTTGTCTTGATTGGTATCACTCACCGGAAACCTCCACGGTCTGGACGGTAGTCTTGGACGGCAAAAAACGAACGCGCGCAGTCGTGCCCGGCGTGCCGAGCATGGTGTCGCAGGCCTCCTCGATACGTTGCTGCATCGCGGCTGCAAGGGAAGCCACGTCCCGGTCGTCGAGCGCGATGGCGTCGACCTTAAAACGGACGTGCGATTCGTCGGAGCCCTGCACGCGCGCCTCGACATGCTCGATCATCACTCGGTCGTCGCGCTCTGCCGCGGTGCGAGCACACGAGGAGAGGGCAGCGAGCGTGACCTCGATATTGCGCTCCCCCGCCGGATGCACGCAGGACGGCTCGCGACGAGCAAACATCAGGCGGAAGAAACCCACGAGCACGCCGAGCGCCACGACACCGCCGCACGCCGTAACAACGATGCGAGGCAGCGGATCGCGCATCAGCAGCATAAAGCGATAGGTATATGGCCCCCAAAACTGGCAGACTAACGTACCCAGCGCCACGACGGCGGCGGCAAGATACACGATCGCCAGGGCTCGTTTGAGCACGCGCATGCGGCGCTCCCTTCAAATCTCGATCCACAGAATGCAAAACGATTCGCATCATTATAAAAGAGCCGGGTCCGGTGCCTCATGCACGCGGATCCGGCTCATTTATTCCACGAGGCTTGCATGCTCGCTTCATTATGCCCAGATATGCACAGCTCAATCCGTGCGGGCGCTACTCCTCCTCGAGGGCAGCGATGACCTCGTCGGTCATGTCCATGGTGCTGTAGACGTCCTGGACGTCGTCGAGCTCCTCAAGACGGTCGATGAGGCGCTGAACCTTCTTGGCGTCGGCACCGGAGACCTCGGTCGGAGTGGTCGGGACCATGGTGGTCTCGGAGCCCTTGACCTGGACGCCCTGCTCCTCGAGTGCCTTGGAGACAGCCATGACGTCGTTGGCAGCGGTCCAGACGATCCACTCCTCGCCGGCGTCCTCGTAGTCCTCGCCACCGGCCTCGGCGATCGCCATCATAAACTCATCCTCGTCACCGGCAGCACCGTTGGCGATCATGGTCTCCTTCTTGGCGTTCTCGTCCAGGATCTCCTTGGCAACGACGATCTGGCCCTTGCGCTCAAACTGGAAGGCGACGGAACCGGAGGTGCCCAGGTTGCCACCGGCGTGGGAGAAGGCGGAACGGACGTCGGCAGCGGTGCGGTTGCGGTTGTCGGTCAGGCAGTCGACGTAGACGGCGACACCGGCGGGACCGTAGCCCTCGTACACGATGTTCTCGTAGACGGCGGCGTCGGCACCCGAACCAAAGGCCTTATCGATAGCGGACTTGATCTTGTCCTTAGGCATGGACTGAGCCTTAGCCTTGGCAACGGCAGCGGCGAGGCTGGCGTTGTTCTCGGGCAGCGGGTCGCCGCCGAGACGGGCAGCAACGGTGATGTTGCGGCTGAGCTTGGAGAAGAGGGCGGAACGCTTGGCGTCCTGCGCGCCCTTACGATGCTTGGTTGTGGCCCACTTAGAGTGTCCGGACATACGTGTCTCCTATCGGTTTCGACCTAAAGCCCAGCGCGAATGCTCGGGCAATATAAACAAACGCTATAAATGATATACCTACTGGCCTGTGAGATAAACAAAAAAATGAAGGCGTCGTGATGATGCAGCCCCTTGGCACAAAGCAGCCTGACCCCAATGCGCCAATCTTTGGTTAGGTCCACAGGCGGTCGCTGCGGGTGATCGTGGCGCCGATGGCGAAAGGCATGCATGCAATGACCGGGTACAGGTAGCGCATGTAGGTCGACCCATTACATGGACCAATCAGGCACACAGCGAGCACACCCAGCAGCGGTATCCAGATGGCCAGCGCGCGCCACGAATGGCGGCGCAACAGGTAGACCACCACGACGATCATGATCCACACGTAGGTGGCCGAGCTCATGGTGAGCGAGATAAACGGAATGCGCTGCACCGCCACGCGATACAGGTTGATCAGGTGGTCGCACCAGCGCACGACCTTGCTATCGACCGGATGGAAGTCGAAGTACTTAAGGTTATCGGGCTTCGCCATAATCTCGGCACTGCGCGCCGTGCTGTAGACCCACGCATCGCGGGCACTCGGATAAAAGTAGCCGTAGTAGTTATTGATGAGCGCCGAGATATAGCACTCGGGATCCTTTTTGAACATCTGGGCCCACACCTCAAAATAGGCCTTGATGTCCTCCTGCGAGGCGTACTCGTTAAAGCAATTTTTGACGGCGTCCGACTTATCCGGGTTGTAACGGCGGCCCAGGTTCTCGTACTTGAGCACCCGATCGATCGCAGCGCGCTCCTCATCGGTTACCAAACCGTCGCAGGGCGCCTCCACGATGGTGCCGTCCTCCTTAACCGTAGGGTTGACGCCCGAGTTGAGGCCGTCGTGCTTTTGGACGAAACGAGCCGTCTGCTGGAACGGAATCGAGAGGATTTCGCGCTTGGAACCGGGCGTAATGTCGTGCGCCGGCATAAAGACCTTGGTGAAGTACATATTAGAGGCAAGGCAGAGCGCGAGCACCGCGAGAACGCCAACCCAGCGGAAACGCGGGGTGGCGCCCGAAGGCGCAGCACCAGTCTGCTTGGCTGCACGACAAGCCACATGCACGTCCCATACGCAAAACGCCGCCGCGATTACGCATGCCGCCAGGGGAAACACCAGGCCACCGTTGCGCAGAAACGTGGAACCCATGGCGCCCAGAGCGAACAGCAGCCAGTCGTGGCGCGCAAAGAGCGCGGGGGCTTTCTCGCCCGCTCGCTCGACATTGGCATCACGACGGGGCAAGCCACATGCCACGAGCTTGACGGTCTGTACCAGCAGCACCAAGAACGCGTCAGCAAAGAGCACGTCTTTGGTGAGCAACGCCGCGTAGTTAGAGAACATCGGCATAAACGCAAAGAACAGCAGGATCGCACCGCGAACCGGCAGACTCACGCCCAGTTTGCGCAGCGACGAAATGGAATAGGCCATGCAGGCGGCCGTGATGACGAACTGAGCGCAGGTGTAGATGGCAAGACCCGCGTTAGCGCTGTTGAACAGCGAAAGCCCCAGCTGAACGCACGAGCCGATAATGGCCGTGTGCACTACGGGATGATGCCCGTTGAGCAGCACGTTGGGGTTGAGTAGGCGCAGGTAGTCGCTCGTGCCGTTGGGATAGTTGAACCACTGGCGAATCTGCGCGCCCGTATCTCCCATAAAAAGGCCAGGCAGCGAAGCGATGAGCGTGGGCACCCAGGCGATCACAAGCACCAGGAAGGGCCCGACAAAGGGATGGACCGAGAGCACGGCGTGAGTCACACGCCATACGCGGCCAAAGTGCGCTTCGGAAAACGGGATGCGTCGGGAGCTCAGCCAATCCAGGCACTCAAAAGCCAGATAGAAGGCCACGATCGCTAGGAGCATCCAGCCCGCGCCGCCAATCCAGGCGCAGATGATGCGGGCTTTGTCGCCAAGGACAATCTCGGCCGAGTCGGTGAGATCGTAGCTGCGGCCGAACACCATGCAGATGGCAAAGAACAGCGACGGCAGAATGATCGATGGGCGCCAGGTGTCGCCACGGCCAAAGAACACGTAGCGAAACGGCAGCGTGAGCAGGCAGGCAAGCGCAAGCAGCATGACCGCGTCGGTATGGCCGGCAAACGAGAGGAGCACCTCGTAGCACACGTACAGCATGCCCGAGGCTTTGGGGTCAATCGCCAAGACTGCGTTGCTCGACACCGGGGCGGGATCGATGGAAAACGCCGTGGTCGCCAACAGCGCAAGCAAAAATGCGATGAGCGTCTGCTTGGCGGGGTAGCGCTTAAACCAGACGATGCGGGCAGCGTCGCGCGCGGCCGTTGTGGAGAGGTCGGAATCCTTCACAGTCCGAAAGCCTTTCTAGAAACCTATCAAACTCGGCAAAACCACCACAAAGGTGCCTGTCCCCTTTGTGGTGGTTTTGGTGGTTAGGCGTCCAGGTAGACGCGCTGGGGTTGGTTGCGGCGACGAGCGAAGATGATGAGCGCCAGGCCCGCGATTACGAGCGGCAGGCTCAGCAGCTGACCCATGGTGATGACGCCTCCCAGCAGATAACCCAGCTGGGCATCGGGCACGCGCACGAACTCAACGAGAAAGCGGACAATGCCGTATCCCATCACGAACACGCCCATAAATGTGCCCTGGGGCAGCAGCGGCTTTTTGCGGCTGAGCACCTGCAGAATGCAAAAGAGCACGATGCCCTCAAGAAATGCCTCGTAGAGCTGGGAGGGGTGACGCGGCATATCGCCCGCAGTCCCGCCAAAGACCACGCCCCATGGCAGATCGGTCGGCTTGCCCCACAGCTCTCCGTTGACAAAGTTGGCACAACGGCCCAGGCACAAGGCCAGCGGCGCGCCTATGACGGCAAGGTCTGCCAAAGTCCATGCATCGAGCTTATACATGCGGCACACAATGATGCCGCCGATAATGCCGCCCACCAAACCGCCATGGAAGCTCATGCCGCCCTCGTTGGTGGCAAAGATCTCGAGCGGGTGCGCCCAGTAGTAGCCATCACCGTAAAAGACGACGTAGAACAGGCGCGCACCGATAATGAGGCCAAAGACCACGCCGACCACGACACTCGTCAGGTCGTCAATCGTGATGTTAAAGCCCCAGCGACGCTGCGTGCGGTACATGACGACCGCTGTGAGCAGGGCGCCGACCACATAGGCCAGACCGTACCAGTAGATCGTGATGGGGCCCGCCGAGATCGCAACGGGGTCAAGCATATGGTAGAGGTCGTTGAGCATATCGGTCCCCCTGCTCCCTACATACAAATGCGGCCGCGGGCCTTGCGCTCGCAGCCGCATATTTGGGCGTAACGTCTATGCGGAGTACGCCGTCCGCAGCTTTCGCATCTTAGAACGGCGCGTACTCGTCGTACAGGTCCTCGGTCTCGCCGGAGGCATTGACCTGCTCGACACGGGTAACGCCGGGTACGTGCTCCTTGAGGATACGCTCGATACCCATGGACAGGGTCAGTGCGCTCATAGGGCAGCCGGCGCAGGCACCCTGCAGTTCCAGCTGGACGACGCCCTCGTCGTCGACGCCCACATACTCCATATCGCCGCCGTCAGCCTGCAGGTTGGGGCGGATCTCCTCAAGAACCTTCTTAAGCAGCTCTTCGTTAACAGCCACAGGGGCTCCTTTCTCACAATAACGCGGGCGCGCCCGCGGACAGAGCTATGTTACTACAGCCGTGTACCCGCTCACGAGCCGTCCATGCGCGCAGACACGACTTTCACGAGCAGTCAATTTGGGGCGGGCTATTTAGCTGCTTTTGCCGCCAGCTGGCGTTGCCACGCGCTACTGCTGAGCCTGCCCCTCGGTGCCGATGTGCACATCGACGATAACCTGGCGGTAGCTGATGCCACAGGAGTCGAGGATGCGGCGGCTGATGCGCCCATCATCGGTGTCGGCGTACTTGTTGTCCAGGTAGACAACCTCGCCCACGCCCACCTGCGCCAAAATCTTGGCGCAGTCGTGGCACGGGAACAGCGTGACGTAGACCGTGGAACCCTCGAGGTCCTTGAGCGAGCCACGGTAGTTGAGCACGGCGTTGGCCTCGGCATGGACCACGTAGTTGTGCTTGTCCTGCAGCGGGTCGTCGCTCGTACCCCACGGGAAAAAGTCGTCGTTGAGCGCCGAGGGCGTACCGTTGTAGCCCACCGAAAGGATGCGGTGGTTGGTGTTGGCGATGCACGCACCCACCTGTGTGTTGGGGTCCTTGCTGCGGCGCTGCGCGGCGATGGCCACGCTCATAAAGAACTCGTCCCAGCTAATGACGTCCAGGCGCTTGCCTGACGAAGTTTGATGAAGATCGTCCGACATGGCAGACACCTCCGTAATCGCAATAGTTTGACCCATTGTAGCAGGTGAAAGGTGGGGGCGTTTGTCCCACCGGCGCCCTCACCTTTACACGCGGCGGGGCTTTTGGTTGATACGGTAGAGCTCGGCGAGACCCCGCAACGTCAGCGCGTCGTCGACCGTCAGACTATGACCGACCAGCAACGCGAGCGCCTCGGCGTCGTCGCCGGTAATGACGATGGGCACGCTGCCCTCGCCCGCCGCCTTGGTCGAGCGCATCTCGGCAAGCACCATATCGAGCATGCCGTCGATGCGGGCCACCTCGCCCAAGACCACGCCCGAGCGCATGGCCTCGCGCGTGTTGCGGCCGATCACATGCGTCGGTGCCGAGGGCTCGACCTGAGGCAAACGCGCCGCAGCCGCCGAAAGCGAGCGTGCGCCAAGTGTCAGACCCGGCGCGATGACGCCGCCGACAAAGGTACCGTGCGTATCGATGACCTCAATATTGGTCGTAGTACCCAGGTCGATCACGATGCACGGAGAGCCGTAGACGGCGCGTGCCGCCACAGCGTCGGCGATGCGGTCGGGGCCGATCTCGGCCGGATCGTCGTAGTGCACGGGCATGCCGGTCTTAAGTCCCGGTCCCACCGTGAGCACGCGTCCCGTGCAGGTGCGGGAAAGCGCCGCCTTCCACGGGCGCTCGAGCGCCGGCACCACGCAGCTCAGCACTGCCGCCGTGGGCACGAGCGCGCCGGGCATGCCCGCATCGGCCGCCAGCGCGGCCATGACTTGAGCGAGACGCATACGCGCTTCGTCGGCCGTAATGCTCGATGGCGTCGTGATCTCGCACGTCGCAAGCGGGCATTCCTGCGCCGCGGCCGAATCCTCGGCAAACAGACCAAAGCGAATGAACGTGTTGCCCACGTCGACCGTCAATATATATGCGCACCCATTAAGCATCGTCGGCGCTCCTTTCGTCTGCCCAGCAGTATATCGCCTACCTAAACCAGTCATCCCAAAATAACTAGCTTGCCGCTATACTGGTGCGCGGTCGCGCGCGAGCTCACGCGGCGGCCCTTGGTAACCCGACTTCCCGCGCCGTATCCGTAACGGCGCTCCCGGGGGAAGCGGATATACGCAAAGGAGTTCTATATGAGCAATCCCTCGAACCGCGCTTCGATGCGCGGGCAACTCACGCTGCGCGGTGTCGTCATCGGCGTCCTTGGCTGCGTGATCATCACGGCAAGCTCGGCCTACACCGCCCTCAAGATGGGCGCACTCCCCTGGCCGATCGTCTTCGCTGCCGTCATCTCGCTGTTCTTCCTTAAGCTCATGGGCAATGCCAGCCTCAACGAGGCCAACGTCACCCACACCATCATGTCCGCGGGCGCCATGGTCGCCGGCGGCCTGGCGTTTACCATCCCGGGCGCCTGGATGCTGGGCTATGCCGACCAGATCAGCTGGCTCGACATGTTTATCGTGGCACTCGCCGGCACCATCTTGGGCCTGCTGGCCACGGCACTCATCCACCGTCACTTTATCGTGGACGCCGCGCTTGAGTTCCCCACCGGCAACGCCGCAGCTCAGACCCTGCGCGCGACCGAGGCCGGCGGCAAGACCGGCAAGCAGCTCTTTGGCTCCATGGCCATCGCCGGCATCTACAGCGTGCTTCGCGACGCTCTGGGCGTGGTGCCCAGCATGCTGTGCGCGCTCAATATCCCCGGCGTGACCTTTGCCATCTATAACTCGCCCATGCTGCTCTCCGTCGGCTTCCTCGTGGGCTTCGCCCCCGTCGCGTTCTGGTTTGCCGGCGCGCTGCTGGGCAATTTTGGCATCATCGTGGGCGGCACCGCTGCCGGTCTATTCGACGTTGTGACTGCGCAGGGCATTGTTAAGTCCCTGGGTATGGGCCTTATGATGGGCTTTGGCGTCGCCGTCGTCCTCAAGGACATCCTGCCGCAGGTCGCCGGCATCGTCCGCGGTCTTGCCGCCGACAGCTCCACCGACACCGACGAGCAGTCGCTCATCTCGGGCTCCCTTAAGCTCGACGCCGGTATCATCGGCCTGGGCGCTGCCGCCATCGCCGTGATCATCGCCATCGTGCTCGACCTTGGCCCCGTTCCGGCCGTCATCGTCACGCTGTTCACCTTTGTCACCACCATCATGAGCGCACAGAGCTGCGGCCAGACGGGCATCGACCCCATGGAGATCTTTGGCCTCATCGTCATGCTCATCGTGGCTGCCTTCGCTCAGATCGCTCAGGTCAAGCTGTTCTTTATCGCTGGCATCGTAGCCGTGGCGTGCGGCCTTGCGGGCGACGTCATGAACGACTTTAAGGCCGGCGCCGTGCTGGGCACCAACCCGCGTGCGCAGTGGATCGGCCAAGCCATCGGCGGCATCGTAGGCGCCCTGGTCGCCGCCGCCGTCATGGTCGCGCTCGTCACCGCCTATGGCCCGGACGCCTTTGGCCCCGACAAGAGCTTTGTTGCCGCGCAGGCAAGCGTGGTCGCCACCATGGTCTCGGGCATCCCGAGCGTGCCGTGGTTCGTTGGCGGCTTTATCGCCGGCATCGTCATGTACTGGCTCGGCATTCCGGCCATGATGATTGGCCTGGGCGTGTACCTGCCGTTCTACATGTCACTCACGGCATTCCTGGGCTCCTGCGTCAAGCTCGCCTACGACAAGTGGTCCGCCCACCGCGACGCCACCGCCGGTCTTTCTGACGAGGAGAGGGCTGCCAAGGACGCCGCCTTCCAGGAACAGGGGCTGGTTGTCGCCAGCGGCCTGCTCGGCGGCGAGTCCATCGTCGGCGTTATCCTGGCGTTTGTCTCCGTGGGCTTAAGCCTGCTGGGCTAAACCCAACAACAACGTACCCGTTCAGAGCGCGGGGTCGGAGACCATCCGGCCCCGTGCTTTTTTGTATCTGCCGAAACCCTCGGCTTCAACCACATTTGACGCGTCCCCTTTACCTACTCGTCTAAGTTTCACGTCAAGATGACCACCCCGCCTGCCGCGGTGTAGAGTAGAGGCAGCGGGCGCGATGCATAGCCCGCGGCGGAGCGAGGTGAACATGAAACTCGATAACCAGCAGCTCAAGCGACTGCGCGAGCGCCATCACCGGCGCCACGGCATCCGCCCTGCCTATAGCGAGGTCATGGAGAACGCCGGCCGCTTCCTGAGGCGCGCATTCAACATTCGCGAGGGACGCGCGCCCTATCACGTGATCCGAAAGCGTTTTGTAAACGGAGCGCGCCTGACCGGCTCTCACCTGTGCATCCTCATTATCGCCATGCTCATCGCGAGCATCGGCCTCGATATCGATTCGGACATCGCCATTGTGGGCGCCATGCTCATCTGCCCGCTCATGGGCTCGGTCCTTGCCATGGCATACGGCATCGCCACGCTCGACCGCGAGATTACCGTCGAGGCCGTTGCGGGCTTGGCTCTACAGATGGTCCTTTGCCTGATCACGTCCACACTGTATTTTAAGCTCTCGCCCCTTGGCACCACCACGGCCGCCATCATCGATAACTCGACACCCACCGTATGGGACCTTGCCGTCGCGCTCGCGGGCGGCTTTGCGGGCGGACTGGGTAACTCGCGCGACCAGGAGCCTTCGACGCTCATTGCCGGCGTAGCCGTGGCGACCGCACTCATGCCGCCCCTGTGCGCGGCGGGTTACGGCATTGCCATCGCGAGCGGGTCGCTGTTCCTCTCGGCCCTCTACGAGTTTGGCATCAACGTGGTCTTTATCGCACTCGCGGCCGAAGCCGTTCTGCTTCTTTTGCGCGTGCCGCTCAAGCGCGACCTCAACGGCGACGGTATTGTGACTACCGAGGAAAATGCCGAGGTCGACGAGCTATCGCGCAAGGTGCGCCGCCGCATCATCGTGGGCACGGTAATCTTTGCCATCCCCTGCATCGTTATGACGGCGGGTTCCATTGGCTCGGCGCAGGCCGGCGTGCAGGACGGCTACGGCGTCACCGAAACCACGCGCGAGCTTGCGGCGGTGCTGCCAGGCTTTAAGGACTACACCGTCGCCGTCGAGACCTCGGCCACCGAAGGCGACGAGGAGGGCATCGTCGAGCGCGAGGTTGTCGCCCATGTGACGACAAGCGAGGCGCTCGGGGCACGCGACCGCCACGTCGCCCGCAAGCTCATCGACCTCAATGTGCCCGAGCTCGATCGCGTGGAATTTGACGTGAAGTGATGCAGAGCGCGGCCCTACAGGTCGTACTTGTACACGCGATAGATGTACTTCTCGGCTTCCATCTCGTAGGTGGCGATGGGTAGACCGTAGCGGTCGTACTCGGTAAAGGTCTTGGCCTGGCCCGATGCCACGAGCATGCTATTTGAATCGCCAACGTGCTGCGCACTGCTCACATAGCCCGAAAACGGCACGGCGATCTGGTCTTCGAGCTCGTAGGTGCGCGCCGTCTCGTCCACCGTAAAGATGCGCCCAAACGAATGCGTGCCCTTGTTGTAGTCGGTCACCACCGCGGCGCCCAGCTGGCCCCAGTCGAACTTGGGATAGCTTTCGGCCGCACCAAAGTTGTTGTCGTACAGCAGCACCTGGTAGCGACTGGTCGTTGCCGTATCGGAACTCGGCAGATACGTCACGCTGTGCTGGCCCGCGTTGAGCGAAAAATCGCCCTGGGCCTGCAGTAACTTGTCCTCAAAGCCCGAGCCGGCCCATTGCCACTCCTTTCTATTTCTGGGTCCATCTTCTCACTGCTGGCGACCAAAAATGATCCGTTTTCCTCCGTCCCCGAGGAATCATTGTTAGTACTTGAAGAAGCCCTCGCCCGAACTTTCGCCCAGCTTACCTTCGTCGAGCATCTGCTTGAGGACGGATGCCATGGCCTTAAAGTTGTAGGGCATCATCATCTTTTTGAGCAACGGGCTCACCAGGCCCGGCACCTTCTGGTACTGCATAACGATGTTGTAAGCCGTCTGGATACCAACCGTATCGAATACGCGGAACGGACCTTTGGGTGCGCCGGTGCCACGCGTCCATGCGAGGTCGATGCTCTTGGGATCGCTCACGCCCGAGACATACAGGTCGAGGCCAGAAAGCAGCCATGGCACCAGCATGGAATTGAGCAGGTAGCCGTTCTTTTCCTTGTTGACGGGCAGGGCAAGCATGCGAATGTCGTTAGCGAAGTCGACGAGCTCGTCGAAGTAGCGCTTGTCGGTTTGGTCCTGCGCCATGACCTCGGTCATGTTGTTCTTCCAGATGGAGTTGGCAAAGTGCAGCGACAGGTACTTCTCGGGGCGGCCGGTGTACTTGGCAAAGGTGCTCGGCAGCAGCGTAGAGGAGTTCGTTACGACGACGGTCTTTTGCGGGAGAACCGGGGCAAGCTTCTTGTAGAAGTCGATCTTTGCCTGGGTGTCCTCGGCCATGGACTCGATGACCAGGTCGGCGTCGGCCACTGCCTTGGCAAGATCGAGCTCCAGCTTGAGCGTGGAGTAGGCACGCTCGACGGCGGCGAGTGCCGCCTCCTTGTCGAAGGGCTTGCCGCTATCGGCGATACCGGCGCACCACTCGCCCGTGCCGTCCGCCATGCCCTCGATAGCAGCGATGTACTCCTCGCGCACATGATCGATCTTGGGCTGAGTACGGCCGATGCTGCCCTCGCTGCGCAGCCAAATCGTTACATCAAAGCCGCAGTAGGCTGCCTGAAAGGCAATCTGGCTTCCCAGCACGCCGCCGCCGGCAACGCAAACGGTCTTGTAGCTCATAAGAACAGTCCTCTCTTACGTAATTCCATAGATGTGTATTTATTCAACCGTAAGGAGGACGCGCGCTGGGGGTGGGTTCTATAAACGGACGGTAATTTGCGGCGAACGGCTACACCTGTTCATTAACTCTCGATTTTGAGGGCATTTTTTGGCGCTGCTGAACCGCTGTTTTCGGAAGTGCGGGGAAAAATCGGGTTTCGCGGGGGTGCGGACAGAAAGTTGGACCGTGAAGCGGTCCGGACTGGAGGTTCGCATG
>CABRHW010000017.1 GCA_902470765.1 uncultured Collinsella sp.
GGACTTGCAGCGACGGACCTCAGGACACTCTTACACCACGTCTGCGCGCGCGACCGACGAGATTCCGGACTGAGCGGTTTTGATAGCCGATGCCGGGGTGGGTGCCCCCGCGCCGTGCAAAAAATGGAGTATTCTGCAACTATAGGGGGTCCGTTAATCTATTCCAGGCCAAATAAAGCCGCTCAAGAGTTATCCAAGGGCGGTAAACAGACAAGGTCTTCCTCAAATGTTGCCTAACGTTCTCGTTCGATAGCGTTTTTGTTTCTCATTTGGATTAACTTGTGGGTGCTGGAGGGCCGACCCTGCTGAATACTCGCAATTTTGCACATCGCTAGGGTACCCACCTTGTTAGCCGGTCTAGCTTCCGGCCCCGAAGATTCTGCCCTCGGGCGCGAGGCTGCTTATTTGGGCAAATGATGGGCTGTCGGATTCGACAGTCTGCATGTCATCGATTGCCGGAACTTCATTTATTGTCGGGTCATCCAGCGTGATACCTTCGAGTGTTGCTTTTTCGAGGTCGATTCGTTGACGATCTTCGGAATCCTGGCGAAGCTGCTTCTGAATTCGCTTTTTCTCTTCTATAAACCTTCTGAGCACAAACTGTCTCAGGTTCTCTTGCATGATTTGAAAGTCTTTTGGCAGACGCGAGGGACGTATGGCCTCTTTCCGTTGGATCGCTTCCATGACCCTAACGAAAGCGCTGGCATGCATAAAGGAATAACGACTGACGGTGATGATTCCGTATCCCATGGACGCAAGCGCATTCTTGCGCTCCTCATCGATGGCGCGGTCTTCTTCCGCGTCATGATAAAACCCGTTGTATTCAATGTCTGTGCGAGATTTCTTTAGATACGCATCCATAAAGAACTTTTTGCGTCTCGTGAGATTCTTTGCGGCAGCGGTGACCTGCACCTCGTAATCGGTCTCAATTCCCTTAATACCAAGCCCTCCTTCGCTTTTAGGCAACGTTAGCATCATGACAAAGGCCGTTTCCATAGGAGACCGGCATCCGTCGCGCACACATTGGATCGCCTTTCGGGCAAGGGCCAGACCGTCGCATCTGGTAATGGAATTAAAGAACTGTTTCAACCTCTCGGTCGAGGTGAGCGCGAAACGCTCGTTATAAGAGGTGGAAGAGCCGGTTCCAAGGGAGTAAACGCCGCACAATTCAAAGTAGTACTCCACCAGTTCGCGAAAAGGGAGATAGGTGGCGGCCTGAAGTGCGCAAAGCTCAACGCCAACAATGAAGATGCCATCTTTGAGCTCTATAAAGCGTGAGCTCGAGAATCGTTTTGACGAAACGTGGCATTGACAGTTCATTGCATAGCGCGCATTCCTGCGATCAAACACCATTACTTCGAGGCAATCATTTGCGTCAAGGGAAACATCGTGTTTGGTGAGCCATTCTGCGGCTGCGTCAAGGAGCGTTCCGGTGGGACATGATCCGTAAATCGCGGCAGGGTTACAGGGCTCGGTGTCTTTCGCAGACGCCGAATGCGCGGCCTGGTAGACCGCTTTTGCAGTGGTATGTGACAATACGATACTCATGGTATATATCGTGTCAGCTAATGCCGTGTTGATGGCGCTGAGTGGGAAAGTCGTTTTAGGGGCCTAACCAAATGCTGTCCAAAAGCTTGACGCAATTATGGGTTGGCACGCCTAAAATCAATGTTATCGCAGCTTAGCTATAGCATATAAAAACTCAATTGCTGCACATTTGATATCGATGCATCGCCATCCGACAACGAATTACGTGTCGGGAATTGGCCGAAATCGTTCAAAATGAGGGTTCAGAATTTGTGATGGCAGATCTATCTGTGGAACGTAGGGCGGCCCCGCTGCGGTGTTTCCCGCTGCGAGGCCGCTCGTGAGCAAGCAGTGTTTGTCGCAGGCGTTGCTATTTCGCGAATAGGTTCTTGAGGTTGAACTCGGCCTGTACCGTGCGGAGCATGAGGTCGGTGTCGTCCAGACCCAGATGCTGCTCGTTGGCGTCGGGCGCGAGGGTGCCGCGACGGCGTGCCCAGTTCTCGAGCGCGGCGGGGGCGGACTCGCGGGGGAGCGAGCGCACGTCGGCGTCCAGGCTGCGGCAGATCTGGCGCGAGTCGATGACGATGATCTTACCCGCGCGGCGTGCCTCGGCGTAGCCGTCCAGGTGGATCTTGAACCAGCTGTCCTCAAACGCGGCGTTGTGTGCCATGTACGGGTACTTCTTCATGAGCTTGAGCAGCTGCTTCTGCAGTTCCTTGTTCTCGCGGAACGGCTTTTTGCCGTCGATGTCGTTCCAGGTGATGTGGTGGATATTCGACAGCGGTACATCCTCGCCGCGGTAGATGTCGGGCAGGCCACAGTAGTGCGCCTCGGCGTCGTGCGGGATGGCGTCGCTGGTGAGTTCCATGATCTCCCAGCCGACGTTGATGATATAACCGCGTTCGGGTGCACGGCCGGTGGTCTCGATGTCGACACCGAGCACGGTGCCCTGGATGGGCTTGCGGGCGTAGGCCACGCCGAGCGCGTCGCGGTCACCGCGGATCTCGCGCATAACGGACGCGGCGGTGCGCTTTTGCATTTTGCCGATGGCGGCGCAGGTGTCGGCGTCGGACAGGCCGCGCGAGAGCGTCGCGGGCGTCACATTGCGCAGGCGTGCCTCCCCAATCTGGTCGCAAAGGTCGCGGTTGCGGTCGGCCAGGTCGCGCACGGTGGCAAAGTCGAAGCCGGGGTCGTCCTCGGCAGTAAAATACTCGGTCTCGAGCACCTTGAGGGCCTCTTCGCCCTTCTGGCGTTCGGACTCCATGGCACCGTGGTCGCCATAGATAAACATGGGAATAAACGGCTGGCGCTCGTATTCAAGTGCTTGCGAAACGTTCATAGGCTGCTCCTTGGACGGGCCGCGTCGCGCGGCTCGGGGTTACTGAGTTGTGGCGAGATGATAGTTTACCATGGGCAACTATTGGCATCGCGCCCGGGACAACTACAATACCCTAGTTGACCGCTAGGACTTTTACAATGCTGCCGAAAGACACGAAAGGTTCCATCCGTCATGGATTTACTGATTGATATTCTGCTCGACGCCGGCAAGGACACGCTGTCGCTGGTGCCGTTTTTGTTGGTGACGTATCTTGCTCTCGAGACACTTGAGCACGTTGCGGGCGACCGCGTCAACGGCGCTATCAAGCGCGCCGGCGCTGCGGGTCCCGTGGTTGGCTCGCTGCTGGGCATTGTGCCGCAGTGCGGATTTTCGGCCATGGCAGCAACGCTGTACGCCGGCCGTGTCGTGACCTTGGGCACGTTGGTGGCGGTGTTCCTTTCGACCTCCGACGAGATGCTGCCGCTGCTACTTGCCGAGCAGGTTCCCGTGCAGACTATGGCGATGCTTTTGGCTTCGAAAGCGCTTATCGCACTGGTCACGGGCTTTATTGTAGATGCCGCCATTCGCGGTCTGCGTCGCAACGCCCGCGCGCATGCGGCGATTCGTCGTACCGTGTTGGGGACCACTGTCAATCCGGCGCACGTTAACTGCGCGCATGACGACCACAGCGGCGGTGACATCATCGACGAGGTGGCCGAGGCGGGCGTGAGCGCCGACCACATCCACGAGTTGTGCGAGCGCGACCATTGCGGTTGCGATGAAGACGAGGACGAGCACGAACACGGACATGGCCACGATCACGGTCATGAGGGCGAACATGAACACCATGATGGTCACGGTCACTCCCACTCCCACGAAGGGACGCCTGTCCTGTCGATCATCCGCAGCGCGATCTCGCACACCGTGCAGGTCTCGGTATTCATTTTTCTGGTGACGCTGATTCTGGTCGCCGTGCTCGAGACGTTCGGCGAGTCCGCGATCGAGCAGTTCCTGCGCGGCAACGAGATACTCGCTGTCCTGGGTTCGGCGCTTGTCGGGCTGATTCCCAATTGCTCGGCGAGCGTGGTCATTACACAGCTGTATCTGGAAGGCGCGCTGCAACTGGCGCCGATGCTCGCCGGCACGCTCATTTCCGCCGGCGTGGGTTATCTGGTGCTGTTCCGCACCAACCGCAGCGCCCGCGAAAATGTCGTGTTCCTGATCATGATGTACGTCATCGGCGCTGGCTGGGGCCTTATCCTTTCCGCCTTTGGGTTCTAAGTGGATGTTTGGGGCATGCCGTAAAACTAGGACATGCCATAAATTCCACCGCCATGACCTGGGCGTTGGATGCGCGTCAATCGGCAAAACAAAAAGGTAGATTATTAGGCATGTCCCAAAAACCTACCTTGGTTAGTGCAGCAACTCGGTGAGGTTGCGTTTAAAGCGGGCGCGGTCTTCGCTGGTAAATGCTGCCGGACCGCGAGTGCGTCCGCCGGCGCGGCGTACCTTCTTTTCCTCGTGGCGAATAAACAGCTGCATATCGATAGTCGCCTTGTCGTACACGCGCCCGCGCACACCGATGGCGGCGGCATCGCGCCCGAGCACCATGCTCGCCAAGCCAATGTCCTGCGTCACGACCACGTCGCCCGCCTGCAGGCGTTCGACAATGGCAAAGTCGGCGCTGTCGGCGCCCACGCTCACGTCGAGCGTCGTGACCCAAAAGCCGCGACGCGCGTGCTCGGCATCGCGCGGGTCGTCGCGGTGAATGTGCCGTTCCAGGTTTTGCGTGCTGTTGCCGGCGATAACAACGGCGACGCCCGCCCGCCGCGCGCAGTCAATCGACTCGCGCGTGACCGGGCAGGCGTCGGCATCAATAAAGAGCGTTCGCGGCATCTAGTGCACCAGTTTGCCAAATTGAATAGCGCGAACAATCAGCGTTACGCCAAACACCAGCAGCGCGGCGCCGCTAAAGATGACGAGCATCTTGGCCGACCACAGCGGATAGATAAACACGAACATGCCGGCGATGATGGAAAGTGCGCCGCTCAGGATAGCGAGGGCGCGGTTGGACGAAAGCTCGGACTCCAGAATGGACATGACACCTTCGACAATCCAGCCAAAGCCGGCCACGATAACCACCATCGTGGTGAGCGTCGCGGTCGAGAAGGCCTGGTTGCGCAGGATTATGACGCCGCCCAGGATAATGAGTAGGTTGGAGATGATGCTCGTGACGCGCCAGCCGGTGGGCAGCAGCGGCTCAAAAATGGCAGTGAACAGCCTGATGGCTGCCGTAATCACAAAGTAGAAGCCCAGGACGGTCGTCAAAAAGACGAGGGACTTGGCGGGTGCAAAAAGCAGCGCGATACCAGCAATGAGCGCCACGACGCCCGTGATGGCGTAGATCCAGCGCACGGCCTTGACGGCTTTGCCTGCCATGCTTTTCTCGTCAAATCCAAACTGGCTCGATTTTTGGTCATCGTTCTTAAAGATGCCCATAATGTCTCCTTTCCGTGCGGCGTAAGCCTTGATCGTTACAACCAGTATCCCCTAAGGGCGCTGACGTATGGGTCGGGGAGGGCGAAACGTAACCCAAAGGCCCCGAATTGTTTCCGTTGTTCCCCACGTCGCGATTTTCTATTCAACAGGTGTAGAACATTGCAGCCCTGTTCGTTATTGCCTACGTTTTAGGTTAGATTTTCCTAAGGACAATTGGCTTGTATTGGGGGTCCCTATGAACGAAGCAGTTCCCGAGGCACCGTCGAGTGTCGAATCGATGGCAAAGCAAGGTTGCGAAAAGCTCGGTCTGGAAGCGTTTGATGCGCTGGTCCGTCGTGCCCGTACGTGCCGTCGCTTTGACGAGTCCATGCGCGTGCCGCGCGAGTTTTTGCTCGAGCTGGCGGAACTGGCGCACCTGGCTCCCTGCGGTGCCAATGCTCAGCGTCTGCGTTTTCATGTGGTAAGCGGTGCAGAGGACTGCGCGCGTGTATTTGACGAGCTTGCATGGGCCGGCGCGTTTAAGGATTGGCCGGGTCCTGCCGAGGGCGAGCGCCCGACCGGCTATATCGCGATTCTGGCCGAGCGCGCCGTTCCGGGCAAGCCTGCCGCTCCCATTACCGAGGTCGACACGGGCATTGCCGCGCAGACGATGATGCTCGCCGCCCGCAGCGCCACGCCCGAGGTGGCAGCCTGCATGTTCAAGGCCTTTACGCCCCGCGCGATCGATGCCATGGGGCTCGATAACGACAAGTATGAGCTCAAGCTGATCATGGCCTTTGGCGTTCCGGCCGAGACACAGGTGATCGATGCGATCGATTCCAACCCCGACGGCTCCATCAATTATTGGCGCGACGAGGCGCAGGTGCACCACGTACCCAAGCGTCCGCTTGCCGACGTGCTGCTGTAGTTGTGCGTCGTTGCGGTGCAATCCGGCGGCAAAATCACCACAAAGGCTCCTGTCCCCTTTGTGGTGGTACGAGGGGAGGGTGTGTGGCAGATCTGTATTTGGTGCGGCATGGGCAGACTGAGCTCAATGTGCAGAGCATTTTGCAGGGCTGGCACGATTCGCCGCTTACGGCGCACGGGCGCGAGCAGGCGCTGACGGCGCGTACGGCGTTTGCGGCGCGTGGCGTGGCCTTTGATCATGTGTATTCCTCGCCGTTGGGCCGGGCGCGGCATACGGCCGAGCTTATCGTTGGCGAGGGCCGTTCCATTGAGCTGGTCGATGACCTGCGTGAGTGGCATTTTGGCTCGCTGGAGGGCACATCAAATCGCGAGATGCCGCCGCAGCCCTGGGGCGATTATCCGGTGGCCTTTGGCGGCGAGTCGGAAGTGCAGCTTCAGTCGCGCATGGTCGCGGCGCTGTCCCGTATTATGGCCCGGCCGCAGCACGACTGCGTGCTGGCGGTTTCCCACGGCTCAGCCTGCCAGGAGTTTCTTGAGTATGTGACTGGCGGGGGAGAGCTACCCGACAACGGTGCCGTGCTTCATTTTGGCTATTGCGACGGGGCGTTTTCGCTCTTGGGTTGGTAACGAACGAAAGGACCCCTATGAATAAAGATCTGTATCTGGTCCGTCATGGACAGACGATATTCAACCTTAAGCGTATCATTCAGGGGTGGAGTGACTCGCCGCTTACGCAGCTGGGTTGCGACCAGGCGGCGCGCGCCGGCATGTTTTTACGTGCGCGCGGCATTGAGCCCGATCATGCCTACACCTCTACGCTTCATCGCACCGAGCAGACTATCGCCAACTTGTGGCCGGGCTTGGCGTACGAGCGCCTGGACGGCCTGCGTGAGTGGTTCTTTGGCGACTTTGAGGCCGAGCGCGTGATGCTTATGCCCGAGCGCCCGTGGCGCGACTTCTATCGGCAGTTTGGCGGCGAGGGCCAGATCCAGGTGCGCACGCGCATGGTGGCGACGCTGACCGATCTTATGCAGCGTCCGGACCATACGTGCGTGCTCGCGGTAAGTCATGGCTCAGCTATCAAGGAGTTTTTGGACCACGTGCGGGGCGCGGCGGCCGACGAGCGCGAACGCGTGCCGGGCAACTGCTCAGTGCTGCATTTTGCGTTTGACGATGCGGCCGATACGTTTGAACTGGTCGAAGTCTTTACGCAGGAAGACTACGCGCGCGAGCTGGGGCTAGAGCCGCTCGTGGCGGCGGCAGGTCCGCAGCGTGGATAACGCTGACGTTGCGGCCCGGTTTACCGGCGTAATTGTTTGATGCGAAAAGGGCGGAGGTGCATGCGTTTGCTGCATCTCCGCCCCTTGTTTGTTTGGATGCTGGGTTTTCCAGCTTAGCGTTTGAGTTCGCTAGAACCGTGAGACCTGGTGAGTGAGCAGACCCGTCGGAACCTGCGGCGCGCTGCCGCTGACCTGCGCGGCGGGGAACAGCACGGCTACAGCAAAGTTGAACGGCTCTTTGCCAGAGTAGGCGCCGGCAGCGCGGGCCTCGTCGGCCAGAATCAGTGATGCCCCAGCCAGTGCGGCGACATAGGCGGAGTCACCGGCGAACACCGGGTCGGGCGCCTGATCGAGCATGGCACGGATGGCGGCAACGGCGTCCTCGCGCTTGACCTCCCACACGCGATGTGTGACGCCCGCGGGATCGGTGACGGCGTAGAGCGATGCGCCCTCTTTGGCAGCGCTCAAAATGATATCCATGACGGGCGACGCCTCGTAGGCGAGCGACACGGGGCGCGGCTGCACCTTGAGCTCGGCGATCGCGCGCGCGGTGGCGAGTGCGTCGATGCTCTCGGCGGCAGCCTCGTCGCCGCCCGTCAGCACGTTAACCGGGCAAATCGCCACGACACCCGTCACGCGTCCCGGCTCACCCGAGCATTCGTACACGTAATACGCCGCGCCTGGATCCTTGAGCATCAGACCATCGGCAATGGCTCCGCGCAGAGCATCGTTGCCGCTCAGGATGCTGCCCATTGCAGGCAGTGCCTCGAGCACGCGGTCCTGAGCCGGGCGGATGCAGGGAAACGGAAGTGCTTTCATGGGGCGGTCCTAACGCACGAGTCGGTTTGTTCGCGGCTTATTATGCCCCAACTTGGCCGCTCGCGTCCCAGAGCACGTTATCGGCGAGCGCGATTAGCACCTGCTGACAACGAACGATGTCGGCGTGGGGCACATATTCGTTGGGCTTGTGGGCGAGCGCGAGCGAGCCTGGGCCATAGCTCATGCAGTTACGGTTACCCGTCTTGCCGGCAATGACGGCAGTGTCGGTGTAGCCGGTAAAGAAGCCGACGGTCGTATCCGTGCCCGTTACATCGTCTGCTGCGCACTTGAGTGCAGCTAGAAGGGGAGAGACCGGATCGCGCTCGATGGCGGGGCGGTCGCCCGTCACGGTGTAGCTGCCATGGCAACCGGGAACGGTGGCTTCGGCGACGGCGATGGCATGCTCGACCATATTGATTGCGGCGGCCGTATCGGTCGGCGGGGTCAGGCGCATGTCGACCCAAACTTTGGCGCGGTCGGGTACGACGTAGGGGCGATATCCGCCCTCGATTTGGCCAAACGTGATGGTCGAAGGCCCCAGCTCATCGTGCGCGGGCAGCGCCGCAAACGCGCGACGAAGCGAACACACGACCTCGGCCATGGCGGCGACGGCATCCGCGCCCTTCCAAGGCTGGCTCGCATGCGCCGTCACGCCAGCCATTTCAATCTCGAACCACGTGCGACCCTTGTGCGCCACCTGGATCTGTCCGTCGGTGGGTTCGGTGTCCAGCACCCATTCGCGCGAGCCGACCCAGCCAGCATCGATCGCGGCCTCTGAGCCGCGCATGAAGTCTTCCTCGTCGACCGAGCAGATGAGCGAAAAGCCGCGGCGTGGCAGCGCGCCATCCGCCGCCACGCGCTCGAGCGTATGGACCAGTGCGGCAATGGCGCAGGCCAGGCCACCCTTCATATCGCAGGCACCGCGGCCGTAGAGCTTGCCGTCGCGCACGACCGCCCCGAGCGGCGTAATGTCCGCGTCCCAGCCGTCGCCCAAGGTGACTGTGTCCATGTGGCAGATGTAGACGAGCCGTGGCTCGTCGCTCAAACCGGGCACGGTGACCATAAGGTTGCGGCGCCGGGGCAGCACCTCGAGTTCCTCAACCTGCACGGCATGGAGCACCGGATGGCTCAGCTGCGCCAACCGTTCCTCAACCAACGCTTTGATATGGCGCTCAATTTCATCCTCATACGCGCCCGGGTCTGAGCTGTCGATCCGCACGAGTCCTTGCGTAAGCCGCCAGGCAAAGTCCTCATCAACCATATGCAACCTCACAATCAGTTTGCTTTCCAAACCGATTGTAAGCCTCCTGAGAGATCCGTGACGTGGGCGTGGCAGTATTTACCGTTCGCAGGCCGAGCCAGCGCGTTTGCCGTCCGAGCGGGTTCACAAGCGACGCAGCGGGTACGTACCCTTCATGGACGACATGCTGTGCGACATATCTGCCTTTCGGTATCACCGGATACCTCCACAGGTCTTGGCAATAATGCCGGACCTGCCCGATTCTGCGGACGATCCGCGCAGGGAGCACCTATGTGAGCATCCGCTCGTCACGCATTTCCTGGGCACCCCGTTACACGTGTTGGCGCAGGGCAGCTGCGGACGTAAGGGCGATCGCATTGTCAGGCATGTTTGGAACGGGGAGAGGCCGTTTGATTCCGTGCGGCAGACGGAGTTTGGCCTCGATGTTGCGTCCCCACTCTTTACCCTGCTGACCCTGGCTTCCTCGGTCTCAAACGAGCGTCTAATCATGTGCATGTATGAGATGTGCGGCACCTTTGCCGTGTGCAAGATTGCACCTCAGGTAAAGTCGGCACTTGAGCAGGCATACGGGGGCCGGTGGGGTGACGCACGGTCGGGCTGGGAAAACGTAAAGGATGTCTCGGGGAATCCAACGGACTTGTGGAAACGACCTCCCTTGATCGAGCTCTCTGAGCTTACAGAGTTCGTCGATAAGGTCCGGGGGCTCCGCGGCGCTAAATCGTTCATACGAGCCGCGAAATGCATTACGGGGGTGGCAGCATCGCCGCTCGAGGTCCAGGCTTCGATGCTGTTTGGCCTTACGAGGTTGCGCGGCGGCGAAGGGCTGAGCCTTACCAATAACGTTGAGATTCGTATGACGCGCAGCGCCCGCCTGATTTCGGGGCTTGATAGGCGCTATGCCGATATCCTGCTGGCAAATAAGGACGGCAGCAGAGAGTGTCTGGTTGAATGCCAAGGTAAAGCCATTCACGGATCCATAGAATCCAAGATTTCGGACTCCGATCGAACGACGGCGCTGCAAGCGATGGGATATCCCGTCATTCTGATGACCTATGGTCAGCTGGCCGACTCCGATGCCTTCCGCGTGGTGATGGAGCTCATCATGGCCTATCTCGATGTGCCGCTGAAAGACAAGACGCCGCGACAGCAGGAGCTCGAACGGCGGCTTCGTGAGGAGATTTTTATCGATTGGGCAGGAATGTAGCCGCGCGGGTGGAAAACGGTCGCGCGGACTAGAGTTTTGGTCACAAAAAGACTTATATTTCGCCTTGGAGGGGCCTTAAAAATGCTATCTAGAATAAGTTGTTTCGGAAAATGGACAGTCAACTTACATTCGGCACATAGAGATCGATTTTTACCTACTAAAGTCCCTGATAAAGCTGTTTATCAAAGCGGGTGTGCTTAGCGACTTGAGCCTCACTATCGATTATCTGAAAAAACTTATTTTGGGTATCATTTTAAAGTCGTCCGGAGCAACAAAATCGGCCCCCGTTTCGTGAAAACGGGGGCCGAATGGGCTTCATGGCCTGCCTGGCAGGCTTGGCACCGGCGCTATTTGATCACACGCACGCGATACATCGACGGAATCTGCTTGAGAGCCTCGATGGTGCTGCTGTCCAGGTGCTCGTCGGTGTCGAACATAGTGTAGGCGTTCTCGCCAGCGGACTCGTTGGTCATGCGCTGCACGTTGGCGTTGTCCTTGGCGAGAATGGCCGTGATCTGGCCGATCATGTTGGGCACGTTGGCATGCAGACAGGCAATGCGGCTTGCGGCGCGCGCCTTGCCCATGCTGCAGGCGGGGTAGTTGACGCTGTGCGCGATGTTGCCGTTTTCCAGGTAATCCTTGAGCTCGCTGATGGCCATGTCGGCGCAGTTGGCCTCGGCCTCGCCGGTGCCGGCGCCCGAATGCGTGGTGATAAACGTGTTGGGCATCTTGACGGTCTTGGGCGTGGCAAAGTCGCAGCTAAACCAGCTGAGCTTGCCCGCGCGCAGGGCGGCGTCGACGGCGTCCTCGTCAATGATGGTCTCGCGCGCGTAGTTGATGAGCACGGCGTCCGGGGCCAGCAGGTCGATCTGCTCGGTGCTGATCATGCCGATGGTATCGGCCTTGCTGGGCACGTGCACGGTGAGGTAGTCGCAGCCGCGGCACAGATCCTCGAGCGTGCCCACGCGCTGCACCTCGCGGCTCAGCACCCACGCGTGCTCGACGGAAATGAACGGATCGTAGCCGTAAACGTCCATGCCCAGGTCGACACAGGCGTTGGCGACCTTGGAGCCTACGTTGCCCAGGCCGATGACGCCGATGCGCTTGCCCTTGAGCTCGCGGCCCACAAAGGCCTTCTTGGCCTTCTCGGCATCGACCTGGATCTCGGGGTCGTCGGCGTTGTTGCGCACCCAGTTCATCGACTGCACGACGCCGCGGCTCGAAAGCACCAGCATGCCCAGGACGAGCTCCTTGACGGCGTTGCTGTTGGCACCGGGGGAGTTAAAGACGACGACGCCCTTTCTGGCGTACTCCTCGACGGGGATGTTGTTGACGCCGGCGCCGCAGCGGGCGATGGCGCGGATGCCCTCGGGCAGCTCGTAGCCGTGCAGGTCGGTGGAGCGCATCAGGATAGCGTCGGCCTCCTCGGCGGTGCCCACAAACTCGTAGCCCTCGCCAAACTCGACTTTGCCGTCTTTAGTGATGTCGTCGATGGTCTTAATCTTACGCATGGAAAAACTCCTTAGCAGGTTTTGATCTAAGCAGGGTGGTTTGAAGTGGCTGGTCGGCCCGCGGGTTGCGGGCTAGTTAGATCGCGGACTCAAACTATGCTGCGCTTCGAAGTCCTTCATGTACGTGGCCAGTGCCTGCACGTCTTCCATGGTGACGGCGTTGTACACGCTGGCGCGCATGCCGCCGACGAGGCGATGACCCTTGACGTTTTGGATCTGGTGCTCTGCCGCGCCCGCAACGAAGGCCGCGTCGAGTTCGGCATCGCCGGTACGGAAGGTGACGTTGGCGATGGAGCGGCTATCGGCCTGCGCGGTGCCATGGAACAGCTCGCTGAGTTCGAGTAGATCATAGAGCAGGTTGGCCTTGGCCCAGTTGCGCTCGGCCATGGCGGCAAGTCCGCCGGTCTCCTCGACCCAGTGGAACACCTTGCCGCACACGTAGATGCCAAAGGTGTTAGGCGTGTTGAGCATGGAGCCCTTGGCGGTCTGGGTCTTAAGGTCCATGTACTGCGGCGTCTGCGCAAAGGCGGGGCCATCTGCGATGAGATCGTCGCGCACGATGACCACGGTCACGCCCGCGGCGCCGGCGTTTTTCTGCGCGCCGGCGTAGATGAGCCCGTAGCGCTCAACGTCGAGCGGCTGCGACAGAAAGCAGCTCGAGACATCGGCGACCAGCGGCACGTCGCCGCAATTGGGCAGCTCGTGGTACATGGTGCCAAAGATGGTGTTGTTCTGGCAGATGTAGACGTAGTCGAGCCCGTCGCCCGCAGCCTCGGCGGCAATACGCGCGTTGATGTCGGCCATGTCGGGGATGCGGTCGAAGGTGGTGTCTTCGGAGCTCGCGAGCAGCACGGCCTCGCCGTACTTGGCGGCCTCCTTGTACGCCTTGTTGGCAAAGTTGCCGGTCACGACGTAGCCGGCGCGGCCGCGGCGCATGAGGTTCATGGGGATGCCCGCAAACTGCAGCGTGGCGCCGCCCTGCAAAAACAGGACGCGGTAGTTGTCGGGGATGCTCAGCAGACGGCGCAGGGTTGCCTCGGCGTCGTTGATAATCTGCTGGTACATGCTAGATCGATGGCTCATCTCGAGCACGGACATGCCGCAACCGCGGTAGTCCATCATCTCGTCGGCGATCTCGGCGAGCACGCTTGTAGGCAGCGCGGCCGGGCCAGCTGAGAAGTTGTGCACACGTGCCATCTTCTAGTTCCCCTCGTAGTCGTTTGAACGTTCGGGATACTTTAGCACAGTGGAGCGTCAGGCGCGACCGAATCACAGCAAAACCCGAGTGCGCCGCTATGATTTACAGGATGGTTACATGGGGGAGGGGTGCTTTACTCCTCGGGCAAATCCAAATCTGCGAGCGAAGGCATGAGGTTCTCTAGGCGCTTGATTTCTTCGTCGCAAATTAGCTAACCCCTGGTCACTACGACGCCAGCGTGGCGATGACGGCTTCGTCGCCGGCGTATATTAGGGTGTTGCCATCGGGAATGATCGTTTGGCCGTCGCGCTTGAGCATCACTACAATAAACGGATGCTTGCCTTGCGGCACATCGCGCAGGCGCTGACCGGCCAGGCGACCGTGGGGAGTCACGGTGACCTCGCGCAGCGTAACCTCGGCACGCTCTTCGAACGTTGGGGCGGCCATCACCAGCAGATCGCCTTCCTGGATCACGGTGTCGCCATTGGGCAGTACCGGATGCGCCCCGTCGCGCAGCACCAGGACCACGAGCATGTCCGTCGCGCTGCCAATGTCCGCGAGCGAGCGTCCGGCAAACGGATGGCCAGCGCCCACCTTGAGCTTTACAAACGACATGCCGTCCTCGTCGCGGTAGTCGTTAAAGGTGCGGCGCACGTCGCCGGTCGCATCGATCATATCGAGTTTCTTCGCCACCGCCGGCAGCAGCGAGCCCTGCACCACGATGCTCGACGCGGCAATCACAAACACCAGGTCAAATAGGTCGTGTCCGCCGGGAACGCCGGCCACCACGGCAAAGAGACTAAAGACGACCGAAGCTGCTCCGCGCAGGCCCGCCCAGCTTACGAGCGCGACCTGGCTGGGATTCGTCTTAAAGGGCGCTAGGAGCACGCCGACGGCGATGGGGCGGCTCACGAAGAGCATGAACGCCATGAGCGCCAGGCCCGGCAGCAGCATCTGCGGCAGGCGTGCGGGCGTTACGAGCAGGCCGAGCAAGAAGAAGATGGTCATCTCTGCCATCTCGGTGAGGGTGTCGAAGAAGTGCGCCATCTCGACCTTACCGGTGATGTCGCTTGCGCCCAGCACAATGCCTGCAAGGTATACGGCCAAAAAGCCATTGCCGCCCAGGTAGCTCGGCAGCGCGTAGGCGACGATGGCCACGGCGAACAAGAAGATGGTCTGCGCGCCTTCGGCCGTTGCGTGTGCGCGCTCAATCAGACGGCTGGATGTCCAGCCGATGGCAAGGCCCAACCCCACGCCCAGGATGATCTGCTTGGTCAGCAGCACGGGAATGTTAATGTCGCCGCCCGCCGCGAGGGTCGCGAGCACGGCAGTGAGCATGTAGGCGACGGGGTCGTTGGAGCCCGATTCGACCTCGAGCAGCGAGTCGGTGCCGCCCCTCAGCGAAAGGCTGTGCTCGCGCAGAACGCTAAAGACGCTGGCCGCGTCGGTGGACGCCACGACCGATCCCAGCAGCAGGCCGCCGATCCAGTCGAAGCCCAGCACAAAGTGGGCGAACACGCCGGTGATGCCTGCGGTGATGACGACGCCGAGCGTGCTCAGCAGCACCGCAGGCGCGGCGACGGGCTTGGCACGGTCGATGTTGGTGTTAAAACCGCCGTAGAACATGATGAACAGCAGCGCCGTGCTGCAGACGGTTTCGGTGAGCGCGTAGTCGCTAAAGTCGATGTGAGCCGGGCCGTTGACGCCCAGCAGCATGCCGAGTGCGATAAAGATGAGCAGGGTGGGGAAGGGGAGCTTTTTGCCGACGGGTTTAATGGTCAGGCACAAAATGATGACGAGGCCGATAAAGAGAAGTATCTGGTTCATGGATGGTGTCCGCTCCTGGGTGGTTGGCGTGGCACGGTCAGTTGTCTGCGGTTATTTGTACCCAAAGATGGTGGGTTTATGGGGTTGGATTGCGGGCGTGCGCGATATCGTCATAGACGGCTTCCGTCTTTGCCTCTGCTCGGAAACCCTTTCCAGCTTTATTGCAACGGAGTACAATGGGTAACGTTTAAGTTCAACTTGAAGTTTTAGTTGCGGCGCCGGGCTTAGACCGCAATGCAAGGAGAGGCGTACCATGGCGATCTATGTGACATCTGATGCTCACGGGCACGTGCGTGCGCTTGACGAGGCCCTGTCTAAGATCTCGTTGACGTCCGACGACACGCTGTACGTGCTGGGCGACATGATCGATCGCGGGCCCGATCCTGTCGGTGTTATTAAGCTCGTGCGCTCGCTGCCCAACGCCCGCGTGCTCAAGGGCAATCACGAACAGATCATGCTCGATGCCATCATTGGCCAGGATCCGCTCGATGCCGAGACCTGGGATATCAACGGTGGCTGGACGACGCGCGAGCAGCTCAACGACATGGAATTTGAGGCATACGAGGAGCTCGTGCGATGGATGGCCGCGCTGCCGCTCTACGCGGTGGCCGAGACCGAGGAGCGCCCGTATCTGCTGGTACATGCTGGAATCGAGATGAAGGCGGCGCGCGCATTTTTGCTTGAGCATGGCGTCGATTGTGCCGATGGCGTTGGAGCGGTGGGTGCCGATCGCGAGCTGCTGCAGCAGATGCTCGCGGTGCAGTCGGCCGATGACCTGCTGTGGATTCGTCACGGCTATTGGGATGCGCCGACCGGGCTGCTTTCTGCCGAGGGCAAGGGTCCGGTCGTGGTGAGCGGTCACACGCCAACGGTGTCGCTTGGGCGCTATTGCGAGGTTGGCGGCCTGGCGGGGCTCGATGAGGAGTCGGGCCGCGGGCAGATTGTGCGCCTGGGTGGCGAGGATACCGCCGGCGTGCCCGATCGCATCGATATCGACTGCGCCGCCGCCACCGGCTCCGAGTTCGGCCGCGTCGGTATCCTGCGGCTCGATGATGGGGCGGAGTTCTACGCGAACATCAACCCGGGCGAATAACGGGTGCAAGGGGTAGCTAATTTGGGAAGGGTTTTTTGACTACTTTTGCCCTTCTGCCCGCTAATTGATTTCTCTGGGACGGGGATTAAATAATCATTTGGCTGCCCGCTGGCTAAGTGAGTAGACTTTTTTGGAAATGCCGAGCACCCAACATATTTGCCTCAATAAAACCGCAGGTCACAGACTTGTGCTCTGTCGGTGTGGTCAGGGATTCGGTAAAAATCTACTCACTTAGTTTTACGTGATGCATATTGTCTTCAACGAGGCTCCAGCCGGGGCGATTCCATCGCAAATTCCGGTGACCGGGGCAGCTAATTAGGCGCCGTAGGGGTTGCGGTCGCGTTCGATACGTTGGCGGATGTGGGCGTACTCGATAATCAGCAGCACCAGGAGTAGGGCCATGATGGCTAGGTAGCTCACCACAGCGCCCATCAGACCCAGCAGCTTAATCAGGATCAACGGCAGCACCACGCTTACAGCGAAGCAGATCAGGTAGATCTTGGTGACGTCGCCGGCGTGGCGCAGCACCGTGATGATGGCGTAGATAAAGTCGATGGCAGCGGTGATACCGCCGGCGACAACCATCAGCAGCGCCAGCGTGCGGTAGCGCTCAAAGTTAAGGCCGTACATAAAGCTCATGATGGGGATGCCGGGGCCTGCCATAAATGCGGCGCACGCTCCGGTAATGACCACGATCAGTGCCATAACGGCAATAATAATCAGGTCAAAGCGGCGACGCTTACGCGGATTCGCCCAAATGCTCGACAGACGCAGGAGCTGCGGTTTATAGATAAATCCAATGCTCAACAAAATTCCCTGCGCCGGAAAGAACAGGGCATTAAAGTACAGCTGATACTTGTAGGCCAGCGTACCTTCCATCACAAACTTGGGCATGCTCTCGATAAGGTTGAACAGGAACAGCGCGCCAAAGAGCGGGGCGCACTGGATAAACAGGTGGCCAGCCTCGCGCAGACTCATGCGGCGTGATTTTTCGGTTTCGAGCAGGGCGAGCGGGGCGGTGACCAGCACGAGCGAGGCGATGGCGGTGACACCCATGGCCATGGCCGCGATGGGCATGCTGCGTGTGAGGAACAGTGCCACGCTAAAGACCGCGATGACGCCGGCGGAACGCAGCGTTTGGCTCATGCCGGCCAAATAGAGCTTGTCGGCCTGCTGCAGGCGGCCCTCGTACACGTCGGCGATGCCGTCGATCACCTTATACAGGTAGACGCCCAGGCCGATCGTGGCCATCTGTGCATCGTAGCCGCGGGCGCTGCTGTATACCAGGCCGCATGCCAGCGCGAGCGCTCCGCAGAGCCAGCGGTTGAGCTGGTAGGAGGCGAAGGACGTCTTTTCATCGATGTCCGAGACCTGAAAGTTGCGGACGCCGTAGTTGCACGCGATCATGATGAGCGTGCCGGTGACAAAGGCGATGGAGAACTTGCCGGCCTCCTCGGCGCCTACGAGCTGCGTCGACACAATGGTGAGCAGGGGAAACGCCATGCCCCATACGGCGGTGCCCAGGGTATTCCAAAGGTAGTCGCGACGGGTGGCGTGATCTTCGTACTCGGGTTCTTGCGTGGAGAAGCCGCCGCCGTAGACGGCTCCGAGAAGGCGGTTCCACCAGGCATTGACCATGCGGTGGATGGGGCCGGGTTGGCGATCGCGCTCGCGGCGACGGCGTGTGGTCTGACTGCTGTCGGGACCGCCGGCGTTACGCTGGCTCAGCTCTTGGATTCGTGCGAGCTCCTCGGCGGTGTGCGATGCGGGGAACAGGCCGTTCTCGATGCGTCCGCCCTGTCCGTGCGCCCCGCCCGATAAGGTGGGGTTGGCGACGCCATTGCGGCGGGCGATGGCGCGGCGGATGCTATCGAGGGGCGTGATGCTCAAGGCGATTCCTTTCTATTGCTGCGCTCTAGTATAGCCGCGGTGGCGTCTATTCGTGTTTTTGAACAGGTTGTTCAATAATTTCGGCGGGCGGCTGTAATTTGTCGGTAAACGTGCGGTATCCTGTTGAAGTTTTGTGACCCCCCGATGCCGCTTGCGCGGTACCAAGGAGTTTTTACCCATGGATGTCGCTGCGTTTTTGCTGGCTCTTGTGCCGATCATCTGGCTCGTCGTGATGCTGCTGTGCTTTAAATGGCCGGCTTGGAAGGCCGCCATTGGCTCGTTCGCCCTTTCGTGCGTGCTCGCCTTTGCGTGGTGGCATTTGCCGGCGGCGCAGATAGCCACGGCCTCGCTCGAGGGCTTTTTGATGGCCCTGTGGCCCATCGTGCTCGTAATTATCGCCGCGGTGTTCACGTATAACCTGTGTGTGCGCACGGGCGCCATGGACGTGATCGGCGGCATGATCACCTCCATCAGCAGCGACCGCCGTCTGTTGGCGCTTCTCGTGGCCTGGTGTTTCGGTGGCTTTATGGAGGGGATGGCCGGCTTTGGTACCGCTGTTGCCATTCCCGCCGGCATGCTCGCGGGCCTTGGTTTTGAGGCCGTGCCTGCCGTGCTGATCTGCCTGCTTGCCAACGGCGTGCCCACGCCCTACGGCTCCATTGGCATCCCCACGGTGTCCGTTGCCGACCTGGTGGGCCTGGATTCCCTGCATCTGGCGACCGTTCAGCTGGTGCAGCTTGCGCCCTTCTTTGTGACGATGCCGCTGCTTATTGTGCTGGTTGCGGGTCGTGTTGCCGATGACCAGGGCAATGTTGCAAGCGTTGCCGAGCGCCTGCACGGCGTAGCCGGCGTGGCACTGCTTTCCGGTGTGTCCTTTGTTGGTGCGGCCCTGGTCGTCGCCATGTTTGTGGGCCCCGAGCTTGCCGTGGTCGTGGGCTCCATCGTGTCGCTCGCACTGACCGCCGCGCTTGCCATGCGCGCCGAGAAGTCGGGGCATTTGGACGCGCGCTTCCATATGAATATCGAGGCCGGCGAACAGCTCACCGTTAAATCGGCGCTTTCGGCCTGGTCGTGCTTCATTCTGATTTTTGTGCTGCTGCTGGGTACCTCCAACCTGGTGCCCGTCGTGCACGCCGCGCTCGCGCCGTTTGCGAGCCACGTGCAGGTGTATTGCGGCGAGAACCCCGGTGCGCTTACGTTTTCGTGGATCAACACGCCGGGTGTTTGGATTTTCCTGGCCGCGTTTGTCGGCGGTGCGATTCAGGGCGCTTCGCCGCGTCTGATGGGCGAGGTGCTGGCCGCGACCGTCAAGCAGATGATGCCGACGGTAATCACGATGCTTTCGGTGCTGGGCTGCGCCAAGGTGATGGGCTATGCGGGCATGATCTCGTCGATCAGTGCGTTTTGCATTGCCGTCGCCGGTGGGCTGTACCCGATTCTGGCTCCGTGGATCGGTGCCGTCGGTGCGTTCGTGACCGGTTCGGGCACGTCCTCGGGCATGCTGTTTGGTCCCATCCAGAGCCAGGCCGCTTCGGCGCTGGGTGTGAGTGACTACTGGATGGTCGCGCTGAACGCCCTGGGTGTCGCCGCCGGTAAGATGATCTCGCCGCAGACCCTCGCCATTGGCCTTGCCGCCGTTCACGTGCGCGGTAAGGACGCCGAGCTCCTGGGCGCAGTGCTGCCCTACGCCGCCGGCATGCTGGTCCTCATGAGTGTCATCGCCATGCTCGGCCAAGGCCTGCCGCTATAGTCGGCACTTGGGGGCGTTCCTTATGTGCCGGCATCTGGGGACACTCCTTGGCTGCTGCTTGTTCAAGAGTGTCCCCAACGACTAGTCGTTTAAGAACGTCCCCAATGACTAGGCCGCTTGCGTGCGATTTTTGACCGTTGAGCGGGCGCTTCGCCGTTGCCGCAAAAACGTTTTTGCATATCGGGTACAACGGGCTTTACGTGAGTAAAGTGCGCGCCGCGTCCACGTGTCGCGCTTTTAAAGGAGGCCCCATGTCTGGTGTTACCCCTGCAGAAGTTCTGTCTAACTTTGGTCTTACGCTGGTCGAAGATCCCGCCGAGAACCAGCCCCGCCTGCTGGTGGACCTGCCGGCGGCAGAGCTCGTCGAGCATGCCATCCGCCGCAACGAAGGCCGCATGGCCTCCAACGGCGCGTTGGTGATCGAGACGGGGGAGCGCACCGGCCGCTCGCCTAACGACCGCTTTATCGTCGACACGCCCGACGTGCACGACAAGATTGCCTGGGGCGCTGTCAACCGCCCGCTGTCTGTCGAGAGCTACGAGGTCATCAAGGCCGGCATCGTCGACTATCTCAACGAGCGTGATGTGTTCGTCACGCGCGGTATGGCCGGTGCCGACCGCAATCACACGCGTCGCCTGCTTGTCGCCTGCGAGCGTGCCAGCCAGGCGCTCTTTATTAAGCAGATGCTCGCCCGCCCGCTTGCCCGCGAAATCGCACGCACCGGCGAGCCGGACTTCTGCGTGCTCGCGGCGCCCGGTTATCAGTGCGATCCTGCCATCAAGGGCCTCAACTCCAGCGCCGCCGTGGTCATCAATTTCCAGGAGCGCGTGATTCTGGTCGCTGGTACCGGCTACTCCGGCGAGATCAAAAAGTCCATCTTCAGCGTCATGAATTACCTGCTGCCCGTCGAGGACGACGTACTGCCCATGCATTGCTCGGCCAGCATGGATCCCGTCACGCACGAGACCGCGGTGTTCTTTGGCCTGTCCGGCACCGGCAAGACCACGCTTTCGGCCAATCCCACACGCCTGCTGATCGGCGATGACGAGCACGGCTGGTCCGATATGGGCATCTTTAACGTCGAGGGCGGCTGCTATGCCAAGTGCGAGGGCTTGGATGCATTTCATGAGCCCGAGATCTTTAACGCCGTCCGCTTTGGCGCCATCTGTGAAAACGTGGTACTCGATGAGAATCGCAAGCCCAACTACGACGACGTCTCGATCACGCACAACACGCGCGTGGCCTATCCCGTCGAGCACATTCCCGACGCGTGGACCAAGGGCATGGGCACCACTCCGAGCGTCGTGCTGTTTTTGACCTGCGACGCCTTTGGCGTGCTGCCGCCCATCTCGCGCCTGACGGCCGACGCCGCCATGTATCACTTTGTGACGGGCTTTACGGCCAAGATCCCCGGCACCGAGGTCGGCGTCACCGAGCCCACGCCCACGTTCTCCTCGCTGTTTGGCGAGCCGTTTATGCCGCTCGACCCCATGGTCTACGCTAAGATGCTCGGCGAGCGCATCGCCGACGGCCGTACGCGCGTCTACCTGGTCAACACCGGCTGGATTGGCGGCGGCTACGGCGTGGGTCATCGCATCGAGCTTGCCTACACGCGCTCACTGGTCGCTCGCGCCCTCGATGGTACCATCGAGGACAGCGAGTTTGTGCACGACGACATCTTTAATGTCGACATTCCCACTACGTGCCACGGTGTGCCCGACGGCATCCTGGTGCCGCGCCAGTACTGGCAGAGCACTGCGCGCTACGACGAGGCCGCGCACAACCTGGCTGTGATGTTCGAGGAGAACTTCGAGAAGAAGTACTCGCACCTGCCCGAGTCCGTCAAAGCCGCCGGCCCGCACGCCCAGGTGCCCGTCGAGGCCCGCCATCGCGGCCGCGGCCTGCTGGGACTCCGCCACTAGCGTCGCCTCAGACCCAAAACCACCACAAAGGGGACAGGCACCTTTGTGGTGGTTTTGCTTGGGCGGATGACTCAGGTTACAATACGCCTGACATATCGCCCCCTTCTCCGGATGGGGGCAGCGTAAGCGCTCTTGTGGCGGCACCGTAGGACTTTGAAGGTGGCCGCTGTGAGGGCGCTTTTTGCTTAGACGCCCCCGCTCGGGCGCACGCTATGAAGGGAGAGCATATGAAGAGCTTTATTGCCGAGGATTCATTTTGGGAGCTGTTTCCACAGGCGGCGATCGGCGTCGTGGTCGTAAAGGGCATGAAGCCCGCGGCGCAGATTCCCCAGGAGGACGTGGATGCGATCGCCGCGCTGCTTGACCGCGCCAACATCGATGCGGAGCGCCACCTGACAAGCGATACCATCAGCGAAAACGCGCCGGTCAAGGCATGGCGCGAGGCGTATCGCCTGTTCAAGACCAAGAAGGGCGCGCGTTGCTCAGTTGAGAACCTGCTCAAGCGCGTGCTCAAAGGCAAGCCGGTCGGCCACATTACGCCGGCGGTGGATATTTACAACACGATTTCGTTGACTTATGCGCTGCCCGTTGGCGGTGAAGATTTGCATGCTGTTGAGGGCAATCTGCGCCTGGCAGTGACCAACGGCGGCGACGCGTTCTTGCCACTTGGCGAAGAGGCAGATGATCCGACGCTGCCCGGTGAGCTTGCCTATATCGATGATGCGGGCGCCGTGTGCCGTTGCTGGAACTGGCGCGATGGCGTTCGCACGGCGCTGTCCGACGATTCGGCTGACGCATTTCTGGCGATTGAATGCGTGGAGCCC
The DNA here is from genome assembly GCA_902470765.1 of uncultured Collinsella sp. Taxonomy (GTDB): domain Bacteria; phylum Actinomycetota; class Coriobacteriia; order Coriobacteriales; family Coriobacteriaceae; genus Collinsella. The sequence continues at coordinate 22,830 of CABRHW010000017.1, forward strand.
GAGCGGATGGGGGACTGCCAGGCCGCGATCGATCGCTTGGCCGAGCTGCTCGAGCGCTATCTGGGAGCGACGGTCGTCGTTAAGACGCTTGTGACCCGCGACAATCCCTGCGTGGAGCTATAGCGTCGCCTAGAATCTATTGATGCCCCAAGCCACCACAAAGGTGCCTGTCCCCTTTGTGGTGGTTTTTATGTTGATGGGTTAACAATTGGGATATTTGGGTACGGGGGTTCGGACATGCGGCTAAGATGTTTACCCGTTAGCATCATGTAAGCGAAAGGTGGTCGTCACCATGCAGTGGAACGACGAGACACGTTTTGAGGACTTTGTCGGACTGATCAGCGGCCTCTACAAGGAGATTCAGCGCATCAAGACGTCCGAAGGTGCAAGGCTGGGCCTCAAGGGCTCCGACGTCATGTGCCTGTACTATCTTGAGCGCAGCAAGGACGGCCTGACTGGCGCCGACCTCGCCCGCATGGCCGGCGTTACCCGTGCCGCCGTTTCGCGCACACTGGCACATCTGGAGGAGGGTGGCTACGTCGAGGTCGACGACTCGGGCGATGCTGCCGTCAAGTACCGCGCTCCGGTTCGCCTGACTGCCCTGGGCGGCGAGAGCATGAGCGAGGCCGATCGCATCATTCGCGAAGTGCTCGACACCACCGGTAAGGCCATGGGCGTGGAGCAGCGCGAGCAGATGTACGCGTCGCTGCGTACGATTCTCAACACCCTGCGCGAGATCTAGAGCCGCGCTGGCGCTAGCTTTCAGCCAACAACTGCATCGTCCCGTTTGAGCGCGTACGCCGTGCTGGGACATTGTTGTCAAAATTCCCTGCGCGAGACCTGCGCAAGAAAGGATTCGCTATGTCCGTTCGCATTATTACCGATTCCGCCAGCGATATGACGCCGGCTGAGCACCCCGCTCTGCGTGTTCTGCCGCTGTCCGTCACCTTTGGCTCCGACGTGTATATGGATGGCGTCGATATCGATCACCAGCGCTTTTACGAGATGCTCGTGGAGCGCGACGAGCTGCCCAAGACCGGTCAGGTCAACCCGTACGCCTTTTCGCAGGCGATTGCCGAAGCACGTGAGGCCGGCGACGAGGCCGTGATCATTACCGTGGGCGCCAAGCTTTCGGGCACCAACCAGAGCGCTCGTACGGCACTTGCCGAGGCGCCAGGTGGCGACGTGTTCGTGGTAGACAGCAACAACGTCACCCTGGGCGAGCGCGTCCTGGTCGAGTACGCGCTGCGCTTGGTGGACGAGGGCCACAGTGCAGCTCAGATCGCGGCGGCGGTCGAGGCCGTCCGTGACCGTGTGGTGGTTATCGGCCTGCTCGAGACGCTGGAATACCTGGTGCGCGGCGGTCGCCTGTCTGCTGCGGCGGGCGCCGTGGGTACGCTGCTCAACGTGAAGCCGGTTGTGGCCGCTGAGGACGGCCTCATCGTGCAGTTGGGCAAGGCGCGCGGTTCCAAGAACGGCCGCAACCTGCTGAACCAAAAGGTCGAAAAGGCAGGCGGCATCGACTTTTCCATGCCGCTGGCACTGGGCTATACGGGCCTTTCGGACGCGGTGCTCAAGAAGTATATCGAGGACAGTGCGGCGCTGTGGGCTGGCCACACCGAGGGCGAGCTGCCCGTCCACACCATCGGTGCCACCATCGGCACCCACGTGGGCCCCGGCGCCGTAGCCGTAGCCTTCTTCCAGCCCGCCAATTAACTGACTTGCCATAAACCACCACAAAGGGGACAGGCACCTTTGTGGTGGTTTATGCTTTTCCGGGTGGAAGGGAGCGAGCGATGGCGTCTGAGGGCTTTTTTGAGCGGGTGTACGAGGTAGTCGAGCAGATTCCCGAGGGGATGGTCGCCACGTACGGCCAGGTGGCGCTGCTCGCCGGCCGTCCACGAAGCGCGCGCTATGTGGGCTATGCGCTGCACAGCAATCCGCGTCCCGGCGAGATTCCCTGTCATCGCGTGGTATTTGCCGACGGTCGCATTTGCGAGGGCTTTGCCTTTGGCGGCCCCGATGCTCAGCGTGAGCTTTTGCTAGGGGAGGGTGTGGCGTTTAAGGACGACATGCACGTCGACTTGGTCGCCTGTCGTTGGCCGGCCGGGCTTTAACGGCTTGCTCGCGCCAAAACCACCACAAAGGTGCCTGCCCCCCCCTTTGTGGTGGTTCTAGTTTACCTGAGCTAACTTATGGAGAAGGTATGGTGAGGTAGTTTCACACTAGAAAGTAAGCCACGGTGAACTATATTGTATTCAGCAACGGAGCAGGCAATAGGCGATGAAAAAGCCTGCCCTGTTGAGTTTGATTCGCATTCCTCCCCTCTGTGCGATTCAACGGTGTACTTCGGGAACAGGCCCGCTGGCAACTAACTGCCAGCGGGCCTGTTCCTGTTTGTCGGGGGAGTGCAATGGGCAGAGCCGAACCGGTCGGGCACCAAAAAAGGCGGACGCCGTAGCGCCCGCCCTATAGCAATCGAAAGTTCTAGCCAGCAGATCGATCTAGTACACCATGCCCATGGCGTCCTGAACCTCGGCCAGGGTCTGCTCTGCGATCTCGTTGGCGTGACGGTTACCCTCGTGCAGCACGTCCTTCACGTAGTCTAGGTCGTTCTCGTAGCGCTGGCGACGCTCGCGGATCGGCGCGAAGTACTCGTTGACCGCCTCGGTCACGTACTTCTTGAGCTGGCCGGAGCCGCCCATGCCGATCTCCTCGGCAATCTCGACCTCGGAACGGCCGGTGCAGATGGCGGCCGTCGAAAGCAGGCCGGACACGCCGGGGCGGTTCTCGGGGTCAAACGTGATCATGCGCTCGGAGTCGGTCTGGCTCTTCTTGATTCGCTTGGCCGTCTCCTCGGCGGTCATCGAAATGTTGATGGCGTTGCCGTAGCTCTTGCTCATCTTGCGACCGTCCAGGCCGGGCAGCAGCGGGGTCTCGGACAGCAGCGCGTCGACCTCGGGGAACACCTTGCCGTAACGGTTGTTAAAGCGGCGGGCGATGGTGCGGGTGAGCTCGATGTGCGGCAACTGGTCGCGACCGACGGGCACGACGTTGCCCTTGCAGAACAGGATGTCGCAGGCCTGGTGCACCGGGTAGGTGAGCAGAAGGCCGGTGAGCTCGTGGCCCGAGGCCTCCATCTCGGCCTTGACCGTGGGGTTGCGCGCCAGCTCGGCCTCGGACACCAGCGACAGGAACGGCAGCATGAGCTGGTTGGCGGCGGGCACGGCGGAGTGCGCGTAGATCATGGTCTTGTCGGGGTCGATACCGCAGGCGAGGTAGTCCATGACCATGTTGTACACGTTGTCCTGGATGTGCTCGGTGGTGTCGCGGTCGGTGATGACCTGGTAGTCGGCGATGAGCACGTTGGTCTTGGCACCCATGTTCTGCAGCTCCACGCGGCCCTTAAGGGTGCCGAAGTAGTGGCCCAGGTGCAGACGACCGGTCGGGCGGTCGCCGGTGAGCATGGTGAACTTCTCGGGCGTCTTGGCCAGGCCCTCGCGAATGGCGTTGCTCTTCTGCAGCGCGACTTCGTAGCTGTTCTCGTTTGGCATGATTGCTCCTAACGTATGCGAATTGGTCAAGATGATAGCGCGTTTATTGAAAGGGGTGGGGCTTAAGTGGGCGAGGGGTTGGTAAGGCGAGAGCCGTGCAGCGCCCGCGGTGCGGTCGCGCGCGGCCGGCGGCAACGTGCCGCATCCTCGGCAGCAAACCCTAGCGCCTGTGGTGACGCTCCTCCTTGCGTTCCTCGGCTGCCTGCTCCTCCTGCTGAAAGGCGGGGTCGTCGGGGGTCACCAGCTCGTCCTCGTGCGTGCGCTTGTTGTAGTGGTGGCGCAGCACGGGCTCAAACAGGTGCAGGTGCTTGGCGAAGGCCGCCGAGCCAATGGCGAGCACAGTGAAGATGAGCACGCGCATGGGCACCTCGACCTGGTTGATGGCGGCGGCGCCGGCCGAAAGCATGATGCACCACGCGTAGATGAGCAGCACGGCTTGCTTCTGGTTGTAGCCCTCTTGGATCAGGCGGTGGTGGATGTGGCCCTTGTCGGCCTGCCCGATGCTAATGTGGGCGCGCTTGCGGCGGACGATGGCGCTGAACGTATCGATGATGGGCACGCCGGCGACGATGAGCGGGATGATGAGCGAGGTGAGCGCGGCGGTGCGGCTCACGTTGAGCAGCGAGATGGAGCCCAGCGCAAAGCCCAGCAGCAGCGATCCCGAGTCGCCCAAGAAGATGCTCGCGGGGTTGAAGTTGTAGTGCAGAAAGGCCAGGCACGAGCCGAAGAGCGCGATGGAAAGCGCGGCGGCGTCGATACGGCCCGAAAGCACGGCCATCGAAAACATGGTGAACGACGCAATGCCGCAGATGCCCGTGGCTAGTCCGTCAAGACCGTCGATGAGGTTGATGATGTTGGTGAACGCCACCAGGTAGATCACGGTGATGGGGTAGGCGAGCCAGCCGAGCATGATCTCGCCGGGGGCAAACGGGTTGACGATGACGCCGATGCGCAGACCGCCGATGCAGGCGATGAGCGCGGCGAGCACCTGGCCGGCAAGCTTTTGCTTGGGCTTGAGCTGGAGGATGTCGTCGATCGCGCCGGTCGCATAGATCACGGTAAAGGAGAGTGCCAGCATGGGGTAGCTGATGTGCAGACGCGGATGCGGCACCAAAACGGGCGGCCAGCCCAGGTGCCAGGTGCCCATGATTTGCACAATGCACGCAACGACCAGGCCCAAAAAGACCGCCGTGCCGCCTAGGCGCGGGATGGGCTTGGTGTTGATGCGGCGCTTAGATGGGTAGTCGACAGCGTCGAGCTTAATTGCCAAGCGCTTGACCAGGGGCACCGTGAGGAAGGTCGTGATAAAGGCCGCCGCCGCCACGCATAGGTACGGTATGTAGCTCGGGGATGAAGCCATGAATCTAAAACCGCCAAGCGTCGAAGGAAAAGGTCAAAAAGGGTGCCATGCATAAAGGGCATAGCCGAACCATGATACTCGACCAAAGGGGGTGCGGGGGTTTGCACGATGGCATTATCACGCGCTTACCAGATATTGGGATGTTGGCGAGGGGTTCTGCCGGGTGCCGTTGGATGTCCACGTGGGATCTGCGGCGGCGATTTTTGGCAAAATCGGCAAAAGAAAACCACCCCCCACGTTACGAAAATGAACCCACCTAAAACAGGTGGGTGCCCTCATCGACTGTTCCAGCGTCCTTAACAACGAAGGATACCTGTACTAGGTACGACTGTGTGGGCTCCCTAAATAAACGCGACGGTTCACCCAGTTGCTCCGCGGGGGGCGGAATACCTACATCATAAAGCGGCACTTTGTCGATTCCAGTCTTGACATTACAAAAATCGTGTCGGACGATTACGGCGCCTTGGGCTTGGAGCCGTCTGCGCGGTCTATGCCTTTACGTTTGAGCTGCTGAATCGTTGTTTTGGAGCATGGTTTCATGTCGACGCCGTTGACCGAACTTTTTTCGCCCGCCTGTCATTTGTGTCCGCGCCGTTGCGGTGCGGCACGCGATGAGGGCGCGCGTGGCGTGTGCGGCGCCGACGATACGCTCAAGGTCGCTCGTGCGGCGCTCCATATGTGGGAGGAGCCGCCCATCTCGGGCGAGACCGGCTCGGGCACGATCTTCTTTAGCGGCTGTTCGCTCAAATGCGTCTACTGTCAGAACCACGAGATCTCGACGGGCAATTTCGGTCTTGAGATTACGCCCGAGCGTCTGGTCGAGATTATGCTGGAGCTACAGGATCAGGGCGCCAACAACATCAACCTGGTGACGGCGACCCACTATGCTCACCTGCTGCCTGCCGCGATCGCTGAGGCACGGGAGCGCGGGCTGGTCATCCCGATCGTCTACAACACGAGCGGCTATGAGCGGGCGAGTGCCGTAGCGGCCCTGGGTGATCTGGTCGACGTGTGGCTTACCGACTTTAAATATGCCGATGCGGCGCTTGCACAGTCGCTCTCTCATATTAAGGATTACCCGCGCGTTGCCGTGTCGGGCCTGGCGCAGATGGCACGCGAGATTGAGCGCCGCGGGGGAGAGCTGGTGGACGACGATGGGCTTATGAAGCGCGGCATCATCGTGCGCCACCTGGTGCTGCCGGGGCATGCGGACGATTCGTGTTGCGTGCTGGACCTGGTATGGCAGACGGTGGGCGACGTGCCGATCTCGGTCATGAACCAGTACACGCCGAATGCGCTCATGCGCGAGCAGGGCGGCGAGCTGGCGCGCGCCGTGACGCGCGAGGAGTACGAGCAGGTGCTCGACCATGCTGACGACCTGGGCTTTACGACGATGTTCTGGCAAGAAGGCGGCGCAGTGGACGAGAGCTTCACCCCAGCCTTCGACACCACCGGCGTCCTCACCAGCGCAAAGTAGCGCGTTCGTCGATGATTTTTCTGGGACGGGGATTAAATAATCATTGTGTACCTAATGATTATTTAATCCCCGTCCCAGAAAAATCATCGGGTTGATTGGTCGCGTGAAAAAGTAGTCAAAAAAGCCCCGTCCCAAAAAGACTGGTTATTGGGCGTTGACAGTTGGCGAGCCGTAGGTAAAATATCAACTTGTCCTGGGGACGTAGCTCAGTTGGGAGAGCGCTGCCGTCGCATGGCAGAGGCCGAGGGTTCGACTCCCTTCGTCTCCACCCTTGGATTTGATAAGCCGCTGACATTGTGTCGGCGGCTTTTTTTGAAAGAAAGGGCTGCACCATGGCCGAGCTTGAGTCCCAACCACTGTCTGCCGAGGAGCGCGCCGAGTTGGAAGAGCTCCGCGCCGAGAAGGTTCGTCGCGAGGCCCAGGAAGAGGCACGTCGTGAGCGCGAAGAGCTTGCAGCCCTGCGTGCCGAGCGTGCGAAGGCCGAGGAGGCCACCGCGAATGCTGCGGCTGCACCCGCGCCCCGGCCCGCCGCCGCGAAGTCCGTGCCCGCTGCGCCCAAGCCTCAGCCTAAGAAAGCCGCTCGCCCCAAACCCTCCGAGCCCAAGCCGAGCCGCGACGAGATGACCTTCGCCCAGCGCATGGTCACTTCTAAGGAGCCTACGGGCGAGAACGAGATTCCGGGCATGGCCCCGGCTCAAAAAATCATCATCGTACTCGCCCTCATCGCGTTTGTCGTCTTTATGGGCTACACGATCCTGACCAGCATGGGCATGCGCTAACCGATTTGCATCGGGCGCCATGCCCGCACGCTCTGCCCTTGTCCAACCCTCAACCTCTGCACAACGCATTCGAAAGGTCGCCCCATGGCTTTGACCGACATCTCGCATCCCACCGACATCGCAATGCTCACCGATCTGTACGAGCTCACTATGGCCCAGGGCCTGTGGGAGGGCGGCAAGGCCAATGAGCTGGGTTGCTTTACGGCGTTTTACCGCGACCATCCGTTTGGCAGCGCGTATGCCGTCATGTGCGGCACCTCCGAGCTGCCCGAGCTGGTCGAGAACCTGCGCTTTACGCCCGAGGACATCGACTATCTGGCCTCGCTCCAGGCTCCCGCCGGCGGTGCGATGTTTAAGCCCGCATTCCTCGATTACCTGCGCAACTTCCGCCCGCACGTGAGCATCGACGCCGTGCCCGAGGGCGAGCTCGTCTTTCCGCGTGAGCCCATGGTGCGCGTTACCGGTCCGGCGCTGGAGTGCCAGCTGCTCGAGACCGCGCTGCTCAACATCGTCGGTTTCCAGACGCTCGTCGCCACCAAGACGGCGCGCGTGGTGCTGGCGGCCGATGGTCGTCCCGTGGCAGAGTTCGGCCTGCGTCGCGCCCAGGGCCCCGACGGCGGTCTGGCCGTTGCGCGCGCGAGCTACGTGGCGGGCTGCTCGTCCACGTCCAACGTGCTGGCCGGGCGCCGCTACGGCATTCCCGTCTTTGGCACGCACGCGCACAGCTGGGTGATGAGCTTCGATTCCGAGCTCGAGGCCTTCCGCGCGTTTGCCAAGTCGAGCCCCAAGAACTGCACGCTGCTCATCGACACGTACGACGTGCGCGAGGGCTGCGAGCATGCCATTACGGTTGCCAAGGAGATGGAGGCGGCAGGCGAGCGCCTGTCGGCCATTCGTATCGACTCGGGCGACCTGGCTAAGCTCTCCAAGTACGTTCGCGGCCGCTTTGATGCTGAGGGCCTGCCCTATGTGGGGATTTCGGTCTCCAACGACCTGGATGAGTATACGATTCAGTCCCTGCTCGACCAAGGCGCGCCTATCGACAGCTTTGGCGTGGGCACCAAGCTCGCGACCTGCTACGATCAGCCGGCGCTGGGCGGCGTGTACAAGCTTTCGGCCCGTCGCGCGACCGAGGCGGATCCGTGGACGCCGGTGGTGAAGCTCTCCGAGCAGCCCTACAAGCGCACGATCCCGGGCGTGCAGCGCGTGCGCCGTTATTACGACGGCTTTGGCGGCCCGGTCTGCGACATGATCTACGACGAGGACCATCTGGCGGGGGAGGGCGCCGCGCGCGGCAATACCCTCGTGGCCGTGAATGATGCCGCCCTGGTGACTGACGTGTCCGAACTTGAGTATCGCGAGCTGCTGGTGCCGATCGTGCGCGATGGCAGTGCGGTGGCTCCGCGTGAGAGCATCCAGGACGCGCGCGAGCGCTGTGCTTGGGCGCTCGATCATCTGGACGCAGCTTTCAAGCGCTTCCTGTACCCGCAGACCTATGTGGTGGGCATGGAGCAGGGCCTGGCTCAGGTGCGCGACGAGCTCGTGCGCAAGAACATGGCCGCGGCTTCTGCTTTTCCCTGGGCAAAGTGATCCGAAGGGGACGGAGGAAAACGGATCATTTTCGTCCGTCCCGCCCCAGGTGCCCCGGCTGCCCCAGCTCGCCCGAACGCTCGACATTCGATTGGTTTGACGTATGACGACTTCTTATAAAACGATGGTGGTAAAGATCGGCTCGTCCACGGTGGTGGGTGCCGACGGTAAGGTCAACCGTGCGTTTATCGGTGGCCTGGCTGATCAGGCCGCGGCCCTGCGCAAGCTCGGCTGGCGCTTGGTCGTGGTGAGCTCCGGCGCCATTGCCTGTGGCTATCCCGTGCTGGGCTTCGACCGCAAACCGGTCGGTGACCTGCCGAGCCTGCAGGCCTGCGCCTCGGCCGGTCAGTGCATCATCTCGTCGGCCTACGACGAGGAGTTCCATGCGCGTGACCTACTTACCTCGCTCGTGCTGCTTACGCGCCACGATACGGCGCGCCGCACGTCCTATCTGCATGCGCGCGATGCTCTGCTGCGCTTGGTGGAACTGGGTGTGGTGCCGGTCGTCAACGAGAACGATACCGTCACCGTCGACGAGATCAAGTTTGGCGACAACGACACGCTGGCGGCGCTTGTGAGCTGCCTGGTTTCTGCCGATCTGTGCGTGACGCTCTCGGACATCGATGGCCTCTATACCGCCAATCCGCACGAGGACCCCACGGCCGAGTTCGTCCCGGTCGTGCATAAGATCGATGCCAAGATTATCGCCTCGGCGGGCGATTCTTCCACATCGGTGGGCACGGGCGGCATGATCACCAAGATCCGTGCAAGCCGCATTCTCATGACGGCCGGCATTCAGAGCGTGATTTGCTCGGGCGAGGAGCCCGATGCGCTCGTGCGTTTGGCCCGCGGCGAGAGCGTGGGCACGCTGTTCGATCCGCCGGCGGAGCGTCTGGACATTGCGCCCCGCAAGCTGTGGATTGCACTGGGCGACAAGGCGCACGGCTCGGTGACGGTTGATGACGGCGCCGCGAAGGCGCTGGTCAGCCGCGGATCGTCGCTGCTCGCGGTGGGTATTCGCGAGGTCGATGGCCAGTTTGCCGAGGGCGATGTGCTCGACGTGTGCGACCCGAGCGGCATGGTTGTCGCCCGCGGTATCGCCGAGGCCGATTCGGACGTGCTGGAGCTTGCCGCCGGCCGCCGCCAGGACCAGATTGCCAGCAACCGCCTGCTCGCAGACCTAGCCGAGAAGCCCGCAATCCATAGGGACAACTTGATAGTGTTCGCCTAACCAATTGACGCTGCAAACGCCCCTAAGCGGCAATCTGACGTTCAATCGTCGGGCATGACCAGAAGGTCAATGCCCTCCTCTTTCACGTCACCTTGCTCGCTTAGGGGCGTTTTCGCTTTCTGTCCTCTACCAGCGGCATTGTCGTTGCCGGCACTTGGGGACGCTCCTTATGTGCCGGCAGGTGGGGACACTCCTTTGCTAGAAGATTCGGCGCAGGTCTCCGCGGTTGAGGGACTCGTCGAAGAGGTGCTTGAATACCACGCTGCCGTGCAGGCCGTCGTGCTCGAACTCGTTGGTCACCCAGGCGTGCGAGTTGCCCACGCGGTCGATCGTGTCGAGCTGCATGCCCGAGTCCACGTACATGTCATCGAAGTACACCGCGGCCTGGAGCGGCACCTCGTTGCAAGCCAGGCGCTGCGGGTCGTAAATCTTGTCCCAGCTGGTGTCTTCCATCAGCAGGTCCATGGCGGGCTTGAAGGGCTTGAGCTCGGGCATCTGCTCGAACATCCACGGGAACATGGCCTCGCCGGTAAACATGAGCGGGCGCGCGAGGGTGTCGAACTCGGCGCGGTGTGCCTTCTCTTCAGCTGCGGCCCAGCCAATGGGCATAGTGTCACCGTCGGCGTAGATGAACTCCTGCAGTGTCCAGTACAGCGGATTCGTGCGCGTGTTGGTGCGCTCGAAGGCACGCATCAAAAAGCTGTCGGATACCGAGGAACCGGAGCCCAGCGTGCCGTCGCCGTCAACAAAAGCGTGATCGATAATCCAATGCATGCGCTCAAAGCTCGGCTTCATGCCAAAGTCGCTGCCCATGAGCTGTAGGCGCTCGACCGTCATCGGCGAGCCGTCGGGCAGCACGGGCTTCTGTGCCTCGAGCGCATCGGCCAGGGCTGCCACGCGCTCGACGTCGGCGGGGTAGCGGTCGTAATACTGCTGCGTCTTGGCGGCCATGCGCGGGAAGGTGTGCGCGTAGACCTCGCTGGCGCTCGCCGGCACGTGGGGGATGCCGCCGCAGGTAAAGCTCGCCGCCACGCCCTCGGGGAAGAGTGACAGATAGCTCAGCGTCAAAAAGCCGCCGTAGCTCTGGCCGAGCGTGACCCACGGCTTGCCGCCAAAGCCCACTAGGCGCAGGTACTCAAAATCGCGCACGATGGAGCTGGCTAGGTGGCGCTTGAGAAAGTCCGCCTGCGAGCGTGCTGTATCGGCGCCGGCGGCCGTTGCGCGATCACCCAGTGCCTTGATCGTGCGTCCGTCCACGCAGCTACTGCGTCCGGTGCCGCGCTGGTCGGGAAGGACCACGCGGAAGTGCTTGACGGCCTCCTCGATCCAGCCGTCGCTTGTGGGCGACAGCGGACGCGGGCTCTCGCCGCCGGGGCCGCCCTGCAAAAACAGGAGCAGCGGCAGATCGTCGTTGATGCGGTCGGGCGCGCAAACCACGCGGTAGAAGAGCTTGATGCTCTCGGGCGCGCCGACGATTGGTGCCGGCATAGCGCCGCGGCGCATGGTGCTGCCGACGGCCAGGAGCATCGGCTCCAGGCCGCGCCAGTCAAGGGGGACGTCGATGCTGTGGTCCTCGACGTAAAGGCCGGGGACGTGGTACGAAGTGATGAGGGCCATGTGAGTCTTCCGTTCGTTGCGGTGTTTCGGGTTGACCAATTCTACCGCCGCGGGCGAGGCCATGTGCAAATCGGCTACCATGGTTGCAAACTTCTAGGAGAAAGGGCCGCCCATGTCGGTCGATATAGCCACGTATGTCCACGATCTTGCCGTTGCCGCCAAGGCAGCGTCGGCCTCGCTTGCCACGGCGAGCAACGAGCGGCGCCAGGAGGCCGTGCGCGCCATGGCCGCAGCGCTGCGCAACGGTGTCGACTCCATCGTCGCCGCCAACGAGCTCGATATGTCCGCTGCGCGCGATGCGGGTACCTCGGCCGGACTGCTCGATCGCCTGCTGCTGACGCCCGAGCGCGTCGAGGGCATGGCCGCCGACCTGGAAAAGCTCGCCGAGCTGCCCGATCCCGTGGGCCGCGTGCTCGACCACCGCGTGCTTGCAAGCGGCGTGGACCTGACCCGTGTGAGTGTGCCGCTGGGCCTGGTCGCTATGGTCTACGAGGCGCGCCCCAACGTGACGGCCGACGCCGCGGGCATCTGCATCCGCACCGGCAACGCCTGCATTCTGCGCGGCGGCTCGCTGGCCTATCACTCGTGTGCCATGATTTCTGAGCTGCTGGCCGATGCGCTCGAGGCCAAGGGCTTCCCGCGCGAGGCCGTGTCGATGATCGAGTCCACCGACCGCGAGGCCACCGGCGAGCTCATGAAGCTCCGCGGCGTTGTCGACGTACTCATTCCGCGCGGCGGTGCAGGCCTGATCCAGCGCTGCGTGCGCGAGTCGCTTGTGCCGGTGATCGAGACGGGCACGGGCAACTGCCACATCTACGTGCATGAATCCGCCGACTTTGATAAGGCGCTCAACATTATCGTTAATGCCAAGACCCAGCGTGTAGGCGTGTGCAATGCCGCCGAGTCGCTGCTGGTCGACCATGCTGTGGCCGATGCGTTTTTGCCTGCGGTCGTTGCCGTGCTGCACGACCACGGCGTGCTCATTCACGGCGACGAGGCCACGTGCGCCGCGTGCGCCGATGCCGGGCTTGCCGAGGGTGATGACTACGTCGCCGCGACTGAGGAGGACTGGGGTCGCGAGTACCTGGCGCTCGAGATGAGCGTGAAGGTCGTGGCAAGCGAGGACGAGGCCATCGCACACATCAACCGCTACGGCACGATGCACTCCGAGGCCGTCGTTGCCGAGGACACGGATGCTTGCGAGCGCTTCCTTGATGCGGTCGATGCCTCGGCCGTGTACTCCAACGCCAGCACTCGCTTCACTGACGGCGGCGAGTTTGGCCTGGGCGCCGAGATCGGCATCTCGACCCAAAAACTCCACGCCCGTGGCCCCTTTGCCGCCGAGGCCCTCACCACCTACAAATACAAGCTCCGCGGCACCGGCCAGGTCCGCCCCTAACGCCCGCGCAAGAAAAACCACCACAAAGGTACCTGTCCCCTTTGTGGTGGTTATTTAGGTGAAGCGGCAGGTTAGGCCTGGAAGGTGTCGCGGTCGGGCGCGAAGGACTGCATGGCCGCGATGGTGCGGTCAAAGAGCTCGGGGAGCTCCCAGCCGAGCATCTCGGCGCCCTGCGAAATCACGTCGCGCGAGCAGCCGGCGGCAAAGCGCTTGTCCTTGAACTTCTTCTTGAGCGACTTGGTCGTAAAGTCCATAACGCTCTTGCTCGGGCGCATGATGACGGCGGCGCCGATCAGGCCGGTGAGCTCATCGCAGGCAAACAGGATCTTTTCCATCTGCAGCTCGGGTTTGGGCAGCGAGGTGTTGAAGTCCGACGTGTGCGTCTGGATGGCGCGAATGAGCTCGGGAGACGCGCCTTCGCCCTTAAGAATCTCGGCAGCATAGATGGTGTGGTTCATGGGGTCGTCCTCATGCTCCTCCCAATCCAAGTCGTGCAGCAGGCCGACGATGCCCCAAAACTCCTCGTTCTCGGGGTCGAACTCGCGCGCAAAGTAGCGCATGGTGCCCTCGACCGTCTCGCCATGGGTGATGTGGAACGGGTCTTTGTTGTGCTCGTTAAGCAGTTCAAACGCGCGGTCGCGGGTGATTCCGGCGGTAAGCGGCTCTGCCATAAGAGACTCCTTGTGCTCGTGGGTATCGATAAGAATGAATACTACTAGAACAAGAAAACCACCACAAAGGTGCCTGTCCCCTTTGTGGTGGTTTTTGGCGCGGTTGGGTTAGTTGAGGGCGGCTTGGGCTAGGCGGGCTTCGGCGTCCTCCTCGGTGACGCCAAGGGCCACGGCGAACTCCTCGATGGAGCGGCGCTTGGCCTCCTTGAGAACGCGCATGTAGTAGGAGCTGGGCTTTTTATCAGCTTCCTCGGCCTGGCGAATGCGGTGCATCATGGTCTTTGCCACGCGGACCGTCTCGGGCGCACCCAGCTTGAGCTGCTGCTTAAAGTGCGTCTCCTCAAGTGAGCTGTTGCGCTCGGTAAAGGTGTCGCACTCCAGCTCGTCGTAGTGGCTCAGCAGGTGCTCGGCATCTTGCTGAGAGATGGCGGCGTGCAAACGGTCGGCCTGCGCCACGGGGTACATGAGGATCGTCTGCGCATGTCCCTGCTTGGTCTCGAGCAGCAGCATGGGCTGCGGTGTGTCGTCCCTGAAACCGACGACGGTGCAGACTCCCTGACCCGGATGAATGACGTGTTGACCGATTGAGAACATGCTACCTCCAACTTATACGAATTTACGTATGTCTAGAATAACACGCTGACGTGCGCAAATCCTCACTTTATGCAGGAAAAGCACACAACTCTGATAGGTAAGAGTATTCGATAAAAGACGCAGCTCATTCACACCTTTATGCATTTTCAACGCGTGCATAATTTGCAGGCAGACTGGCATCTTTGAGTGACTCCATACAAGCTGTAGTCAATTTTGTGCATATGCAATATCTATTAGCTTTACCCTGCGACAGTGCCCGTCGCTTGTGATAGAGTGCTACAAACTCTGGCTTTTGCCCTACGAGTGACCAAGAGCTCGGGGGCTTTAACACAAGGAGGACCTATGCCCGAGAAGATTGAAGAGCTGGTACGCGCTGCGCTTGCTGCGGCCCAGGAGGCCGGCGACCTTTCCGCATTTGAACTTGACGATTGCGCCATCGAGCGACCGGCTGACACTTCTCATGGCGAGTGGACCTCTACCATGGCCCTGAAGTCCGCCAAGCTGGCCCACTGCGCCCCGCGCAAGATCGCCGAGGCCGTCGTTGCCCATATGCCCGAGGACCCCGCGATCGAGAAGGTCGAGATCGCCGGCCCCGGCTTCATCAACTTCTACCTTTCCGTCGCTGTCAAGAATGCCATCTTTGGCGAGGCCCGCGAGAAGGGCATGGACTTCGCTAAGTCCAACGTCGGTGGCGGCTTGAAGACCCAGGTCGAGTTCGTCTCCGCCAACCCCGTCGGCCCCATGCACATCGGCCATGGCCGCTGGGCCGCTCTGGGTGACTCCCTCTGCCGCGTTATGGATCACGCCGGTTACGACATCCAGCGTGAGTTCTACATCAATGACCACGGCTCTCAGATGAACACCTTCGGCAACTCCATCAGCACGCGCTATATGCAGCTTGCCGACATCATCGCCAAGCAGGGCGTGGATATCGACGAGGCTCACAAGCTGCTGATCGCTGACCGCGACGCCTTCGTTGCCGATGAGAACGACGAGCATCCCGAGACCCATCCGTACCAGGACAACTTTGCTGAGACCCTGGGCAAGGACTCCTACGGCGGCGACTACATCATCGATGAGGCCGCCGAGTTCTGGCGCACCGACGGCGACAAGTGGGTCGAGGCCGATCCGCAGGAGCGCATGGAGAGCTTCCGTGAGCGCGGCTACGTGAAGATGGTCGACAACATGCGCGTCCTCTGCCATGCCGTCAACTGCGACTTCGATCGTTGGTACTCCGAGCGTTCGCTGTACGTGAAGGACACCGAGGGCGAGACCGCCGGCACCTCTGCCGTCGACCGCGCTTTTGAGAAGCTCGACAAGATGGGCTACCTCTATACCAAGGACGGCGCCCTGTGGTTCCGCTCCACCGACCTGGGCGATGACAAGGACCGCGTCCTGATCAAGTCCGACGGCGAGTACACCTACTTCGCCTCCGACGTTGCCTATCACTGGGATAAGTTCCAGCGCGTCGACCACGTCATCGACATCTGGGGCGCCGACCACCACGGCTACATCGAGCGCGTCCGCTGCGTCTGCGACGCTCTTGGCTATCCCGGCAAGTTTGAGGTTCTGCTGGGCCAGCTCGTCAACCTGCTGCGCAACGGCAAGCCCGTCCGTATGTCCAAGCGTAAGGGCACCATGGTGACCCTGCAGGAGCTCGTCGACGAGGTCGGCTCCGACGCCGCTCGTTACACGCTCATCTCCAAGAGCTCCAACCAGATGGTCGACTTCGATATCGAGGCCGTCAAGAAGCGCGACAACTCCAACCCGGTCTATTACGTGCAGTACGCTCACGCCCGCGTGTGCTCCATCCTGCGCCGTGCCGCTGACGTTACGCCCGAGCAGGCTGACGAGATGGGCATGAAGGCCGTCGCTGCCAAGGCCATCGGTGAGAACGTCGATTACTCGCTGCTGACCGACCCGACCGAGCTCGCCCTTTCGCGTAAGCTCAACGAGCTCACCGACCTCATCGCCAGCTGCGCTCGCGACCGCGCCCCGTTCCGTCTGACGCACTTTGCTGAGGAACTCGCCGGCGACTTCCACAGCTTCTACGCTGCCTGCCAGGTGCTGCCGAGCGAGGGCCGTCCCGTCGACCCCGAGCTTTCGCGCGCCCGTCTGGCCGCTTGCGACGCCGTTCGCGTGACGCTCGCCCTGGTGCTCACCCTCGTTGGCGTTTCCGCGCCCGAGCAGATGTAATCTGCGGGTCATTTGACCGTACAGACTTGGTTTAACTAAGCCTTGAAAGCCCGATCTCCCACGGAGGTCGGGCTTTTTTGCAAACGCCGACGTATTGACGAATTTGGAACTGCTGGAAATACGAAACTATGCCGGTTTACTACGATGAATTGAGATATTCCAACCACGCCGGCTTTTAGCTAAAAAGTGCAAGGCATCTACCTGCGGTTTTAGTTCAACAAGTTTCGGAGTGGTCGCGGTTGAGCGATTCATCGTAGTAAACCGCCATAGTTTTGGCGGAGGCAGTCAGATTTGTGGGCGGTAAACCAAAGAGTGTCCCTTTTGAATAGTCGTGGTTGATTTCCGATCTCAGCCGAACACATTGAGCAAATAGGCCATTCCCGCAGC
>CABRHW010000018.1 GCA_902470765.1 uncultured Collinsella sp.
GGGCGGCGGGCGGAGCATGGCCACCGGACCTATCGAAACACATCTCCACCGTTCCTTCAACTGGGAAAACGCCGCCCCCGGGTCCCGGATGGAACCTCGGGGGCGTTCGGCTAGCTGCGGGAATGGCCTATTTGCTCAATGTGTTCGGCTGAGATCGGAAATCAACCGTCAAATCGAACCATTCGCGCCATCAAAGGGGCTCGGCAGGATAAAACCGTCGGCAATCTTTATCCCCACAGCCCCACAAGGCAGCTAATTTGGGACGGGGCTTTTTTGACTACTTGGGCAATCAGATCGGCATGTAGTCAAAATAGCCGTCCCAAATAGACTGGTCTGACGCTGCGCCACGAAAAGGGCCTATCTACTACGTTTAGGCCGCGGGGGTCAACCATAGCCGGCTTTTTCGAAAATCGGCAAGCCGTCTACCTGCAGTTTTAATTTCACAAAATCCGGGATGGTCGGGGTAGCTCGGTCAAACGTAGTAGATGGCCGCATTTCGTGGCAAACGGTCCGGCTCGAGACCCATGTCGACCAGCCTCGGATGGCAATTCACGAAGTTGCGGTGGAATACGGACTGAATCGGCCCCTTAAAGGCAAAAACACTCCGTATTTCACCGCAACTTATCGAGGGGATGGGTTTTAGAGGCGGGCGAGGTCGTAGGCTTGGGCAGCTGCCTCGCCAGCGCAGATGAGGTTGGTTGTGGCTTCTTGCGCACCGAGCGCCTGGTCGAGAGGCATGGGCTTGCGGCAAATCGGCAAAACCAAGTCAATACCCTGCTCATACACCGCATCCAGGTTGTCGGCGCGACCGCCCACGACGGCGACCACCGGCTTGCCGAAGCGCTTGGCGCGACGCGCCACGCCCACCGGAGCCTTGCCGGCGGCGGACTGCTCGTCCATGTTGCCCTCGCCCGTTATGACCAGGTCCACATCGCGCACGCGCTCGTCGAATCCCACAAGGTCGAGTACTGTCTCCACGCCCGAGCGCAGCTCGGCGCCAAGTGCCAGCAGCGCGGCGCCCAGCCCACCGGCAGCACCCGCGCCGGGCACGCCGAGTACCGAGCCAAATGTCCGTGCGCCCTCGGGCACGCGCAGCAGCCTCTGAGCTCGAGCCTCGGCAATCGCCGCATCGAGCAAGCGACCGTAGCCGACCATCCAGCTGTCGCACCTGCTCAGCATCTCGGCATCATCTGTCGGCAGGCCCTTCTGCCCGCCGAACACCGCCAGTGCGCCGCGACGTCCCACGAGCGGATTCTCAACATCCGAAAGCACGACGATACGCACGCCATCCAACGCCCGCACCGCCGGCACCAGATCAACACCGGCCACTTGCTCAAGGCCCGCGAGCCCCGGCGCAATATCACAGCCGTGGTCATCAACCAAACGCGCGTCCAACGCCTGCAGCATGCCGGCACCGCCATCATTGGTGGCACTGCCACCCAGTCCTATATATAGCGTCTTCGCCCCCGCGCGAACCGCGCGGAGCATCAGCTCGCCCATGCCATAGGTTGTAGCAGCCAGCGCCGCCGGCTCCGTGCAGGGCGAATACCCAATACCCGCAGCCTCGGCCATCTCAATGACAGCCGATTCGCGCTCGGTATCCAGCAGCACCCGGGCAGACGCGCGCTTGCCCAAGGGCCCTGCGACCTCGCAGGTCACGACCTCACCGCCGCACGCGGCAACGGCGTCGAGCGTTCCCTCGCCGCCGTCCGCCAACGGCAGCGTGCTCATCTCGGCATCGGGCCACACGCGGCGCACGCCCTCGGCAACCGCCGACTCCGCCTGCGCGCTCGACACACTGCCCTTAAAGGAGTCGATCGCCAGCAGCACGCGACGCGGTCGGCGCTGCACGGGGCCAAAGTCGACCGCCGCACCAGCAATCTCGTCGGCATCAGCCAGCGCCACGGCATGAGCGGCATGCGCCTCAAGATCGGACCCGCAGCCGCAGCCGCCGGAATCCGCGCCGCGCAAACCGGCAAAATAGCCGCTCAGCACCGCGCGGCACTCGTCCGCCAGCACGCCGGCCGTCACATTAAAGCGATGGTTCAGACGCGAATCGGCATTGAGGTCGTATAGCGAACCCAGCGCGCCCGCCTTGGCATCGGCCGCGCCATACACGCAGCGCCCCACGCGCGCGTTGACCATAAGGCCCGCGCACATGCAGCAGGGCTCGAGCGTCACGTAAACCGTGCAATCGGAAAGGCGCCAGCGTCCAAGCGCCTGGGCTGCAGCGCACACGGCCGCAAACTCGGCATGAGCCGAAGGATCCTGGTCGAGCTCGCGACGATTATGCGCCCGCGCGACAATCTCGCCCGCGCGCACCACTACGGCTCCGATGGGCACCTCGCCCACCGCCGCGGCGGCGCGCGCCTCCGCCAGCGCCTCGCGCATGAACTTCTCGTCGATTTCGGTGATCGTCATCGTTCGCCTTCCCTGTTGCAAATTCAAAACGATGCTATCATTACGACTCACGGAGAGATGGCAGAGCGGTTGAATGCGGCGGTCTTGAAAACCGTTGAGCGCGAGAGCGTTCCGGGGGTTCGAATCCCCCTCTCTCCGCCACTTTAGTGATTCACCGGTGTCATGGTCCGCTCAAACAGTGCATCGACCACGTCGGCTATCTCGGGTCGACGCTCAAGATCGTGGCCCGATTCCCACCATATCGTGAAAAGTCGAATAATACCGCCGGCGACAAACTCAGACGTCGTCTCGAGTGACACGGGGGCCAGGGCATCCTCGGCGAGCACGTTCATCACACGCTCGCGGATGGAGCGGGCAATGCGGTCGCAAATAACGTTGGTCAACATGCCCGACATGCTGCTTGCCAAAATGTTATCCATGAGCTGCTCGTGCGCCAGAATCAAATCCATGGCATCGTCCAAAATCGCGTGCCGAAGCGCGCGCACGTCCTCGGCAGATACCGCGCCGGCCTCATCGGGCTGTTTTTGCGGCAAGCCCGACATGAGCTCATCGATATAAAAGGCAAAGTAATCGTTCTTGTCGCGAAAGTGCTTGTAGAACGTCGTGCGGCGAATCATGGCCCGGTCGCACAGCATGGCGACCGTCAGGTCCTCAAACCGATGCTCCTCGAGAAGCTCGGTAAAGGCATCGAACAGGGCGCGGTAGGTTTTCTTGATGCGAAGGTCCACTGGTATCGCCATCCTCAGGGCAAAGACAACACTCGTCAATCTGTCGCATATCTTACACCTGTACCTCGCGCGCTTTGCCCCGGTGCCGACCCCGCCGAAAACATAACGCTTGCCGGAAAGTTCGGCACGGCAAAACGTTGCGGGTATACTAGTAGCGTTATACCAACGGCAGCTGGCGCATGCCGCCGCGGCCATTCGAAACGGAGACATCATGATTACCGTCATCATCGGCATCGTTGTTGTCATTGTGATTGTCTGCGCCATCGCCGGCATCTACAACAACATGGTCACCAAGCGTAACCGCATCGATAACGCCTGGCAGAACATCGATACACAGCTGCAGCGCCGTAACGACCTGATCCCCAACCTGGTCGAGACCGTCAAGGGCTACGCCAAGCACGAGCAGGAGACGCTCTCCGCCGTGATCAGCGCGCGTAACACCGCCGTCAAGGCCACCACGCCCGAAGCCAAGATGGAAGCCGACAACGTGCTGACCGGTGCGCTGCGCCAGCTCTTCGCCGTAGCCGAGGCCTACCCCGATCTTAAGGCAAACACCAACTTTACGCAGCTGCAGGCATCGCTCGAGGATACCGAGAACAAGATTAGCTATGCACGCCAGAGCTACAACGACTGCGTGCTCAGCTACAACAACGCCATTCAAACGTTCCCGGCTGTCATCTTTGCCGGCATCTTCCAGTTTAAGGAGCGCCAGGGCTTCGAGGCCGCCGAAGCAGCCCGCCAGGCCCCGACCGTCAAGTTCTAGTAGTTTGGCAGCGCATCCTTAATCGGCCAAATGCATAAACCGCCCCGTCGAATGCATACTTCGACGGGGCGGTTTCCTTTTTCGCGAAGGTCCCCCTCTAAGCGCCGTGCATTTTTAGGAGTATTCAACATAACCAAGAGCTTCGGGCGCCACGATAAATGCCAAAGACCGCGAATATCCCTGCAAATCAAACGCTGTCAGCCCATAACCCCGCCCATCATCCGTAGAAAACATCGAGAAATCCCGATTTTTTGCCCGAGGTCGGTATGCAGGGGCCTTCGATTGCAGAATACTCGCAAAGATGCACGTCGCCACCGCCCCCACATGGCGCGAAGCAAAACAAAAGGGCGACCCTCCTTTCCGGCGCACTCCGCAGGACGCAAGAAGCCCTCGCCGCACGAAGTGCGCAGCGAGGGCTTCTTGCATGTCCGAGGACGCGCCGGGAGGGAACTTGCTCTCTGCCCGGATAGGTAAGACAAATTACGCGACGGTGTAAACCCAGTTGTGCTTGTCCTCGACAGCACCGGACTGGATGCCAGTCAGGGTCTCGCGGAGCTTCTTCATCACAGGGCCGATCTCGGTGTAGCCAGCCGGGAAGGTCACGGTCTCGTCGGCGCCGTAAACCTTGTTGTCGATCTCGCCAACCGGGGAGATGACGGCAGCGGTGCCGCACAGGCCGCACTCGACAAAGGTACCGGCCTTGACCTCGGCCCATTCGACGGGGCGCTGATCGACGGTCATACCCAGGTCCTGAGCAACCTGAACGAGCGAACGACGGGTGATGGAAGGCAGGATGGAGTCGGTGTGCGACTGCGGAACGACGAGCGTACCGTCCTCCTTCACGAACAGGACGTTGGCGCCGCCGGTCTCCTCGACATAGGTGCGGGACTCGGAGTCGAGATACAGGTTCTCGGCATAGCCCTCGCGATGGGCCTCCATCGTGGGCTTGAGGGACATGGCGTAGTTCAGGCCGGCCTTGATATTGCCGGTGCCGTGCGGTGCGGCACGGTCGTACTCGGAAACGCGCAGCTTAACGGGCTTAAGGCCACCCTTAAAGTACGGACCGACCGGGGTCACGAGAATGCGGAACGTGTACTCAGGAGCGGGAGCCACGCCAATCACGTCACCGGAGCCGATCATAAACGGACGCACGTACAGGGTCGCACCGGAACCGAAGGGCGGAACCCAGGCGGCGTTTGCAGAAACGACCTGCTTGACAGCCTCGACGAACTTGTCCTTGGGGAACGGGGGCATCTCGAGGCGCTGGGCAGAGTTATACATACGCTCGGCGTTCATGTCGGGACGGAAGCAGACGATGCTGCCGTCCTCGGCGGTGTAAGCCTTCAGGCCCTCAAAGACCTCCTGGCAGTAATGGAAGATGCCGCCGCACTCGGAGACATGCAGGGTGTGGTCGGTGGTCAGGCCGCCCTCGTCCCACTCGCCGTCCTTCCAATGGGCCTCGTAGCTGTAATCGGTCTTCATGTAGCCAAAGCCGAGGCTACCCCAATCGATATCCTTTTTCTCGACAGTCATATGTCGCTCCTTACATACACAGTTGCATACTCGCGAACCCGCACGCAAGGACCGAGGCCGACCGCGTCGCAACGTCGCACGCCCGGAGCGTAGAGCCGGACGGGACACGCGAGCAGCATCAAAGCCGATGGCACGTCGATTCGCATGCACGAGATTGTACTCCGCACGCACGTCGGATAAAACGTTTTTCTTTAACTAACTAAAGTATTTTCATTTGACCGAAGCAAAAAGGCCCGCCACCGTAAGCGGTGACGGGCCTCAACTGCACGGTTTGCGCGCTGACTCGAGCTACGCGTTCTTTTTGCCCAGCTTAGCCTTAACCAGACCGACCACGGTCGGGATGATCGACACGGCAACGATGCCGACGATTAGCAGCTCAAAGTGCTCCTGCACAAAGGGGATGCCGCCAAAGAAGTAGCCCAGCAGTGTGAAGAGCGTCGACCAGGTAATGCCGCCCAGCACGTTAAAGATGACAAAATTGCGCCAGTGCATGCCGCCCATGCCGGCGATAAAGGGCACAAAAGTGCGGATAAACGGGAAGAAACGGCCCAGGAAAATAGCCAGGTGGCCCCACTTGTCCAAGAAGTCCTCGGACTTTTTAATGCGCTCGGGCGTCATGGCCTTGACCTTGCCCGAAGCGATGATCTTTTTGCCAAAGAAGTGACCGATCATAAAGTTGCACTGATCACCCAAGATGGCAGCCGCCCATGCGACGGCCAGCAGGGCCACGATGTTAAAGCCACCGTTGTGGGCAAAGAAGCCCGAAGCAAACAGCAGTGAATCGCCAGGAAGGAACGGGAAGAACACCACGCCCGTCTCGATAAAGATGATCAGGAACACGCAGCCGTAGGCCATAAGCGGGCCGGCGGCGATCCAGCTGGCGATCGCGGTGCGCGGATCCTTAAGCAGCTCGGCGATAAAATTGATGAAACCCATGAAGTAAAACCTCTCAGTTGTGGGCGCGGATACGTCCAAGTTGACCAGTATACGGTTGCGGTGCCCCCTCGTGCGCAACCCCACAAAAGCATGACTCCATTACCAGCAAGTTTGCATAACTGACATCTGTAGCGCAATGGCGCCAAGATTGTCCTTCCTAATCCCTAGCAAATCGCTATACTTTATTGAATCGCATTGCCATGGCGCTAAGGGAGGGCGGCCGGTGAGCTTTATCAATACCATTCGCGAGGATATCAAGACCGTCCAGGCGCAAGACCCCGCTGCACAAAACGGTCTGGTCATCTTCCTTTCCTATCCTGGCCTGCACGCCAAGTGGAACCACGTGCCCGAGCACTGGCTCTGGGAGCACGGTCATCGCTCGCTCGCCCGCGTGCTCTCGCAAATCACCCGCCACATCACCGGCGTCGAGATTCATCCCGCGGCACAGATCGGCAAGCATTTCTTTATCGACCATGCCATGGGCGTCGTCATCGGCGAGACCACCATTGTGGGCGACAACTGCGTGCTCTACCAGGGCGTTACGCTCGGCGGCACCGGCAACGAGACCGGCAAACGCCACCCAACGCTCGGCGATAACGTCACCGTGGGCACGGGCGCCAAGGTGCTCGGCAACATCCGCATCGGCAACAACGTCAAGATCGGCGGCAACTCGGTCGTCGTCAAGGACGTGCCCGACAACTGCACCGTCGTGGGCGTGCCGGGACGCATCATCAAGCGCAACGGCTGCCGCGTGTTCGAGGAGAGCTTCGACGCCAAGCAGCATCGCGAGTACATGCCCGATGACGCTGCCGAGCAGAGTGCCCTCAACCGCCAAGGCATCACCGAGAACGCCCGCCGCGTCAAAGAACTCGAGCGAGAGGTGGCCGAGCTCAAAGCCCTCGTCGCAAAGCTCGTGGACGAACGCTAGGAACGCAAGCGGCACAAAACAATATCGGCATCAACGCAAGAAGGCGCGCCAGGGAATTCATCCCCGGCGCGCCTTTCTTTTTGATGTGACATGCGGGACTGTCCCTTTGTCACATTATGCGAACTGACTCAGATAGAGGTCGGCATAGGCACCCTCGGCAGCGAGCAGCTCCTTATGCGTGCCTTGCTCGATAATGTTGCCGTGATCCATGACCAAGATCAGGTCGGCATCCACGATCGTCGACAGGCGATGCGCGATCACAAAGCTCGTGCGCCCGCGCATGAGCGCGTCCATGGCACGGCCGATGGCAAGCTCGGTACGCGTGTCCACGCTTGAGGTCGCCTCGTCCAGGATGAGAATCGCCGGGTTGTTGAGCAGCACGCGCGCAATGGTCAGCAGCTGGCGTTGGCCCTGACTAATGCTCTCGGCATCGTTGGCCACCCGCGTGTCGTAGCCCTGCGGCATAGTGCGCACAAAGAAGTCGACCTGCGCGGCGCGTGCAGCCGCCACGATCTCCTCGCGCGTTGCCTCGGGGCAGCCGTAGGCGATGTTTTCGGCAATCGTGCCGTCGAACAGCCAGGCGTCCTGCAGCACCATGCCAAACTGCTGCCGTAGCTCGCCGCGGTCCATGCGGCTCGTATCCACGCCGTCGAGCGTAATACGCCCGCCGTCAATCTCGTAGAAGCGCATGAGCAGGTTGATGAGCGTCGTCTTGCCTGCGCCCGTGGTTCCCACCACGGCAATCTTCTGGCCCGGCTCGGCGGTAAACGACACGTCGCGCATGAGCGGCTTATCGGGCGCATAGCCAAAGCGCACGTGCTCAAAGGAGACGCGGCCCTCCACGCGGCCCGGCAGCTTGGCGGCCTCGTCCGGCAGCGGATCGGCCTCCATCTCGGGCTCATCGAGCAGGTCGAACACGCGCTCCGCACTCGCCAGCGCGCTCTGCAGCGAGTTGAAGGTAAACGACAACTGCGTCATGGGCTCGGACGCCTCGTAGATAAACTGGAAGAACGCCTGGAACACGCCGACGGTCATGTGACCGGCAACCAGCATGCTGCAGCCCACAAGCGCAATAACGATCTGCGCCAAACGGCCGATAAAGCGCACCGCGGGGCCAACAGCGTTGATCATAAAGTCGGCCTTGGTGCTCACACGAGCCAGTTCCTTCGAAGCCTCGTGCACCTCAGCGGAGCTCTGACGCTCGCGGTTAAACGCGCGGATCACCAGACGGCCCGAATAGCCTTCCTCGACCGCACTCGTAATCTTGGACACCCACTCCTGGCGCTCGCCCGTCACATCGTGTGTGCGGCGCGAGACGACCTTCGTCACCAGCAGCGACAGTGCCGTAAAGAACAGAAAGACGAGCGTAAGCTGCACGCTGAACACGAACATCACGCTCACAGCACCAACAACCGTGCCGATCGACACGAGCAGCTGCAGCAATCCGCGCTGCATGCTCTCGGACATCTTGTCCAGGTCGTTGGTCGCGCGGCTGACGACCTCGCCGGGACGATGCGCGTCAAAATAGGCGAGCGGCAGACGGTTGAGCTTTTGCGCGATGCGGTTGCGCAGGCGCAGATTGAGGCGTTCGGCCACGCTCGACATCAAAAAGCTCTGGAGCGCGTAGAACGAAGCGGCGGCCGTCCAAATCAAAAAGTAGATGAAGATAGTCCTGCCGCAGTTCTCCCAGGTGATGCTGAAGGTGGCGTTGTTGACAAACGCTACCTGAATGTGGCCCCACAGCTCATCGATCACGCGGGCGCTATATGCCGGCGCGGCAGTGTTAAAGATGACATAGAACACAATGCTCGCGAACACGATATAGAAGCGCCAATGGTCGCCGGCAGCCTCACTCCACAGGCGGCGCACCGTCGCCCAGGTATCCCGAGGTGTCTCGTCCTCGTCTTCGTCGTCCACGTCGCGCATACGCTCTGCCTCGGCGCGGGCGCGCTCGTCCTCGGCACGTTCGTTTTCCTCGTAGAGCGCTTGGCGGCGAGCCTCGCGCTCGGCTGCAGCCTTGGCGGCGTCATCCAGCTCGGTCGACGCGGCAGCCGCTTCCTCGACCAGTCCCGCGGCAGCGGCGTCATCAACGCCGCCCTGCTTCTTGAGCTCCTCGGTCATGCTACTCACCTCCCTTCATCTGCGATTCCGCGATGGCACGGTACACCTCGCAGGTTTCCATAAGCTCGCCATGCGTGCCCAGACCCACAACCTCGCCATCCTTGAGCACGACGATCTGGTCGGCGTGCAGAATCGTCGAGATGCGCTGCGCGATGATGAGCACCGCAGCGTCACGCGTCTCGTCTTGCAACGCATGACGCAGGGCGGCATCAGTCTTAAAGTCCAGGGCCGAAAAACTGTCATCGAAGATATATAGATCGGCATGCTTCATGAGCGCACGGGCGATTGCCAAACGCTGGCGCTGGCCGCCCGAAAAGTTCGTACCGCCCTGGGCAACCGGGGTATCGAGCCCCTGCGGTTGGTCGAGTACAAAGGTGCTCTGGGCAACCTCAAGCGCGTGAAGCATGTCGCCCTCGGTCGCGCCTTCGTTACCAAAGCGAAGGTTGCTCGCCACCGTGCCCGAGAACAGCCACGCCTTCTGCGGCACATAGGCAATGCGCCCGCGGATTTCGTCTTGCGTAAGCTCGCGCAGGTCCACACCATTCAGGCGAATGGAGCCCTTGGTGGCATCGTGGAAGCGCAGCAGAAGCTTTGCCACCGTCGATTTGCCCGAGCCTGTCGAGCCAACGATTGCAGTCGTCTGACCGCGACGGCAGGCAAAGCTCAGGTCGCACAGGGTGTCCTCGTCGGCATCGTCAAAGCGAAACGACATGTGGTCGAACACGGCCACCGCATCGGCTTCGTCTTGGGGCTCGCGCGCCCCGTCATCCAGCGTGCGCTCGCCATCGACGATGCTCGGCTCAATCTCCAACACCTGCTGCGCACGGTTCAGGCACGCGGCAGCACGCGGAAGCGTCAGCACCACCATCTGGGCCATCATCACAAAGAACAGGATCAGGATTGCGTACTCGAGCACCGCAGAGATACTCGCAATCTGCATGGCGTGGGCGCCCACGCGGTTGCCGCCAACCCACAGCACCGCCACCTCGGCGATGTTCATCAAAAAGAAGCTTGAGCTGTCGAGGCCCACAAACAGGTGGTTGACTTTGATGGCGTTGGCGGCGTATTCGCTAAACACCTCGTCCAGACGCCGTTCCTCGTGGCGCTCCTTGTTAAACGCACGGATGACGCGCACGCCCACAATATTCTCGCGCAGCACCACGTTCATGCGGTCGATAAAGCCCTGTAGGCGCATAAAAATCGGCGCCGCGTTGGCAACCGTAAAGACCGCCGCCACCAGCACAATCGCAACGACTACGCCCAGAAGCGTGCCCATGGCGGGATCGATAAACCAGGCGAAGATGATGCCCGCCACAGCCAAAAACGGCACGGGCAACACCAGCTGAATCGTCTGCAGAATCGCCTGCTGAATCACGTTGATGTCGTTGAGCGAGCGTGTGATCATCGATCCGGTGCCAAAGCGCTCAAAATCGCTGGCCGCGAGCTCGAGCGATTTGTCGTACACGGCATTGCGGATATCGCAAGCCACGTTGGCGGCCAGGCGCGCCGAAAGATAGCAGCCCAGCACCGTGCCGCCGCTAGCCATGCTGGTCGCAATAAACATGTATAGGCCGTTGCGTAAAATGTAGTCGACATCGCCCGTGGTAATACCGGTGTTGACCATGTTCGCCAGCATCGTGGGAACCAACAGCGTACCGACGTTATCCACCAGCAGCACCAGCAGCGTCACTGCGACAAGCCCTCGATATGGCTTTAGAAACCTCATTAACAGTCGCACGACTCCCCCTCACCTTGATTCTCGGCTTGGTTCTCGGCAGCGATATGCTGCTTAAAGGCATCGCACTCATCGCCGAGCACCTGAGAGAATTTGCCGATCAAGCGCATAATCTCGCGCTGCTCACATGGCTCAAGCGCGCCAAAGGCTCGCTGCTCGGCCTTGAGTGCCGGCAGCGCATAACGCTCGGCAAATCGCCTGCCCTCTTCGGTCAGGCTCACAACCTTGTTCTTACGACTGCCTTCGGCAAACTCCAACGTTGCGAAGCCCCGCGCCGTCAAGGCTTTAATTGCCGAGTTGATGGTCTGCTTGCTGTAGAACCATTCGCTTGTCAGACGGCTTACGGCAATACTGCCGCCCGCCGTGCTGGTATCGACGAGCATCCAGTAAGCGCAGTCCGAAAGGCCGCAGGCGCGCGAGAACTCCGAATAGATATGGTCGAGTCCATTGAGCAACCGGTCGAAGTCGACCAGCGTAACCGCACTATCCATCTATCCCACCATTCAATTGTCCGATTTTTGACCAATTTTGTGTCTCTAGATTAGTCCGAGTTTTGACTATCGTCAACAGGCTCTCCGCAAATACGTGCACTTTTATGGCCGATCGGCAGAAAAAGACCGCCGGCGCGGGGGCAGCGCCAGCGGTCACGTGAAAATCGGGTTTTATTGCCCGTTAAGCGGCGACGGCCTCATAGACCGTAGCGCCCGAGAAGCTGTCATGCAGGCTCTTGCCGGCAATCCACGGCAGCTCGACGACCTCGCAGACCGTGTTGACCAGCTCGGAGCAGTCAGTAAAGTGGCCCTTGTCGTTGAGGGCCTCGCAATCCTGAACACGCCAATAGCCATCGGTGTGCGTGATGTAGTACTCGTGATCGTCAATCGTCACAAAAGCGCGCGTCTTAGAACGCAGCAGCTTCAGAAATCCTTCGAAGTCGGTCTCGACGACATCTCCAGCCTGGAACATGATGTTACCTCCTGGCCCGGCGCCACCACGGCGCATTGATAAACGTTGGTACTCCTTTAGTAAAACCTTTATCAGAGGTTATGCGTTCGTCATTTAGGCAAGTGGTAAAAAACCGCAGGGTAGACGGGATAAAACGTTTAACCATCCCATTTGTTTGTCACATTCTGAAGGTACTTTTATGCAAACCTACTTTCCCAATTGGAATCTATCCTTTTGGCCGGGCAATTGACCGTCTATCGTTTAAGCCCGACGGGTATGAACGGGGCATCTGCAACGCCACCGCAAGGAGATACCATGGAGACTATCGAAGCGCTCATTCACCGCCGCAGCTGCCGCAAATACAGCAATCGTCCCGTCGAGACCGAAAAGCTTGCACGTATTATCGAAGCCGGCCAATATGCACCGAGCGGCATGGGCCGCCAGCCGGTGACGTTTGTCGCCGTCACCGATCCCGCGACCGTCGAGCGTCTCTCGCAGCTTAACGCCCAAGTCATGGGCAGCAACAGCGACCCCTTCTATGGCGCCAAGACCGTTGTGGTGGTGCTGGTTGACCGCAGCGTGCCCACACATCTGGAAGACGGCTCGCTCGCTATGGGCAACTTGCTCAACGCTGCCTATGCACTGGGTGTCGATTCGTGCTGGATTCACCGCGCGCATGAGGTCTTTGACTCGCCCGAGGGCCTGGAGCTGCTGGCCAGCTGGGGCCTGCCTGCCGACGGCAGCCTGCGCGGTGTCGGTAACTGCATTCTTGGCTACGCCGAGGACACGCTACCCGAGCCCAAACCCCGCCGCGACAACGTGGTATACGTCAAGTAGCGCAGGAGTGTCCCAAACTGCCGGCAGAAAAGGAACGTCCCCTTCTGCCGGCAAGCTATGTTGATATTTGAGTTGTCGTCGTTTCGTTCGTCTGGGCCGTTTCGACGTCGTCGCCTTGCTTGTCTTCGTCCTTTTGAGCATCTGCGATGGTGGAGGCCGCCGCGACGATGCCGCGCTGGGGCGCGACGCCCGTCTGGGTCTGAGCGCCCTCGACAACTTCTGTACCTACATGCGCGAGCTCGGGCGATTTAAACATTGCGTCCAAGTTGGCGCCACCGCCGGCATATCCGAGCGCAGCGAGCGCGATGACGATCACTGCAACGGCGGCCACGATCGGCACGTAGCGATGCCAGCCGGCGGGATTGAGCCCGCTGCGGCGAGCCGCCCCGCGGCTGATGTAGCCGAGCGTTCCGTCGTGCTTGAGCTTTGAGCCCACCACGCGTTTGCGGCCCCACAGCGAGGACTCTGCCTGCATTGCCAAGCGGGCGCTTGCCGAAGGATAGCCGTATTTAGTGCGCTTGAACGAGCCATCAAACCCCGAGGCGTGTTTGCCCCACGTCACCGATGTCGTGCGTCGGTTAACCGGCGCGGCGCTCCGCCTTCTGCGGCTCGGTTTTGAAGTCTCAGCCATATGCCCTCGCACGCCGTAACCAAATCGAAACAATAACGCTTTGGACTGTAGCACACGCGTCGCGCGCGGTCACGGGCGCCTCGCTCAACGGTCATCGTCCTTCAGCAAGCGCCACAGCGTTGTACGGCTTATGCCCAGCACCTCCGCCGCACGGGTTCGGTTGCCGTGGAGATGGTCTACAACCAGATGCGCGATATCTCGCTCGGTATCGGCCAGCGGTCGCAGGATATACAGGTCACTTTCGAGCGTCGGGGCGCCAAAGGTTGCGGTCTTAATCACGTCCTCTTGGGCGAGCACTTCCTCCGCCACAGCGCGGTCCACCGTGCCCGCCCCCACCAATATATACAGTCGTTCCGAGACCTCGCGGAGCTGCAGATAATTGCGCGGCCAGCGGTAAACATCGAGCGTCTTCGTCGCCGCGGCAGACAGCGTGGGCGCTGCCGTCCCAAATGCATCAGCGAGATATTCCAAATAGCGCGCAGCCTTCGTCGACGCGGCTCCCTGCTCGGCAATTGCCGGCGCCACGCTCACCGCACAGGCGAGGCGCTCGGTCACAAAGGCGGCTTGATCACTTTCGCCGCCGCCCGGCATGTCATTCGCTGTCAGCACCACATGGCAGCGCGTCGCCAACGCGGTGTCGGTCATCGTGGAGACCAGCTCGCGGAGGCGCTGGGGGCCAACCGCATTCCAGCCCTCAATGCAAAGTGTCAGCCCCGTTTGGAACAGCGGCGATTCGGAGCTTTTGAGCACATGGCGCCAACCGCGATCGGTGAGTTCATCGAGCGCGACGGAAACAAAGGGCTGATCGGCAAAAGGACCGTCCAGATAGAGGCGCTTGGCGATCTCGATCTGGCCCGCGCCCAGCTCGCCCTCGAGCATAAGGGGCACGCCGCGCGCATAGCTCTCGGAAACCGGTGCCGCTACCGCAGCGGCACCCTCAACGATGCCGTACGCGCTCGATTCATAGCGGGCCTCAACTTCGTCGGCGTTGAGCCACTCGATGCCCGCATGCGCCGCGGCGCCGCGCACCTCGCGGACCACGACGACCCAAAGGCCCCCGCCCTCTTTGTCGGTGGGGCGAACGGTCAGGCTCAGGCGCGTACCCGCACGCCCCATAACCAGACGCGCGCCGTCTCCTATACGGTCGAGGCGCTCGGCAACAAAAGCCGCCACATCCCGCTCAAGAGCCGCGTCATTCATGGTCGAGATCGCGACGTCCCCACGCGCATCGATTGCCAATGCCGAGGCCCCGGCAGCAGCCAGGGCCTCGGTCAAGATGTTCAGCTTGGCATCGCTATCCATGATTTGCCCCTGTCCGCGGCGACATGCAGCCGCCGACGGTCGCACGACCGAGTGTTTCAAAATTGAACGATATTGCTCACCAAACACTATAGGGCAGAAAGCGCCGTCCTGCGAGTATAGGTGTTGCCCCGCATCGCCATCCTGGCGGGGCGATAAGAGCTCTTCGGGACTTATAAACCTGCGGACAAGCCATACCCGCAAGAGCTCCTATCGCTCCACTGCAGGCTTGCGCTCACCAGCA
This sequence comes from uncultured Collinsella sp., assembly GCA_902470765.1. Classification (GTDB taxonomy): domain Bacteria; phylum Actinomycetota; class Coriobacteriia; order Coriobacteriales; family Coriobacteriaceae; genus Collinsella. The sequence continues at coordinate 15,119 of CABRHW010000018.1, forward strand.
ACCAACACGCAGCACGCAAACAAGCTACTTCTCTACCAGATTCCCAGCACGTGCTGCATTCCCAAACTCATGCACGCAATGCCAATCCAGCAGCAAAAGCCCAGCGCGATGGGCTTGCCGCCCTTTTTGACCAGCTCGACGATATCGGTATTAAAACCAATAGCCGCCATGGCCATCACAATAAAGAACTTCGACAGCTCCTTGATGGGCGCCGTGATGGACACAGGAAGCTGAAACACCGTGGTGATCACGCTCGCCAGCACAAAGAACAGCACAAACATGGGAAACGCGCGTTTAAGCGAGAACGTGCTCTTAGCGTCGCCACCGGCCTTGCGTGCCAGATGCATCTGCCAGCATGCGAGGACCAACGTGATGGGAATAATGGCCAGCGTCCTGGTGAGCTTGACCACTGTGGCGCTCTCGAGCACATTGGCGCCGGGATGCATGCTGTCCCAAGCGCTCGCCGCAGCCGTTACGGACGAGGTGTCGTTGATGGCGGTACCGGCAAACAGGCCAAAGCCCTCGTTGGTCAGCCCGAGCATGCCGCCGAGCGTTGGAAACACGAGCGCCGCGATAACGTTAAACAGGAAGATGACCGAAATAGCCTGGGCAATCTCGCGATCGTCGGCATCGATGACGGGCGCGGTCGCGGCGATGGCAGAACCGCCGCAAATCGACGAACCCACACCCACAAGCGTCGCGATCTTGCCCGGCACGTTCATAACGCGGCAGAGCACAAAGGCGATGACAAGCGAGGTCGAGATTGTTGCCACGATAATCGGTAGCGACTGGGCGCCCTTGGACAGAATCTGGGAGAGGTTCATGCCAAAGCCAAGCAGGATAACCGCGTACTGCAAGACTTTTTTGGACGTATAGGTAACGCCGGCGGTGAGCTGTTCGCGACGATTCTTGGGAAAGACGAGCGCCAGGACCATGCCAAAGAGGATGGCAAATACCGGACCGCCGACCACCTCAATTTGTTTGCCGAGCAACGTCGCGGGAATGGCGATGATCAGGCAGAACAAGACGCCTTTCCAGCGCTCGCGTACGATGTTTGCCAGTTGCATATGGGATTCCTTCTTTCTATTTCACGTTTGCGACGGCTTATGATACGGCAACATTGAGCGCAGCCTTGCGCAAACACAGACTAAGATGCCGCAATAGTTCTCAGGCAACAGCCGAATTACCCACCGCGGAGAGCTGATTCGCGGCATAATTAACAACTGACATATGAGTTTGATAGAACAGTTGCGAGGCGCTATGGAAGAATCGATGCACGTCGGCGAGCAGGAAACGAGCCTACAGGACCAGTCCTATCACACCATTCGACGCAAAATCGTCTACCTGGACTACAAGCCGGGCGAAAAGCTGGGCGTCAAGCAGCTTTGCGACGACCTAGATATGGGTCGCACGCCCGTGCGCGAGGCACTGGTGCGTCTGGCGCAAGAGGGCCTGGTGCGCACCGTGCCCCAGAGCGGCACCTACGTCTCACCCATCAACCTCACCCTTGCCGAGAGTGCCTGTTACATCCGCGAGCATCTGGAAAAGCAGGTGATCGTGGAGTGCTGTGCGCGAGCCACGTCGGCCGGCATCGAGCAGCTCGACCGCGCCATCGTGCTGCAGGAAAAAGCCATGGCCGAAGAGGATCGCATCGGCTTCTTTTTGAGCGACAACCTCATGCATCACATGATTTTTAGCATCGCATGTCGCAGCACCGTGTGGTCGTGGCTCGAAGAGACCAATGCCGACCTGGAGCGCTTCCGCTGGCTGCGCGCCGCCACGCAGGTTCTCGACAATCAGGACATCGTGAACGAGCACAAGCAGATTCGCCGCGCCATCGCCGGTCGCGACCCCATCGAAGCGAGCTTTTTGGTCAGCAAGCACCTGCACATGATGTTCCGCAACCAAACCGAGGTTCTGGACCAGTTCCCCGAGTACTTCGAGACCAGCAAGCTCCGCTAACCTGCCAAAAAGGGACAGGTTCATTTTGGCAGGTTTTATCTGGTCAAATGCAAAAAAGGGCCCGGCTCCGTCTAATGACGCGGAGCCGGGCCTTAGTCGCTAGAACGGCGGAACCAACTACTCTACCGTGACGCTCTTGGCCAGGTTACGGGGCTGGTCGACGTCGCAGCCGCGCAGGATGGCGACCTCGCGGGCGAGCAGCTGCAGCGGAACGCTCGCCGTGATGGGGCTGAACACGTCGCGGACTGCCGGCACGCGGATGATGCAGTCGGCAATCTTGTTGATCTCCTCGTCGCCCTCGGCGGCAACGACGATGACCTTGGCGCCGCGCGCCTTGCACTCCATAAGGTTCGACACGGTCTTGTCGTAGGTGGCACTCTTGGTGGCCACAGCGATGACAGGGAAGCCCGGGTCGATCAGGGCAATGGGGCCATGCTTCATCTCACCGGCGGCATATGCCTCGGCGTGCAGGTAGCTGACTTCCTTGAGCTTGAGCGCACCCTCGTAGGAAATAGCGGCACCCATGCCACGGCCCACGAACAGCGCCGACTGCGCATCCTTGCACAGCAGGGCGGCCTCATGCACGGCCTCGGTTTGGGTATCCAAAATCCACTGGATCTGCTCGGCCGTATCGGAAAGCTCGCGGAACAGCATGCGCGCTTGCTTGGTGGTCAGGCGGTACTTGACCTGCGCCAGCAGCAGAGCCAGCAGCGTCAGGCTCACGACCTGGCCGATGAAGCTCTTGGTCGAGGCGACCGCGATCTCCTTGTTGGCCTTGGTGTAGATGACGCCGTCGCTCTCACGTGCCACGGGGCTGCCCACCACGTTGGTGATGCCGAAGACCTTGGCACCCTTGATGCGCGCGTCGCGAATGGCGGCAAGGGTATCGGCCGTCTCGCCCGACTGGGACACGGCAACGACAAGTGTCGTCGGCGTGATGATGGGGTTGCGATAACGGAACTCGCTGGCCGCCTCCACCTCGGTGGGGATGCGAGCCCAGCCCTCAATGAGATTCTTGGCAATGAGGCCAGCGTGATAGCTGGTTCCGCAAGCGATCACGTAGACGCGGTCGATGTCGTTGAGTTCCTCGAGCGAAAGGCCCAGCTCGTCGATGTCGAGCTCGCCGGCCGGCGTCATACGACCAACCAGCGTGTCGCGCACGACGCGCGGCTGCTCGTGGATTTCCTTGAGCATAAAGTCGGGATAACCGCCCTTTTCTGCCATGTCCAGGTCCCAGTCGATGTGGGTGACCTTGGGCTCGATAACGTTGCCGGCCTCGTCGGTGTACTCGACGCCTGCGGGCGTAAGCTTGGCAAACTGACCGTCCTCGAGCACCACGACATCGCGGGTGGCGTCGATGAGCGCGATGACATCGGAGGCAACATAGGCGCCGGTCTCGCCCGCGCCGACCACGATCGGGGAATCCTTGCGGGCCACGGCGATCACGCCGGGCTCGTCAGCGCACACGGCGGCCAGACCATAGGCACCGACCACGTGGGTGCACGCCTCGCGCACGGAGGCCATCAGGTCGTGCGTCTCGGCATAAGCCTCTTCGATCAGATGCGCGAAGACCTCGGTATCGGTCTCGCTCTTAAAGTGGTGGCCGCGGCCCTCCAGCTCTTCGCGCAGCTCGGCGAAGTTCTCGATGATGCCGTTGTGGACGATGGCGATACGACCGTCACAGCTGGTGTGGGGGTGAGCGTTAACGACGGAGGGCTTGCCGTGGGTGGCCCAACGGGTGTGGCCGATACCGCAGGTAGCGTCGCTGTCGATGTTGGAAAGCTCGCTCTCCAAGCCCGCGACCTTGCCCACGCGGCGGATGACATCGAGGTGTGCCGCGGCGCCCTCGCCCACCTCGAGCGCGACACCCGAGGAGTCATAGCCGCGATACTCCATACGCTTGAGGCCCGTGACCAGGATGTTCTTTGCAATATCAGAGCCGGTGTAGCCGACGATTCCGCACATAGGATAAATCCCTTCGTTCGCGTGACTGCAAGACGTCCACGCACGGGAGGCGCTGAGACGTATAACGTTCGAGTATTGTACTCACGCAAGCACAAGCTGATATACCAGAAGTGGTATCTCAACTTGAATACCACTCGATACACACACCCCACCCCGAAGGGGGCAGGCACCTTCGTGGTGGTTTGGTCTGACAGCATCGTTTGCCCAGATAAAACCTGCCAAAATAAACCTGTCCCTAATAGGCGGGTTTTGACACCTCAGGGGCGGGCGATGCTACAATCTGGCTTGTACTTGAAACGCATCAAAGGGGCCGCTATGGCAAAGGTAAAAATCAGCGACGTCGCGCGCGAGGCCGGGGTTTCGTTGGGCACGGTTTCCAACGCGCTCAACCACCCCGAAAAGCTGCGTCCCGAGACCCTCAAGCTCATTAACGAAACCATCAATCGACTGGGCTACCTGCCCAACCAAAGCGCTCGTCAGCTCGCGGGCGGCGCCACCAAGTCCTTTGGCCTGGTGCTCCCCCGTCTCGACCACGGCTTTTCACTCCAAATCGCCAGCGGCGCCCACAACGAGGCCCGCAAGCACGGCTACGACCTGCTCATCGCCAACGCCGATAACGACGATATTCTCGAGGACCATTACCTGCGCTACTTTATGGGCACCCAGATGTCCGGCGTCATGGTTCAGCCCATGGCATCCCCCGACTGGCACCCCGCCCTGACCAAGATGCCCGTGCCGATCGTCCATCTGGACATCCATTGCTCCGAGCCCGGCTACTACGTGGCCGCCGACAACGAGGCACAAGGCCGCATCATCGCCGAGCTCGCCATCGCCCGCGGCGCGCACCATATTGTCGTCGTCGGCCGAGCAGCATTTATGCAACTCACCCTGCGCGTCCTTGGCATTCATAAGGCGCTCGCCCTACATCCCGATATCAAGATCGAAGTCATCGACGCCGGCGAATGGAATACCGCCGCCGACGGCTACGGCATCGGCACCCAAATCGCCGCGCGCGCCGCCGACGAACGCCCCGATTTTGTCGTCGGCCTGACCGACGTGCTGGCCTCGGGCGTCATCTCGGCGCTGGTCGACAAAGGCATCGCCGTCCCCGGGCAAGTACGCGTAGCAGGTTGCGATGGCAACCCGCTCGCTTGGAGCGGATCGGTCCCGCTCACTACGGTAGCGCCCCCGGGCTACGAGATTGGCCGCAAGGGCGTTCAATTGCTCATGGAGCAAATCGAGAACAAGGCCCCAGCAAAGACCAAGCATATCCGCGTCGGCTCTACAGCGCGCACCGTCACCGCAGTCACCGCCGCCGAGGACATCAACCGCCAAGAACTGGTACGTCCGTTCCTGCTGGAACGCGCCAGCACCCAGGCAAGCAGCCAGACCGACGCCACGGCCATCAACCTCGGTGCGTATCTATAGCACGCCCGCAAGTATGCTAAGTCGCCGCTCAAGCAAAAGAGGCCCGACCATTGCCGGACCCCTTTTGTTTAAGCGCAAACGTAAGCAATTGCTCGTTTCAACGCCGCAATTGTCTAGCGCACGGCCTTGACCGCCGCCGCCAGATCGAACAACGTATCGAGCACGGCCTCGCAGCCATCCACCACGTCCTGCGGCAGCGGCACGATATCGGGGACGGCAAAGACGTGGCAGCCAGCCGTAATGCCCGAGACGCAGCCGTTGCGCGAATCCTCGACCACGGCACATTCCTCGGGAGTAAAGCCCGCGCGCTCGCAGGCGAGCAGATACATCTCGGGGTCGGGCTTGCCGTGCACGACGTCCTCGCCACACGTTACCGTTTCAAACTTGTCAAAAAGACCGACCATCTTAAGGTTGCGCTCGGCCGTAACGAGGCGCGACGACGTCGCTAGGCCCACGTGATAGCCCGCAGCCAGCAGCTCGTCTAGGCACTCGGCGGCGCCGGCCTTAAGTTCCAGTTCGGTCTTGACCATCTCGTCGCGAATCTCCTTGTGGCGGACATAGACCGCCTCGGTGGTTTCGTGGCTGCCGTAATGCTCATCAAGGATGTCCATGACATCGGGCAGCGTGCGACCGATAAACTGATGGATCAGCGCATCATCAATCGCGAGCCCAAGCTCAGCGGCGCCTGCCTTCCAGGCCTTAATCCCCAAACGCTCGGTATCGACCAGCGTTCCATCCATGTCAAAAATAACAGCCTTGATCATATCGGTCCCCCATCGACTCTCGCTGTCGCGTTGCTGCAACTCTACCGCATTTGGCAACTTGTATATAACGTATATGCCATATTGCACTTTCGTTACACAGATAGAAGTCTTATGGCAAGTAACGCATTAGGATTATAGTTTTCGATCGAGTACTCAACGATAAGGATCGTTTCATGATTTTAGACACCACGGCACCCGCAGAGGAGCTTCAAGACAAGCTATCGGCGCTCGAACAGCTGCTTTTGGCATACGGGCGCGTGGCTATCGGGTTTTCCGGCGGCGTTGACAGCAGCTTTTTGGCCGCCGTATGCGCCCGCATCATGCCTACCAATACCCTCCTCGTCCATCTCACCACGCCGCTCATCGGCACGCCCGAGCAGGCTTCGTTTGAGCGGTCCGTTGATGGACAAGCCAATGAAGGGGCACATTTTAAGCTCCCCGTGCTCAATCTTTCGGTGGATCAGCTGCAGCTCCCCCAAGTAGCCTGCAACGATGCTAATCGCTGCTACCACTGCAAACACGCCGGCTTTACCGCCATCGTCAACCACGCCAAGTCGCTCGGCTTTCCCACCGTCATCGATGGCAGCAATGCAAGCGATCGCGGTGACTACCGCCCCGGCATGCGCGCGGCAGAAGAGCTCGGCGTACGCTCACCCCTTATGGAGGTCGGCTTTACCAAGGACGAAGAGCGCGAGCTGCTGCGCGCATGGGGCTATCCCGTTTGGAACCTACCGGCGGGAGCATGTCTTGCCACCCGCGTCCCCACGGGCGAGGAGCTTACGCGCGAGAAAGTCGATTTAATCCGCGCCTGCGAGGATTACCTGCACGATCTTGATCTGGCACAGGTACGCGCGCGCTTGGTCGGCGGCTGCATGCATATCGAGGCCGCACCCGCAGATGTCGCCAAGATTGCCACCCTCGGCGGTGCCGCCGTCGACGACAAGGGCAAGACCCTGCTGCCCGCCGCCATCGAGTCCGCGCTGCGCGAGCTGGGCTGCGACCATATCTCCCCCGAGGTCACCCCCTACATTCACGGCAACATGAACCTTTAGGTTACGCCGTTTTACAAACGGCGTAACTGCTCGGCGCTGCGCGGGCTCCGGACACGGCAATCTGACGTTCAACTTCACGGGCGCGACCAAAAGGTCAGCGCCCGCTTGTTTCACGTCACCTTACCGCACCCGGAGACCGCTCGCTCGCATATGCTCAACCTGCACTGCGTTAACTGACCCGCCAATAAGGGACAGGTTTATTTTGGCGGGTTTTATCTGGGGAAACGCAAAATAGCCCCACATACACAACCGCCGCAGCTCCATATGAGGCAAATGAATCAGTAGCGTCTATCCCAAATCTTGAGTATTTGTTCGACAGAACGGCCCCTGCCGGCTCCTGCTAGACTGGTAGATTCCCAACCGTCCATCCAGGAGCCGCAATGTCGCGCAAGTCCGCCTACAAGCAAGTACTTTCCATCGGCGCCGCCGTGGTGCTGGGGTTTGCGCTGTTCACAGGGTCGCTCGACGGAGCGCCCAAGTTGTTGTCGCCGCAAAGTGATGAACAGGCGGCAGCTCTGGCCGAAAAACAAAACGAAAGTCCCAGCCGCACCGACGACGAGGCGGACCTGGTCGATCGGCTCGAATCAGGAACGGCGAGCTCCCCGGACCCTCAAAACAGCCAGGACTCTGGCGATGGCTCCGATTCCGCCACAACCGACACCGGCGACGGCGCTTCCGCGGACAGCGCCGCCACCCCCATCGACGAGGTCGAAAACCCCGACCTCAACCGCGCCCGCGGTGTTTATCTCAGCAGCATTCCCGACTACGCCGGCAACCCCTACGTTGCCCTGCGCGCCGACAGCACACACCCGCTCGGCACACCATCATTCACGCTCGATGAATACGAGCGCGCTACAGAAGAGGGTTGCTTTAAGAAGTTCTCCAAGCTTGACAGCCTGGGCCGCACCCGCAAAGCGCTCGCCTGCGTGGGCCCCGAATCACTCGGTCAAGGCGAGCGCGGCGATATCTCGCGTATCCATCCCGCTGGATGGCGCCAGCAGCGCTACGACTTTATTCCGGGCCAGAGCCTCTACAACCGCTGCCATCTCATCGCCTGGTCGCTCTGCGGCGAAAACGCCAACCGCAAGAATCTCCTCACCGGCACGCGTTATCTCAACGAGACAGGCATGCTGCCGTTTGAGGAGCAGATTCTCGGCTACATCCGCGAGACGGGCAACCACGTGCTCTATCGCGTCACACCCATGTATAACGAAGAGGAACTTGTCTGCCGCGGCGTGCGCCTTGAGGCGCAATCGGTCGAGGACCACGGCAAGACCCTCTGCTTCCACGTGTACTGCTACAACCTGCAGCCGCACGTGCAGATCGACTACGCCACCGGCCGCAACCAGGCATCCGGAGACTAGTGCCGACCGCACCGCCCGTAACCCAAAAATGATTCGTTTTCCTCCGTCCCCATGGGATCAAAAAGGGCCGCCCCGGTTACCCAGGGCGGCCTTTTCGTCAGCACCTACATTGCAGGCAAAATCACACGCTACTTGGCGCGACCCTCCTCATAGCGCTCGACCAGCTTGGCCTGAACGTCATAGGGCACCTGCTCGTAGCCGGCGGGCCTCATGGTAAAGTCACCCGTGCCGCGCGTGATAGAGCGCAGGCGCGTCGAGTAATCCGTCAGCTCGGCGAGAGGTGCCTGCGCGATAACCACGGTGTCTCCGCGCTCATCGGTCTCCATGCCTGTCACGCGACCGCGCGAGGCCGAGATGTCGCCCATCACGGCGCCGGCGTAGCTCTCGGGAATAGTCACCGTGATTTCCTCGATGGGCTCCAGCACCACCGGGTCGGCATCGGCACATGCCTTGCGCAGGCCGATGCGAGCCGCCGCGCGGAACGCCATCTCGTTGGAGTCGACGCTGTGATACGAGCCGTCGTACACAGCCACGCGAATGCCCGTGAGCGGATAGCCGGCAATGATGCCGTCCTTCATGGTCTCCTGGACGCCCTTGTCCACGGCGGGGATCAGCGAGCGCGGAATGCGGCCGCCCACGACCTCGTCCACAAACTCATAGCCATCGCTCGTGCCGTCGGGCCCAATGAGCGGCTCCACGCGCAGCCAGCAGTCGCCGTACTGACCGGCGCCGCCGGTCTGCTTCTTATGGCGGCCCTGGGCACTTGCCGTACGGCGAATGGTCTCGCGATACGGAATGCGGATCGGCACGCTCTTGGCTACGACCTTGGTGCGATCCTCCAAACGATTGAGCAGCACCGAAACCTGCGCCTCACCAACGGCGGAGATAATGGTCTGGCCGGTCTCCTCGTCGCGGTCGATGCTCATGGTCGGATCGGCCTTGCAGGCCTTCTCGATAAACGTGTAGAGCTTCTCTTCGTCGCCGCGATTCTCGGCCTCGATGGCAATGCGGTACTGCGAGTTGGGGAACTTAAACGCCGCAGCCTCGACCTTGCCGGTAATCGAGAGCGTATCGCCCGTCTCGGCCGCCAGCTTGGGTGCCACGATAATGTCGCCGGCATAGGCGTGACCGACCTCGGTCATGTCGCGGCCGCACATCACATACAGGTGAGCCAGACGGTCGCCCTTGCGGGTACGCGCGTTGATCAGCTCAAGACCCGGCTCAAGCGTACCCGTCAGCACCTTGATAAAGCTGATGCGACCCTGCTGCGGATCGGCCAGGGTCTTAAACACAAACGCCACCGGACGGTCATCGTCGCTCGAAATCTTGAGCGAATCGCCGTCGATAAGCGGCATCTCGCCGTAGTCGGTCGGCGCCGGGAAGTACGTCGCGATGTCGTCCATCAGCGAGTTGACGCCCTGCTCCTTAATGCAATCGCCCGCAAAGACCGGCACAAAGATGCGCTCGGCAATCGCCTTCGACAGCAAGCCCTCAAGCTCCTCCTGCGTCAGTGTCTCCTCGCCTTCCAGGTACTTCATCATCAGCTCATCGTCGGCCTCGGCCACCAACTCGCACAGATGGTCATGGGCCTCCTCGGCCTGGGCACGATACTCCTCGGGAATCTCCGACTCAACGGCTTCGGTGCCGTTGCAATGGCGCGCCTTCATGCGCACCAGGTCGATGATGCCGTCAAAGTCCTCGCCCTCGCCCCAGGGAAGGGTCACGGCGCCCAGGCGCGTGCCAAAGCGCTCCTGCAGCAGGTCCATCGTGGTCGCAAAGCTGGCCTCGGAGCGCGACAGGCGGTTTACGAACACCGCACGCGCCAGGCGCAGGTCCTCGGCGGCATACCAGAGCTTAACCGTCGTAGGCTGCGGGCCGGCCTCGGCGTCGACCACAAACAGAGCCGTCTCGCAGACGCTCATCGCGGCAAAGGCGTCGCCGATAAAATCGGGGTAGCACGGGGCATCGAGCACATTGATGCGCGCGCCCTTCCAGTCGATTGGCGCAATGGTCGTCGAGATGGAGAATGAACGCTTGACCTCTTCGGGGTCATAGTCGAGCGTAGGCTTGGTGCCGTCGTGGCCGCCCAGGCGGGCGGTCTTGCCGGAAAGGTGGAGCATGGCTTCGGCGAGTGAAGTCTTGCCCACCCCGCCTTGGCCTACGAGCACCACGTTCCTTACGTTACCGGTCTTGGGAGCACCCATGATGACCTCCTTGCAGGGCCGCGCGCATTGCGCGACGCCAACGGGGAGAGTTCGCGGTCGGTGCCATCCCGGGAGCAGCATGGTCGGCAGCCGAGCCGACTCACCCTCCAAATGTCCTATGCCACCACCCTACCCTCACGGGCGACCGTCCATGCACACCTTTCGGCACACGTATGAATACAGGCGGCGAGAGGAAGAGACAAGCTTGTGAGGCGATTATTGAACCCCGTCGATGCAAACAAAAAGCCGCCACAGACCGTAAGACCTGCGGCGGCTTCGCCTCAATTAATAGTTGAGTAAATACCTGAGCCTATCCCTCGATACGGCTCAAGAACTCACGGGTGCGCTGCTCGCGTGGATGGTCGATGACCTGCTCGGCAGGACCCTCCTCGACAATACGACCGCCGTCCATAAAGACCACGCGGTCGGCAACATCGCGCGCAAACTGCATCGCATGGGTCACGATCACCATCGTCATATTCTGCGCCGCAAGGTCTTTAATGACACGCAGTACCTCGGCCGTCAGCTCGGGATCGAGTGCCGAGGTCGGCTCGTCAAAGAACAGGATCTCCGGATCGAGCGCCAAGGCGCGGGCGATACTCACACGCTGTTGCTGGCCGCCCGAAAGCTCACATGGCACCTTGTTCTCGTTGCCCGTAAGCCCCATCTGCGCGATCAACTCGCGCGCACGAGCTTCCGCCTGCTCGCGCGGGCGCTTAAGCACGCGGATCGGCGCGTCGATGATGTTTTTCATCACGGTATAGTGCGGGAACAGGTTGTAATTTTGGAACACCAGGCCGAATCGCGAGCGTGCCCGCTTGGGCACATCGCCCTTCGCATAGACCGCGCCCGAGCCCGCATCCGTCGCAACGGCAAGGCCACCAAACGAGAGCGAGCCTCCGTCGAGTGTCTCGAGCAGCGTGGCACACCGCAGCAGCGTGGACTTGCCGCCACCCGAAGGCCCGATAATCGCCACGACCTCGCCACGCTTGACCTCGAGCGAGATATCCTTGAGCACCTCACTGCCGCCAAACGCCTTGCGCGCGCTTTCGATTTTCATCACTGAGTTAGTCATGATAATAGTCCAGCTTCTTTTCGGCGGCGCCCAGCAGCATCTCGACGACGAAGTTAAAGACCCAGTAGATTAGCGCCGCGATCGCAAACGGCACCATGCTCACCTGCGAGGCGACCAGCGCCTTGGCCGTCGAGAACATCTCACCCACGCCAATGGCAAACGCCAGCGACGTGTCCTTGACCAGCGTGATGATCTCGTTGCCCATCGCAGGCAGAATACGCTTGGCGACCTGCGGCATCACGATATACAGAAACGTCTGCATGCGCGAGTAGCCCAGCACCTCGGCAGCCTCGTATTGACCGCGAGGAATGGACTGCAGGCCCGAGCGATAGATCTCGGCAAAGTAACCGGCGTAGTTGATGATGAACGCTACGACGCACGCCGTCCACTTGGAATCGGGCGTGAGCGAAATGCCAAACACGTAGTACGGGGCAAAGTAGATGGCAAACATCTGCAGCATGAGCGGCGTGCCGCGCATGACCGAGATATAGATGCGCGCAATCCAGCGAAGCGGCGCGATTTTGCTCATGCGCATAAACGCCACGGGGATTCCCAGCGGAATCGACCCCAGCAGCGTCAGCACAAACAACTGCAAACTGACCAAGAAACCCTGGCCAAGCATCTGTATCATGACCTGAATAGACATTACTTGAGCACCCAATTATCGAAAGATAGACCATAGCTTGAATACTTGTCGCACAGGTCCTTAACCGTGCCGTCCTCGTAGAGCGCCTTGAGCGACTCGGTCACGGCGTCGGCCGACTTGGTGTCGCCCTTCTTAAAGCCGACGGCGTAGTGCTCGCTGGACAGCGGCTCATCAAGCTGCGTATAGGCATCGGGCTTGGCGGCAAGCTGATACTGGGCAATCGAAAGGTCGCAAGCCACGGCATCGACCGCGCCGCTCTCGAGCTGCATAAAGGCCGTGTTGTACTCGCCGATGGTATCGAGCGTGGCAAATGTCGCCGCCAGATCCTTCTGGTCACCCTCGAGCACATCCTGCGCAGCGGAATCAGTCTGAGTAATCACGGTCTTGCCGGCAAGATCGTCCCAGCTCTTGATGCCCGCATCCTTCTTGACCACGAGCACCTGCTCGTTGAGCATGTACGGCTCGGAGAACGTGTAGTCGTCCTCACGGCCCTCCATGGTAAAGCCATTCCAGATGCAGTTGATGGCGCCCGAGTTAAGCAGCGTATCCTTGGCATCCCAGTCGATGGCCTCGTATTTGACCTCCCAGCCCTGCTTATCGGCAACAGCCTTGGCCAGATCGAGATCAAAGCCGGTGTACTCGCCATCGTCGCCCACAAAGCCGTACGGAGGATAGGACTTATCAAAGCCCACCACGAGCTTCTTGGACTCCGCAGCGCCCTTCACATCCTTGGCTGCAGCAGAACCGGCAGCGGAACCCTTACCGGCACCACCACCGCAGCCTACCAGGCCAAGACCTAGAACCGTAGCGAGCGAACCGGCTAGACCAACAAACTGACGACGAGACATATCGGTATTCATGGTATTCCCCCTTGGTGGCACTTTAGTTAGGTAAAGTGAGTCATGTAACGTTCAGAATCATACACTTTAGCGTGATAGAGCACAAGGGAGGGGTTGCCCGCTGGGCTCCGGGGCGGGGTTAAGTTTCCTGCTCTACAGTCCTGCTCACGACGGAGGCCACATTAAGTGGCCTCCTGTTCGTGCGGAACTCGCGATAAACTTAACCCCCGCCCCGGAGCCCAGCGGGCAATCATCGTTGTACCTATCACTGATACCAATAAACCGCTTGCATATCGTCTGTTGGCTTGGCACGGTACAATGCTTGTAGCTTTAAATTAATAAATTAGTGGGGTTAATTCATGGCAGAATCTCGTGCGGAGCGTAAGGCTCGTCGTGCTTTGATCGAAGCAGCTGAGGGGTCGGAGGAGAAAAAATCTTCTAAGAAATCCAAGTCGTCTCAGGACGCGAAGGGTAAGTCGGCCAAGGGCAAGGCTAAGGCCAAGCGTCCCGGCTCTCGTCGGAACGAGGATAAGGCATCTCAGACTCGCTCCAAGCGCTCGCATAAAGATCAGGTTTCGTCTGCGCGTAAGGCTGTGGACCCCAAGTTTCCCTGTTCGATCATGAAAGCTTGCGGTGGGTGTACGGCGCTCAATCGTCCTTATAAGAAGCAGCTCGCCGCCAAGCAGGCTGCTATGGAGGAGCTTTTTGCTGCTCTTTGCGAGCGTGAGGGTATTAGCGTCGACCCCATTCGCGGTATGGGCGTCACCCTGGGCGACCCGGGCAAATATCCTGCGCCGCGTGGCTTTCGTCATAAGGCTGCCACTCCCTTTGCTCCCGGTAAGGAGGGCGCTGTCCGTTGCGGTTTCTTTGAGCGCGGCACGCACAAGATCGTTGCCGTACCCGAATGCCCCGTCGAGGCGTCGGGCGCTCGTCAGATTCTCAACGGCATCGCACGCGAAGCTGAGCGGTTGCATATTCCCGCCTTTAACGAGGACAAGCATCTTGGTTTGCTTCGCTATGCCGTCATCCGCTGCGGTTGGCGTACCGACCAGGTCATGGTTACGCTCGTGACCGCCCAGCGTGACTTACCGCATGCGCAGGAATTCTTTGAGGCCGTCGCCGCACTCGATCCGCGCATCGTCACCGTCGCCCAAAACATCAACGGACGCCCCGGCAACGCCATCCTCGGCGAGGAAACCCGCATCGTGTATGGCGCCAAGTGCATGCGCGACCAGCTACTCGGCTGCGAGTTCGATATCTCCCCCACCGCGTTCTACCAGACCAACCCGCAACAGACCGAGCTGCTCTATCAGCTCGCTATCGACGGCATGGATTTGCACCAGGGCGATGTGCTCATGGATGCCTACTGTGGCAGCGGTACCATCGGTCTTTGCGCAGTTAAAGATGCCCAGAAAAAGGGCATCGGCATTATGCTGCTCGGCGTGGAGCGCAACCCGGCGGGCATTGCCGACGCACGTCGCAATGCCGAGCTCAACGGCCTCACCCGCAGCGCCTGGTTTATGGCCGACGACGCCACCGACTACATCCTGGATGCCGCCGATAACAACGAGCGGGTCGATGTCCTTTCCATCGATCCGCCGCGCGCCGGCTCTACCCCCGAGTTCCTCGAAGCTGCCTGCGCGCTTAAGCCGCGCCGCATCACCTATATCAGCTGCAACCCCGTAACTCAAGAGCGCGACCTGCATCAGCTCCTCGACGGAGGCTATTGCCTGCTCAAGATCACGCCCGTCGACATGTTCCCTCACACCGACCACACCGAAACCGTAGCGGTCCTCGAACGCCGCTAACCAACCTCAGTAGATTTTTGGGACAAGAAAGGGGGCGACCCGCCTGGGCCGCCCCCTTCGCTTGGTTTATTAACTCCGCTACATCCCATTGCGCAGATCGCACACGCCGGCTGCCGCCATCTCGCGCAGCAGCGTCTCGCGGTCGCGCGTCACGATCAAATCCAGCGGGAAGTGAATCTCGTCGAGCATCTTGCGCGCGTGATCGAGCTTGCCAATGGCCATGCCAATGTGGGCATCGGTTGACACGCCAATGCCCACGCCCAGCTCGGCGCAGCGCTCGGCGATCTTGCGGCATACGGCCCAATGCTCAGTGTCGACACCGTGTTCAAGACTATGGTTGTTGATCTCGATAATCTTGTGCTTGGCCTTAGCTGCCAACAGCACCTCGTCGATATCGAACGGCACGCCCGAACGCCCCGTGTGACCCAGCATGAACACCTTGGGGTGCTCCAGGGCATTGATATACATCTCGGTCGTCTGGGCCAGCGTCGCGCCTTCAGCAATCTGCGGATTATGCACGCTCGCAACCAAATAATCCAAATTTCGCGTAACCAAATCAAACAGCGAATGCTGACGGCTGTACGAATCACCGGCAATATCGAGCGTGACAGGAGTGTCCTCGCCAAACAGGCTTCCGTCCAGCGAAACGATATCGGCCTCGGCACCACGCAGCACCAGCACGCCGCTCCAAATGCGCGGCCAGATATCCTGGTTGATAAAGAATTGGTAACTGCGCAGGTCATTGGGGCAAGCCGTAACCATAGAGCTCAGATGGTCGGCAGATCCGAGCACCTGCAGGCCACGCTCTGCCGCCCAGTACACATTCTCCTCAATGGTCGAATATGCATGCGCAGAGAATATCGTATGGGTATGAATGTCACAAGAAAGCAGGTAGGGCATCAGGTCTCCTTATCTGGCACGGCCGTCGCTTATATTCATTGTACGCATAGCCTTCGATAGTCGTAAAACCACTCCATCCCAAAGACACAACGTCCATGACAACGGGGTCTGGCTTAACACCAAACCCCGTTTCACGTAAAACATTGTAGGCAGAGCGCTTTACTTTTAACGATACTCGTCCGCCAACTGTTTCCAAGCGGGTAGCGAATTGATAATCGTTTCGTAACTCACGCAATAGCCCAGGCGGAACCAACCCGGCATACCAAAGCTGTCCGAGGGAACCGCAAGCAACTCATACTTCTTTGCACGCTCGCAAAACGCATTCGCATCGGGTTCCAGCGCCTTCACCCACAGGTAGAATGCACCATCCGGCTCAACATAGGTGTAGCCGTACTCCGCTAGTGCGTCGGTAAGCGCGGTGCGGTTGCGCGCATAGGCCTCGACATCGCTCGGCTCATCGATGCAATCGATGATTACGCGCTGGAAGAGTGCCGGTGCGCATACAAAACCTAGCGTACGGGCAGCACCCGCAACAGCCGGCATCAGACGGGCAGCCTGCGGATTGGTGTTGGGAACCAAGATCCACCCCACGCGCTCGCCCGGCAGCGACAGCGACTTGGAATACGAGTAGCACACGATGGTGTGCTCGTAGATCGAGGGCACCCAAGGCACCTCGGCACCGTACACAATCTCGCGGTACGGCTCATCCGAGATGAGCATAATCGGATTCTCGGGATCGCGCTGAGCGTTGGCCTCGCGCAGAACATTGGCCAGTCGCGTCAGCGTGTCGCATGTATATACGGCACCGGTCGGATTGTTGGGAGAGTCAATGATGACGGCCGCCGTCTTATCGCTGATCGCCTTGAGCACGTTGTCCACGCTCAGCTGGAACGTATCTTCATCGGCGAGCGCCTCAACACACGTACAGCCGGCCTTCTCAATCCAAACGCGATACTCCGGAAAGTACGGGGCGATAACAATAACCTCGTCGCCCGGGTTCGTAACGGCGTTGAGCGTGCAGGTGAGCGAAGCCGCGGCACCCACCGTCATAAATACGTCTTTGCCCTCATAGCTCGTGCCAAAGCGGCGGTTGAGCGATTCGGCCACAGCGGCACGACATTGCGGCAGGCCCGGTGCAGGCGTGTAGCCGTGCAGCTGGTCGCTCGGCAGCTCCAGGGCCTTCTTAATCGACTCAGCCACAGCAGCGGGCGCCGGAACGCTCGGATTGCCCAGCGAAAAATCGAATACGTTTTCCGCACCGATCTGCGCCTTGCGCTCAAGGCCATAGCTAAAAATCTCACGGATGATGGAGCTTTCCGCACCGCGAGCATACATAGTTTCGTTGATCATCTGTTCCCCTTTCGCATAGGCGCTATTGTACGCTTTAGCCGAGCAAAGTGCCGCAGCAATGTTGATTGGGGACAGACTTAAATGCGTGAAAACGCTCATTTAAGTCTGTCCCCAATCAACAGATGGCCCAATATCGCTCAAAAAAGCCTCCGCAGGTTTCCCCGCGGAGGCTTTCGCCACAAAGACTATTTGTCGGCGTCGGTGTCGGCGTCGGCTTCGGCGACGGCATGGTCATCGTCAGCATCATCGGATGCGGCGTCGGCATCCTCCTGCATAGCCGCCTGCGCAAATGCGGCGGCATCGGCCGCCAGCTCCTCCTCGCTCATACGAGGCGCACGCTTCTTGGTCGGCATGCCGGCAGCCTTGGCGTTGCGCTCCTCCTTGGCCGCCAGGATATCGTCCTCGCGCTCAAGGTAGGCGTCCCACTCGTTGTCGAGCAGGGCGTTCACGGCGTCGCCTTCGACGGTCTCGCGCTCAAGCAGCACCTTCGCCATCAAATCGAGCTGATCGCGACGGGCGTCCAGGATCTCGACCGCACGACGATGGGCCTCACGCATAATGCGCTGAACCTCGATATCGATGCGGCGCGCCGTCTCCTCGGAGTAATCCTGGTGATCGGCGTAATCGCGACCAAGGAACACCTGATGTTGCGCCTCGCCAAACACTTGCGCGCCCAGCTCCTCGCTCATGCCCAGACGTGTAACCATCTCGCGCGCCATCTTGGTCGCACGCTCCAGGTCATTGCTCGCGCCCGACGTGATGTCATCGCACATGAGCTCCTCGGCAACGCGACCGCCCAAGAACACGGCAAGCTCGTCGAGCATCTCGTTCTTGGTCTTGAGGAAGTGGTCCTCCTGCGGAAGCTGCAGCGTGTAGCCCAGAGCCTGACCGCGGCTGACGATCGAGATCTTGTGGACCGGATCGGAGTGCTCCAGGATGTGGCCCACCAGGGCGTGACCGCTCTCGTGGTAGGCAATCGTGGTGCGCTCGGCCTCGGTCATCACGCGACCCTTGCGCTGCGGTCCGGCAATCACGCGCTCCATCGATTCCTCGACCTCGTCCATCGAGATCACGGAACGATGACGGCGAGCGGCCAGCAACGCAGACTCGTTGAGCAGGTTCGCCAAATCGGCACCAGTAAAGCCAACGGTCATCTGGGCGAGCTTCTCAAACTTAACGTCCTCGTCCATCGGCTTGTTCTCGGCATGCACGCGCAAGATCTGCTCGCGGCCCTTCACATCCGGACGGTCGACCGTAACCTGACGGTCAAAACGGCCGGGACGCAGCAATGCCGGATCCAGGATGTCAGGACGGTTGGTCGCAGCGATCAGGATGACCGACTCGCTTTCCTCAAAGCCGTCCATCTCGACCAGCAGCTGGTTGAGCGTCTGCTCGCGCTCGTCGTGACCGCCGCCCAAGCCAGCTCCGCGCTGACGTCCCACGGCATCGATCTCATCGATGAAGATGATCGACGGGGCCTGGGACTTGGCCTCCTTAAAGAGGTCACGCACACGGCTGGCGCCGACACCTACGAACATCTCGACAAAGTCGGAACCCGAGATGCTAAAGAACGGCACGCCCGCCTCGCCGGCAACGGCCTTGGCCAGCAGCGTTTTACCGGTGCCCGGAGGGCCAACCAGCAACACGCCACGCGGGATCTTGGCACCCAGCTTGCGATAGCGATCCGGATCGCTCAAAAAGTCACGGATCTCCTCGAGCTCCTCGACTGCCTCGTCCACGCCGGCAACGTCTTCAAACTTGACCTTGGGGCGTGTGGCCTCGTTGGTCTTGGCGTTGGTCTTGCCAAGCTGCATGTTCCTGTTGTTGGCGCCCATCATCTGGCGCATAAAGTAGAACATGATGGCGATAAGGGCGATCGTCGGAAGCACACTCATCGCCAAGTCGCCCCAAAAATCGGGATCGTTGGTGTTGACGATGTACTTGGTATCGGGGTGCTCCGACATGAGCTCGGCAAGCGAATCGGAGCCGACATAGGTCGAGGAGAAGCTCTTGAGCTCGCTCGTATCGCCCTTGTCCTTCTTCGTCTTCCAGTAATGACCCGTCACGCTTCCGTCTTGAACCGTATAGGTCAGATCTTCGACGCGATCCTGCTTGATGGCGCTCACCATCTCGCTCGTCGCGAGCTTAACGGTATTGCTAGAATTGGCAAAGCCGGAGCCCATGTTAAAGAAGGCGTAGCCCAGAAGCGCGCAAGCCAAAATAAAATACAGCCAGCCCGTACGCGTGGGCTTCTTGCCTCCGGGCATCCCCGGGATCTTAGGCTCCCGGGGAGTCTGGGAATTGTTATCGTTATGGTCGTCGGGCATCTTACGAATAAACCTCCGGTTTCAAAATGCCCAGATACGGAAGGTTACGATAGCGCTCGGCATAGTCGAGGCCGTAGCCCACCACAAAGGCATCGGGGCAATGGGTTCCAACATACTTGGGCGTGATGGCCGAGGTGCGGTCCTCAACGTCCTTCCACAGGAAGGCAGCGACCTCCAGCGAAGCGGGCTTGCGGCTCTCGAGGTTCTTCATCAGGTACTTGAGGGTCAGGCCCGAGTCCAGAATGTCCTCGACGATCAGCACGTCGCGACCACGGATGTCGATATCCAGATCCTTAATGATACGCACGATGCCCGAAGACTTCACACCGTCGCCATAGCTCGAAACAGCCATGAAATCGATGTTGGTCGGTAGCTCAATCTTGCGCATCAGGTCGCCCATAAAGACAACGGCACCGCGCAGAACCGCGATCAGCACCAGATCCTTACCCGCGTAGTCGCGAGTGATCTCCTCGCCCAGGCGAGAAACGATGCCGTCGATATCCTCCTGCGTAAACAGAACCTTCTCGATATCCGGATGTTGAGAAGCCATGACAACCCTTTCTTGTGCTTAATCGCCCACACACCGCCGTATGGACGCGAACTACACATTCTAGCAGCGCACGGGGTATATTTTCCAGCCCGCGCACCATCAGCGCGGGAATACCGTCAACGCCGCACAGAACAGCTGGTGCGAGGGGCTAATCCGCGTCAACCACGCGAAGCAGATAAGCCACACGCGTCGCCGCCGTGCATTTAAAACGTTCGTCCGCGCGAACTCCGGCGACCCACACCACAGCACCTCCCGGCGCCGTCCTCACCACGGGCACGCCGGCGCGCTCGGAAACGGGAATGCGAGCCTCGCCTAGCAAGTCGGATACCTTCTTGCTTCGGCCACTCATTCCTAACGGGCACATCACGTCTCCCGGTGCGGGACCGTCCACCCACAGGCGCGCCAATCGCGCCTCTGCAGGGATCTCGCCACGCGAGCCCGCCAGGATCCGCTCACTATCGCTGTCGGCAAAACCCAGGGCAGCCGCGTCTACCAAAGCTGTCACTTCCCCGGCAGCCGCAAGCTCACGGGCGCGGCGCACGATATCGCATCCCGGCTCAACGGCCATCGGCTCTGCGACCAGCATGCGCCCCCCGCCCAACGGCAAACGACCGGGTATGGTAATCCAGTCCGCAACCAGCCCCTCACGAGCCGCCGGCGCCTTAAACGCTAGCATGCCAAACTCGACGCGCGCGTCAATTCCCGCCGGAAGCGTGACCGAGCCTGTGCCTTCGGCAACGCAGGAAAGGACTCGCTCCACATGTCGCATCTCGGGACGAGCGTCCGGATCGATGCGTTTGATCGCCAGTCGCACGATGCGCCGCGCGATTACCACCTCGGCCGCAGCAAGGCGCCTGGCATCGAGCACCAGTGCGCCCGCTGCCTCCTTGCGCAGGCAGCTTCGAAACGCCTGCGCCGACAGCTGGGATAGAAACGCGTCTTCGTCACCCAAGATCTCACAGGCGGCGCCAATCGTCTTGCACACGCTCGCATTACGCTGTGCCACCACTGGCATTACCCGATGGCGCACGTAGTTTCGCAGATACGAGATATCCTCATTGCTCTCGTCTTCACGCCACGGCTGACCATGTACCTGTAGATAGCCCACGAGCTCGCCATGAGTTAGGTCGAGCAAGGGACGCACCACGATATTCCTCCGGCGAGGAATGCTCGATAGACCAGCGGGCCCTGAACCCTTAATCGCGTTCATCAAAAACGTTTCCGCGCGATCCGAAGACGTGTGCGCGGTGCAGATACGAGCCGCCGTTCGCGGCGCCCCCGTCTGGGCGCAGAGTTCGCGAACATACCTCCGCGCCGCGGCATAGCGCACCTCGCGGGCCGCGGCCTCAATATTGCCCGACTCCCCATCAAAATAAGCGTGCTCCACACACAGCGGTAAACCATATTGCGCGCAGAGCTCACGCACAAAGGCCTCGTCGCCATCGGACGCCTTGCCGCGCAGATGATGGTTTACATGCAGCACATGCAGGCGCTCGCGAGCAATGGGGGCAACACCGCGTCCGTCTTGGATATCCAGCTTTGATGTGCACGCCATAAGAAGCAGTGCCGTCGAGTCCGCGCCGCCTGATACCATGAGCACGACAGGAGCAGCCTGCTGTCTTGTCCGGGTCTCATCGACTGCCCCAGGCACGGCATGGTGTCCATAATGCTGAGATACCGTAGGCATTTGCTTCCTCCTCTATTCGTCCGCACCCATTGTATCCTTTGGAATTTTATGTCTCGTCTGCACCTTCATATCCTCGGCAGTGGCTCTAAAGGCAACTGCGCACTCATCGAGGGCCCGCAGGGGCTCATTATGGTCGATGACGGACTGTCTCGCCGCGAGACATTAAAGCGCATGGCAGAACTGGGGCTCTCGACAGACAACGTCTCGGCTCTTCTCATTACTCATGAGCATAGCGATCACATCAAGGGCCTCGATGTCTGGTGCAAGCACTGGCACGGCCCCCTCTTTGCCAGCAGGGGCACTCTTTCGAACAAAGAAAATCTTTCGCATCTGCCTGTCGAGGAATTCGATCCCGGCGACGCCCTATCCATTGCCGGCATCCACGTGCAAACCTACTCAACATCACACGATGTCATCAATCCAGTCGGTTATCGATTCGACGCCCTCGATGATTCCATCGGCTTTGCCACCGACACCGGAGAGCTAACGAGCCAAGCCATGAAAACCCTCAAAGATTGTCGAGTCCTCGCGCTCGAAAGCAACCATGATGTGACCATGCTACGCGAGGGAGAATATCCCCGCTTTCTTCAGGAGCGCATCCTGTCTGCAAGGGGACACCTCTCCAATGGCCAAGCCGCCGAAGCCGCGCGCGAACTTGTTACCGATCGCACCGAACAGCTCATTGCCATGCATATCAGCCAAGATAACAATCGTCCGAGCCTTACCGTCAAAAGCTATGCCAAAGCTCTAGCCGCAACCCTGGATGACGAGGTCGGCAGCTCCGCAACCCTTCTCCAAGGATCGCGAAAACTCTCGATACGCCCCGCAAGCCAGCATCGGCCAGTAACCATTCAATAGACTGTCCTAGACAGCAAAAGGGGCCGAGAATCGCTTCCCAGCCCCTTTTGCTGTCTTTTAATAGCGCAGAACACCAACGAAGTTAGTCGATGGAGATCTTCGTAACGTTCTTCTTCTCGACGATCTTGGGGACCGTAACGGTCAGGATGCCGTCAGCGTACTTAGCCGAGAGGCCCTCGCTCGAAGCGTCCTTTAGATACACGCCACGCGTCGCGCTGTACGAGCTGAACTCCTTCTGCAGGAAGTTCTTGCCCTCGTTCTCCTCGTCTTCCTCGACATTCACGCTAATGGACAGACGACCCTCGTTAAGCTCGACATCGATATCGTCCTTGGCGACGCCGGTCAGATAAGCCTTGACCTCATAGCCGTCGCCCTTATCCTCAACGTCAACGGGAAACGCCTTGGAAGCAATCGAGTTGTTTGCAAGGTCAGTCATATCATCAAACAGATCGAACAGCGAGCTAGCAGAAGGACGAACGCCAAAAACCGAACGATAAGGAACCATGCTTGCCATGTTTACCACTCCTTTTAAGGACTGCCGAGTCATCTTCTAGGTGACTGGGACTTCTTTTGACGCTCTTATATATGCCCACCCAGTGCTCATATATACATCGACTATAAAGTTTTTTGAGTCTAGTACTATAAGCATATCTAAGTGTGTTTGACTCAGGTTTTAATAAGGTTAAGGTTCTTTGAACCAGAGCTTAAATAACAAGTATGTTCACAGCTACAAATAGCAAGGGGCTTACAATGAGCGCGTACACGTTGTTGGTAACGAGCTAAAGGGCATCATGGACGACCAAAACCAGAACAAAATGTTTATGCAGACGCAGGGGGAAGATACTTCCACGCAGCCGCCGCGGTTCCATCGCCCCCACATCTCGCAAGAGCCCATTAATGATCCGGAGCCCGAGTATGTGACGAGAAATCGATATCAAACGCTCGAGGATGCCCAAACGGGACGTAAACATATGGGCGTCGCCTCGGGAGACCCTGTATATCTGAAAGACGCACCATTATCTAAAAACAGCGCAGCTAGTGATGAGCCGATGAAAGCATCCGCCGCTCATCAACAAAGAGGTCCTCGACCAAAGCAAACCTTGACGCATTCGGCTCGCTATCTCGAAACGCCAAAACAGGGAAAATCAATCTTCGTTTCATCAAGTAAACGACGCAAGCAGCATCGACTGACAATCCTGCTTTTGATCATTGCAGCCATAGCAATTGCCCTTGTTATTCGTTTTATTTTCTTTAAATAAAAGCTCAATACCAAAAAGAATTAAATCGTCTGGTGTAAATGAGTCATTTATGCCCGTAAACGCAAAAAAGGGGGAGGCCGCGAGGCCTCCCCCTTCTCAGTTCAAGCGCACGGCTCGGTGCCGTCCACCGGTCAGCGGCGCCCTGGCCTCCCACGGGCTGGCCC
>CABRHW010000019.1 GCA_902470765.1 uncultured Collinsella sp.
ATTAGTTTGAGAAGAAGTCGACAGTACATTCAGAAGCACCTACGTTCCTCAAAGATCTGTTAGATTAAAAGTAACAGACCGGATGAAGATACGTGCGACGGGGGCGAGGCGAATGGCTGAGCGGTATCGATATGCGGGTTCAACGGTATCACATTGACCACATAGATTATTAACCTGCATTTCTAACAGTTAAGGAGACGGGTGCTTTCCAGCACACTCCTTCGATGATGCCTTCCGCTTGTTGCTATGCCGGTTTCAGCCAACAAAGAATGTGCCCGGGCGCTCAGGTTCACCGTTAGCGTTGGCAACATATGAGATGGGCCAGACCCTTGCCGCGCGCCGATTGCGCGAGAGGTGTCGGGCTCCATGTTTATTCCACCTGCTTGTTATCAACCAGCTTCGTTCAACGTTAGACATTCAAGATGTCAGACGTCGAACCTGCGCCAAAGACGCAGCTGGGGCTACTAGTTGCCTACAATCGCTCGCGAAGCTCGCCTGTTCGTGCGTGAATATCTGACAGCTCCGTCAGACATTGTCGGACATTTGATTATTCGACAAATGCGCACGTGGTCGCGTTCGCAAAGATTACTGAACGGTCGATGGGTGCGTTGGGACCGGAGCAAACGGCGGATGCCAGAAAAATGGCCTCACAGAATCGCACCCATGGTTGATAAAATTGACCGCCCGGGCGCAAATACCCGGGCGGTCAATTCATCCCCTCGTTCGCGATCCTGTTGGGTTTTGGGGCTTTAACATGTTGTTGACGGATGGATCAGCCGTACAGCTTGATCTCCCGGGGTTCCATGTGGTCGTCCCCCAATAAGACGTCCCTGATGTAGCTCTGCGGCAAGAACTCGACGGGCAGCACTGGGTCGTCGACGTAGCCGGGCACTGGGAGTAGGCGTGACCTTTGGACATAGCGTGGCCGCCTGCCGGCGGTCGGACTGCCACTTCAGCCAAAAGCTCAGGCGCGCGCATTAAAATAATGGATATATCGCTTGATGGGCTTTTGACCAAGCATGAACATCGCAGGTAAATCCGTGTACCAATTTTTGGTACACGGATTTACCTGCGGTTTGTTGAAAACTCTGACATGCGCCGCCGACTTCATTAAAATCGATTGCCGATCAAGTCTTCCTATATATGCGGGCCCTGAGAAGCTGCGCTGTGAACCTGAGACCGCTATCGATCGGCCCGGTGCACCGGGCCGCTGTCCTCGAGCCGGCATCAGCTTGCCGGTCTCAAAACGTATACTTGATTTAAGGCGGAGTGGAATGTGGGCGCGCAAGGAGATGCGGAATCGATGAGAGCCTCAAAAAAAATTACTGCAGTGTTATCATCTTTCATCCTCTCTATTCTTCCATTTCTGATTCTATGGGCGGCTTGGTCAGTCCTCCCTGATACAATTCCCGCTCATTGGAGTGGGGGTGTGGTTGATCGATGGGGTAATAAGCTTGAATTGCTGGTTGTTCCGCTGTTTTCTCTGATTGGTTCTATTGCAATTTCTGTGTACCTTATTGTTTCCACGCGGCGAAGAGAGTTCGCGGATTTCTCTGTTCGAATGCGACGGGACTTTGTTGCGTGCTATATTTCTAGTCTTCTTTTATCGACAACCTGCTCAGTGATAATTGCCGTTTGGGTTCAGTTGATTCTTACGCAAAACACTGCGGTTGATGGGGGGCTTGGACTATCGATCCTGTATTCCCTTCCCGGGCTATATGTGATCTTGTGCGCTTTGCCGCCTTTTTATGCGAGCGGCGAGAGCAAAAAGGCAGAGCGCCTGATAACAGTTCTTATTGGCGGCGCGGAGATTGTTCTTTGTGGAATAGTGCTTGAAGGTTCGGCTGCCTCTTATGCGATGATTGGACTGATGATTCTGTTCTGTGCGTTTGAGATTGTGTCACAGGTAAGGGATAGCCGGTCCTTATGAGTTGAATTACGCGCGTGCGGATATAAAGGGTGGCATGTTAAATTTGTTGAAAACTCTGACATGCGCTGCCGACTTCATTAAAATCGATTGCCAATCAAGTCTTCCTATATATGCGAGCCCTGAGAAGCTGCGCTGTGAACCTGAGACCGCTATCGATCGGCCCGGTGCACCGGGCCGCTGTCCTCGAGCCGGCAACAGCTTGCCGGTCTCAAAACGTATGCCGTCCGGCACGACCGACGGCCGAGTCTTGCGCCCCGTTCGGGCAGCGCCAGAACCCCGTGCCGGAACCCATGCGGTCGATTGCAGGGGAATTCAGCCGAGGCCATCGAGGAGCCGACCTAGGGACGGTGCCCTCAGTCCTCGAAGGATTTCAACCGCCCCTTAGGCTCGGATTGATTTAACGGTTGATTCAATCCGGCAGAATATGCCGGGCATGGACCGGTTGACACAATGTAAGGTAAAAAGCAGATGCGGCCGTACGCCGGTGCGGGGTTCGGGTGATGTGATAGAAAGAAATATACGTATTACATCTAACCAAGAGGTGCGTCATGGCAACCGCCACCGCAGCCCTGAGAATCCCCGAGGACCTTGCGAACAGGTACGACCGCCTGCCGAAGTCGACGGGCCGCACGAAAAACTTCTACATGACGGAGGCGCTTGCCGCAGAGATAGGCAGGCTCGAATACGAGTACGGCCTCATGAATTATCCGGGAAGCGTTTGGTTGCGAGGTATGCCAGTGTGAGGGCCTGATTCGTCAGGCCCCGCACAGGGGGACCGCGATGGTGGCCACCGCGCCGCCCGAGGGGCTGTTGGCGAGCGAGACGGAGCCCCCGTGGGCGCTCGCGGCCTCGGCGGCGGCGTGGAGGCCGAGCCCGTAGTGGCGGCCTCCGTCGCGCGAGGAGCGGGAGGAGTCGTCTGTGAAGAGGCGCTCGCAGCCGCGTTCGAGGGCGGCGGGAGAGAAGCCCGGTCCGTCGTCGGCCACCTCGATGACGAGGTGGCCGCTCTCGACGTCGCAGGAGACCGCCACGCGCGAGCGCGCGTGCTCGGCGGCGTTGGCCACGAGGTTCGCGGCGGCTCGCGCCAGGGCGGTTCGGTCGAGCGGGGCCTCGGGCGCGCCCGCGACAGCGGGGCCCGTGGTCGCGTCGAGCGTCACGCCTCGCGCCCGGGCGATCTGGGCGGCCTCGGCGAGGACCTGTTCGCAGAGCTCGGCCGGCCGCATGGGGGCCCCCTCCGCCCCGCCGGACCCGCGCGAGGCCTCGATGAGCAGGCGCACGTAGCCGTCGAGCCTTTCGACACTGCCGGCTATGTCGCGCGCGGCGGCCGCGAGGTCGGCGTCTTTCTCGTCTTCCAGCTCCTCCGCCACGAAGTCGGCGTTGGCGCGCAGCACGGTGAGCGGCGTCTTGAGGTCGTGGGCGAGCGACGCCACCTGCTCGCGCTGCCCCCGCTCCGCGGCCCAGCGGGCCTCGAGCGACTCGGCGAGGGAGGTCCGCATGGCGTCCATCGCGGCGAGGACGTCGTTCACCTCGCGCACGTTGGTGCTGCCGACCGCGAAGTCGAGATCCCCCGCGCCGACGCGCCCCGCTGCCTCCGCGAGCGGCGCCATCTTGCGCGAGATCACGCGGCTCGCGCGGCGCGCCACGAGCGCGAGCGCGAGCGCGCTTCCCGCAGCGCAGCCGACGAGCATGAGGTTCTGTGGGTTGGGGAGCAGGCCGGCGAGGTCGCGCGAGACCCACTGCGGCAGGTACTCGCTGACGAGTGCGCAGGCCCCGCCGCCCTTGAGCGGGAACGCGGCGTAGGTGAGGCCCGAGCCCCCGCCCTCGATCTCCACTGTGCCCGGATCCGCGGCGAGTGCCGCACGGGCCATTTCCGTCGCGTCCTCGAGCCGCGTGTCCTCGAGGTCTGTCATCAGCGCGTATCCGTCCTTGTTCAGGATGAGGTAGCGGTACGCCGTCGGCACGTCCTGCTGCCCGCAGACGCCGTCGCGTGCCAGGCCCTCCGCGACCTCGCGCGCATTGGCCGGCCCCCAGCTTGCCTCGTAGACGAAGCCCGCGTCGATCGCCGCGGAGAGCGCCATGAACGAGGCGAGCCACGCCGTGGCGACCGCCGCGAACGCGTAGGCGAAGTAGCGCGCGATGACGAAGGAGAGCGGCATGCCCCCGCGACCTCGCGCCCCGGTCCTCAGAGCTGCCACTTGTACCCCATCCCCCAGACGGTCGCGATCGGATCGGCGCCGGCCTCGGAGAGTTTCCTCCGGGCGCGGCTGACCTGCATGGATATGGCCGCGTCGTCGGCGTCGCTCTCCCAGCCGAGCACCGCCTCGCGGATCTGCGCGCGGCTCATGACCTGCCCGGGGTGGCGGGCGAGGTACTCGCAGATGGCGTACTCGGTGGGCGTGAGCGGCACGGCCTCGCCGCCCACGGCGAGGCCGCGCGCCCCGAGGTCGATCCGCACCTCCCCGAAGGAGAGGGCGTGCGAGCGCGGCCGGCGCTCACGGCGTAGATGGGCCGCGACCTTGGCGCGCAGCTCCGCGGCCCCGAAGGGCTTGCGGACGTAGTCATCGGCGCCCAGGCCGTAGCCGGCCACGGCGTCCTCCTCGGCCACGCGCGCGGTCAGGAAGACGATGGGCCCGTCGAAGTCCGGGCGGATCTGCCGCACGAGCTCGAAGCCGTCGAGCCCCGGCATCATGACGTCGCAGAGCACGAGGTCGAAGCGCGAGAGGTCCGTCCCCGGGACCGCCGTCGGGTCCACTGCCTTGACGACCTCGTGGCCGTCGCGGCCGAGGACGCGCGCGAGCGCGTCGAGGATCGCCCGCTCATCATCCACTGCCAGTATCCTCGCCATGTTCGACCTCCTGAAACTCCCGTCGGCATTGTACTTGCGCCGCGCTCAGCGGTCCAGAGCCCCGCGCGCAGCCGCGGGCGCGGGCGCCCACATGGCGATCTCAGGGTTGGGCAGCACGCGGTCGGCGATCGAGCGCAGCGCCGACCCCCAGCCGGCGTCGAGCAGGGCATTCCCGCCCAGGACGAGCGCTGCGGAGAGGAGGACGAGCACGGCGGCGAGCGGCTTCCTACGCATCTGCCCTCCCGTCCTCGAAGCGGCAGAACCAGGCGAGAAGGACGGCGGCGGCTGCCAGGGTGAGCACGAGGCCAGCGAGCGCAGTCGTGAGGAGAGGGCCCGCCGCGCGTGCGGCGTCGATGAAGGCCTCTACCCCGAGCGACCCCAGGCGCGCGGGCCAGGCGAGCGGCACCCAGCTCAGGGGCGTCGCCAGGGCACCGGTGAGCTCGCCGGTCATGAGGCCGTGCGCAAGTCCGCCCACTGAGAAGAACGCGAGGAGCATCCCCGCCGCGCCGGCGCCGATGGCGGCGTTGCGGCCGAGGCGTAGGGCCACGCCGAGCCCCAGCGCGTAGAGGGGCAGGCTGCCCAGCACGATGCCCGCCCAGGCGGCCGCAAGCGGAGCGGGCCCGAGCGGCAGATGCCCGGCGACGGCGAGCACGGCCCCGAACACGCCGAGCGCCACGGCCAGCGCGCCTGCGCCGAGCGCCGCAAGGGCGAGCAGCTTCGCCGCGACGGCGCGCCCGCGCGAGGGGACCGCCGTGAGGTTGGCGAGGCGCCCGGCAGCGCGCTCCTCGTCCACGGCGAGCCCGCAGACGATGGCGGACATGAGCGGCATGAGGGCGCCGAGGAACTGGGCGTAGGCGTCCGCGCCCAGCGCCGGGTCCCATCGGGTTATGGAGAAGTACTCGCCGCAGGCAAGACCGGCTGCCAGGCCGCAGACGAGGTGTACCACTGCGAGCGGGGAGCGCGCCAGGCGCAGGGCCTCGGAGAGCAGGGCCCGCGGGAGGGTCATGCGCGGCGTCGGGTCGGAGAGTCGTGTCATGGCCATCACCTCTCCTCGGAGCGCGCGAACCAGGCCGCGCCCGCCGCCGTGAGCGCGGCGAACGCGATCGCGCAGACCGCAAGGCCCGCCAGTGTGAGCATGCCGTCCGCCGCGAGCGCCCCGCCGAGCGCCATGTCCGCCGCGAGTGGCTCGCCGCTCGGCAGCACGGGGATGAAGCTCGTGGGGATGACCATGCTCGCCGACGGCGGAAAGAGCTGCGGCAGCGGCATCAGCGACCAGGCGAACCCACCCACGAGCTGCGTGGCGAGCGGGCAGAAGATGCCCGCGAGCATGCCGAGCCGCGCCGTGAGGAAGAGCCCTGCGGGGATCATCCACGCCGCGGTCACCGTGTTGGCGAGCGCGCAGAGGAGCATCGTGAGCGTGCCCGCGGCCGTGAGGCCCTGCGAGGAGAACGCCGAGCCCGCGAGGTAGATGCCGAAGACCACGAGGTTCGAGAGCGTGCAGAGCGCGAGGCACCAGAACGCCTTGGCCCACCAGGCGCGCCCGAGCGGGAAGCCCAGGCCCAGAAGCCCCCGCATCCGCGTGCGAGCGTCCGCCCGCGCGACGCACGCCACCACGAGTGAGAGAGACACGGGCAGGAAGAGCGCATACCAGTAGTTCCACGCGCTGAAGATCTGCACGCCCCGGTAGGGCATCGCGCCGAGCAGCGGCATCGGCAGCGCCATGAGCACGGCCAGGCGAACCGGTGCCGCGTGGCGCGACTTCAGGGCCTCGGCGCGCAGGCCCGCGAGCAGGCCGCCTTTCTCGCCCGTCATGCCGCCACCTCCCCGCGTGCTCGTCGCCCTTCCCGGCAGAAGCTCATGAAGAGTTCCTCGAGGTCCTGCCCGGGCCGAAGCGCATCCTCGTAGGCGAGGCGCCCTCCGCAGATGATGCCGATGGTGTCCGCCATCTGCTGCACCTCGGAGAGGATGTGGCTCGAGACGATCACCGTCGTGCCCGCCGCCGCGAAGCCGCGGATCTGGTCGCGCAGCTCCTCGATGCCGATGGGGTCGAGGCCGTTGGTGGGCTCGTCGAGCACGAGCAGGCGTGGCCGGGCGATTAGCGCCAGCGCGAGCCCCAGGCGCTGCCGCATGCCCATCGAGAAGCGCCCGGCGCGCTTCTTCCCAGTGTCTGCGAGGTCCACGGCGGCGAGCACCTCATCTATGCGGCTCTCGGGAAGGTCCAGCAGCGTGGTGCGCACGCGCAGGTTCTCGCGCGCGGTGAGGTTGGGGTAGAGCGGCGCCTCCTCGATGAGGCTGCCGATTGCGTAGAGGTCCTCGCGGCGCCAGGCGTGCCCGGCAAAGAGGATCTCCCCGGCCGTCGGCCGCAGCATCCCGCAGATTATCTTGAGCGTTGTCGACTTGCCGGCGCCGTTGGGGCCGAGCAGCCCGTACACCTCGCCCTCGCGGATATGAAGGCTCACGTCGGCCACGGCGTCCTGCGCCTGGTCGCCGCGGCCGAAGCGCTTGGTGAGCCCGCGCGTCTCGAGCATGTAATCCATGGGCTTATCCTTTCTCTTCCGGGCGCGCGGGCCGAGTCGCCGTGCCCGCGCGCCTTACCTTTCGGGTTCAACATCCATGGTGGGGCGCGTTTCTAACGAAGCTGTAACGGCCGTTGGGCTCTTTTGGTGCCAGCCCTTCTCGACCCGTACGCATTTGCTTAAAGCAACAACTTTCCCGATCGATGTAATCACCGAATCAAAACGTGTACACCAGCCACCAAAGATGCCGAAAAATGTCGCTTTTGGAGGCTGATGTACACAAATGCAGAATCCAGCGCAGCCCAGAGGCGCCCTCCACATGTCTGGACTCTCTATGGCTGCGCTGGATAGACATCGCCGGAACGGGTATAGTATCGAAAGTTTTGTCGTTAACCAGCGGGGGAGTCCTGTGGGCACCATAAAGAAGATCAAAAAGGAGCTTATCGGCACTTCCGATTACCCGTCGAATAAGATCTTTACGATCTCCAATTTCATCACCTTTACGCGCCTGATCCTCACCCTGGTATTTCTGTACCTGTTTGTGACGGATAACAACCGTGTCATCGCCATCGTTATCTACGCCGTTGCCGCCTCCACCGACTGGATGGACGGTCAGATCGCCCGCATGACTAAGACGGTCTCGTGGCTCGGCAAGGTCATGGATCCCATTTGCGACCGTGCGCTGCTGTTCACCGGCGTACTTGGACTGGTGGTCCGCGGAGAGCTGCCCATCTGGGTCTGCGTACTCATTATTGGCCGCGACATCTATCTGGGCATCGGCACGCTTATCGTGCGTCATTATCACCGTCGCCCCATCGATGTGGTCTTTCCCGGAAAGATTGCCACGGCGCTGCTCATGACCGGCTTCTCACTCATGCTGCTCGGTTTCCCCGTTATTGACGGCCTGCACCTTTTATCTTCAACCCTTACGGCCTTCCCGGGCCTCAACGGAAGCTCGGTGCCCCTCGGCATCTTCTTTGTGTACGGCGGCGTGATCTTCTCCATGCTCACGGCTGTCATCTACTCCATTAAGGGCGGAGTGGCCATTAAACAGGCTCTCGCGCATCCCGAGGACGAGGACATCGACTTTCTGAACCCTGAAATCGAAGACTGATTCGTTGGGGTATGATTACGTACGGTTCATTATTTGCGGCACGTCCGCGATAAGTTAGGGGTTGTCATGGACAACATGGTTAACAATATGCCTCAGAATGATAAGACTGCTGACGCTACCTGCGTATTCCGCGTGCCTTCAAGCGACGTCACCGTTCCCGACCTCATGGCCAACGTGCGCATCACCGCCCCCGTCCTGTCCATCGTCAAGGGTCCGCAGACTGGTGCCGCCTTTGAGCTCGAGGACGACGTGACCACCATCGGCCGCGATCCCGCGAACGGCATCTTCCTTAATGACATGACCGTTTCGCGCAGCCACGCGCGCATTATTCGCGAGGGCCTCGGCGCTCGCATCGAGGACCTGGGCTCGCTCAATGGTACCTGGGTCGACGGTGCCATTGTCAATGCAGCCCCGCTGCACGACGGTTCTTCCGTTCAGATCGGTACGTTTACGCTCATCTACCACGAGAGCACGCCGGAGCGCATCGAAACCGGTGAGTAGGGCATGGCCGAACGCAACTATCTGAGTATCGGCCAAGTCGTCAACCTACTTCGAGGCGCATACCCCGATCTTTCGAACTCAAAAATTAGATTTCTAGAGGATGAGGGGCTCATTACCCCTCATCGTACGCCTAAGGGATACCGTCAGTACTCTAAGGAGGACGTTGATCGTCTGGAGGTCATCCTGCACTTGCAGAAGACCCGCTACATGCCGCTCAACGTGATTAAGCAGCGCTTGGAAAACGCCACGGACCTGTCAACGCTCGCCTACGAGGTGGGCTTGCTATCCGATGTTCCGCTCAAGACGGAGCCCAAGGAGACTAAGCAAAAGCTGCATCCCATCGAGACCATTCCCGATATGTTGGGCGTCGAAATTTCGTTTATCCGCTCGCTCGCCGAGAACGACCTCATTCGCATCATCAAGAGTCCGCAGAATCGCGAGCTTGTCGATGGTCGCGATTTTCCGATCATCCGCTACTGCTCCGAGCTGTCGCGCTTCCATATCGAGCCGCGCAACCTGCGTCAGTACGTGTCTTCCGCCAACCGCGAGTCCTCGATGTTTGAGCAGGTGCTTGTGAGCATGCTCGGCATGGATACCTCCGATGACGAGCGCGACGCCAAGCTCGAGCGTGCGTTTAAGAAGCTTCACGACCTGACGGAGGGCGTGCACACCGCGCTGCTCAAGAACCGCGTTTTTGAGTCGCTCAACGCCGTGGTCGAGGACGCCGACATCGATGCACTCGATGAGGAAATCACTCGCTCCGAGTCCACCAAGGCCAAAAACGAAGAGACAGTCGCGCCGGCTTCACACGAGGATTCTCTCGTAAAGCCGCTCAAGGTCGTCGCCCCTTCGCAATCCGGCACCGTCACCGCGGGCAAGTAACAGCTGCCGCTTATCCGGCAACCCATTGAAAGGTCATGCAATGTACGACTTCGAATCTCAAATCGTCGACATCCCCGACTATCCCGAACCCGGAGTCGTATTTAAGGACATCACGCCGCTCTTTGGCAATCCCGAGGCTCTCAAAGCCATGACCGATGCCCTCGCCGAGCACTTTGCCGGCATGGGAATCACCAAGGTCGTGGGTCCCGAGGCTCGCGGCTTTATGGTTGGCGTACCGGTGGCTGTAGCCCTTGGCGCCGGCTTTGTTCCCGCACGTAAACCGGGAAAGCTGCCGCGCGAGACCGTGAGCCAGAGCTACGAGCTCGAGTACGGCACCGATTCAATTGAGATCCATGCCGACGCTATCAGCTCTAAAGATACCGTGTTGATTCTGGACGACTTGGTCGCGACGGGCGGAACCGTCGAGGCAACAGGTAAACTGGTGCGAGATATGGGCGCAAAGCTTGTCGGTTATGGTTGTATCCTTGAGCTTGCGTTTCTCAACCCGCGCGAGAAGCTCACGCCGTCTGATGACGATGTGGAGCTCTTTAGCCTGGTGACGGTGGACTAGCCGTTACCCTTAGTTACTGGAAAGGAAGCTACATGCGCACAGCAAACACGCATAGAAACATGGCACGCTGCGCTGCTACGGCAACCCTCGCTTGTGTTTTGGGCTTGGGCCTCGCGGCTCCTGCCTACGCCGATACCGCATCCGACCTTGCCGCTGCTCGTACGAAGCTCGAGCAGATCGGTACCCAAACCCAGCAGATTTACGATGAACTCGCCACGCAGACGCAGGCGCTCGATCAGACTGCTGGCGAGATCACGCAAAAGCAGCAGGAGATCGCCGATGGTCAGGCCAAGCTCTCGACCTATGTCGCCGGCGAGTACAAAACCGGCGGTCTGAGCCTGCTTCAGGTTCTGACGGGCGTCGATGACCTGAGCGATATGCTCAACCGTCTGTTCTACTACGGCAAAGTTTCCGATAAGCAGGCTCAGACCATTCAAGAGGTCAAGGAGCTCAAACAGCAGCTCACCGATAAGCAGGCCGAGCAGGAAAAGAACGTCGCCACCACGCAAAAGAAGGTCGACGAGCTTAACGCCCAGCAGGCTGAAGCACAGAACGTCGTAAACTCTCTGGATTCACAGCTGCAGGCTGAGCTTGCCGCTGAGGCCGAGGCCAACGCCGCGCTGCAGGCCGGCATCAACGCCAGTACCGCCGAGAAGGCCACGGTGAGCAACGAGACTGCCGGTGCGACCGAGAACACCAACAACGGTGGCCAGACCAGCAATAACAACAACCAGGGCGGCAACACTCCGGCTCCTACGCCGGCACCTGCTCCGACACCGCAGCCCTCCACGCCTGCCCCTGCTCCGACGCCTTCTGCTCCGAGCCAGTCCGTCGATGGCGGTTCTGTTGTCTCGCGTGCATACAGCAAGCTTGGTTGCGCCTATTCCTGGGGCGGAATTGGCCCGAACAGTTTCGACTGCTCTGGTTTTGTTAGCTATTGCCTCACTGGTCGCTATTGCCGCCTGGGCACCACGGGCACCTTTATGGGCTGGACGCGTGTGTCCGATCCGCAGCCCGGTGACGTTGTGGTCAACTCGTACCACACCGGCATTTACATCGGTGGTGGTCAGATGATTCATGCTTCCGACTACAACACGGGTGTTATCATCAGCTCCGTTGCCGCCGGCATGAACAACAACTACATTTTCGTGCGCTACTAAGTATTCAGATAAAGCAAACGGATATGGACCTCGTGGCTTTGAGTCATGGGGTCCATTCTTTTGCCTTTAGTGCAGTCCGCTATCTAGTTTTGAATACTAGATAGCGGCCCAATCGGTCTGCAAGATGGCTATAATTGAATGGGAACGATTAGAAAGGACCCTCTATGAGCTGGGCACTTATCTCCGATTCAAGCTGTAACCTCCGCGATTGGCAACCGACCGCGCCCCATACCACCTTTGCATTTGCGCCCCTCAAAATTCGAGTGGGGGAGCATGAATTCGTCGATGACCTTTCGCTCGATGTTCATGAGCTCAACTGCGCTGTTCAGGCGGAGACGAACGCTTCTTCGAGCGCTTGTCCCAGCGTAGGGGAGTGGGCCGAGCTCTTCAAATTGGCAGACAAGACCATCTGCATGCCGATCTCTGAGGGCGTGTCGGGCAGCTACAACGCGGCAGCCACGGCTCGCGATATGGTTCTTGCCGAGGAGCCCGACCGACAGATTCATCTAGTCAATTCACGCGCAGCTGGCGGCAAAATGGACCTCATTTTCTTGCTGTTCGACCGCTATCTTGCAAGCAATCCGGATGTCTCATTCGAGGACGCTTGCGCATACTTCGATAGCCTTGAGCAGAACAGCAAAATCCTCTTCAGTTTGTGCAATTACGAAAACCTCGCCAAAGCCGGACGTATCCCTAAGGCAGCCGGCGTCATTGCCAACAAGCTCAATATCCGCATTTTGGGCACGGCGAGTGAGGCCGGTAAAATCGAACTCGTCGGGCACACGCGTGGCGAAAAGAAGATGCTCAACAAGATCATCGACACTATGGAAGCCGAGGGCTTTACGGGCGGTGAGGTCATCATCGATCACGTTGAGAACGAAGCTGGAGCCCAGGCGCTTACTGATCGCATAGTCGAACATTGGCCCGGCTCCAAGACCATCATCATGCCCTGCAACGGCCTGGATTCCTATTACGCCGAGATGCACGGCCTAATCATCGGCTACGGCATGGGCGTAGCTTCGGGCAAATAAAGTCCAACCAAGCAAAAAAAACGGGCGGGACAAAGCGACAGATGGCTCTTTGTCCCGCCCGTTTTATACGTCGGCTAGCTATTAAACCCGTTGAACTTGAGATAGCTCATCAAGTAAGCCTTCGAAACAAAGGATGAAACCGCGCTGCGCACAAGCAGCGACTCACGCGTTACCTGATGCGCCGTATCGGGAACCGGCGTCTGCTCGACGGAAAACGCCGAACGAATCGATGCCTCGAGCTGATCGACCACATAATCAAAGGCCGTCGGGGCATCGTAGCTCAAACGCTGAATGTTAAAGAGTGCCTGCACCGCAGCAATAGGTAGCACCTGCTTAAAGATGCAGATAGCGATCAGGCGGGCAATCTGCTCGCGGCCATATTGCTTTTTGACCGGAGCAGGCACCAGGCCAACCTTTACGTAGTTATTGATCATCGATGGCGTAATGATAGGCTGCTCAACGCAAAGGGATAGCGGCTCCATCCACAGCGCAACATACTCAATGACCTGGTCGCGGTAGAGCGTCACATTGGGCAACTGGTCATAGCGCGGCAGACTCAACGTATTGAGTTTGCGCACGATATCGGACTGAATAAATGCATCAGGCAGCACAGTGGGCTGAATATCCTCAGGCTTAATGCTGACCGACGAATCAGACATCGGAATAACGTGTTTAACGTGGTTCATAAAGGTCCTCCGTTCATTTTCTATATTGTATTCTACGTTATCTAGTTTTGCATACCACATAGCAGGCAAGAAAATTGGTGGGACAACGCACTGATGCATCATCCCACCATTTAGTTAATTGATAACAACCTTACATAAGATATATTATCGTACTTATCCACGGAGAAACGCGTATGCGCTCGTTGCCGCTATGGCTCCATCAGAAACGGCGGTCACAACCTGGCGTAAGCGCTTGGAACGGATGTCGCCAGCGGCAAAGAGACCAGGTGTACGGGTGGCCATCGAATCGTCGGTGACAATGCCGCCGTCGGGAGCCAGGTCGACTAGATGCTCAACAAGCTCGGTATGTGGCTGCGTCCCCGTAAAGACAAAGATGCCAAACGAGCCGGGCTCAAATGACTCGGCATGAGTTTCCCCAGATGCATTGTCCTTAAAGGTAATCGTCGTTGGCATGGCTTCGCCCGATAGCTCCACAATACTAGTTTGGTACCTAACTGTAATATTGTCCTTTGCGAGTACTTTCTGAACAACACCATCGGGCGCACGGAACTGGTCGCGGCGCAGCACGATGGTCACACTGCTGGCAATGTCGGACAGGAACAGCGCCTCTTCGCATGCCGAATTGCCACCACCGATTACAAAAACCTGCTTGCCGCGGAAAAACATGCCGTCACATGTTGCGCAATATGAAACGCCACGACCGCGATACGTATCCTCGCCTGCGAAACCTGCCGGACGCGGCGTGGCACCCATGCAAGCGATAACGCTCGAGGCCAGCGTATCGCCCATATCGTGATGCACCGTAAACAACGCTGCATCGGCATCGTAATCGATACCCGTAACCATGCTCCATGTAACCTGTGCTCCCAGGCCCTCTGCATGCTGCTGAAAACGCTCGCCGAGTTCGGCGCCACTCAGGAGCGGGAAACCCGGATAGTTCTCGACCTCATTGGTTGTGGCGATCTGCCCTCCCGACATGCCCTGCTCAATCACGGTCGTCGTCAGGTTGGCACGCGCAGCATAAATGGCGGCAGCATAGCCCGCGGGGCCGCCACCGATAATCGCAACATCGATCGGCTTATCGGTAGTCATGAAGCGTCCTTTCGTCGAAACGTTGTCGTTCTTTGCGCTCGTACCCA
Source organism: uncultured Collinsella sp. (assembly GCA_902470765.1). GTDB lineage: Bacteria > Actinomycetota > Coriobacteriia > Coriobacteriales > Coriobacteriaceae > Collinsella. Next base: position 14,373 of record CABRHW010000019.1, read on the forward strand.
AATTTACGTGAACGTGACACTCATGCACTACAATGATAAATCCGTATTACAAAGCTGAAGGGGAGTTATCGATGGACCAGGCGCAGACGAGTGACGACGCTCCCCTGCTCACGCACAGCACTCCCCAATCGGAGCAAACCACGCTCCTGGCTCAGCAAAAACCTCTCGTGACCATCGTGCACGCCTCCGTTGGCTCGGGCCACAAGGCCGCCGCAAATGCGATAGCGCAGGCATTCGACCTCATCCGCGGCACCAATGGCATCCCCGAGGATATTGAGATTGAAGTGCTCGATATCCTTGATTTTGGACGTATTAAATTCGACGGCAATAAGACCGCGGCTTCTTTTACGGGAGCCACGCGCCCCATTTACGACCTGACCTGGCGATATACGCTTACGGGACATCTTCTCTGGGGTGGCGGAACGGCATGGTCGCGAATTATGTTCCCCGCCTTCAACGAATATATTCGTAGCCGCAGGCCCATAGCCGTGGTTGCAACGCACATCACAGCAGCCAATGTTGCCGTGGGCGCCCGCGTAATTACGGGTATCGATTATCCGGTCATCTGCGTACCGACCGACTACGAAGTCGAGGGATGGTGGCCCCACAAGGACACCGATTTATTCTGTGTTGCCAACGAATTTATGGCCGAAACGCTGCGTCCGCGCAAGGTGCTCGAGACAAAAATTCGCATTACCGGCATTCCTATTCGCGCCGGATTCGACACGGATTACGATCGCGAGGAAGAGCTAGCTAAGTTCAACCTCCCCACCGAGAAGACCGTCGTGCTGGTAATGGCCGGTGCCAGCTTGCCTCAACCGTACGTTCGCTTTCGCGCGGAGATGGACCGCACCCTCCCCTTCCTACGCAGCTTCGAAGACATGCACTTTGTCTTTTTGCCGGGCAAAGACACCGAATATGCCACCCGCCTCAAAACGCTCTTCGACGCCATGAAGCTCGAAAACGTCACGGTTCTAGACTATGTCGATGATATGGCAGCGCTTATGCACGGCTGCGACCTGGCAATTCTCAAATCGGGCGGACTCACCGTCACCGAATGCCTGTGCGCACACCTGCCGATGATCCTGCTGGGCAAGTCCTATGGCCAGGAAAAGGCCAACACCACCATGCTCACCGGCATGGGCGCCAGCATGCATGTCACCACCGCACGAGAGCTCATCGTGACGTTGCGTCATCTCCACGATCATCCTGAGTCGCTCAAGGCACTGCTCATCAACGGCGAAGTACTACGCCGCCCCCACGCAGCCGAAGACATAGCCATCGCAACCATGGAGCTCGTAGGCAAACCCCAAAAGCGCAAACGAGCCTTCTGCCGCTTCTACTGGGGCGAAAAACCTGCGCATATCAGGTAGCGTCTTAATGTCCGCTTACCTGTGGGAGGCCCCTATATATCATCCCGTGCTCAAACATTCTCGCTTCGCTGCGAAACTGCGCGCGGGACGATATATAGGGGCCTCCCACAGGTAAGCTGCGTTAACGTACCAGCGGCTATACCAGATTCCCCACCAGCAGAATCTGCAAAGGGGAACCAGAAAATATAAATACAGTAAGTCGATGCGACAAAGGAGGCGTCCCTTCATAGCATCGACTTACTAGAAAAGTAAATATTGTTTCAAGCGAGTAGCCGCCCGCCCGGGGCTTACCTATATCGTTCCACGCGCAGTTTCGCAGCGAGCGAAGCGACGCGAGAATGTTTGAGCATGGAATGATATAGGTAAGCCCCGGGCGGGAGGGATACGAGCGCCCTAGGCGATGCCGCTGGAGCCGAAGCCTCCTTTGCCTCGGTCGGTTTCGTCTAGTTCTTCTACTTCTATGAGATTGACCGTGGGGACTTCTTGGATGACGAGTTGGGCTATGCGGTCGCCTTTGTTGATTTGGATGTCGTTGGAGGGATCCAGGTTGATGAGGATAACCTTGAGTTCTCCTCGGTAGTGGGCGTCGATGAGGCCCGGCGTGTTGACTATAGACAGGCCCTGCTTGATGGCCAAGCCGCTGCGGGGCTGAACGAAGCCGGCGTAGCCATCGGGCAGGGCGATGGCCAGCCCCGTAGAGACCAGACGGCGTTCGAAGGGCTTCAGGACGCAGTCTTCGTTGGAGCGTAGATCCAAGCCGGCATCGGTGGGATGGGCGTATTTGGGAAGCTCGACGGTGGGGTCGAGACGCTTTATGTTGACGGTAATGTTGGACATGGAATCACCTTAGTTTGTCGAGCTCTTGAAGAAATTCATCGACGTCTTTGAAATCACGGTAGACCGAGGCAAAACGGATGTACGCAACCTTGTCGATCTTGGCCAAGCGCTTGAGCACCATGTCACCCAACTCATGGGACGTGACGGCCGTCAGCGTGCGAGAGCGCAGCTCGACCTCGATGTCATCGATAATCTCATTGAGCTTCTTAGTGTCGATATCGCGCTTGATGGTGGCGCGCATCAAGCCGACAAGAAGCTTATTGCGATCGAACCGCTGCTTAGTTCCATCTGACTTAATGACCTCGATAGGGTCCTCGCATCGCTCAAACGTTGTAAAGCGGTAGTTACACGAGCAACATTCGCGACGGCGCTTAATGGTGTTATTTGACTCCTGCATACGGGAATCAACGACGCGGGTATGTGCCTTGCCGCATTTGGGACAGCGCATGGTACCTCCTCTTAAACGATAACAAGGGTACCATGCGCAGCGCGATAATGATTACGAACGAGCAGGAACCTTAAGATGCGCACCGGCGGCGAGCGAACCATGCTCCAGATGATTGACGCTACGGATCATGTCGGAAGTCTCTTGCGTGGAAAGGCCTTCGATTGGATATTCTTCGGCAATCGACCAAAGAGAATCGCCAGGCTGAACGCGAATGGTCTCGTAGGTAATGTTGGAAACGGACTCGGCATACGCGGCGTGACGAGCGCTAAAGACCGACATAGCGAGGACAAAGAAGAGCGTAAGCGCAACGGCGACGGCGACAATCGTCGGAACCTTCAGGGCAACGCGGGCCGGCGCGACTACAGCCTGCTGATTGCGCGCAGGCTTTACGGTCAAAGGCTGAAAGCCGGAGCGGCCACCCTGAACAACCGTAAAAGTGGGTTCTGCAGGCGTCTCGAGCTTAAGGGCGAGGTTTCCCTGGACCATATTCGTTACGTTCATCATGTTCTCCTCTCGCGTGTTTTGCTGAGAACAGTTTTATCAAGCCGCGCGGACAAAAATGTCTAGCGCGAGAACGAATGTTCGGTTATTATTATCTTCGAACAGTTGTTCCTGTCAAGCTAAATTCGAACATTTGTTTGACATGGGTAGAGAGGATGCCCTGATGGCTCGCAAAATTACCAAGCGTCAGCAGCAAATTTACGACTTCATCAAGGAATATCAGCAGGAGAAGGGTTATCCGCCCAGCGTGCGCGAGATGGCTTCTGCCGTGGGCCTTTCCTCCCCCAGCACCGTGCACGCCCATCTCTCTGCCCTTGAAGCGCGCGGGCTACTCAAGCGCGATGCCACCAAACCGCGCGCCCTGGAACTCTTTAACGAGGATGGTTCCTCTGTCTCAATTTCTAAATCTGACGAGCCCACCGCACCTCGCGGAACGGTCTCGCTGCCGCTCGTTGGTCGCGTCGCGGCTGGGATTCCCATTCTGGCCGAGCAGAATATCGAAGACACGTTTACTATCCCGACCGAAATCGCCACTGATCAGGGTTCCTTTATCCTTGAGGTGCATGGGAGCTCAATGATCAATGTCGGCATCTTCAATGGCGATTACATCATCGTCCGTGAACAAAAAAGTGCCATGAACGGCGAAATTGTCGTGGCCATGATTGATGGTTCGGCGACCGTCAAGACGTTCTACAAGGAGCAGGGACGCGTACGCCTGCAGCCTGAGAATGACACCATGGAGCCTATCTATGCAACGAATCCCGTTATCTTGGGCAAAGTCGTCGGCTTGATGCGCCGGTTCTCGTAATGCAAAAACGCATCACCATCTTTGATACCGTCCGCGGGCTTACGATGATTTCAATGGCAGGTTTTCACGCTTGCTACGATCTTGCCTACCTGTACGACTGGGATATGCCCTGGTTTACCCAGTCTGTCTTTCAAGACATCTGGCGCGCCAGCATCAGCTGGGTATTTTTGTTTATCGCGGGTTGGATGTGCACCCTTTCGCGCAACAATATCAAACGTGCCGCCAAATACGCCTTAGCAGCACTCGTCGTCTAGTTGGCAACAACACTTGTCTCAGTTGACGATTCTGTTAATTTTGGCATCATCTACTGCATGGCCGCATGTACCGGCATCGTGGCGTTGACCGATCCCGTCCTTAAGAAGATATCGGCGAGATGGGGCATGTCCCTATGCCTTTTGTTGTTTGCCCTCACCTGGAGCATCCCCAAAACGATCTACCCTGTCCCCTACCTGGCGTGGCTGGGATTTCCGAGCCCTGGGTTTGTCTCAGGTGATTACTACCCCATCATCCCGTTTTTCTTTATGTATCTTGCAGGATACTTCGCCGCACACATAGCGAAGGGAATCGATAAGACCGTCCCTAGCTGGGCCTACGCCAATCCCATCCCGGCGCTCGCCAGCCTTGGACGTCACGCACTCCCCTTTTATCTACTGCATCAGCCCATTATTCTGGGCTTTTTGGAGCTCGTCTACTCGGTGCGATAACGCTTGAGCCGCGGCGCGATACGAGCCGGCAGCTTCGCAACAATACGAACGCCGCCCTCAAGATATTCCTCGTGCAAAAGGGTTCCCTGTTCATGCACCAGCGTGATGAGGGCGCCCTCGCGATACGGGATTTCAGCGGAGAGCAACACATCGGTGGCAGCCGCCTCGCGAGCAATACGGTCGACGAGATCGTCGAGTCCCTCGCCCGTCTGGGCCGAGAACAGCACGGCCTCGGGATAGCGACGACGGAAACTCAATCGATCAACGCTATCGAGAAGATCGATTTTATTGAACACCGTAAGCGTCAAACGCTCGCCGGCACCGATCTCGTCAAGAACGCGATCGACTGCCTCGAGCTGGCGCTCGTAGTCCTCGTCAGAGGCATCCACAACTTTAAGGATCAGATCGGCACCAAGAACCTCAGACAGCGTGGACTTAAAGGCATCAACGAGACCATGCGGTAGCTTTTGAATAAAGCCAACAGTATCGGTAATCGTCATGCCACGACCGCCGGGCAGGCGATACGAACGCGTCGTCGGGTCGAGCGTAGCAAACAGCTTGTCCTGCGAAAGCACCGTAGATCCGGTCAGACGATTGAGCAACGACGATTTACCCGCATTGGTATAACCGGCTAACGCGACGCGAAACGCCGGTGACTCAATGCGGCTCTTGGATTGAACATCGCGACGCTGTTCAACCTGCTTGAGCTCACGACGAAGCGCAGCGATCTTATTACGAATGAGGCGACGGTCGACCTCGAGCTGACTTTCGCCCTGACCAAAGCGTGAGCCGATGCCGCCGCGCGTCTGTTCCTTGGCGAGATGGCTCCACATGCCACGCAGACGAGGCAACAGATATTGAAGCTGTGCCAGCTGTACCTGTAGGCGTCCCTCACGCGTCTGAGCATGCAGGCCAAAAATATCCAAGATCAGTGCCGTACGATCGATAATCTTTACCGGCTCGCCCACGGCTTTCTCCAAATAGGATTGCTGCGAGGGCGTCAGGTCGTCGTCAAAAATAACGACATCGGCATCCATGCGATGCACCAGGCCGCACAGCTCTTCAACCTTACCGGAACCGATAAACGATTTAGGATACGGCTTTACCAAACGCTGTGACAAGCGTGCCACGCACTGGGCACCAGCCGTGTGGGTAAGACGCTCCAGCTCATCAAGCGAGCGATCGAGCGGCCATGCATTGTCGCGCCACTCAACACCAACTAATATGGCACGCTCGGGCTCGGGTGCCGTGGGAACAAGGGGGAAACGGGCCATTAGGCAGCCTCAATACGATGCAGGATGTCCTCAACGACCTCATCGATCGTAAACTCGTCCATATCAAACCACACGATACGGTCATCGCGCTTAAACCACGAAAGCTGACGTTTGGCATAGCGACGCGAACGCATCTTGATGAGTTCGCGAGCCTCATCCATAGAAATCACGCCATTGAAAGCATCAATGATCTCTTTATAGCCAATTGCCTGCATCGAAGTCAGGGCATCTCCCAGCCCCTGGTCCATAAGACCGCGAACCTCATCGACAAGACCCTGCTCAAACATCAGATCGACGCGCAGGTTAATGCGCTCGTAGAGCACCTCGCGATTACGCGTCAGACCAAACCATAGAGCATGATAATGCTCGCGCGGAACACTAAACTGACTTTTTTGCTGTGCATAGGAAATACCATCATCATGCATCTCGAGCGCACGAATCACACGGCGCACATTATGGGGATGAATAACAGCAGCCGATTCTGGGTCGCGCTCGGCAAGCAGGGCATGCAGCTCTTCCTCGCCAATACGCTCGGCAAGCTCCTGATAGCCCATACGACGATCGTCCTCAAGTTCACCCGAGGGAAAGTCCATCTCATCGAGGGCGGCCTTGAGATATAGCCCCGTACCTCCGCAAAAAACCGGCAGACAACCCGAACCAATGAGACGTTCAACATGCGCGCGAGCGTCAGCCTGATAAAGCGCAGCAGAATATGCCACACCCGGCTCTACAATGTCGACGAGACGCAGCGGCGCCGTACACTCATCGGGCGTCATCTTTGCGGTACCGATGTCCATGCCGCGATAGATTTGCATCGCATCGCACGACAGCACTTCGGACGAAAGACGAGCGGCCAAACGGTCGGCAACATCACTCTTACCAACCGCCGTCGGACCGACGATCGCAACGGCGGAAAGACCTGCCCCGGAAGAAACCATTAGCGCGGCTCGCCCACAACGGAGCCGGACAAATACCAGGTCTTGGCAACGTCAACGTCAACATCAACGATCTTGCCAACAAGCTGATCGATGCTGTAACCCTCGGGGATAGGCGCATGCACGGTCTGATTCTTGGGACTCTTGCCCAGCAGGACCGCGTCGTTCTTTTTACTCGTTCCCTCAATGAGCGCCGGAACCACAGTATGAAGTTCACCCTGGTTATACTCATGTGCCGTGGTCTCGATAACCTTAACCAGGCGGTTGAAACGCCCGAGAATAACCTCATGCGGCGTAGGATCGTCAATCTCTGCGGCCGGGGTACCGGCGCGCTTGGAATAGATGAAGGTATAGGCCTGGGCATAGCGGACCGTCTCGGCAAGTGAAAGCGTCTGCTCAAAGTCTTCTTCAGTCTCGCCCGGGAAGCCAACGATAATGTCAGTCGAGAGCGCGATATCGGGCATGCGGTTGCGAATGCGATCGACCAGGCCCAGATAGTCCTCGCGTGTATAACGGCGATTCATCTCTTTGAGGATCCGCGTCGAACCTGACTGGACGGCCAGGTGCAGCTGCGGCATAACAGCAGGCGTCTCGGCCATGGCGTCGATGGTCTCGGGCAGCAGATCCTTGGGATGCGAAGACGTAAAGAAGATGCGCTCCACACCCGTATCGCCCACGGCACGCAGCAAATCGGCAAAACGCGGCTTGCCAAACAGATCGCGACCATATGAGTTAACGTTTTGGCCCAGCAGCGTAATCTCACGCACGCCCTGGCGCACCAAACCGGTCACCTCGTCGACAATCTCCTCGAAGGAGCGGCTCTTTTCGCGACCGCGCACGTACGGAACGATGCAATAGGTACAGAAATTATTGCAGCCCGTCATGATGGGCACCCAAGCGTGATACTGGGTCTCGCGATGCCACGGCATGCTCATGGCATCCGTATCCTCATGCTCATTGGTGCGGATATGACGCTTGCCATCAAGGAACGCCTCGGCAATGAGCTCTGCCACATGTGCGATGGAATGCGTACCAAAGATGACATTGACGTTATCGACGTTGGTGAGCAGGCCCTCGCCATCGCGCTGCGCGATGCAACCACCAACGGCAACCACACGCTTGCCCGAAGGCGAAGGCGGCAGGCTTTTACAGGAATTGCACTGGCCGTACAGGCGAGTATCGGCGGCCTCGCGCACGCAGCATGTCATGAAGACAACAATATCGGCATGCTCGGGATCGAGCGCCATGAGGCAACCATACGAATCGAGCAGACCGCTCACACGCTCGGAGTCGTGCTGATTCATCTGACAGCCAAAGGTGCGGATAAAGTAGGTTTTACCGGCAAGAATATCGCGTACGGAACGCTGGTCCATGTGCATAAGTCCTAACGATGGGGAGCGAAACGAGGCAAGCAGAAGCTATGCCACAGGCTTAACATCATCCATGACGACGTTATCCATAGCAGCTCGATTGATCTGGTGAACGTAGATAGAAAGGCGGATGGCCGTGCGCGACTCCCCGTTAATGAGGATGTCGGAGAACACAGGCGCGCAGGAAATATCAAAACCGGTTGGAATCAAAAAACCGCGCGCGATAGCAACGGCCTTAATGGCCTGGTTGACAGCACCGGCACCGACACACTGGATGTTGACGGGTACACCATCCTTGACCATGCCGGCGATGGCGCCGGCAACGGACGCGGGCGATGATTTGCTTGATACCTTCAGGCAATCCATGAAGAAACTCCTGCGTTTAAAAGTACGTTTTAACTGCAATAACTTTATCGTACCGAGTGGACTCGGTAAAGGCACTATTCCTCTTTGGCAAGATCGAAGGTCACGGTGATACGATCACGCGAAACACGGATCTTTGGGTCGCCACAAAGATTGAGATAGTACCGGGCGGCAAGGTCATTAAAGTCGCGCTCCACAGCACGCGAAAACTGTGCCATGTCATCCTTGGCAATACGCAGCCCACGACGATCCTTCGCGAGATCGACAGGAGCCGGCGCATGCGAGGATGAGTCACGCTCGCGCAGCAGACGCGCAGTCACACCGCGAACGGGCTTAATCTGCCCTGCCAAAATGCGATGGGCCGTGCGCTCGGACATTTCAAGACCCAAACCCGAACAAATACGAATAAAGTCCTCGGCATCAGAGGCAAGGCCTAAACGATCGACAACCGGAAGCTCGCTCTCATCATCAATAAACAGGAGACGAGACGTATCGAGCCGACTTGACGCCTGAGCATAAAGGGTCGCGGCAATCTCAGACGGAGAACCAAGATAGACATCGCAACCACGCAACTCCTCGAGCGCAAACTCACAGGCAGCGCGAATAATATTATGTGGACCGCGAGCACAGACATAACGTCCGTCCTCATCCTTGACGGCCTGGGGCCAGCTGGACTGATCGGCACGCTCGCTGAGGCGGTCGGCCGCAACGCTCACCTTAAAGGCTGAGCCAAGATCGACACCAGACGTGACCACGCGGGCCTCGTCGGTGTTCTGCTTGATCGAAAACAATGCCATGCCACGACCGTGAACGCCCCAACGGTCCATCTTCATGCTCTCGAGCTTTGAGGTAACGCGAGCATCGAAGATTCGCTCTTGCATATCCTGCGGAACACCCGAGCCGTTATCCAGAAAGACAAGCGTGCGGACGCCATCTTCCTTGGTCGTGGCGAGATAGACCTTGTCGGCGCCGGCATCGCGAGCATTACGGAGCATTTCGATGACGATATCCTCGACATGCTGAATGTCGTGCTTTGCCTGGCGCCGCTCGGCCTCCGAAACGCGGAGGCGGACATACCCCTCGCCAAGGTTCTCCTCGACGCGAAGGTTGCCCTCCCCCGACATCGACGCGATAAATGAGATGAGCTCGTTCGCGTCGCTCATATTATTTAGCGATATCGACAGCGCGGCTCTCGCGAATCACGACGACGCGCACCTGACCGGGATACTCCATCTCTTCCTCGATCTGATGGGCGATATCGTGAGCCAGAACCGTGGACTGGGCATCGGAGATCTTGTCCGGCTGAACCATGACGTGGACCTCGCGACCGGCCTGCATGGCATAGGTACGCTCGACGCCGTCATGAGAGTTGGCGATCTCCTCGAGCTTCTCAAGACGCTTGATGTAGTTCTCGGCAGACTCGCGACGGGCACCGGGGCGAGAGGCAGAGACAGCATCGGCGGCCTGCACCAGGACATCGAGCACCGTGTTGGGGTCGACATCGGCATGGTGAGCCTCGATAGCGTGGACGATAACGGGCTTCTCGCCATAACGGCGGGCAAGCTCAGCGCCGATGACGGCATGCGGCCCCTCGACGTCATGGTCGATTGCCTTGCCCAGGTCGTGCAGCAGGCCGGCGCGCTTGGCGGTCACAACGTCCAGGCCAAGCTCGGAAGCCATCACGCCGCACAGGTCAGAGACTTCGAGGGAGTGCTGAAGCACGTTCTGACCAAACGAGGTACGGTAGCGCAGGGCACCAAGGGTCTTGACGATCTCGGGGTGCAGGTCGTGAATGCCGGTATCGAATGCAGCTTGCTCGCCAGCCTCGCGCACGCGCTGCTGAACCAGGTCGGCAGCCTTGTGATACATCTCCTCGATGCGGGCGGGGTGAATGCGGCCGTCGGCGATGAGGTTCTCCAGAGCAACACGGGCGGTCTCACGACGGACCGGATCGAAGCTCGAAAGAACGACGGTCTCGGGCGTGTCGTCGATCACGAGGTTGACGCCGGAAACCTGCTCGAAGGTGCGGATGTTGCGACCCTCGCGACCGATGATACGGCCCTTGAGGTCATCAGAGGGAATGTGCACGGAGGTAACGGTGACCTCGGCAGTGTGGTCGGCAGCGCAGCGCTGAATCGCCAGGGAAAGAATCTCCTGGGCGGTCTTGTGGCACTCGGCGCGAACCTGCTGCTCGGACTCGCGAATGATCGTGGCGGCCTCGTGGGTGACCTCGCCGCGAACCTTATCGAGGAGCTCCTTGTGGGCATCCTCGCGGGTAAGGTCGGCGATACGCTCGAGCTCGGAGGTCTGCTTTGCGCAGAGCTCCTCGAGCTCACGGGAGCGCTTCTCGACCTGACCGGCCTGACTGGACAGCTGATGCTCGCGCTTGTCGAGAGCGTCGTTGCGGCGATCGAGGGATTCCTCGCGCTGCATCACGCGGTTCTCGAGCGTACGAATCTCGCTCTTACGCTGCTTGTCCTCGGCCTCGGCGGCCTGCTTGTTCTTGATGATCTCCTCTTTAGCCTCGAGCAGAGCCTCTTTTTTGAGGGTCTCGGCCTGACGCTTTGCATCACCGATCAGGGACTCAGCCTGTGCGTGTGCCGACTGGATCTTTTCGTCGGCCTCGTGAAGACTACCCTGCTTGGCGGTGCGCATGTAGGCAATGGCGGCGATGGCACCCAAAACGATGCCAACGAGCGCTGCAATGATAGGCATGCTCACTCCTTTTTATGGATTCGTTACACAACAAAGCGAACCGTCCTTATGAACGGCTCGCGACATTTGAGTAATATGGGCGCAGCTTATGCGGGTCGGATACAGATAAACATATAAACAAACTCATCACAGATGAGCACATATCACAAAGCAAATGACAGTGTTTATCGTACGTTGAACCACAACAACTGTCAAATAAATGGCCCCAGTACGGCGGTTAAAACGCGGTGAACGGCGGGGCCACAAAACGCATACGCCTAAAGTGCACATTCCTCGCATTCGGCATCGAGACGTGCCTTAACGGCATCGGCGGCGATGTGATACGAGAAGCCCTTGCCCATCAAAAACCGAACCAGTTTTTCGAATCCGCGCGTCTCTGGAACACGCCGCTTGGCGAGCAGGGCTGACGCACGCGCCAAATCGTCTTCGACGGCAAAATAATCCTCGGGATAACCGGGAATGTCATCGAGCACAACATGACGTCGCTTGAGCTCGGTCTCGATTTTGCGCTGTCCCCAACCGCGCCGCTTGCGTTCCTCGATAAAGTACGAGCAAAAGCGGTTCTCGTCTAAAAAGCGATACTCGGTGGCGCGCTCGACGGCGAAATCAATCGCGGGCTGGCGAAAGCCGTAGCGAGCCAACTTGTCACGGACCTCACCCGTCGCATGGTCGCGGCGCGATAACATCTCGGTCACCATGGTAAGTGCACATTTACGCTCGATGAGCTGCACCGCCTCACGAAAGTTGTCCCAATCACAGGGAAGATCGGGGCGGTTTTTGACATACAGCCGCGCGACCCGCACGGGAATCCAAATGGACCGCTCAAAACCGCCCTCAAGCTCACAATCGATATGTGCGCAAGGCTTTTTGGACGCATACCCGCTCGAGAACGAGGAGGCCGCCTTCTTATCGGGAAAGACGACCGTGGCCTCGGTCACCGTATACGACATGAGCGTAACCGCTACTCGTCGTCATCATCGAGCATGGCGGAACCATCGATGGCGTAAAGCTCGTCAAACTCCTCAGGCGCAGGCTGATCGGTCAGCTCGACCTCGGAAGGAGCATCGTCATCAAACTCAAGCCCGCAGGCAAGGCGGACCTTATGCTCAATCTCGTCAGCGCAATCGGGGTGTTCGCGCAGGAACGCCTTGGCGGCCTCGCGACCGTTGCCGAGCTTGTCCTCGCCATAGGCAAACCAGGAGCCCATCTTCTTGCAGATGCCGCACTCGACAGCCATGTCCAGAATCGAGCCCTCCTTAGAGATGCCCGTACCGTACATGATGTCGAACTCAGCAGAACGGAACGGAGCTGCCACCTTGTTCTTAACGACCTTGGCGCGCACGCGGTTACCGATAACCTCGTCCTTAAGCTTAATGCTGTCGATGCGGCGAATGTCGATACGCACCGAAGAGAAGAACTTAAGGGCGCGGCCGCCCGTCGTGGTCTCGGGGTTGCCGAACATGACGCCGATCTTCTCACGCAGCTGGTTAATGAAGATGCACGTCGTGTTGGACTTGGACAGCGAGCCGGCGAGCTTGCGGAGCGCCTGGCTCATCAGGCGAGCCTGAAGACCGACCGTAGTGTCGCCGATTTCTCCCTCGATCTCGGCACGCGGGGTCAGCGCAGCGACGGAGTCAACGACGATGGCATCGATGGCGCCGGAACGCACGAGCATGTCAACGATCTCGAGCGCCTGCTCACCCGTATCGGGCTGGGAAATGAGCACCTCGTCGATATCCACGCCGATGCGCGCGGCATACGTGGGATCGAGCGCGTGCTCGGCATCGATAAATGCCACAACGCCGCCCATAGCCTGGGCCTCGGCCAAGATCTCGAGCGAAAGCGTCGTCTTACCGGAGGACTCAGGACCGTAAATCTCGACGATACGGCCGCGCGGCACACCGCCGATACCCAGAGCGGCATCGAGGGCCAGGGCGCCCGTGGGAATGGCCTCGACCTCGAGCTCGGGACCACCGTCGCCGTACCTCATGATGGAACCCTGGCCGAATTTCTTCTCGATCTCGGCCTTGGTGGTGGCGATCATCTCATCGCGCTCTTTACCCGTCGTGCGAGCATGAACGGTACGTACGGGACCTGAATTCTTGGCCATGAATAGCCCTCCTCTTAACAACCTGCATCGATAATAAACGAACGGCTGTTCGTGGTCAACCGTTCAGGCCAATCATATGCAGGCGGTCTTTCCAAAACCCAAACAAACGCCGACCAAACACTGACCAAATGCTTGACCACAAAGGACCAAATATGAACAAGGCAGGCAAAAATACATCTACAACCAGCACAAACGCCAAATGAGCCTAAGGTCCCTATCTCCACAATTAAGGGGCTCGGAGGCCCCTTAAAACACGCCTATTCCATAGAGTTGAGCACAAGGGCAATGCGACCCAATGCCTCCGTGACCGCATGGGCACGAACACACGAACGGTCGCCCTCATAGTGGCAGCGCACAGAGTCCACGACCGGCACTTCCCCATCAGCCGCGCGATACGCCCAGCCAATATAGAAAGTGCCCGCCGGATCGTCCTCAGTGCCACCGCCGGGGCCGGCATAACCCGTTGCGCTCACTGCAATATCGCTCTGGTACAGCTCCAGCGAACCCACCGCCATCTCGCGCGCGGTCTGATGCGACAGCGCGGTATAGCGGTCGAGCGTCTCCTGCTCAACACCAAGAACGCGATGCTTAATCTCATCGCAATAGGTCACCGCACCGCCACGCAGCACCGCCGAGGCACCCGGGATATCGGCAATCGTCGATGCGATCATACCCGCCGTCAGCGACTCAGCCGTCGAAACCGTCACGCCCCGAGCGCTCGCGTGCTCGACAATATCGCGCGCCAGCTCCTCGTTATGTGCGGAAATCTGCTCAAAAGAGTCCGTCATACCCACCAGGACCTAGACCGAAAAGACGATCTTGCGGCAGTTCCAGAAGTACTGGGCGCCCGAGATAACGGTCAGGACAACGGCAACGGCGTACAGGAAGCGCGACACCGAGTAGATGCCGAGCGTCAGCGCCACCGGGCCAAGGTGCAAGCCGGCCATCGCAAAGACGCACAGGTAACCGCAGATGGAGACCATCGTGGTCGCCGTCTTGTACTTGCCAAGCTTATCGGCGGCAACGACCACGCCGGCGGCACTCGCAACCATGCGCAGGGCGCTTACCAACAGCTCGCGGAACAAGATGATGAACACGGACCAAACCGTCACGGTGCCAAAGTCCAAGAACAGCAGCAAGGCCGAGAACACGAGCAGCTTGTCGGCGATGGGGTCCAAGAACTTACCGAAATCGGTAATCTCGTTGCGCGAGCGCGCCAGGTAGCCGTCGACCTTATCGGTGCACGACAGGATCACATACAGAATGAAGGCAGCGGCGGCGAGCGGGCCGTCGAAGGTGCTCCAATCTGTACCGGCAACACTCGTGTGAGAAAGCGCCGACACGATCATGAACACCGGGATAAAGACGATGCGAACGCACGTCACGATGTTGGCGGGCGTCCAAACACTCGTCAGTTCCTTATTGCTCTCGTTTGCCACGATGCTCTCCTACTCCACAACATGGCCGATAAGCTCATAGCAGAAGCTATCGGTAAACTCGACCGTCAGAATATCGCCCACGGACGCCTCGCTGGCGTCCAAGTGCACCGCGCCATCGGAATCGGGCGCCTGGAACCAAGCATGGCCGATCAGCTCGGCGCCGTCCTCGGTCTCCTCGATGCCGTCGACAATCACCTGGGCGCGCTCGCCCACATGTGCGGCGGTGGCGGCAAAACCGAGCGACTCGGCCAGGTCCATGGCCTCCTGGGCGCGCTCGAGCTTGACCTCCTCATCGACCTGACCCTCCATCTTAGCGGCCAGGCTGCCCTCCTCCTGCGAGTAGGCAAAGACACTCGTGTAGTCAAAGCCGACGGTGTCCATAAAGTCGATAAGGTCGCGGAACTCGTCGTCGGTCTCGGTCGGGAAGCCGACCATGGCCGTGGAACGGATCACGATGCCGGGGATACGCTCACGCAGATCGCGGAACAGGTCCTCGAGCTCCTGGCGCGAACCAGAACGGCGCATAGCCTTGAGGATGCGCGCGTCGCAGTGCTGCACGGGGATATCGATATAGGGCAGCACCTCGGGCGTATCGCGAATCGTTTCGATAAGCTCGTCGGTCATGCCCTCGGGCTGCAGATAGAGCACGCGGACCCAGACGTTGTGCGGGCGCACGGCCTCGGCGACGGCATGCAGCAGCTGCGCCAGATTGCGCGGCGAGCCATCGGTGGCGTCTTCGTCGGCAAAGTCGGTGCCCCAAATACCCGTGTCCTGGCCGATCAGCACGATCTCGCGCACGCCGCCGGCAACCAGGTCGCGTACCTCGGAGATAATGCTCTCGGCATTGCGCGAGTGATAACGACCGCGGATATACGGGATCATGCAGAAGCTACAAAAGCGGTTGCAGCCATCGGAAATCTTGACGTAAGCAACAGCGCCCTCGACAGTGCGCTTTACTTGCGGAATATAGGCAGCGATCTCACGCTCGACACCCAGCACGCCATCGATGACCGCCACGATGCCGTCCTCCTCGTCGGCCTTCACAAAGGCAGCGACCTCGGGCAGCTCGTCAGGCAGGTCGTCGCCATAGCGCGACGGTACACAGCCGCACATGACGATGGGACAAGAACGAACGCCGTCCTGAACCTCGTTGGCGAGCTCGAGCGTGGTCTCGATGCTCTCGGACGTTGCGGAGGCGAGGAACGAGCATGTATTGACGATGGCGATATCGGCATCCTGTGGGTCGAATGCCTCCTCGTAGCCCGCGGCGGTCAAAAGAGAACGCATGCGGTCGGTGTCAACCTCGTTCTTAGCGCACCCGAGGGTGATGTAGAGCACGGAGCCCAACGGTGTATCCATGTTGGAGAGCAGTCCTTTCGAATGATATTAGCGGTAGTTGGTGAACTGCAGCGGCTGGCCGTAGTCCTGGTCGCGCAGGAACTGGATCACGGTCTGCAACGCGTCCTTCGAAGCAGAGGAAACACGCAGCTTGTCGGCCTCGATAGTCACCTTGACCTTGAGCTTTTGGTCCTTGATGTCCTTGTTGATCTTCTTGGCGGTCGCCTGGTCGATACCCTCGACGATATGGCCGAGCACGCGCACGGTGCCGCCCGATGCCGCCTGCGGAGCATCCCACGAGACAGCCTTGAGGTCGATGCCGCGCTTGATGAGCTTGGAGCTCAGCACGTCGATAATCTGCTTGGAGACAAAGTCGGCCGGGGCGTTGATCGTAAAGAGCTTGTCGCCCTTCGAAAGCTCGATCGTGGCGCCGGAATCCTTCAGGTCATAGCGCTGGGAAATCTCGCGCGTGGTTTGCTGGAAGGCGTTGTCGACCTCTTGCATGTTGACCTCGGACACGACGTCGAAGCTGGAATCTTTAGCCATGATGTTTCCTTTCGCGTACGAGCGGCTTAGTAGCTATCGTACGAATAGTCGGTAGAATCGGTGGGCGTCTGGCCGTCAGTTGCGGTATCGGCGCCATCCGTGGACTGGGCATCGGTGCCGTCGGTGGTGTCGGTACCATCGGTGGTGTCGGTACCATCAGAACTTTCACCATTCTCGGAACCAGTCGTCTCCTTCTTGGGAACGGTGATCGTCACACGCGCCACGCCCGAGGTCTTGGTATCGTAACGGACCTTTTCGCCGTTCTTGGTAACGGTGACATCGGAAGGCTTAGACGTGGTGATCTCGATCGAGGACTCAGGCGTGTACTCCTGCTCAAAGGGGCCAGTCGCCTGGGCGCCATAGACCGACTTGCCATCGACCTTGACCTCAATCCAGGCGGTCTTTCCCTTGGCAACGGAGACCTTGACCTTCGTTACCTCGTTTTCTTCCTTTTTAGCCGTCGTCTTGGTGGCGTCCGAATCGGTCGACTCATCCGTCGCCTCATCGGTGTCTTCGTCCTCGTCGACCGTTTCGGTCTTCTTAGAAGACTTCTTGGGCGTCGTCTTGGTAGCAGTGGGCGTCTCGGGCGTGGTCTCGGGCGTCGAAGATGCGCAGCCGCGCAGAAGTACCACGATGAGCACGATCAGCAGCAACGCCACGGCACCGATGCCGGCGTAGACGATACGCGGATCGAGACCGTTGTTTTGAGAAGTACGGGAACCGCCGCGTCCACGACTGGAACTGCTGCGGCCGCCTCCCTGAGGCATACGACCACGATTGCTGTCGGAACGGCCGAGATAGCCACCCTGGCCCTGAAGGCTGCGCTGACCCGAACGGGGCGCAAGTTCACCGCGGCCTTGATAGCCACGCTGGCCCGCACGCGGAGCCGAAGAGCGCTGGCCATACGGCTGTGATTGAGAGCGAAGACGCGGCGCCACCTGCGTGGCATCGGCGTCCGCATAGCCACTGCGAGAGCGTCCGGTGGAGATACCACGGTGACCGCGATCGGAATAGCCGCCGTCGCCGTAGCCGGCACGAGGGTCACGCGCCACGCCGCGGGCAGCGGGAAGTGCACGGTCCTCGGGCATCGGCGTACTGCGGAACCGGTCACGCTGCGAGCGAATCTCCTCGCCCGAACCCGTCTCGGTAATATAACCGGCCTGCTGAGGACGCTGTCCATAGCGGGTCGAACGACCGCCCTGAACCATCAGGAAGCGCCCGTTATCGACTGAGGAACGCGAATTGACGTAGCCGGCGGCGTCCTGAAAACGACCGCCCTGCTGCGACGTCTCGCGTTCGTATGCCATCAGGTCGTCAAAGTAGGCATTGACGACCTCGCGCGGATTGAGGCCCAAAAAACGAGCATAGCTCGAAATCATGCCCTGCGCATAGCCGCGCGGCGGCATCGAAGCAAAGTTACCGGTCTCGAAAAACTCGATGATCTGCGGCCTGATTTTGATGGTGTTGGCGACCTGCTGAATGGAAAGGCCCATTCGGCGACGCTGCTCGAGCAGCATGTCACCAAAGCGTGCAGCCATCAGAATCCTCCAAACTCACGATCTTCACGTGCCATCTCGGCGTCGACAGATTCCAGCGCGGCAAGCCCCTCCTCGTCCAAAAGGACCTCGCGCGGCTTGGAACCGTCGGGCGGGCCGACGACACCCTTTTCTTCCAGCATGTCCATAATACGCCCGGCACGCGCATAGCCAACCTTCAGACGACGTTGCAGGCCAGATGTGGAGCCAAGCTGCGATTCCACCACAATATGGGCGGCTTCCCAAATGAGTGGATCATCGTCTTGCGGCTCGGCTACTCCGGTGCGGACAATGCCTCCGCCACCCGCCATGGACATGGAAGCGGGCGCCACGGCAGACAGGATCTCCTCGTGGTAGTCTGGCTCACTCTGCGACTTGACGAACTCGACAATCTCGTTGATCTCATCATCCGAGACAAAGCAGCCCTGGATACGGCGGGGCTTGCCCCAGTCGACCTTGGAGAACAACATGTCGCCCAAACCGGTGAGCTTCTCGGCGCCCATCTGGTCGATGATGACGCGCGAGTCGATGCCCGTGGCGACGTTAAAGGCGATGCGGTTGGTGATGTTGGCCTTGATGAGGCCCGTCACCACGTTGGAGCTGGGGCGCTGCGTGGCAACGATAAGATGAATACCGGCGGCACGGCCCAGCTGTGCAATACGCACGATCGAGGCCTCGACATCCTTACCGGCGACCATCATCAGGTCAGAGAGCTCGTCAATGATAATGACAAGGTAGGGCATCTTTTGCGGCGGATTGTCGTAATGCTCAAACTCGCCAGCAGCCTGCTTTTCGTTGTAGGTCGAGATCTTACGCACGTTGAGACGCTCGAAGACCTTCAGGCGACGCTCCATCTCGGACACAGCCCATTGCAGAGCGCTCGCGGCCTGCTTGGGCTCGGTCACCACGGGCACATAGAGATGCGGCAGACCGTTATAGCCCGCAAGCTCGACACGCTTGGGGTCGACCATGATCAGGCGAACGTCCTCGGGAAGGGCGCGCATGAGCAAGGTCGTGATGATGGAATTGATCATCACCGACTTACCAGAACCGGTCGTACCGGCGATCAACAGGTGAGGCATCTTGGCGAGGTCGGCGACAACCGGCGTGCCCTCGGCGTCGCGGCCGATGGCGAGCTCGAGCGGACCGCCCTTCACATAGGGCAGCACGTCGCCCAGATTGACGTTCTGGCGCTTGCGGTTGGGAATCTCGATGCCCACGAGCGAGGTGCCGGGGATCGGGGCAAAGATACGCACCGACTGGGCAGCGAGCGAAAGCGCGATATCGTCCTCGAGGCTCGAGATTTTGCTCACACGCTCGCCCTCACCGGGCTGCAGCTTAAAGGTCGTCACCGTGGGGCCGGCGATCCAGCCGACCACGCGGGCACTGCGGCCAAACTCAAGCAAGGTGGATTGCAGTGACTCAGCGGTCTGCTCCAGCTCCTTGTCCGAAGACGCAGCGGAAGCCGACTGCGGGTTGGCATGCAGGATTTCGAGCGGCGGAAGCTTGAGGCCGTCCTCTTCTTCGCCCTCGTTATCTGCGGCGCCGTCGTCCACTCCCCCATCACGAGCCGCAGCCGATTCGATAGCACTCGTGGCAGGCGCATCGGCAACCTTGGGATGCTTCAGGAAGTCGGGAATCTGAGGTGCGGCCGAGACGGGATTCACGGCAAACGGCGGCTCGGACTCGTCAATCTTATCGGGGTCGTCTTCCATCGAAAGCTGGCCGGTTACCTGGCCGCGCTTTGCATGGCGACGCGGCAGCAAAGTTGTCTTTGCGGTCTCAATCGGAGCCTCGTCGTCCTCGTCATCGCCCTCGGTAAGCTCAATCTCGCTATCGGACCAAGATGGGTCGGGCTCACTCGTATTGAGCTTAGGCGCAGCCTTGCCCTTCTTGACATGGCGACGCGGCAGCAGCGTGGTCTTGGCCCGCTCGGCTTCAACCGACTCGGATACGTCGACAAACGGGTCATCGTCCTCGTCGTCATCCAAAACCGGGTCGACATCGCCACCCATGACCGTGGTCACCGCGGCGTCAGTCCCCTTCTGGCGCAGAATGCTCAGGTGCGGACGAGCGACGCCGGGAACAGACAGGGCCTCTTCATCGCCCCACGGGCTCGCATTGACATCGGCACGTCGACGCTCGGCAAAATCGGCAGCGCGATCGCGTGCGGAGCGCAAAACGCCACCCACCGAAAAGCCGATAATGACCAAACCAACGACGACAAGCCCCAGCAAGACAACCATGGCGATAGGTTTACCCAGGGCGTTTTGCAAGGCACTTGCGACAAAGGCGCCAATGTAGCCGCCCGACACGGAAAGGTTCTGCGGCGTAAACATAAGGTCGCACGAATCGCTTGTGCCCGGCACCATCAACGAAAGAATGGAGACGACGGCGATAAAGACCAAGGCGCCGCCCGCAACAGAGCGCACGTTGAGCGGCGAGTCCTCACCCAAAAAGAGCGTGGCGGCAAACAGCAAGATGACGATCGGCAGCACGTAGGCGCCCAGACCAAAGCCCAGGTGGTAGAAACCGGCAACCGCAGCCGTCACGGGCGCTGTTGCCGGAGAGATCACGGCAATGAAGGACGCGATCGCCAAAACGGCGATGACCACACCGGCGATATCGCGATTGGCCGAAGGCTCGACCAAGGGCTCAAACTCATCAAACTCGGACTCGTGGCCCTTATTGGCACGCAGATGGGAACCGGCACCCTTAGCAGATGCCGGTTGGTTATTGGCCTTATTGCCTTTGGCGTTTTGTGCAGATCCGCGCGCCAAACTAAACCTCCATGACGACCGGGATGATCATCGGACGGGTGCGCGTACGGCTCCAGATAAAGTTAGAGAGCGAATCGCGCACGGCCTTGCGAATGGCATCGGAACCGCTGCTGGTAAAGCTAAACTTACCCTTCTCGATCGTCTTCATAATGGACGCGGAGGCATCCTCGGAGAACTGGTCGTCGATGGCAAACGAGACGCCGCGGCCCGAGAACTCGATGGCCTCGATCTTCTTGTGTTTGAGGGAGACGATGGCAACGGCCGTGACCATACCGTCGTTGGCGAGCTTCTGGCGATCGCGCAGGACGATGGGGTCGGTATCGCCGATACGCAGGCCGTCGACGTAGACGACGCCGGACTCGACGGGCGTACCGCGCTTGACGATACCGCCGCGCATCTCGAGCGTGTCACCGTTATCGAGGATAAAGATATGATCGTCCTTGAGACCCATCTTGCGGGCCAGCTGGGCATGGGCGCGCAGATGCACGGCCTCGCCGTGGACCGGCATAAAGTACGTAGGCTTGGCCATGGCCATCAGAAGCTTGAGCTCCTCCTGGCTACCGTGACCCGAGACGTGGACGAGAGCGCGGTTCTTATCCCACACGTCGCAGCCGAGCTTGGCCAGGCTGTTGACGACCTGCTGGACGGCCTTCTCGTTGCCGGGAACGGGAGTTGCCGAGAGGATAACGGTATCGCCCTCGTGGATGGAGAGCGTCTTGTGCTCGCCATTGGCCATGCGGGACAGGGCCGACAGCGGCTCGCCCTGCGAACCAGTGCACATGACGACGATCTTGTCGTCAGGCAGGTTATCAATATCGAAGGCATCGATGATATCAGCGTCATCAATGTTGAGGTAACCGAGCTCGCGCGCCACGCGGGTGTTCGTGAGCATGGAGCGACCGGTCACAACGACCTTACGGCCGCACTTGCGGGCGGCATCGCAGATCTGCTGCAAACGATGGATGTGGCTCGAGAACGATGCGACGAACACGCGACCCGGGGCGTTCTTGATGGCGTGCAGCAGGTTGGGACCAACCTCGGCCTCGGACTTGGTAAAGCCGGGAACCGTGGCATTGGTGGAGTCGGAAAGCAGCAGGTCGATGCCCTGCTTGGCAAAGCGGCTGATAGCGGCATAGTCGGGCGTAACGCCATCGATGGGCGTCTGGTCGAGCTTAAAGTCGCCGGTGTGCATAACGGTGCCCTGATTGGTGCGGATGAACACGCCCAGAGCGCCGGGGATGGAGTGCGTCATCGAGAAGAAGTCGAGCGAGATGCCGCCGAGGTTGACATGGCTGCCGCCCTTGACCTCGCGGAACTTGGGTGCGCGGATGCGGAACTCAGAAAGCTTGCCCTCGATAAAGCCAAGCGTCAGCTTGCTCGAGAAGATGGGCACCTTATTGTTGAGGTCCTGCAGCAGATACGGAAGCGAACCGGTGTGGTCCTCGTGGCCGTGAGTGACGACGATACCTCGGAGCTTCTCCTCGTTCTCCAGAACATAGGTGTAGTCGGGAAGCACCAGGTCGATACCGGGCTGGGAGTCGTCGGGGAACATGAGACCGGCGTCGACGAGCACCATGTCGTCGCCGCACTCGAAGACCGTCATGTTCTTGCCGATGCCGTCAAGGCCGCCGAGCGGGATGATCTTCAAGGGAGATGATTTTTTAGCT
The DNA here is from genome assembly GCA_902470765.1 of uncultured Collinsella sp. Taxonomy (GTDB): domain Bacteria; phylum Actinomycetota; class Coriobacteriia; order Coriobacteriales; family Coriobacteriaceae; genus Collinsella. Next base: position 37,116 of record CABRHW010000019.1, read on the forward strand.
GCCATAGGTGAGTGTTGTTTCCTTTCTTCGAAACGGGTCTGGAACAACCGACGGGGCGCTTCTGGCAAACCGACCGCCGGGAACGTACAATCATGCATCACAGAGTCGATGCAATAACCAAAATATGATACCCATTTGCACGAGCACAGACCACCCATGCATCAAAGCCCCATCTGGACCTGTATATCCCGCCGGTTTCCCGTGGGGCGGGCACTGATGAAGTTTCCTGCTCTACAGTCCTGCTCACGACGGAGGCCACATTAAGTGGCCTCCT
>CABRHW010000020.1 GCA_902470765.1 uncultured Collinsella sp.
TTGCCGTAGCGGATGTTGTCCATCACGGTGCCGGTGAACAGGTTCACGTCCTGCAGCACGACGCCCAGCGAGCGGCGCAGATCGGCCTTGCGGATCTTATTGACGTTGATGCCGTCGTAGCGAATCTTGCCGTCGGCAATGTCATAGAAGCGGTTGATGAGGTTGGTGATGGTCGTCTTGCCGGCACCGGTGGCGCCGACAAACGCGACCTTCTGGCCCGGCTTGGCAAACACGGACACGCCATGCAGCACCTCGTGGTCGGGCGTGTAGCCAAAGTCCACGTTGTCCATGACCAGGTCACCGCGCAGCGGCACGTACTCGATCTCGCCGGTTGCGCGGTGCGGATGTTTCCATGCCCACATGCCGGTGTGGTGGTCAGCCTCCTCGAACTCCCAAGTCTCGGGGTTCACCTGTGCGTTGACGAGCGTCACGTAGCCTTCGTCGGCCTCGGGCTCCTCGTCGATGAACTCAAAGATGCGGTCGGCGCCGGCGAGGCCCATGACCACGGCGTTGATCTGCTGCGAGATCTGGCCGATCTGTCCGCAGAACTGCTTGGTCATGTTGAGGAACGGCACCACGACGGCGATGGACAGCGCCATGCCCGAGATGCTCAGGTTGGGCACGCCCAGCGCCAGGAAAATACCGCCGGCCAGTGCGACCAGCACGTAGAGCAGGTTGCCCAGGTTCATAAGAATGGGCATGAGGATGTTGGCGTACATGTTGGCCTTCTGTGAGACCTCGAAGAGCTTTTCGTTGCGCTCGTCAAAATCGGCCTCGGCGGCAGACTCGTGGCAGAACGCCTTGACGACCTTCTGACCGTTCATGACTTCCTCGATATGGCCCTCGACCACGCCGAGCTCGGTCTGCTGCGCAATGAAGAAACGCGCGGAATTGGAGCCGAGCAGCTTGGTCATAAAGGTCATAAAGGCGACGCCGGCGATGATGACCAGGCACATCCACACGCTGTAGTACAGCATGATAAAGAACACCGTGACGATGATGATGATCGTCATGAGCAGGTTGGGCAGCGACTGACTGATCATCTGGCGCAGCGTATCGATGTCGTTGGTGTAGTGGCTCATGATATCGCCGCGCTGGTGCGTGTCGAAGTAGCGGATCGGCAGGTCCTGCATGCGGTTGAACATCATCTCGCGAAGCTTCTCGAGCGAGCCCTGCGTGACGATAGCCATGGCGCGGTTCCAGAAGAGCGAGGACAGGACACCGACGCCGTAGATGCAGGCGAGGGTGGTCACGAGCTGCAGAATCTTGGGCTGTGCGGCTTCCCAATCGCCCGACTGCCACGATTCGCTAATAATCTGCAGAGCGCTCTGCAGGAAGGTCGCGCCGATGGAGTTGATGATGGCGCAGAGCACCACGCCGGCGACGACGAGGGGCAAAAGTACGGGATAGAAGCCAAAGAGCGTCTTGATGAGGCGCGACATGGTGCCGCCCTTACGGTTGAGCGCGCGCTCGGCGGTCGTTGCCTTACTCATGTGCCTCGCCTCCTTCCTGGGTCTGAGCTTGCGTTGCGGTCATGTCGGTGTTGTCTGCCGCCGTGTTCGCGTCGCCAGAGACGTCGTCGGCGTCTTGCGTACCTTCGGCAGACATCTTGTTTTGCGAGGTAAAGGTCTCGCGGTAGATCTCGCTCGTCTTAAGCAGCTCGTCATGGTTGCCGATCTGCGCGATTCGGCCGCCCTCCATGACGATGATGCGGTCTGCGTCCTGTACGGAGCTGATGCGCTGGGCGATGATGAGCTTGGTCGTGTTGGGCAGATAGCTTGCCAACCCTGCGCGGATCTTGGCGTCGGTCTTGGTGTCGACGGCGCTGGTGGAGTCGTCCAGGATCAAGATCTTGGGGCGACGCAGCAGGGCGCGTGCAATGCACAGGCGCTGCTTCTGACCGCCCGAAACGTTAGAGCCGCCCTGTTCGATCCAGGTGTCGTAGCCCTTGGGGAAACCGTCGACAAACTCGTCGGCGCAGGCCAGATGCGCTGCCTCGCGGACTTCCTCGTCGGTGGCGTTCGGGTCGCCCCAACGCAGGTTCTCGGCGATGGTGCCGCTAAACAGCACGTTTTTCTGCAGCACCATGGCGACCTGGTGACGCAGCGCGTCCAGGTCGTAGTCGCGCACGTCCACGCCGCCCACGCGCACAGCGCCTTCGGTGGTGTCGTACAGGCGGGCGATGAGGTTAACGAGCGTGGACTTGGCCGAGCCGGTGCCGCCGATGATGCCGATGGTCTCGCCGCTCGTAATGTGCAGGTCGATATCGTCGAGCGCCTGGCGCTTCGCATGCTTGGAATACTTAAAGCTCACGTGGTCAAAGTCGATGGAACCGTCGGCAACCTCGAGCACGGGCTCGGCGGGATCGGCGATCGTGGGCTCGGCGGCCAGCACCTCGGCAATGCGGTGCGCCGATTCGTCGGCCATGGTCACCATGACAAAGATCATCGACAGCTGCATCAGGCTCATGAGAATCTGGAAACCATAGGTAAAGGTCGAGGAGAGCTGGCCCACGTCGAACAGCGTGCCCTGGCTCGTGATGATGAGCTTGGAGCCCAGGTAGATGATGACGACAAACGCGCCGTTGACGCAGATGTTCATCATGGGGTTGTTAAAGGCGAGCAGCTTCTCGGCGCGGGTGAAGTCCATCTGGACATCGCGCGCGGCGGCCGCGAACTTCTCCTTCTCAAAGTCTTCGCGTACGTAGCTCTTAACCACGCGCATGCCGGTGACGTTTTCCTCGACGGACTCGTTAAGGGCATCGTACTTGTGGAACACGCGCGAGAAGATGGGGCGCACCTTAAAGATGATAAAGAACAGCCCAAAGCCCAGCAGCGGAATGATGACCAGGTAGACCATGGCAACGCTGCCGCCCATGATAAATGCCATGGTAAAGGCGAAGATCAATACCAGCGGCGCGCGCACGGCGATACGGATGATCATCATAAAGGCCTGCTGCACGTTGTTGATGTCGGTGGTCAGGCGCGTGACGAGCGAGGAGCTCGAGAACTCATCGATGTTGGCAAAGCTGAACGTCTGGATTTTGTAGAACAGGTCGTGACGCAGGTTCTTGGCGAAGCCGCAGCTCGCATGGCTGCAGGTGACGCCTGCCGCGGCGCCAAAAGCAAGCGATGTCAGCGCGATGAGCACCAAAAGGCCCGCGGTGGGAAGCATCTCGGCTACGGTGGCGCCGTCTTTGATGGCGTCGATCAGGTTGGCGGTGATAAATGGAATCAGCATCTCGCAGAGCACCTCGCCAAGCACGAGCAACGGCGTGGCAACGGTGACTTTCATATAGTCGCGGATGCTGCCCATGAGGGTTTTAATCATCCAGTTCCTCCCAGGTTACACGGATTTTCTCGAGCATTTCGGCGAGCTGCTCGCGCTCGTCGTGGGTGAGGGCACTAAAGGCTTGCTCTCTAAAGCGAATGCGGGCCGCCTGGTCGATGCGGGCGTTTTCCCGGCCGGTTTCGGTCAGGCGAATGGTGAGCTGCCGTCGATCCTTGGGGTTACGGCTGCGCTCGATGAGGCCGTTGAGCTCGAGCTTGGACAGGATCTCGGAAAGCGACCCCGGCTTGAGGTCAAAGTGCATGCCGAGTTCCTGCTGCGACATCTCGCCGCCGGGTTGCTTGGCCAGCAGGCAGATGATGGGCGCCTTGCCGGACACGCCTCCGCCATGAAAATGCATGTAATGGCCGCAAAAGCCCAGGCCGCTCAGGATGCGCTTGGCGAGTTTGTCTTCGGCGCTGACCGCTTCGGGTATGTCTACCGGTTGCGACGGGTCACCGCCGGGCTCATGCGGAAGGACGAGTGGTTCAACACACATATCTAAGCTTCGCTCCTTTCTTTAGTTAGGTAGTTGAATTGTTTTGTGCCTAACCAATTTAGGAGCACGGTAAATAAATGTCAAGGTACCAAACTTATTATGTTCGAGCGGCACTTAGGGACGTTCCTTATGTGCCGGCATTTGGGGACACTCCTTGTGTCGACTAGTCATTTAAGAACGTCCCCAACGACTAACTTCCTCCTTCCCGTAACCTTTCCGCAACAATTCGTCCTCTGCGGTGCCAGCGCCCGTTCACAACGTCCCCTGCGCTACACTTAGTCGCACGGTGGCGCCGCCGCGCCATGCCCGACCCAAGGGGGACTCTCATGAAGAACACTCAGCTGCTGCTGATCAACGATATGTGCGGCTATGGCAAGGTCGCGCTTTCCGCCATGCTTCCGGTGCTGTCGCATATGGGCTACCGCATCCACAACCTGCCGACGGCGCTGGTGTCCGATACGCTCAACTATCCCAAGTTCTACATCCACGACACCACGGAGTACGTGCGTCAGAGTCTCGCCATCTGGGAGGAACTCGGCTTTGAGTTCGACGCCATCTCGACCGGCTTTATCGTGACCGAGGAAGAGACGCGTATCATTTCGGACTTCTGTCACCGCCGCGCGCAAAAGGGCACCAAGGTGTTCGTCGACCCCATCATGGGCGACAACGGCAAGCTCTACGCCGGTGTGCCCGAGTCCACGATCGGCCTCATGAGGCACCTGCTCGAGTGCGCCGACTACGCGGTTCCCAACTACACCGAGGCCTGTCTGCTCACCGATACACCTATTGCAGAGCAAATCACGCCCGACGAAGCCCGCGTCCTTGTGGACGCCATGCGCGCGCTGGGCGCCAAGTCGGTGGTCATTACGAGCGCTGTGGTCGACGGCACGAACGCCGTCATCGGTTACGATCACGTGGCGGGGGAGTACTTCACGATTCCCTTCGACCTGATCCCGGTCTATTTCCCAGGCACGGGCGACACGTTCTCGGCAGTGCTCGTTGGCCGCGTGATGGCTGGCTGGAGCCTGCAGCGCGCAACGGCCGACGCTATGCGCGTGGTGGCAGAGCTTATCGAGCGCAATGCTGACCAGGAGGACAAGTCTGCCGGCCTGCCCATCGAGGCCTGCCTGGATGTGATCGACCATGAGTAATGCCGGCGAGAGCCGCCCCGAGCCCGCGAGCGAGAACAAGCCGCTTGGTGCGCCGCGCGGCAAGCGCCCGCGTATTCGCATTAGCTGCGTGGACCAGCTGGGTACGTGTCGCTGCCACCATGGCCACAAGCCGGGCGACGTGTTCGACTTCGACCGCGACCGCGGCAAGATGTGCTCCATGGCCTGCCATGTGGGCTTTCCCTATATCGACATCCTGCGCTACGGCGGCACCGTGCCCGGCAACGAGCCCGGCACGGCAAAGTTCTGCTGCCCCGAGGTCGATACGCTGAACGTCTGGCTTGCCGAGATCGTCGACGAGTAATTGAGCGCAATGTGACAAAGGGACAGTCCCTTTGTCACATTCGCCGGTGGTGCTCCTTCTATTGTGCTTGTAATCTCAAATCTCTGCATTTCATCCGATTTTAGGTTCTAAAAATTCTACATCTCATCGATAATCAAGCATATAAAACTTTGCATTTCATTTGATGACACTGAGGGGGGGGGAGCCTATGCTGCGCAGGAAAATAGCGGCAGAGCTGGAGCGTTGGCTGAAGTCTTCCGAGCAAAAGGCCTTGTTCATTACGGGTTCTCGCCAGATTGGCAAAAGCTATTCGATTCGCGCATTTGGCAAAGCCTACCATGCAGCCTACATCGAGCTTAACCTCATGGAAAACCGCCAGGCAAAAGATGCTCTTCTCGAGGCGCGGGATGCCGATGATTTCATCAGCAGGGTGACGCTTCTTTCGGGAAAGTCGATTGCGCCAGGCAAAACGCTCGTGTTTATCGATGAGGTCCAAGAGGCCCCCGACATCATGACGATGGCAAAGTTCCTTGTTGAGGACGGGAGGTGCCGTTGGGCGTTTTCGGGGTCAATGCTCGGGACTCAGTTCAAGGGCGTCAGGTCCTATCCCGTGGGGTATGTCCACGAGCTTAGGATGTTCCCGCTCGATTTTGAGGAGTTTTGCTGGGCAATCGGGGTGAGCGAGGGGGCTCGCCAAACGATACGTGACGCGTGTATCAGCGAGAGGTCCGTTCCTGATTACATTCATGACGCGATGATGGCAAACTTCAGGACCTATACCGTTGTCGGCGGAATGCCGGAGGTCGTGCAGCGTTTCCTTGACACGCAGGGCGACCTTGCCTCTGTTCGTCAGCTACAGTCAGAGCTCAACGAACAGTACCGGCGGGATATCTCCAAGTATGCAAGCGGGCGAGCCCTTCAGGTGCAGAGCATCTACGATCAGCTCCCTATTATGCTCGAGGGCGAAAACAAGCGCTTCGTGCTCAATTCCATTGACCCCAAGGCTCACTACGAGAAGTATCAGCGAGATTTTGTATGGCTTGTCGATGCCGGCGTTGCTCTCAAAGCCGATATCGTAACCGAGCCAAAATCGCCCCTGCTCAAGACGGCACGGCCATCGCAGTTCAAGCTATATCAATCGGATACGGGCATGTTGATGGCGCGCTACCCCGTTGGAGTCGCCCAAGCGGCGTATCTTGATAGCAAGGAGCCCAATCTGGGCGGCATTTACGAAAACGTGGTGGCCCAGCAGCTGGCTACCCAAAATCGCCAGCTTTACTACTATCAGACAAAAAAGCGCGGTGAAGTGGACTTTGTGGTCGATGGACCGGATGGGACGGCTGTTCCGATCGAGGTTAAATCGGGCTCCTATTACCACGCGCACGCTGCGCTCGGTCATGTGCTTGATACGGCTGAATATGGCGTAAGGCTCGGGATCGTTTTCTCGAGAGGCAACGTTGAGCGCAACGGAGCGGTTCTCTATTTGCCGCTATATGCGACCTGGGCCCTTTCGGATGTTTTGGGCGACTCCTGCGCCGAGGGGATAAAGCTGGAGGTCAAGCCGGTCTAGGGCCAGTCCCGGATGTAGCAAAGGGGCAGTCCCTTTGCCACATTCATGAGTGTGGGAGATTATCCACGCTCGTTTCGCGCCGAAGGCGTGGTCCGCGACCTCGCTTGCCTACAGCTGCTCGAGCATGGCCGTGCAGCCGGCGAGCACGTCGCGGTAGGTGGCATCGAAGTTGCCGGTGTACCAGGGATCGGCCACGTCGCCGGGGCGATCAGTCCAATTGAGCAAGCGCGTAATCTTGCCGTCGGGGTCGTCGCCAAAGATGCGACGCAGGCCACGCGCGTTCTCAGCATCCATATAGACAATATGGTCCCAGTCGCCATACTCCGCGCGACGCACCTGACGTGCGCGATGTGCGACGACGGGAATCCCGACCTCGCGTAGCTTGGCAACGGTACCGTGATGTGGCGGGTTGCCAATCTCCTCGGTCGAGGTCGCAGCGGAATCGATGACAAATTCGCCCTCGCGCCCGGCGCGGCGCACCAGCTCAGTAAACACCGACTCAGCCATCGTCGAGCGGCAGATATTGCCGTGACAGATAAACAGTACGCGTTGCATAGAACGATACCTTTCATATAGAAGGCCGCTAAAGAGTCGAAGCCGGGCGCATGCCAAGTTTTATTTCTTGGCCAGTTTGAAGTAGCGCTCAAATATCAATTCGAAAACGTAATAGAACATCAATCGACTGTCGAGGTCCATGCTGCCCAGGCGGATTTCTTTTTGCACGGTGTAGATAGGGTAGTCGGCTAGTTTCGAGAGAGAATTTCGAGAAAAGCCGGTGAGCGTGACGACCTTGCATCCGCGCGTTTTGGCTATCGATGTGGCGTCAATAGACACCTGCGTCTCGCCGCTTACGGAAACGCTGAAGACCAGGTCGTTTTTGCCGAGGAGTTCTGCGTAATGCCTCATGACGTGGCGTTCACTGAGCGTATCGGTGTTCTTGCCCATAATTTTGAGCTTTTCAGCCATTTCGAGGCACGGGCACTTCGAAAAGCCCGAGCAGAAGAACACGATATGCGAGGCGTCCTGGATAAGACTCACAACCGAATCGATGACCCGGTCGTTAAGCAGATCTTTGGTCTGTACGAGCTGGGTATCAAGAGGAAGTGCCTCGATAGTGAATCGATTGCGGTCGAGCGAGGCGGAATACGATTGCTTGAGCTCCGTAAACCCCGAGAAGCCAAGCTTGTGGGCAAGCCTGACGATTGTATTGGGAGCGACGAAGAACCGTTCAGCAACGCTCTTAAGCGTGACATCGTCAATATCATCACGCAGCTCGATGATGTAGCGCATGATCTCGCTTTCGAGATCGTTGAGCTTGCTCTCGCCAGCTCGCACATGATCATAAAAAGATTCTTGATCTTTCATAAGATGTTTCAGCCCCTTGCATCTCGCCGTACATATGGTACCGCTTTGTGTAGCCAAGTGAGAAATCGGTAATCGGTCAAGATTGCCTATTGCCCATGAACTGGGCAAACGCGCGTGTTTGCCTACACATATCTGTGTTGTGAGCGAAATCATGTGTCCCCGTTTCGCATTGGCTCACACGGGGACTCGCAAATGACCTTATGTCGCAAAATAGCAATCGAAACGAAGCAAGCCGAGGACAACCGCGGAGCCCAAGGTCTTCGAGAACACCGATCAGCCAACCCTGGAGGGACGGAACATGAAGGATAAGCTCAATATTGTGATCGTTGGCGGCGGCTCCACGTGGTGCCCTGGCATTCTTAAAGCCCTGACCAAGCACATGGACATTCTGCCGCTGAACCGCGTGATGCTCTATGACATCGATGCCGAGCGTCAGCGTCCGATCGGCGAGTTTGGCAAGATCCTCTTCGCCGAGGAGGAGCCCGGTGTGGAGTTTGGTTACACCACCGATAAGGACGAGGCTTACACCGACGTCGACTTTGTGCTCTGCCAGATTCGTACCGGCGGCTACGAGATGCGTAGCAAGGACGAGAAGATTCCGCTGCATATGGGAATCATCGGCCAGGAAACGGTGGGCCCTGGCGGCATGGCTTACGGTATGCGCTCCATGCATGACATGGTTGAGATCGTCAACGACGTTCGCGCTCATAGCCCGGAGGCGTGGATTATCAACTACACCAACCCGGCTGCTATTGTGGCATATGGTCTCGAGCGCGTCCTGCCCGATGAGCATCGCGTCCTCAACATCTGCGATCAGCCCGTCAACCTCATGCGCTCTTACGGTCGCCTGCTCGGTCGCGATATGAGCAAGACGGAGCCCGTGTACTTTGGCCTCAATCACTTCGGTTGGTTCAAGCACATCTACGATGAAGAGGGCCATGACCTCGTCCCGCAGATTAAGGAGTACACGGAGAAGAACGGCTTCCTTCCTGCCGATGCCGAGCAGCGTGACCAGTCCTGGCTCGACACCTACGCCATGGTCAAGGACATGCTCGAGGACTTCCCCGACTATCTGCCTAACACTTATCTGCAGTACTATCTGTATCCCGAGTACAAGGTCGCTCACCTCGACCCCGACTACACTCGCTCCGACGAGGTTATCAACGGTCGTGAGAAGCGCGTGTTCGCCGAGTGCGAGCGCGTTGCCAAAGTCGGCACCGCAAAGAACTCCTCGGTTGTGCAGAACGATGCTCATGGCGATATGATCGTGGAAATCACGTCGGCCATTTATCGCAACACCAACAAGACCTTCATTGTCATGGTTCCCAACAACGGGATTATCGAGGGCATGCCCGATGACGCCATGGTCGAGGTCGCGGCAAGCGTGGGCGCCAATGGCCCGCAGCCCTATGCTGTCGGCAAGATTGGCACCTTCTATCGCGGCCTTATGGAGAACCAGTACGCCTATGAGCGTCTGACTGTTGAGGCTTGGATGGAAGGTTCTTACGAGAAGGCTTTGCAGGCACTCACGCTTAATCGTCTGGTCGGTGACGCAAAGAAGGCTCGTAAAGTGCTCGATAAGCTCATCGAGGCCAATAAGGATTACTGGCCGGAGCTTAAGTAGTCAGTTCTATAGCGCTTGATAACTGTTATGGGGCGTGTGGATCGTAGGACTGCACGCCCCGTTTCTTTAAGAGGGGTATCCCATGAACAAAGACGAGCTGCTGGCAAAGTTCCAGCGCCTGGGCAAGGTCCTCATGACGCCCGTCCTGATTCTGCCAATCGCCGGCATCCTTCAGGGCTTTGGCAATGCCTTTACCAGCCCCACCCTTACGGCAGCTGTTCCCTGGCTTGCTGCTCCGGGCTTTGCGATCTTCTTCTCGATTCTCAAGGCCGCAGCCGGCATCGTTATGAACAACATTCCGGTTATCTTCTCGATCTGTCTCGCCTATGGCTTTGCCAAGTCCGAGAAGGCTACCGCGGCGCTTTGTGGCTTTTTGGGCTACATGTGCATGAACTCCGTGATGGGCACGTTCCTTACGGCGACCGGTGTCATCGATCCCGCGAATCTTACGACGGGACAAAGCACGATTCTCGGTATAACCACGCTCGACACCGGCGTTATCGGCGGCCTTCTGGTGGGCGCGATTGTCGCATGGCTGCATAACCGTTACTACAAGATTGAGCTGCCTGCCGTGCTCTCCATCTTTAACGGCACGCGCTTCATCCCGGCGGTGACATTGCTCTCATGCAGCATCCTCGCGTTGGTCATGTCTTTTGTCTTCCCGTTTATTCAGAACGCCCTTGGTGCGCTTTCCGAGTTCATCAAGACCACGGGTGCCTTCGGAGCATTTGTCTACGGCGCCGGCGAGCGCATGCTTCTGCCCTTTGGTTTGCACCACTTCGTCTATCTGCCGTTCTTCTTCACATCGCTCGGCGGCGTTGAGACCATTGATGGCCAGACCGTTCAGGGCGCCATCAACATCTACAATGCGATCCTGGGCTCTGCCAACACGCCGTTTAACATCGAGGTCAGCCGTTTTGTTATGAACGGCAAGGTTATCTTCGCCATGTTCGGTCTGCCCGGTGCCGCGCTCGCCTTCTACAAGACGGCGCTTCCCAAGAACAAGAAGAAGACCGCAGCGCTCATGATCGCCATCGTGGTGCCTTGCATCCTCTCCGGCATTACCGAGCCGCTCGAGTACTCCTTCCTGTTTATCGCGCCCATCCTCTACGTGTTCCACGCTCTCATGGCTGGTCTTGCCTATGCGCTGACCTATATCCTGCAGTTCAACGTGGCTGGCTCTGCATCCTTTGGCGGCCCGCTCCTGTCGTTGATCTTTAACGGCATTATGGGTGCAGCCAAGGGCTCCAACTGGCAGGTTATCCTGTTCCTCGGCCCCATCTACTTCGTGGTGTACTACTTCGTCTTCAAGTTCATCATTCTTAAGAAGGGCCTTAAGACCCCCGGCCGCGAGGAAGAGTCCGACGATGAGGCCGAAAAGGCTCCCAAGACCGTGATCAGCGACCTCATTCCCGCCATCGTTGAGGCAGTGGGCGGCGACAACAACATTAAGTCTGTCGAGGCCTGCTTCACCCGTCTGCGCATCCAGCTCAATGACTGTGACAAGGTGGTTGATGACGCCGAGTTTACCGAAAAGCTCGAAGCGCGTGGCATCGTGCATGTTAACGGCGGCGTGCAGATTGTCTACGGCAACATGGCTTCTAACTACGCAACCCAGATGCGCGAGCTGCTGGGCATGGAGTAAACGCCCCACATATCTATAAAATCCGGTATAAAAGGCGGCGGCAGACAATGCGTCTGTCGCCGCCTTTGAGTTGCCCCACACGCATTTCGTGTACTTGAAATACACGAAATTGTAGAAAAGTGTGTATCTGAAGTACACGAAATTGCACTGCTGGAGCTTGCAGGCGGATAAACAGTACTCGTATGGGACGGTTTTCACCGGTTACTCGCCACCTTGGGCTATGTTCGCCCCTATGCCTGCATCCGGGGTTGTGCCGATTGACGACGACGCTCCCAACGTGCCAGCTTAATCGTCACCAGCGTGAGCGCCCAGGCCACAAGCGAGAACGCGGCGCCCACGGCGCCCACGTGCGCAATGCCAACGCTGCTTACCACGGCGCCGCCCACTGCGGTGCCAAACGAGATGCCGACGTTAAACGCCATGGGCTCCACCGAACTTGCGAGTACCATCGACTTGGGATGGCGGCTGCGTGCCACGTCCATAAAGTGCGTGATGCACGACACCGAGAACAGGTACATGAGCAGCGCCAAGCTAAAGACAAAGACCAGCGCGAGCGGCATGGCAGCACCTACGGCAAACAGCCCAAACAATGCCGCAGCCTGTAGCACAAACGTCACAAGCAGCGCCTTCATGCCAAAGCGCGCATCGATCCATCCGCCCAGGATGTTCGAGATCAGGCAGAACACGCCGTAGGCCATAAGCGTGGTACTGGCTTCGACCGTGCCCATGCCCAGCACCTGCTCAAGATAAGGCGTCACGTAGCCGTAGAACACATAGACCGAGCCCACGCCAAACAAAAAGATGAGCATGCCGGTGATGATGCTCGGCTCGCGTAGCAGACCCGCCTGCTCGCGAAAGGTGGCAGGCTCATCGGTTTGCCCAGCGCGCGGCATAAACGCCACAAGCGCTCCGCAGATCAGAACGGCAAAGGTCAGCGTGCCGTACATGGCCACGTGCCAATCGAGCGTGTCGGCCACAAACTTGCCGATCGAAGTGACAAAGACCATTGCCACGGAAAACGCACCATATACCACCGAGATGGCAAGCGAAGTTTGCTGCGGAGACAGCAGCTCGGGGATGTACGTCACACCCACGGCGAGCAGTGCGCCCGAGACAGAGCCCAAAATGATGCGCGAGGCGAACAGCACTTGAAAGTTGGGCGCCAGAGCCATGACAAGATTGCCCAGCACAAAGACGATGCTGTAGCACACGAGCAACTGGTAACGGCGGAATCGCCCCGTGCTGAGCGCAAGCACCGGCGTGGCGATAGCGTAGACGAGTGCGAACACGCTGATGAGCTGGCCCGCAGTGGCAAGTGATACGCCGAGTTCCGTTGCCAAATCGCTTTCGATGCCGATGACCACGAATTCGGAGCAGCCGAGCGAGAACCCCAAAAGCACGAGCAACGCCAGGCAGAGCTTGGTGCGCGCGGGGGAGAGCGCGGCGGCGGTTGACTTACTTTTAGGCGTGGTTGCGGCGGTCAAGGTTGTCACTCCAATGTCGCATGAATAAGCGGGATTCAATCCCTGCAACTCTAACAGAATGTGACAAAGGAACAGTCTCTTTGTCACATTGCGCTGCCAGCCAGTCGCCCAAACCGTCACAACATTCGATGAAAATCTCGAAATCGAGGAAAAGCGTCGAATATTGTGACGGTTTTCCTGTCTGTGCCGGCGAGCTCCAGCGCCGTCTGGGGGTATAAGGCTAGCAAGTGTTTATTTGCGAGGCCTAAGGGGCGCCCCGTATGGATATCGATAACTTTGAATGGTGGTATAGCGAGGGCGAGGCTCCGGACGAGGAGCGGGACGAGCCCGCGCCGCGTGACGTGTCGAGCGACGAGGACGAGACCGGCAACGATGCCGCTGTCGAGCCTGACGCCGCCTCCGATGCCGCCGAGCCCCTGACCTTTGAGCAGGCTTGGGCCCAAGCCGAGGCCGATGAGGCTAAGGCCGATGCCACGGCCACGCTCGGCGAGCCGGCGGACATGTCCATCTCGCCGGCCAAGACCCCGCAGCCGCGCCATAACATCGACCCCGGCAGCACGGCATCCTTCAGCATACTCGACGTGCCCGCGCATGGTGCTCAGGCGCCTGCGCCCACGCATCGCCCCGACCTAGCTCGCGAGGAAGACGCGGGCCGCCGCTCCCCGCTCGGCCCCATCCTCATCGCCTTCATGGCCGGCGTCATCGCTTGCTCGGCGATCGGAAATGTCTGGAGCCATGTGGAGCAACAGCGCAAAGATGCCGCCAAGGTCGAGATGTCTGTCGAACAATCGCTCAGCCGCACGCGTTCGGTGCACGTGTCGGTCGAGGTCAAGGACGGTGCGACATGGGACACCGCGCGCGGCGACAGCCAGATGCTCATCCATATCGTGGGCCGCACGCTCAGGGGGCAGGTGATTGACGAGTATCAATATGTCAACTCCGCTGGCGACGGCATCGAACTCAAGCCCGGCGACTACGAGCTCACCGTCGACGAGCCGCCCGTCGCCACCGATGGCACGCGCTTCCGCGCCTCAAAGCGCATGGTTCCCGTGAGCTTTAACTCGCAGGCGCCCGATACGGTCGACAGCACACCGCAGGGCGGGTTCGACCTTTACGCAATCGCTCAATAACTGCGCCTGCCGCTTCTCCTTGCCGCCAAGAGTGGGACAATAGCCCTCGACACTGTTGTTTACTTTTGGAGGAAGTAGCATGTCCACCGTCACCACCGTCAAGCGCGGCGGCCTCACCGCGGCCATCGATTCCATGGGAGCCCAGCTCACGAGCCTTGCCCTCAACGGCAACGAGTATCTGTGGCAGGGTGACCCCGCCTTTTGGGGCAAGCATGCGCCCATCCTGTTCCCCATTGTGGGCTCGCTGCGCAACAACACGGCGACGTCTGCGGCCGGCACCTGCGAGATGCCGCGCCACGGCCTCGCGCGCATCGTCGAGCACAAGCTGGTCGAGGTCTCCGAGGACGGCTCGTCCGTCACCTACGAGATCACCGACACGCCCGAGTCGCTCAAGGCTTTCCCCTTCCACTTTAAGCTCAACATGACCTATGCCCTGACCGGCGACGCCACGCTCACCCAGACCTTTGCCGTCACCAATACCGGCGACGTGGACCTGCCGTTCTCGGTGGGCGGCCACCCTGCGTTTAACGTACCCGTCCCCGGTGCCGAGGACGAGGCATTCGAGGATTATGAGCTGGCGTTTACCGAGGTTTGGACTAACGAGGCCCCCATCATCACGCCCGACGGTCTTATGACGTTCGAGGGTAGCTACAAGGCTCCCGATAACTCGGACGTGCTGCCCATCACGCACCGCAGCTTCGATAACGACGCCATCATGTTCACCGATACTCCGGGCTCCACGCTCACGCTGCGCGGTCGCAAGTCGGGCCACGGCGTCAAGATCGACTTTGAGGGCTTTAAGTACATCGGCGTGTGGTCTGCTGCCAACGACGCCCCGTTTGTGGCGCTCGAGCCCTGGACCGGTCATACCACCATGGACACCGAGGACGACGTCTTTGAGCACAAGGTCAACACCGTTACGCTGGCGCCGGGCGAGACGGACGTCCGCAGCTTTAGCGTCACCTTGCTCTAGAGGTTCCGCCGTTCTAACGAACGGCGGACCGGTCGACGCCGCGCCCTTAGGTTCCGCCGTTCTGACGAACGGCGGGTCGGTCGACGCTGCGCGCCACCCAGAGCGACAATTTGTCATTCAAAAGGCACGGCATGACCAGAAGGTCTATGCCGTGCCTTTTTCATGCCAACTTGTTCGCTCTGGGCGGCGCTCGCTGGCATTGCCAAAACATCGACGTTCCCAATGACTACCGCGTGTCTATTAATTTTTCGAGCTTGTGCTGCGCTACTGGTCGCTGGCGTATATCCTGTTAAGTCGTCAGCATACAATTCAACAGGGAAGGCAGATTATGCATTCTCCCCATCAACGCGACGCGCATCCGCAGCCGGTGTGCAGCCGTCGTATCTTCTTAGGCAGTGCGCTTGCTGCGAGCGCTACCGTTGTCGCCGGCGCGCTCGCCGGCTGTCAGCGCCCGTCCACGCTCAAGGTGGTTCAGCCCACGACGGGCGGCGGTCGCGACGACCTGTCCGATTCCGTTATCGGCAAGGACAAGATCCGCATCGGCATGGAGGCGGCCTACGCCCCGTACAACTGGCAGGTTTCCGAGGCCAGCGAGTTCACGATCCCCATCGACAACGTGCAGGGCGCCTATGCCGATGGCTACGACGTGCAGATCGCCAAGATCGTCTGCAAGGCTCTCGGCGGCGAGCCCGTCGCCGTCAAGCAGAGCTTCTCGGGCCTTATCGACTCGCTCAACAACGGCCAGATTGACCTCATCATCGCCGGCATGAGCGCCACGCCCGAGCGCGAGGAGTCCGTCGGCTTTTCCGACCCGTACTTCATTGGCTACTTTGGCCTGTTCGTAAAAGAGGGCTCGCCTTACCAGAACGCCACCAAGCTCAGCGATTTCAGTGGTGCCACGGTGCTCGGCCAAAAGGACACCATGCTCGATACCGTCATCGACGAGATCCCGGGCGTCGTCCACAAAAACCCGGTCGATTCGGTCCCCACGGTGTTTTCGAATCTGCTGCAGGGCACGTGCGACGCCGTGACCTACAACACCGAGAACGAGAAGGGCTATATGGCCCAAAACCCGGGTATCGTGCCGATTCAATTTGCCGAGGGCGAGGGTTTCAAGCAGGAGGTCACGGCAAACGTCGGCTGCCGCAAGGGCTCGGACAAGCTGCTTAAACTCATCGACAAGACACTCAAGGGCATTAGCCAAGAGGAGCGCGACCAAATGTGGGACGCGTGCCTCGACCGTCAGCCGGCATAGGGAGGCAGCATGAAAACCATCAATCGCCTGGCCTCCTTTATCAAGGCAGACCACCGTTATGTATACCTGGGCACGAGCGTTATCGCGGCGCTCGGCCTGGCGTTTAGCCAGCGCAACCCCACGCCGCTGAGCTTCTTGGCCCCCACCGGTATTTTCCAGGACTGCCTCTGGGCAATTCTTTGGGCCTGGCTCGTCGTGTCGGCGGCGGCGCTGGTCACCAAGCTTATGCACTGGAGCGACTATCGCGAAACGTCGCCGTTCGCATCCGGGCGTTTCCGCCGTGGCGCGCGCCTGGGCAGCTATGTTGTGGTCGCCATCGCGGCAATCTTTTTCGTGGACCGTTGCGTCATGTCGTTTATCGATCTGGTGCAGGTGAGCATTGTCTCGGACTCCAACCCCAGCGACTTTTTGTCGAGCCTGGTCTACATGACCTACAAGAGCGGGGACTTCTTTATCCGCGGCATCGAGATCACCATCGCGCTTGCCACCTTCGGCACCGTCATCGCATTCTTCCTGGCGCTGCTCTTTGTGTTCCTGCGTATTCAGACCTTCGACCGCGTAGACAACGACCTGGTGCGCTTCTTTAAGAGCATCGGCCGCGGTTTTGCGACCGTCTACTCCACCATCGTGCGCGGCACACCCATGATGGTTCAGGGTCTGCTCATCTACTATGCGGGCTTTACCGTCCTGCGCGGCATGGGCTTCGAGACCGCCCAGGCCAACCAGATCTGAAGCACCTTCACCGCCGGTCTCGTCACCATCTCGCTCAACTCCACCGCCTACATGATGGAGGTCCTGCGCGGCGGCATCGAGTCCATCGATCCCGGCCAGGCCGAGGCAGCGCGCTCGCTGGGTCTGTCGCAGTGGCAGGCTATGCGCAAGGTCGTGTTTCCGCAGGGCATTAAAAACGCGATTCCGGCGCTCACCAACGAGCTCATCATCAACATCAAGGATTCGTCGGTGCTCTCGGTCATCGGCGTGTTCGACCTTATGTACGCCACCACCACCGTCGCCGGCGTGTACTATCGCCAGATGGAGGTCTACTGCGTGTCGCTTGTGGTCTACCTGATCCTGACGCTCGTGGCGAGCCGCCTGCTCGAGGCCTTCGGCAAAAAGCTCGGCGCCGAGGCCCCGGCAACGCTGCCCAGCTCCAACTAGGCTCAAGACGAGGAGAATCATCATGGCAGATACCGCCACTACCGGCACCGCGGCCGCCGCACAGACCAATGAGCCGCTTATCCGCGTTGAGGGCCTGCGCAAGAGCTTTGGCTCGCTTGAGGTGCTTAAGGGCATCGACCTCGCTGTCAATCCCGGTGAGGTCGTCACCATCATCGGCGCCTCGGGTTCGGGCAAGTCGACCTTCCTGCGCTGCCTCAACCTGCTCGAGACCCCGGACGCGGGCCACATCTGGTTCCACGGCCAGGACCTCACGGCCGAGCGCTGCAACATCAACAAGCTGCGCGAGGACATCGGCATGGTGTTCCAGGGCTTCAACCTCTTCAACAACATGGATGTGCTCGACAACTGTACGCTCGCGCCCGTCACGCTCAAAAAGATGAGCAAGGCCGAGGCCGAAAAGGTCGCGCTGGAGCATCTGACGAGCGTGGGACTCGAGAAGTTCGCGCACGCCGCCGTTGGTCGCCTGTCCGGCGGCCAAAAGCAGCGCGTGGCCATCGCTCGTGCCCTATGTATGAATCCGCAGATCATGCTGTTCGACGAGCCGACCTCCGCGCTCGACCCCGAGATCGTGGGCGAGGTGCTCGAGGTCATGCGCAAGCTCGCCGCCGACGGCATGACCATGGTCGTCGTCACGCACGAGATGGCCTTTGCCCGCACGGTGTCCGACCGCGTGGTCTTTATGGACAAGGGCGTGGTGCTCGAGGACGCCGCGCCGGCCGAGCTCTTCGGCAACCCCAAGCACCAGCGCACCCGCGAGTTCCTCTCGCGTTATCTCGAGGACAAATAACCGACCGCAAACGCTTATGTGGCAGGGCCGCTCCGGTGGGGCGGCCCTCGTCATCACAATCGAAAGGATGTCATGGCCGAGGTTTGGCGCTTCTTTGCGCATGAGGATGATTTTGCCGATTTGGACAAGGCCGGCGCATGCGAGCGCCTGGGTCGCGTGCTGTCGTTTCCGACCATTTCGAGTATGGATGCCGAGGCGGTGGACTGGCAGCCGTTCGACGACCTGCGCGCGTATATGCAGCAGGCCTGGCCGCGCGTGTTTGCGGCGGGCGAGGTCGAGCTTATCGACCACTCGCTGTTGGTGACGCTTGTCGGCTCCGACCCTGCTCTCAAGCCCGTTATGCTCATGGGCCACATGGACGTGGTCCCCGTGGTGCCGGGTACCGAGGCCGACTGGACGCACGCCCCCTTTAGCGGGCACGTGGACGACGCCTACATTTGGGGCCGCGGTGCCATCGACATGAAAGACCAGGTCGCAGGTATTCTCGAGGCGGTTGAGTATGCGCTGGCGCACGGTTGGCAGCACGAGCGCACGCTGCTCCTGGCCTTTGGTCAGGACGAGGAGACGACGCAGTACGGCGCAGGCGCCATCGGCCGCGCGCTCGAGGAGCGCGGCATTGAGCTTGAGTACCTGATCGACGAGGGCGACTACCGCATCGTTCCGGCTGCCGAGTACGGCGCGGGCGAGGGCTGGCTTATGCATGCCGATCTCGCGGAGAAGGGCTACGCCGATATCGTGTTGAGGACGCGTAGCGAGGGCGGACATTCTTCCAACCCCTACGGCGGCACGTCGCTCGAGGTGCTCGGCCGTGCCATCGCCGCAATCTGCGATATCGAATGGCCGACGCGCGTCACGGACCTGCTTGTCGCACAGCTCGTCGAGCTGGGACTCTGCACGGCCGACGAGATTGCCTCCAACAAGGACGCCATCGTGCGCGAGTGCCTTGCCAGCAAGAAGCTCTATCCGCTCGTGACCACCACCTGTGCACCGACCCAAATCGAGGGCGGTAGCACCGGTGCTAACGTGATGCCGCAGGATATGTGGGCCAGTATCAATTTCCGCATGCTCGAGGGCACGAGTGTGGCCGACGTTGTGGCGCGCTGCCGTGAGGCGGTTGCCGGGGCGGACCTTGCCGGTCGTGTCGAAGTGGAGCTGGGCCCCGGCAGCTCCGAGCCCTCGCCGTCCCCGCGCATCGGTGGTCCCGGCCTCGAGGCGGTTCGCTCCATCGCCGCCCGCTATTTCTGCGATCCAAAGGGGACGGAGGAAAACGGATCATCCGAGCCGTTGGCGATTGTCCCCTCGACCGTGATCGGCGCGACCGACGCTGCCAACTACCAGCACATTTGCTCCGAATGCATTCGTTTTTCGGCGTTTGTGGTCGACGATGACGAGTGCGACCGCGGCGTCCACGGCACCAACGAGCGCATCACCCGCCGCGCCTACCTCCAGGGTGTTCGCTTCCTCATCGCCCTGCTCCATACGCTCTAGAATCCGACAAAGGGACTCTCCCTTTGTCGGATTCCGTGCGGGTTATATGCAGGTTTGCCTGCGCACGCTATCATGTATGGGTTAGACCGCAACTATGTACCCCGTACGCGAAGGGATGCGCATGTATCTGAAAATCGACATGCTCTAGCTGGACTTACCCCCGCAATGGCGCCGTGCGCCCCATCAATTCTGCCGATTTTCACCTTCACGCATATAAAGGAGTCCCGTCATGCGCGACAAGCTCGAAAAGATCATCAAGGCCTACGAGGAGCTCGAGAAAAAGCTTTCCGACCCGGCCGTCGCTTCCGATATCAAGGAGTTCACGCGTCTCAACAAGGAGTACGCGCACCAGTCCGACCTCATCGCTGCCTCGCGCGAGTACATCGGCGCGCTCGATGACATCGAGGCTGCCAAGGAAATGCTCCACGATACTACCGATGCCGATGAGAAGGAGATGCTCCAGATGGACATCTCCGAAAACGAGGCCAAGCTTCCCCAGCTCGAGGAAGACATTAAGTACATGCTCATCCCGAGCGACCCCAACGACGACAAGAACACCATCGTCGAGATTCGCTCCGCCGCTGGTGGCGACGAGGCGGCTATCTTTGCCGGCGATCTGTACAAGATGTATCAGCGCTTCTGCGAGTCGCGCGGCTGGAAGACCACCGTGCTCGACTCCAGCCCCAGCGAGGCCGGCGGCTTTAAGTCCATCGAGTTCAAGGTCGAGGGCGACCGCGTCTACTCCGTCATGAAGTTCGAGTCCGGCGTGCACCGCGTCCAGCGCGTTCCCAAGACCGAGTCCCAGGGCCGTATCCAGACCTCCACGGCGACCGTCGCCGTACTTCCCGAAGCCGAGGAGATCGACGTCCAGATCAACCAGTCCGACCTGCGCATCGACACCTACTGCGCCTCCGGTCCTGGCGGTCAGTGCGTTAACACCACTTATTCCGCCGTGCGCATCACCCACCTGCCCACCAACACCGTGGTGCAGTCGCAGGAACAGCGCTCCCAGATCCAGAACCGCGAAGTCTGCATGCAGATGCTGCGCGCCCGTCTGTACGAGATGGAGCTCGAGAAGCAGCAGGCAGAGCTCGGTGCCGAGCGCCAGAGCCAGATCGGCCACGGCAACCGTTCCGAGAAGATCCGTACCTACAACCAGCCCCAGGACCGCGTGACCGATCACCGCATCGGTTTCAACTCCACCTACAATGGCGTCCTCCTGGGCGACCAGCTCGGCACCGTCATCGAGGCGCTCGCCGCCGCCGAGCGTGCCGAGAAGCTGGCACAGGCCGTGTAGGTTACGCGGTTTTACAAACCGCGTAACGACTCGACGCTGCAAACGCCCCTAAGCGGCAATCTGACGTTCAATCGTCGGTCGCGTACCAAAGTACGCTTTCCTCCTCTTTCACGTCACCTTGCTCGCTTAGGGGCGTTTTCGCTGACTTATGCTCAACCTGCGGCGCCTTAGATGTAGTCATTGGGGACGTTCTTAAATGACTAGGTTGGGTACATTGCTTTGAGATGTTATTCAGTCGGCTGTTATGGCATTTGAGCTGCTTACCTGCTTAAGGTAATTGACGGCATATATCTGCTATCGAAAATATTGCTCGAAAAATTGTCCAAGAAGTCGCGGGGCGATTTTTGATGGGTCGCGCGTCAAGTGATTTGGCAAGTTCTTGGTTAGATATTGGTCAGTTTTGGGGCAACCTTGCCAAAAACTTGACGGATGCAGATTTAGACGTCGACGAATGAACACTTCAGGTGGGCTCCAAGCAAAATTCTGGGCTGATTCTCGATAATCGCCTTCAATCGTCCCTTGCCAGGCGCTGGCCTCGCTTACAATCTGCTCCGACATTCGCGCGCCGCCCGGCGCTTAAGAGGGGAGGGCCCCATGGCAAACGAGATCTGGACCATCAAGCGTTGTCTCGAGTGGACCAAGGAGTACCTGGCCGAGCGCGGCGAGGAGCATCCCCGTCTTTCTGCCGAGTGGCTGCTGTGCGCCGCCACGGGCCTGGCGCGCATTGACCTATATATGCGTATGGACGAGACGCTTAACGCGGCCCAGCTCGAGACCATGCATGCGGCCGTTGTCCGCCGCGCTAAGGGCGAGCCGCTGCAATACATCACGGGCAGCACGCAGTTTCGCATGATCGACGTCGCGTGCGCCCCCGGTGTGCTCATTCCGCGCCCCGAGACCGAGATGCTCGTCGAGGAAGTCCTCAATTATCTGGATGCCGAGGTACTGAGCCCCGAGGCCGCTGCCCGTCAGCGTGTTGAGCTGCCTTGGAACGATGAGGTCGAGGAGGCACGCAAGGCCGAGGCCGCATTGGCCGACGAGCGAGCGACGGCCGAGCGCCGTGCCGCCAACCTCACAGCTGCCGACGAGGCGGCGCTAGGCGGCGATGTGCTGGGCAGTCGCGCTTATGCCGAGGAACTGGCCGATCGCGAGGCCGAGGAAGCCGCCGCGCAGGCGGCAGAAGCCGAAGCGGCAGAAGCAGAGGCCATGGAAACCCCCGAGCCCGAGCTCGACGAATACGGCATCGCCATTGAGGACAACGACCAACAGGCGACTCCCGCGCAAGATGCCGCCGAGGCCAACGTATCTGCCCCAGCTGAGCCCCGCACTACCCGCGTTCTCGAGGTCGGCTGCGGCACGGGCTGCATTTCGCTCTCCCTTGCCTGGGAGCGCCGCGGCCACGTTACCTGCACTGCTACCGATATCGAGCCGCGCGCCATCGACCTTGCTACCAAGAACCGTGATGCGCTTGGCCTCACGTCCGACGAGGTTGCCTTCAGCCTCACAAACCTGGTGAGCTCCATTCCCCGCGAAGAGTGGGGCACCTTTGACGTACTCGTCTCCAACCCGCCCTACATCCCCACCGATGTCATGCGCTCGCTGCCGCACGAGGTCAAGGACTTTGAGCCCGATCTGGCGCTCGAGGGTGGCGCCGACGGCCTCGATATCTTCCGCCGCCTGCTCAACGCGGCGCCCTACATGTTGCGCGCCGGCGGCCTCTTTGCCTGCGAGCTCTACGAGGGCGCGCTCGACGCTGCGGCCGAGCTCTGCCGCCAAGCGGGTCTGTCGGACGTGCGCATCGTCCACGACCTCACCGATCGCCCCCGCATCGTCCGAGCCATCGTCACCGAGCCCAAACAGCGCCAGTAATATTTATTAACTGGTTAGCAAAAATTATAAAGTAGTTTATAATTAGGACGGCTGAAAGAGGTCGGCCCATGCAACCTCCTACCTTTCGGGAAATCATTGCCCTACTCAAGCACGATGGATTCGTGAAGGTCGCGCAAGTCGGTAGTCATGCTAAGTATGTTTCTGGTGACCGCGTTGTCACCGTGAACGGCTCTGGTGGTGATCGACCAAAGAAGGGCACGTGGGCAAGTATTCGTCGCCAAGCTGGATGGTAGTTGGAGGCAAAATGAGGCAGCGATTTACCTATGACTGCGTTCTCATAAAAGAAGACGATGGTTACTGCGCTAGCTTCCCGCAGATTCCCGGCGCCTTTGCCGATGGCGATACGCGCGAAGAAGCGATTGCCCATGCCACCGAGGCGCTGATGGCGTTTTTGGCCGACGACCTCAACAACGGTTTGACTCCGGCAGGGTACGAACGCTCGGCCGAGGTCGTGGCCCTTTCAGTCGAAATCGACCACGAGGACGCTCGGGAAGCGGCGTGCCGAACATTTAAAGACGCAGCGCTGGACCTCAAAGTCTCCGCTCCGCGGATTACCGCGCTGGTCAAAGCCGGAAAGCTCGATGTTGAACTCGTCGACGGCCGTCGGATGATAACGATAGGCAGCATCGAGCGCTACGCCGCCCAAGAACGCCACGCCGGCAGGCCAAAGAAGTTCGTCGCAGTCCAATAACCCCCTCACTTTCACCGACTACTAGAGCCGCTCACCAAACCAACATGCGCTCTGGGCAAATAGGTTGAACGTTTCGTGCGAGAATGCCCCACAGTAAACAAACTTGCACCAGAGCGTAAGGGGCTGGCATACACATGCAGACGGTCTATCGGGTATACGAGGGAACGCGCGAGCCGCATCGGCTTGCCGTCGAGCGCACGGCCGAGGTGCTCGGCCGCGGCGGCCTGGCTTTGATCCCGACCGAGACCGTCTACGGTGTCGCCGTGGCAGTCAACGCCTTCTCGGACGCCGTGCCCCAAGATACAAGCGAATTCCCATCGTGGCCGCGCGATCCGCAGGCTGCCGTCAATGGCGCCGCAGTCCCTGCGCTCGGCACCGGCTATCGCCGTATCTTCACTCTCAAGCAACGTGAACTCACGCAAACCGTCGCTTGGCTGGTCGATGGCGTCGAAGCACTCGACCGCTATAGCGTGGATATCCCGGAAGATGCCCGCATACTCGCGCGACGATGCTGGCCGGGAGCCCTGACTATCGTGGTCAAGGCAGCCCCCTGCGTGCCGACCTTTATGCGCGCTGCCGACGACACGGTGGCACTTCGCGCTTCGGCCTCGCCCGTGGTGCAGGCGCTCATTCGCGCCTGTGGCAGCCCCCTTGCCTGCACCAGCGCCAACACGCATGGCGCGCCCGCGCCGGCAAGTTTTATCACGGTGGAGGGTCGCATCCTGGAGGGGGTCGATGTTGCCGTCGACGCCGGTGAGACCCCGTGTCGCGACGCCTCGACCATCGTGTCGTTTCAGCACGGCGAGCTCCAGATCCTGCGCCAAGGCGCACTTCCCGCATCAGAGATCGAACGGGTCCTGTCCGACCCGATGCAATAGAAAGGTTTAAGCGATGTCGTTGAATCTGGGCAGCCTGGGCATGGAAGATGCCTCGTTTGACTTTGGCGGTTCCTACATCATGGCGCTCGACTGCGGCACCACCTCGGTACTTGCGACCATCGTCGACGAGTACGGATGCATCGTCGCGCAGGCACGTCGCAGCGTCAAAACCAGCTTCCCGCGTCCCGGCTGGGTGGAGCAAGACCCCATGGCGGTCCTTGCTAGCCAGATCGCCGTCATGATGGAAGTCCAGTTTAAGAGCGGTATCCACTCCGACCGCATTGCCGCCATCGGCATCTCCAACCAGCGCGAGACCACGGTGGTCTGGGATCGCGTGAGCGGTCAGCCGATCTATAACGCTATCGTATGGCAGTGCCGCCGTACCGCACCTCTGATCGACGAGCTTGTCGAGCAGGGCGCAGAAGGGCTGGTGCGCTCCCGCACGGGACTCACGCTCGACCCG
Source organism: uncultured Collinsella sp. (assembly GCA_902470765.1). Lineage (GTDB taxonomy): Bacteria > Actinomycetota > Coriobacteriia > Coriobacteriales > Coriobacteriaceae > Collinsella. The sequence continues at coordinate 24,998 of CABRHW010000020.1, forward strand.
TATTTCTCGGCCTCCAAGGTGCAGTGGATTCTCGACAACGTCGACGGCGCACGCGAAAGCGCGGCGGCGGGCGACCTCATGTTTGGCACCATCGACACCTGGCTCATCTACAACCTCACCGGCGGCCAGGTCTTTGCCACCGACTACACCAATGCCAGCCGCACGGCACTCTTTAATATCCATACGCTCGATTGGGACGACGACCTGCTGGCACTCTTTGACGTTCCACGTTCCATGATGCCCGAGGTTCGCTGGAGCTCGGGCGACTACGGCCGCGTCGCGAGCGACATCATGACCAACATGCCGCCCATCATGGGCGTGGCGGGTGACCAACAGGCGTCGCTGTTCGGCCACTGCTGTTTCCGTCCCGGCCAGACCAAAAACACCTATGGCACGGGTTGCTTTATGCTCATGAACACCGGCGACGAGATCGTCGAATCCAAGAATGGCCTGGTCTCCACCATCGGTATCGCTGCGGACGGCAAAGTCAGCTATGCGCTCGAGGGCTCTATTTTTGCCGCCGGCTCAACGATGAACTGGCTTCGCAACAACATGGGCATCATCTCGAGCGTGAGCGAGTCGGCACAACTCGCCGCTTCGATTAGCGACAACGAGGGCTGCTACTTCGTTCCCGCCTTTGCGGGTTTGGGTGCTCCCTGGTGGGACCCGCATGCTCGCGGTATCGTGTGCGGTCTGACCGGCGCCTCGAGCCGTGCGACCATCGTACGTGCCGCCTGCGAATCCATGGCATATCAGAGCTACGACGTGCTGCGCGCCATGGAGCAGGACGTGGGGCTTTCGATTGAGCGCCTGTCTGTCGATGGCGGTGCCTCGCGCAACGAGTTCATCATGCAATTCCAGGCCGACCTGCTGGATATCCCCGTGCTGCAATGCGAGACGGTGGAGACCACGGCAATCGGTGCCGCGTACTTGGCGGGTCTTGCCGTCGGCTATTGGGAAGACCTGGAAGAGCTGGAGCAAAATGCCCAGATCGTTAGGACCTTCCTTCCCCACATGTCCGCCGAGCGCCGCGAACAAAACCTTGCGGGCTGGCGTGACGCAGTCAGGCGCTCGCTCAGTACCGCACAGTAGGGCTGCGATGGGCTGCTCGATACAACAAACCGCTAAACTAATGCATGGCGTGCGGCGGCAACATTGCTGCGCGCCTTGTCAGCAAGGCCGTTTTGCGGCCGCAACGAAAGGGGCAATCAACCCATGACCGTCACCTACGATGCGTCCCGTGTGACGCTTGTCGATCACCCGCTCGTCCAGCACAAGCTGTCGATCCTGCGCGACAAAAACACCGGCACCAACCAGTTCCGCCAGCTCGTGCGCGAGCTCGCGCTTTTTGACGGCTACGAGGCCATGCGCGACCTGCCTATGGAAGACGTCGAGGTCGAGACCCCCATCACTACCGCCACGTTCAAACGGCTCGCCGGCAAGAAACTCGCCATCGTGCCCATCCTGCGTGCGGGCCTTGGAATGGTCGACGGCATTCTCGACTTGGTGCCCTCCGCTCGCGTGGGCCACATCGGCATGGAGCGCGACGAGGTCACCCACGAGCCGCACGAGTATTACTGCAAGATGCCCAAGGATATCGACCAGCGCATCTGCCTGGTCGTCGACCCCATGCTCGCCACGGGCGGTTCGGCCGAGATGGCCATCAGCTACCTGCGCGAGCGCGGTGTCAAGGACATCCGCATGCTGTGCATCGTCGCGGCCCCCGAGGGCCTCAAGTCGCTGACCGAGAAGGATCCTGACGTACATATTTATACGTGTGCTATCGACGACCATCTCAACGAGGCCGCCTACATCGTTCCCGGCCTCGGCGACGCCGGCGACCGCATCTACGGCACGCTCTAGTCGCTGGGCTAAGACGGCCGCGGCTGTAAATACGAAGAAACGGTGCGCGCGGTCGAACAAAAGGCGACCGCGCGCACTCCTGTTAACGGACGTTTTGCCCTGCAGGGTTCGAGAAAAACGTATTACCGTACCTGCGGCATAAAGAAGGTCTTAAGAAAACGAACAGGTGCGTATTAACCGATGCTTTTTCGGTTGTACTTTAACGATTGGCTCGTACAATAGTCACCAATGTTTGGCGGGAACTGTTCTGTGAGGCGTTAAAAAGGAAAGTGAGGACGCCAGTGTTTCAGATAGCCGATCTGCTCGCTATCGTTGCAGGCGCCATCGCGGGCGCAATTGCCTTCCTTCCCTTTGTCTTTACGCTCAAGCCGGTTCTTGACGATAAGCAGAATGCGGACATGCTCAAGGGTATGGTGAGCCTGGCGGTCTCGGCAATCGCCCTGCTCGTCTTTACCTTGGTTGTGTTTGTGTTGTTCGGAGAGGCATTTCGCATGTTCCTCCTGGGCGAGGCGATCGGCTTCGTGGCCTTTATGGCCGCCTGCGCGGTTCGCGTCGCCAAGGCGCTGCGAGATCCTCATGAGGTCGAAAGGTAAGTCGTGGAAATTTTTGAAAAGCTGCCTGATGAGATTAATCATCTGGTCAGCGAGTTCAGCTCCACCCCTGTCGTGGGCGATCTGAGCTGCGGCATCACGCAGTACTCGTTTTGGCTGATCGTCTCCACGATCGTGCTCCTGATCGTCCTGGCCGTGTTCAAGAAGAAGCAGACCCTGGTCCCCAAGGGCTTCTTCGTCAACGGTTTCGAGTACATCATCGAGTACGTCGAGAACGATATCGGCAAGGGCGTCGTGGGTGAGAACTGGAAGAAGCACTTCCCGTTCCTGTGCTCGCTTTTCCTGTTCATCCTGATCAATAACATGATCGGCCTGATTCCGGGAATGAAGCCCGGCACCGGCGCAATCGGCTCCACCGCCGCACTCGCCATCTTCGCCTTCGTGTACTTCATCTACTACGGATGCAAGGCTCACGGCGTGATCGGCTACATCAAGAGCCTCGCCCCGCAGGGCGTGAGCTTCCCGATGAACGTGCTCGTGTGGGTCGTCGAGCTTTTCTCGACCTTCCTGCGCCTCATCACGCTCGCCGTCCGTCTGTTCTGCAACATGTTCGCAGGACACGTGGTCATGGGCTCGTTCGCCATCATGGCGAGCATGTTCATGCAGCCGCTGCTTCAGCAGGTTTCCGCGGCCCACGCCGTCGGCGCCCTGCCTTCGCTGGCCTGGCTTGCCATCCTCATCCTGATCTATGCGATCGAGCTTGTGGTCGGCGCCATCCAGGCTTACGTCTTCACGGTCCTTACCGCCGTGTATGTCTCCGAGGCAGAGGAGGTCGCGGAGGAGGAGTAGCCTTCCGTTCGCGCCTTAAAGGTAAGGCAATTCGTTAAACCGCCGGTGCCCGTACCCATGGAGCCCGGCAGTTATAAAAAGGTTATCCTGCGTGAAATAAGACACGCACGACAAAGGAGGAATCGTGGGAGTTATCGGTTACGGTCTCGGTGTTATCGGCGCTGGTCTTGCTATCGGCCTGTCTGCTCTGGGTGCTACGGGTGCTATGGCCCGTCAGCCTGAGGTCCAGGGCCGCGTTTTCACCGTCTTCATCATGGGCTCCGCCTTCGGCGAGGCTCTGGCTCTGATCGGCTTCGTTGTCGCGCTGATCGTTAAATAGCACGGAGCGTCAAGTATGAATCTTTCATCCCAGAAGAGCGCGATCGCACTCTCCGCGTCCGCGGCCGCGCTGCTCATGCCGGTTTCCGCGTTCGCCGAGGACGGCGCTGCCGGTGCGGACATCCTCATCCCTAAGATGGCGGAGTTCATCCCGGCGCTTATCGCCTTCCTGATTATCTGGATCGTGCTGGCCAAGGTCGCCCTGCCGGGCATCATGAAAACCATGGAGGAGCGCGGCAAGAAGATCGAGGAGAGCCTCGACGAGGCCGAGAAGACCAAGCAGGAGGCTATCGCCAAGCGCGCTGAGTCCGACTCGATCGTCACCGACGCCCGTCGTCAGGCTGCCGACATCGTTCTCGAGGCCCGTAAGGACGCCGAGTCCGAGCGCGCCCGTATCATCGAGGCTGCTCACAAGGAGGCCGAGGAGATCATCGCCAAGGCCCATGCGACCGTCGAGGACGAGCGCAAGTCCATCTACGCCGGTGCCGCGAGCTCCATCGCCGACCTGTCCGTTGCCGTCGCCACCAAGATCGTGGGCGAGGCACTCGAGGACGATGCCGAGCAGAAGAAGCTCATCGAGCGCTACATCCAGGAAGCAGGTAGCCTGAATGCCGACTAGCCGCTATCAGGACAAGGTGCTCGAGACCTACGCGCGCTCCCTTCTGGAAGCCGCTAAGGCCGAGAACCATGTGTTCGAGGACCTCGAGATGATCGAGCGCTTGGCTTCCGCCAGCCCCGAGATCATCGCCGTGCTCGACACCATGTCCAAGCGCGACCAGCTCGACCTTCTTCCCAAGGTGGCAGCTGCCTTTAAGTATGTTGCCGAGGAAGACGAGGATGTAGTGGGCGTGACCGTCACCACGGCGATCCCGCTCGACGACGAGCTGCGTCAAACCATCACTAAGAAATGCGAGCAGGACTTCGGCCGCAAGGTATTCCTTATCGAGCAGGTCGACCCGTCTATCGTGGGCGGCCTGGTGCTCGAGGCCCGCGGCGAGCGTCGTGACATTTCCGTCAAGACGCAGCTGCGCATCGCGCAGGAGACCCTCGCAAACTCTGCTAATTCGTACGGAGGTGAAGCCTAATGTCCGAAACCCTCAATGCCCAGGATATCGCCAAGAAACTGCAGGAGCAGCTCACGAGCCTCTCCGCGACGGTCGATACGCATGAGGTTTCAACGGTCGACGAGGTAGGTGACGGCATCGCGCGCGTCTCCGGCCTCAAGAGCGCCATGGCAGGCGAGCTTCTGGAGTTCAAGAGCTCCGATACCGGTGAGACCGTCTTCGGCCTTGCCCAGAACCTTGACCGTGACGAGGTCGGCGCCGTTCTGTTCGGTGCCGTCGACTCCATCAAGGAAGGCGACGAGTGCCGCACCACTGGCCGCATTATGGATATCCCCGTGAGCCGTGCCATGCTCGGCCGCGTCGTCAATCCGCTCGGCCAGCCCATCGACGGCCTGGGCGACATCGTCGCCACGCACCGTCGCCCCATCGAGTTCAAGGCTCCCGGCGTCATCGATCGTACCCCGGTGTGCGAGCCGGTTCAGACCGGTCTGCTCGCTATCGACTCCATGGTGCCTATTGGCCGCGGTCAGCGCGAGCTCATCATCGGCGACCGTAAGACCGGTAAGACCGCCATCGCCATCGACGCTATCCTCAACCAGCGCGGCAAGGGCATGGTCTGCATCTATGTCGCCATCGGCCAGAAGGCCTCCACGGTTGCCAACATCCGCGAGACCCTCGCTCAGCACGGTGCGCTCGACTACACCATCATCGTTTCGGCCACCGCTGCCGATTCCGCCCCTATGCAGTACATCGCGCCTATGGCCGGTGCCGCTATCGGCGAGTTCTTTATGTACAACGGCGAGGACGGCAAGCCCGCCAGCGAGACCAACCCCGGCGGCCACGTGCTCGTCATCTACGACGACCTGTCCAAGCAGGCCGTGGCATACCGTCAGATGTCGCTGACGCTGCATCGTCCGCCCGGACGCGAGGCCTATCCTGGCGACATCTTCTACCTGCACTCTCGTCTGCTCGAGCGTGCTGTCAAGATGTCCAAGAAGAACGGCTACGGCTCTATGACGGCACTGCCGATCATCGAGACCCAGGACGGCGACGTCTCGGCCTACATTCCGACCAACGTCATTTCCATTACCGATGGTCAGATCTACCTGCAGTCCGAGCTCTTCTTCCAGGGCCAGCGCCCGGCAGTCGACGTGGGCATCTCCGTGTCCCGCGTCGGTGGCGACGCTCAGACCAAGGCCATGAAGCAGGTTGCCGGCAACCTTCGCCTGGACCTCGCTTCGTACCAGGAGCTCGCTGGCTTTACGCAGTTCGGCTCCGACCTCGACGAGGCTACTCAGAAGCAGCTGACCCATGGTGCTCGCATGACCGAGCTCCTGAAGCAGCCGCGTTACAAGCCGTTTGAGGTTGGCGAGCAGATCGTTACGCTGTTCGCTGGCAACGAGGGCTTCCTGGATGACCTGGAGATCGCCGACGTGCTGCCCTTCCGTGCCGAGCTCATCGAGTACATGGACAACGGTTTTGGCTCGCTGCTCGACAAGGTTCGCGCCAAGAAGATCGATGATGACACCAAGGCTGAGCTCCTGCGCGTCATCGGCGACTTTAAGCAGCAGTTCATGGCAAAGCACCATGCCGATACGACTGGATCAGAGGAGAACTAAGCCCTATGGCCAACCTTCGCGACATTAAGAAGCGAATCTCCTCGGTTACCACGACCAAGCAGATCACGCGCACGATGGAAATGGTCTCTACGGCCAAGATTCGTCGTGCCCTCGATCGCTCCAAGCAGGCCGAGCCCTATAAGGAGGCGCTGACCGACGTCATGTTGACGGTCGCCGGCGACGCTTCCTGTTCGGGCACCGATCCCATGCTGCAGAAGCATGAGACGGTAAAGCGCGGCCTGATTGTCGTCATTGCTTCGGACCGCGGCCTTGCCGGCGGTTTCAATACGACGGTGGAGCGCACGGCCGAAAAGCTCGCCGCTTCTTGGGCGAACGACGGCATCGAGTGCGAGATCATCGCGTGTGGGCGCAAACCGGCCACGTATTTCCGTGACCGCGCAAACGTCGTCATGCACTTTGAGGGCAACTCCTCCGAGCCCGATTTCAATCAGGCCCGCATGATCTCCTCTCATATCTGCGATGCGTATCGTGCCGGTGAGCTTGACCGTGTCGAGCTTGTCTACCACCACGCCAAGAACCGCGTGGATCAGGAGCTTCGCGTCGAGCACTTGCTGCCGCTCGATCCCGAGATGATCGCTATGGCCCACGGTCCGCGTAAGAACGAGACCGACGCCCCTAAGCGCATCTCGTCCACGTTCGAGTTCGTGCCCTCTCCCGAGCATGTTCTCGGCAAGCTTGTGCCGTCTTATATCCTGACGGTCATCTACCAGGCCCTGATCGATTCGGCGGCTGCCGAGCAGGGTGCACGCCGCAAGGCCATGCACTCCGCGACGGAAAACGCCACCGCGATCATCTCGACCCTTACCCGCACGTATAGTCGCGTGCGCCAGGCTTCGATCACGACCGAGATTAACGAGATCGTCGGCGGAGCCTCAGCATTGGAGGAACAGTAATGGCTAATAACACCGTAAAGCTTGCGGTCGAGGAAGCCACCAAGAAGACGACTGCCGGTGATGGTCGCATCGTGCGAATCATCGGCCCTGTCGTCGACGTCAAGTTTGACGGCGCGGTGCCCCCGATCTACAACGCGCTCACGGTCGAGGCCGAGACCCCGATCGGTCATCTGAGCACGATCCTCGAGGTCGAGAGCCAGCTTCCGGGCGGCGTCGTCCGCACGGTCGCCATGTCCTCGACCGACGGCCTGCAGCGCGGCCTCATCGCCACCGATACCGGTGAGCCCATGAAGATGCCCGTTGGCCCCAAGACGCTCGGCCGCATTTGGAACGTTATGGGCAAGCCCGTCGACGGCAAGCCCATGCCCGAGGTGGAGGAGTTCTACCCCATCCACCATGCAGCGCCCCGTTTCGACGAGCTCACCACCAAGACCGAGATCTTCGAGACCGGCATCAAGGCCGTCGACCTGCTCGAGCCCTACATCCGTGGCGGAAAGACGGGTCTGTTCGGCGGCGCCGGCGTCGGCAAGACCGTTCTGATTCAGGAGCTCATCAACAACCTCGCCCAGGAGCACGGCGGCACCTCGGTGTTCACCGGCGTCGGCGAGCGTACCCGCGAGGGCACCGACCTGTTCCTCGAGATGAGCGAGTCTGGCGTTATCGACAAGACCTGCTTGGTCTATGGTCAGATGAACGAGCCGCCCGGAGCGCGTCTGCGCATCGGTCTGGCCGGCCTTACCACCGCTGAGTACTTCCGCGATCGCGGCCAGGACGTTCTGCTGTTCATCGACAACATCTTCCGCTTCTCCCAGGCAGGTTCCGAGGTTTCCGCACTGCTGGGCCGTATGCCGTCCGCCGTTGGTTACCAGCCCACGCTGGCAACCGAGATGGGCGACCTCCAGGAGCGCATTACCTCGACCAAGACGGGCTCCATTACCTCCGTCCAGGCTGTCTACGTCCCCGCAGACGACCTGACCGACCCGGCGCCTGCCACGACGTTTACGCACCTCGACGCCACCACGGTTCTTTCGCGTAGCATTTCGTCGCTCGGCCTGTTCCCGGCTATCGACCCGCTCGCGTCTTCCTCCGACGCTCTCGATCCCTCGATCGTCGGCGAGGAGCACTACCGTGTCGCCGTCAAGGTCCAGGAGCTCCTGCAGGAGTACTCCGACCTTCAGGACATCATCGCCATTCTGGGTATGGACGAGCTGTCCGAGGAGCAGCGCCTTACGGTCAACCGTGCCCGTAAGATTCAGCAGTTCCTCTCGCAGTCCTTCCACGTCGCCGAGAAGTTCACCGGCAACCCCGGTGTCTACGTCCGCGTCGAGGATACCGTCCGCTCTTTCGCCGAGATTGTCGACGGCAAGGCCGATGACCTGCCCGAGCAGGCTTTCCGCTATGCTTCCACGATTGAGGACGTGCGCGAGCGCGCCCGCAAGATGGGGGAGAAGTAGGTTATGCGTATCCGCATCGTGTGCCCCGTGAGCTGCGCCTATGAGGGCGACGCTGCGTTTGTGTCGATTCCGTCCACGGATGGCGAGTTTGGTGTTCTGCCTGCTCACTCCAGCGAGATCTGCACGATCGACCGCGGTTACGTTCGCGTTTCCGATAAGGCCATGGGCACTGTCGACCACACGTTTGCCGTGGCCGGCGGCTATGCCCAGGTTGCGGACGATGTCGTGACCGTTCTCGCCGAGCGCGCTTGCGATTTGGCGACCGTCGATGCCGACAAGCTTAAAGCTGATATTCAAGGTTTTGAAGAGAAGCTGGGTAATTTGTCGGAGGATGATGCACGCCGCGCCTACCTCTATAATGAAATCGCATGGTGTAAGCTCAAGCTTGCCCAATAGTCAAACGATTTAGCGTTCGACCATTTGCGAACACATCATGCCCGGGATGGCCCAGCCACCCCGGGCATGCTTTTTGAAAGGGTAGACCTTGGATATTATCCGCGTTGAGGGTGGCCACGCCATCGGAGGCTCCGTGCCCGTCTCGGGCGCCAAGAACTCCGCGCTCAAACTCATGGCGGCAACGCTTCTGGCGCCGGGCAAGACGACGCTGCAGAACGTGCCCGATATTTCCGATGTCCACGTGATGGGCAAGGTGCTCAAGGGCATGGGCGCTACGATCGATGTTCTCGACGAGCACACGCTCGAGATTGATACCTCTCAGGTCGATTCTTGGGAGGCCCCCTACGAGCTCGTTGCCAAGATGCGTGCTTCCACCGCCGTCATGGGACCCCTGCTGGGCCGCTTCCATCGCGCCAAGATTGCCATGCCGGGCGGCTGCAACCTGGGTGCTCGCAAGATCGATATGCACATTCTGGGTCTCGAGGCCCTGGGCGTTGAGTTTGATACCGCCCACGGTTACATCAACGCTAATGCGCCCCAAGGTCTGCGCGGTACCACCGTCACGCTCGAGTTCGCCAGCGTCGGTGCGACCGAGAACCTCATCATGGCCTCTGTGCGCGCACAGGGCACCACGGTTATCGACAATGCCGCCCGCGAGCCCGAGATTGTCGATCTCGCCAACATGCTCAACGAGATGGGCGCCAAGATTGTAGGCGCCGGTACGCCCGTCGTGACTATCGAAGGCGTGGAAGAGCTCCATCCCGTTACCCATCGCGTGGTGGGCGACCGCATCGAGGCCGGTACCTTTATCGTTGCCGGTGCGTTGATGGCCGACGATCGCGGTGTCGATGTCACGGGCTTTTGCCCCATTCACTTGGGCATGGTGCTCAAGAAGATGGAGCTCATGGGTATCGACTGCGAGCGCGTCGAGGATGGCGTCCATGTGAACCGTGCCGAGCGTATCAAGCCGGTCGACATCCAGACGCTTCCGTTCCCCGGCTTCCCGACGGACATGCAGGCGCAGATTATGGTGCTCTCCGCCCTTGCCGACGGCAGTTCCGTTATTACCGAGAACATCTTCGAGAATCGCTTTATGTTTGCCTCTGAGCTGGTGCGCATGGGTGCCGACATTCGTATCGAGAGCCATCATGCCATGATTCATGGCGTCAAGGGCTTCTCGGGTGCACAGGTTACCTCGCCCGATCTGCGTGGCGGAGCGGCCCTCGTCGTAGCGGGCTTGATCGCCGACGGGACGACCGAGGTTTCGGCCATCCATCATATCAAGCGCGGCTACGAGCAGTTTGTCGAAAAGCTGCAGGCGCTCGGCGCGCATGTCGAGCATGCTACCGTCCCCGATCCCGTCATCTACTAATACAGGTTGCCTATGTTTAATAAAAAGCCCCTCGCAGATACCACCACCCGAAGACCCTCAACTGGTGCGCAGGCCAAGATCTACAGTCGCGATAACGTGGCTCGCTATTCCGAGCGCGCTCGCCAACGTCGTCGTAGCCACACGATTCGTCACGTCGCGCTCATTGTCGTGCTTGGCGTGCTGTTGAGTGCCACTACCGCTGCCGGCCTGTGGTTTGCCACCATTATGGGCAAGCTCGGCGATTCTAATGTCATTACCGACAATCTGCGTCGGGTTCTGGTTGACACCGATGAGGCAAAGGATCCGTTCTACGTGCTGCTTCTTGGTACCGACGGCCGTCCGGGCGAGGATACGTATCGTGCCGACTCGATTATCCTGGCACGCATCGACCCCACGCAAAAGCAGGCGACGCTCATTTCCGTTCCGCGCGACACCAAGGTCGAGTACAAGGGCGAGACCATGAAGATCAACGCCTGCCATACCGTTGGCGGCGCCGAGGCCATGGTCGAGGCGGTCAACGAGCTGTGCGGTGTTCAGATTTCCCACTATGCCGAGGTCAGCTTCGACGGTATGCAGGCGCTGATTGATTCGGTTGGCGGTATCGACATTAACGCAACCGATGATGTTGACGACCCCGAGCACCTGGATATTAAGATTACCGCTGGCCAACAGCATATGGACGGTGCCACCGCCCTTACCTATGCCCGCTGCCGCTACACCTATGCCGACGGCGATTACACGCGCATGCGCCACCAGCGTCAGGTGCTTGGCGCCCTTGCCAACCAGATTCTCAATAACTTCGATGCCACGAAGATCTTTGGCCTGGTTAATTCGCTGTCCGATATGCTCGTAACCGATATGAGCGTTCAGGATATCGTGGCTACGGTCAACGCCATGCGCGGTATGGATGTCGACGGTATCTACTCGGCCAACCTGCCCTCGTACGCCGACGACAGCACCATGATCGACGGTGTGAGCTACGTCTTTGTCTACGAGGACGAGCTCAAGGAAATGATGGAGCGCGTCGATGCCGGCAAGGATCCCAAGGGTCCCAACACCATGGGTCTTTCCGACGGTTCCAGCTCTACGATCGGCGACCTGAACAACAACACGTCTGACGATTACGCAAACGGTACCGCAACCTCATCGGTCAGCTCTGACGATTCCGATGACTCAAGCGATTCGAGCGATTCGGACTACTACGAAGAGCCCACCGGCGACGGCAACGGCTACGAAGCCAATTATTAGGGTTACGCGGGCTTACCAGCCCGCGTAACCAGTTGACGCTGCAAACCCGCCAGAGCGGCAATCTGCCTTTCAACTTCGGCGGCATGATCAAAAGATCAATGCCGCCTCGCTTCAAGGCACCTTGCTCGCTCTGGCGGGTTTTCGCTCATATGACCCAATCCGCTGTCAAGAGCCACAATGGCCCCGCCGACCGC
>CABRHW010000021.1 GCA_902470765.1 uncultured Collinsella sp.
GGGCCAGCCCGTGGGAGGCCAGGGCGCCGCTGACCGGTGGACGGCACCGAGCCGTCATCGAAACTGAAGAAGGGGGAGGCCTCACGGCCTCCCCCTTTTTTGTATCTCGGGCAATTTGTCTCACATAGTAGCTGTGTTTTATAACCCTCGTTTGTCGCATCTTCTGTGAACGGGCTACAATAACTTAGTCTGTGCGATATGGAGGTGAACATGGCTGAAGCTGGTATCGGCGTTGATATCGTCGAGATTTCCCGCATGAAATCAATTCTTGAAAAGACGCCGTCGTTTGCTCGGCGTGTGTTTACCGAAGAAGAGCGTGCGTATTGCGATGCATCATCGCGTCCCGCTGCTCACTATGCGAGCCGCTTTGCTTCGCGCGAGGCGGTGCTTAAAGCTCTCGGCACGGGTTTTAGTCAAGGCGTGGGTCGCAAGGATGTTTCGGTAACGCGTGATAAACTCGGCAAACCGAAGGCGCTGCTTTCGGGCCGTGCTCTCGAGATCGCTCAAGAACTGGGCGTTGTTGAGGTCGCTCTTTCCATTACGCTTACGGGAGACTTGGCCGTTGCGAATGCCATCGCGATTACCGAAGATGCTCGGCCTAAGCCAAAAGATGAAAAGGTGAGCACCAAGAAACGCGTTGCGCAGACATTTAAAGAGGCTCGCTCTGTATTAGATGAGCTCGAGCAGCTGCAGAATTCAGCATTGACGGAGCACCTGGGCGATGCTTCGCAAGATACGCTAGGAGCATAGATGAAACCGGTTTTGAGTACCGAAGAAGTCGTTCGTCTCGAGGATATCATCGAACGCGAAGGGACTTCGAAGGCCGAGCTTATGGAGCTAGCGGGTGAGTTTGCCGCTAACGAGGTCTTGAAGCTCAATCCCGATCGGGTTCTCGTTTTGGTCGGTTTTGGTAATAATGGCGGCGACGGTTGGGTTGCCGCCGATATCCTGAGCCATAAGGGTGTGGACGTGGATATCGTTTCTCCGGTTGAACCGGATGAGATTCCTGCTGCTCTGGCACGTCATGTTGCTCGTCGTACTGCCGGCCGCGATGTGCACGTTTGCGTTGGCCCCTCGCGTGATGAACTCGAGGTTTTGATCGATAAGGCCGATGTTGTTGTCGATGCCATTTTTGGTACCGGTTTCCACGGGAATCTGCGTGCGCCGTTCTCCATTTGGATTCCTACGGTCAATGAATGCGCCGATTGTGTCGTATCCATTGATGTCCCCTCGGGCCTGAATGCAGAGACGGGCGTTGTTGATGACGACTGCATTCGTGCCGAGCGCACGGTGACGATGATTGCGCCCAAGATTGGTCTGTATAGCGCTGATGGTCCTGAGTATGCTGGCGATTTGATCTGCGGCAATCTTTACGACCGTCTTGACGAGGTCATCGATGATGTCGACCACGCCGCCGAGATTGTCGAGCCCGGTGACTTAGTTGATTACTTTGCTCCGCTACCATCGAATATCGATAAGTATTCCCGTGGCTCCGTGCTTATTGTCGCCGGATCTGCGCAATATCCTGGTGCTGCCATTATGGCGGCCAAGTCTGCAGCTCGCGCGGGTGCTGGTTACGTGGCAGTCGCGGCTCCTGACGCCTGCGCCAATCTCATTCGCATGGCACTTCCTTCGATTCCGGTCTTTGCTATTCCGTCTGATTCCCGCGGCTCCTTTGGCGCCGCTGCGCGCATGACGGTGTGCGAGATCGCAAAGAAGTACAGCTGCGTGCTGTGCGGTCCCGGTATGACGACGTCTGCCGGCGCTATGCAGGTGGTTTCGGGCTTGCTCGAGCTTGATGTACCGCTAATTTTGGACGCCGATGCACTCAACTGCCTTGCTAAGATTGCCATTGACGGTATTGATAGTAACCCCGAGATGTATCGCCGCGAGCAGCCGTTGGTTATGACGCCGCACTATCGTGAGCTTTCGCGCCTGGTTGCCGGTGACGAGGTGAACGACCTTGGTACCGCGATTGCGGCCGCGCAGAAGGTTGTCTGGGCTGCAGGCTCCGACAATCTGGTGGTCATTGCCAAGGGGCCGACGACGGCTATCTGTGGCGTTGAGCGTGTGCTGCTGCCGCTCTCGGGTCCGGCTTCTCTGGCAACTGCCGGTTCGGGTGATGTTCTCGCGGGTATTTTGGCCGGCACGCTTGCCACCATGCGCGACGAGATGGATCGTTGGGAGTTGCTGTATTCGTACGCCGTCGCACTTCACAGCTACGCCGGTTTTGCCGCGGCGACGGAGTATGGTGAGAAGAGCGTCATCGCGACCGATCTTATCGACTTGATCGGTCCTGCCATGGAGCTGGCGGCAAAGGATGCGCTCGAAGATCTGGGAATCATGGACGAAGGGTCGGATGACTAATCATGAATAAAGCCGATTTGACGCGCTGGTCCTGGGTCGAGATCGACCGCGGGGCGCTCCGTCGCAACACGAGGGCCTATAAGAACTTGTTGAATCCGCGTCAGCGCCTGTGCTGCGTGGTCAAGGCCGATGCTTATGGTCATGGAGCTGTTGAGTGTGCCAAGATCATGTATTCGGCCGGTGCCGACATGTTTGCCGTGGCGACGGTTAACGAGGGCGTTGGGCTCCGTCAGGGCGGGATTACTAAGCCCGTCCTGATTCTAAGTGAGCCGCCTATCGAGGCTATTCCTGCATTGCTCGAATTCGATATCATGCCCTCGGTCTATACGTCCGATTTTGCTCTTGCGTATGGCGAATGCGCCGTCGCGGCGGGCAAGGTGGGCAAGTACCATCTTGCCATCGAGACGGGCATGAATCGTATCGGTGTTCACTACACACAGGTGCTCGACTTTGTACGCGGCATCAGTTTCCATCGCGGCATCCAGTGCGACGGCGTATTTACGCACTTTGCCACGGCCGATGAACCTTCGGGTTGGGACTACAAGCTGCAGTGCCAGCGTTTTACCGAGGCCGTTCAGGCCATTAAGGACGCAGGTTTTGAATGCGGTATCGTGCATTGTGCCAATACGCCGTCCTCGATGCTCGATTCTTCAATGCACTTTGACATGATTCGTGCCGGCATCGGTTTGTATGGTCTGCAGCCATGTGAGCTGAGTGGTCGCGTGATGCAGCTTGATCCCGTCATGAGCGTCCACGCGCGTGTGACGCGCGTGGCGCATCCTGCGATGGGCGAGGGCGTGGGCTACGGCTTTACCTACCGCGTACCGCGCACGCGCGTTCAGATCTGCACCCTTCCGATCGGTTATGCCGATGGCCTTTCGCGTACGCTTTCCAATCGTATGGACGTGCTGTATCGCGGCGAGCGTGTGCGTCAGGTGGGCAATATCTGCATGGACCAGTTTATGGTCGCCATTCAGTCCAACCCGGCGCATGAGATTCCCGAGGCCGAGTATGGTGACGAGATGATCATTGTCGGCCGCGATGGAGATGCCGAGATTACCATGGACGAGATGGCGCGCCTACGCGGCACGATTAACTACGAGGTCGCTTGCGGCTTTGGTATGCGTCTCGACAAGGTCTACGTGTAGGAGTCGCTATGGGCGTCATGCACATCCCCGGCCATAGCCATCAGGCGCCGCGTGAGGTCGCACTCGAGGAGATCGAGGCCGTTCTGGGCGATTGTCACCTTTGCCAGCTTTACCAGTCGCGCCATAACATCGTGTTTGGCGTGGGAAACCCCCACGCTCGCGTGATGTTTATTGGCGAGGCGCCGGGCCGCAATGAGGATTTGCAGGGCGAGCCCTTTGTGGGGGCGGCAGGCGAGGACCTCAACGGCATTTTGTCGCTGGCGGGGCTCAAACGCGAAGACGTCTACATTGCCAACGTGCTTAAGTGCCGCCCGCCGGGAAACCGCAATCCGCGTCCCGAGGAAGTGCTGGCTTGCTCGCCATTTTTGCGTGAGCAGATTCGAAGCATCTGGCCCGATATTATTGTGACGCTCGGCAACCCCGCGACGCACTTTGTGCTAAAGACCGAGATTGGCATTACTAAGCTGCGCGGCAGGTTCCACCAGATGGGGCATTTTGTGGTAATGCCCACGTTCCATCCGGCAGCAGCGCTGCGCAATCCGGCGTGGCAGGAGCTGCTGGAGGAAGACTTTAAGATGCTGGGCGACTATCTGGAGCGACATCCCGCGCCAGAGGACGCCTCGGAATAATAAGGAGCATATATGTCCCTGGAGCGCCTGGGGGTAGGTACTTACAAAACGACTTGCGCTGCCGATACGGAGTACTTTGGCGAGCTAATTGCACCGTGCCTTGAGGACGGCGATGTGCTCATCCTGACCGGTGGCCTGGGAGTGGGCAAAACTCACTTTACCAAGGGCGTCTCGCGCGGGCTGGGCGATGGGCATATGGTTACGAGCCCTACGTTCGCCCTCATGGCCGTTCACGATCAAGGTCGTATTCCGCTGTTTCACTTTGATCTATACCGCCTGGAGCATGCCTACGAGCTCGAGGATACGGGCATTTTCGATGTGCTGGGCTATGAGGGTGCTTGCCTGCTGGAATGGGGCGAACAATTCCAGGACGAGCTGACGGATGAGTATCTTTCGGTGACGCTCAGGCGTGATGAGGGCGACAGCGACGTGCGAACGATAACGCTTGAGGCGCACGGTGACCGCGCAATGGAGCTTTCCCATTTGATTGATAAGGCTGTACAAGATGAGCTTGCATAACGACAACGCGCTGGTGGTGGCGCTCGATACCTCGACTGACATGCTTGCCTGCGCGGCAAGCTGGATTGATGGGCAGACGGGTGAGACGAAGCTCGTGAGTGGCGACCACATGTGTCGCCGTCACGCCAACGTTGAGCTCGTGAATACCGTTGATGGCGTGCTGGCTCAGGCCGGTCTGGATCGCAGCGATGTTGGTTGCTATGTGGTCGGCCGCGGCCCGGGGTCCTTTACGGGTGTGCGCATCGGCATCTCCACTGCCAAGGGCCTCGCGCGTGGTGCCAATGTTCCGCTGCTGGGCGTGTCGACGCTCGACGCTTGCGCTTGGACGGCGTGGAAGGCTGGCGTGCGCGGCAAGCTTGGTATCTTGGCCGATGCTATGCGCGGTGAGGTATATCCGGCGCTGTATATGCTGGTCGATGAGGGTCCCGAGCGTCAATTTGAGCGCGAACACGTGGTCAAGGCCGCCGTGGCGCTCGATGAGTGGCGCCAAGCAGCGGACTGGGGCCAGGTTCAGCTGACCGGTGACGGTCTCGTGCGCTATGGCAAGCTGCTGGGTGAGGACGAGGCCGCCCGCTGCGTGGAGCGCGACCTGTGGTGGCCTTCGGGCGAGGGCTTGCTGCTCGCGCACGCTGCGGGTGACGGCGATCCGGCCCGCGTCCTGCCGATTTACACGCGCCTTTCGGATGCCGAGGAAAACGAGCGCAAGCGTCTTGGTCTTGCCGAGAGTGCGCAGAGCGAAATTACGGGTGTTGCCGATGAGCTCGCCGGTCGTCATCTGCAGTTCCGTCCCATGGGCGCGGCGGATGCCGAGGGCGCAAGCGCGCTGGAGGCTGCCTGCTTTGAAGGTGCCGGACACGAGGCATGGACGCCGGGCATGTTCCTGTCCGAACTGGGCGAGGACGTCGCTGCGCCGCGTAGTTGGTGGGTGGCACACGACGACGGCAAGCTGCTGGGCCTTGCCGGCGGTATGGTCGTGGACGGTGATGTGCAGATTCTGGATGTCGCCGTCGACCCGGCACATCGCCGTGAGGGCATTGCCCGCAAGCTGCTGTCGCACGTGAGCTATGATGCCCAGATGCTCGGCTGCACTACGGCTTCGCTCGAGGTCGAGGACGGTAACGAGGGAGCGACCGCGCTTTATAACGCTCTGGGCTTTACCGAGGCTGGCCGTCGCCGCGGCTACTATGGTGCCGGCAAGGACGCCATCGTCATGACGGCTCCGCTGCCCCTGGTGCTTCCGGTCGATAATGCTTCGCCCGAGCCGACGGCGGCAGAGCAGCGCGTATGGCCGCTGCCTGCGCCTGGGCGCTCCGAGGGGGAGCGTGCCGAAATTGAGCGCCGCCGCCTAGTGCTCGCTATCGAGAGCTCCTGCGACGAGACGGCCGTGGCGATTATCGATGCGGATGGCAATATGCTGGCCAACCAGGTGTCGACACAGATTGATTTTCACGCCCGCTTTGGCGGCGTGGTGCCCGAGATCGCCTCGCGCAAACACGTTGAGGTGATTGTGAGTGTCGTGGATGCGGCGCTCGAGGATGCCGCAGCATCGCTTGGTCTTGAGGGCGGAGCCATCGCGCCGAGCGAACTCGCCGCTGTTGGCGTGACACAGGGTCCGGGCCTGGTGGGTGCTCTGGTAGTGGGCGTCGCCTTCGCCAAGGGCTTTGCCTATGCGGCCGGTAAACCGCTCGTGTGCGTCAACCATCTGGAGGGCCATCTGTTCGCCAATCTGCTGGCGCAGCCCGATCTCAGGCCGCCGTTTATCTTCACGCTCGTCTCGGGCGGTCATACCATGCTCGTGCACGTGAAGGCATGGGGCGACTACGAGGTACTTGGTGAGACACTCGACGATGCTGTGGGCGAGGCCTTCGACAAGGTAGCCAAGGCGTTGGGTCTGGGCTATCCCGGTGGCCCCATCATCTCCAAGCTGGCCGAGACGGGCAATCCCCGCGCGATCGATTTTCCTCGCGCGCTTAACAGCAGGGGGGACTATCGCTTCTCGCTTTCGGGCCTCAAGACGGCGGTGACGCTCTACATCGAGCAGGAGACCAAGGCCGGGCGCACGATTCACCTGCCCGATCTGGCGGCTTCGTTTGAGGCAGCCGTCTTTGACGTTCAGTACAAGAAGGCCAAGAACGCGCTGCATGCCACCGGATGCAAGGAATACTGCATCGGCGGCGGCGTCTCGGCCAACCCGCATCTGCGCGAGATGATGATTAAGAAGCTTGGGCGTCAGGGGATCCGCGTAACGGTGCCGCCTTTGTCTGCCTGTACCGATAACGCAGCCATGATCGCGGAGGTCGCCCGCCGTAAATTCGACCGAGGAGAAATCTCGCCGTTCGACGTCGACGCCGATCCGAACATGACGCTGTAGCTGGTACGGCGCGGTCCCCGGACGGAGGGGCCGGATATAAGGTTTCCTGCTCTACAGTCCTGCGCAAGACGAAGGCCACATTAAGTGGCCTTCTTTGCGTGCGGAACTCGCGATAAACCTTATATCCGGCCCCTCCGTCCGGGGACCTTTCTTTATCGATATAGCTTCTGAGCTGGTTTGGCGTCGACAACGTCCGGCAAGGTTAGCCAGCTGCGTCGAATTTCCGGCGTGCTGTAGCTGAAAGAAAAAGATGGTGTGCGGAGCTTTGCTCCGCATTTGGGATGGGAGCTCCCGCGGCTCCCGAGGGGCATCTCTCATGCAAAAACTTTTGTCGGGTAAAGTCCGAGGTCAGTGGCGTTTTATAACGAGAAATTCAAAAAAGTTGAAAATTCATTACTTATTTGCGTTGACTTTAGGTAACTAAAGTTTCATACTGCTTTTCATCCACTGGGGGATGTGAACACGCACGGATTGTTCGCATCATGATTGAAGAGGATTTCCTAGACATGTTCACGCATCAGCTAAACATTATCAGCGTAGTAATTATCTGATGCGGGTTAGCACATACAGCTAGCCCGTACGATAACGGGCGGCTGATGAAGATGAGGGCCGTCGAGCGCAACCGACGGCCCTCATTTTTTATGTCTAGGAAGTTCTTTTTAGAGGAGGAAATGTAATGAACGGAGTTTTGCTCATGGTTGTGGCCGCGGCGGTGCTCGCCTGCGGCTATCTGGGCTACGGCCGCTGGCTGGCCAACAAGTGGGGCGTTGACAAAGAGGCCCTCACGCCGGCCAAGCGCATGAAGGACGGCAAGAGCTTCTCGCCCGTCTCCGCCTTTACCGCGTTCTCGCACCAGTTCAGCTCGATCTGCGGTGCTGGCCCTGTCACGGGTACGATCGTCGCCATGGCCTTTGGCTGGCTGCCCGTCGTGCTCTGGGTCCTCGTCGGCGGCATCTTCTTTGGCGCCGTCCACGACTTTGGTGCTCTGTACGCTTCGATGAAGAACAACGGCAAGTCGCTCGCTCAGCTCATCGAGAAGTACATCGGCAAGACCGGCCGTCGCCTGTTCCTGCTGTTCTGCTGGCTGTTCTGCATCATCGTCATCGCCGCCTTCACCGACATGGTCTGCAAGACGTTCATGTTCACCCCGGCCGTTGACGCTTCTGGTGCTGCTACCGGTGCCATCGACTTCACCAAGTCCTATGCCGCCGGCTGCGCTGGTACCATCTCCATCCTGTTCACCTTCGTCGCTATCGCCTTTGGTTGGGCCCAGAAGAAGTTCAACCTCACCGGTGCTACCGAGTTCGTCACCGGCGTGGTCCTCATGGTTCTCATGTTTGCCGTCGGTATGCAGTTCCCGGTCTACCTGGATAAGTTCCAGTGGTTCGCCGTCGTCATGGTCTACCTGGTCTTCGCTGGCGCTATGCCCATCCAGATGCTCAAGACCCCGCGTGACTACCTCACTTCCATCATGATGATCGTCATGATCGTTTGCGCTGTCCTCGGCATCGTCGTCCTGGGCGTCAACGGCCAGGCCACCATCACCGCTCCGGTCTTCACCGGCTTCTCCACTGCCTCCGGCATGATGTTCCCGGTCCTGTTCGTCTCCGTCGCTTGCGGTGCTCTCTCCGGTTTCCACAGCCTCGTTTCTTCCGGCACCTCTTCTAAGCAGGTCGAGAAGGAGCAGGACGCCGTCAAGGTCGGTTATGGCGCCATGATCGTCGAGTCCTTCGTCGGCATCCTTGCCATCATCGTCGCCGGCATCATGTTCTCCGACATGAACACCGCCGGTACCGGCGCCCTCAACGCTGGCGTCGCTTCCACCCCGTTCCAGATCTTCGCCGCTGGTATCTCCCGCGGTATGCAGGCC
Source organism: uncultured Collinsella sp. (assembly GCA_902470765.1). Lineage (GTDB taxonomy): Bacteria > Actinomycetota > Coriobacteriia > Coriobacteriales > Coriobacteriaceae > Collinsella. The sequence goes on from CABRHW010000021.1 coordinate 8,905, forward strand.
TTCGGTGTTGACGGTACGCTCGCTACCGTCTTCATGACCATGAACGTTTCCGCTCTGGCCCTGACCTCGCTCGACGCCGTCGCCCGCATCGCCCGCACCTCGTTCTCCGAGTTCTTTGCCCAGACCAACGACGCCCTGGCCATCGAGTCCAAGGCCGGCTACATGAAGGTTCTCGGCAACCCCTGGTTCGCCACGGTCGTCACCCTGCTTCCCGGTCTCGCCCTTGCCTTTGGTGGCTATGCCAACATCTGGCCGCTCTTTGGTGCTTCCAACCAGCTGCTCGGCGGTATGACCATGATCACCCTCGCCGTGTTCTGCAAGTGCACCGGCCGCAAGGGCTGGATGCTCTACGTGCCCGTCGCCTTCCTGCTCTGCTGCACCTTCACCTCGCTGGTCCAGAGCGCCATGGGCTGCATGACCGCTGTCCAGGCTTACGGCTTCTTCGGCACCATCCCGGCTACCGCCACCACGGCCGCCGTCTCCGTCGCCGCCACCAAGGGCTTGCAGCTCGTTTTCGCCGTCCTGCTGATGGTCCTGGGCCTCATCGTCGCCGTCAACTGCCTCAAGGAGTTCTTCGGCAAGGAGGCCGGCTCCATGCCTGATGAGGAGCCCGAGTGGTCCGAGATGGGCAAGGCCGAGTACGGTCGCGCCGCTGCCGCTGAAGCTCCTGCCGACGCCGAGGCCGCCAAGGCCTAGTCGGTCGGACGGGTTGAATCTCCCATCTATTTGACTCGGAAAGACCGGGTCCGCAATCAAGCGGACCCGGTCTTTTTTCTTGTGAGAACAGGTGGTGCAAGGGCGTTCTCGCAGATGTTTTGCGTGGATAGGCTCGTGCGTTGTACCATATGGACGTATATGTGTGCATATGAAAGGGGCCCCGTGGCCAAGACGGTATATTCCGATAATCAAAACAATGTCGATGCTCTGGCTGAGCGTCTGAGCAGCCAGACGTCGCTTTCTGCCGAGCGCGCCAAGCTGGTTGCCTACGACCTGCTCTGCCGCAAGGCGCTCAAGATTAAGTCGAGCGCGCTGGCGCAGATTTTCCGCTCCGTCGATAAGGAATGCGACACCAAGGCGATGCGCGATGAGCTTATCGCGGCAAATATCGTGACCAAGATCGAGGGTAGCGGCATTAACGGACGCCCGGCGTTCTATACCATCAATGTCGAGATCCGCGATGCCCAGGAGCAGCCTGCCGAGTCCGTCGAAGATTTTGTCGTCGAGGATTCCGCTGACGTGCCTGCTGTGGAAGAAGTTGCTCCGCGTGAGCATGTTGATACCGATGAGTTGCTCGATGAGAACGTCGTGCGTGCCTTTACGGCCAAGGCAGGGCGCGGCGGTTTTGGCGGGGGTGGCAAGCGCGATGCGCAGCGTCGCGCCCAGCAGGAGCGCTTCCGTCGCGCCGTTGCTCAAAAGGGTGAGACGGATGCCGAGGCTGTTGAGAACGAGGTTGCTGCCGAGTCGCAGAGGCCCGCGAAGGAGCAAAAGCCCGTGGAGGCCCAGGAGCCCCAGCGTCGCCGTGGTGCCCACTTTAAGGCTGCGCAGCAGGATGTCGCGCATGAGGTTGAAGAGCCTTCCGAGGCTGCAGACGATGTTGAGGAGTCTGCCAAGAAGGCTCCGGGTTCGTGTCGTCCCGGCCGCGGTTTTGCGGGACGCGCGTATCCCGTAAGGCGTCAGGAGAAGGGCGAGCCGGCTTCGACCGCTCAGGCCGAGAAGGCCGAACAAACCGAGAAAACCGTTGAGCCGGCGGCTCGCGAACAGAAGCCTGTTGAGCCGCAGCTTGAGGTTGCTGCCGAGGCCAAGGGCGAGCAGCCTACTGATGGGCAGACGGAGCAGGGCGCGTCGAGCAGGCCTCGCCGCCGTCGCCATCGCGGGGGCCGCAGTTCCCATGCCGAGACTGCAGCCGAGAAGACCACGCCGCAGGACGAGGATGCGAAGGCCGAGGTTTCTTCGGGGCAGCCTAAGCGCCAGCCGGCGAAGGAGAGCAAGTCCGATCGTCCGCAGAAGCAGGCGTCTATGCCGAAGCGCGAGCGCAATTCCCAAGGCGATTCTAAGCGCAGGTCTCAGAAGAAGCCGGAGTCTGCCGCAGTAGATGCTGCTGCCCAGCAGCCCGAGCCGGCCGTCCACGGCGAGGTATCGGCGTTTGCCCTTGCCCGCGTTTTAGGCAGGCAGCTGCTCAAAGTTGTCCCTACGCCTACGGCGCTCTCTAAGATCAAGGAGCAGCAGACACAGATTGTAAAGGTCGAGGGCAAGGACGGCAAAAAGGCTCCGCAGCGCACTCAGCACAACGAGATGTCCAACCGCAAGATTGCCGAGGAAATCGCAATCATCCAGGCTTGGATCGAGCAAAACCGAGGTGCCGATACGCCGGTTGCCTCGCGCCGCCAGCGTGCCTACCAGATTTTTAACGACGAGAAGGCTTTTGACGGCAAGCACGGTGAGCGCCTGATAAGGCGCATGACCGAAAAGGGCATCAGCATGCAGGCGATCAAGGTCGCCCCCAACCGCCCCGTGCACTTTACGGGTTTCTTTACGCTGGGCGCCGATAAGCCGTTCATTATGGTCGAGAACCTGGACACCTACGACGAGATCGTCAGGCTGCTGCGTGGCCGCAAGCACGCCAAGCTCTTTGGCATCAAGGTGGGCGGCGTGATTTTTGGCGGCGGATGCAAGGCGAGCGTCTCGCATGCCCTGGACGATTATCTGGCCGAGATCGGCTATCGCTTTAACTACGTCTACTACGTGGGCGATATCGACCGCGAGGGCGCGCGCATCGTCGAGCAGGCTCGCAATGCCAATGTGGTTGAGATTCGCCTGCATGCCGGTATGTACCGCGCCATGCTCGCCGAGCATAAGCGTCGCGTGAAGGCCGGCGGCGAGTGCGAGCGCGCGGCTGCCAACCAGGGCGTGCCGCAGAACTTGGCGGCGACGATCAAGGATCTGCCCATGGTCACGCGCGTGCAGTTCCGCAATGTGCTACGTGAAGGCGGGCGCATTCCGCAGGAGATTCTGATGACCGCCGACTATCGGGATGGCGACTCGGGAAGCTTCGACCGCATGCTGAACAACTAAATTCCGCCGGCCCCGGGAGAGCGGGGACACCGGCTTAGGTTTCCTGCTCTACAGTCCTGCTCACGACGGAGGCCACATTAAGTGGCCTCCTGTTCGTGCGGAACTCGCGATAAACCTAAGCCGGTGTCCCCGCTCTCCCGGGGCCTGTCGTGGCTTGGCCGTTGCATGCGGCTCGCTTTTCGGAACGGGGCTGACGGACACGTTCCGAAATCTACCACCGTCGCTGTACAGGGTGTCTATAAAGAGCCGTGGCCAAAAAACGGCAAATATGAGTACTGATACTCTTTTAGTAGCAGTAATTTTGACCACATTTAAGGTGATTTGACGTGTCGATCGAGCAGATAAGCTGCCGTATCTCCTCAAGTGTTCATTAAAGGAAGACCTTGATGCGAATAAATCTTATTAAGATCTTCTTTTATTAACGAAAATAATGTAGCTACAACGGTAACAGTACTCATATTTGCCGTTTTTTGGCCACAGTCCTTCGGAGGGTCCTCGAAAATAGTCCCGAGCCGGCACTTGGGGACGTTCCTATAATGTCGGCACTTAGGAGCGTCCCCAAGTGCCGGCACCGCGTCTGCCTGCGGCGGCCGCGCCCCGCTGCGTCGCTCCGCATCCTTGCGGGTTCGGATTCCTCCGCTTGGCGGCGTTGGCTCGATTTGCTTGACGTGAGGGGCTCTTGGCTGGTGTGGGACGGAGGGATTCCGCGTCCACCTGGTCGGCGGCCGCGCCCCGCTGCGTCGCTTCGCTCCTTGCGTGCTGCGCTGGAAAACGCTTCGCGTTTCCTCAGCTCCGCACCCTTGCGGGTTCGAATTCCTCCGCTTGCCCACAAGAAAGCGCCCTGGGCCGTTATGGGCTTAGGGCGCTCAGTTTTAATGGCTGGGACGGAGGGATTCGAACCCCCAACAGCCGGCACCAAAAACCGGAGTTCTACCGTTGAACTACGTCCCAATGTGTGGTGTTGCCCAAAAGCAACTCGTCTAGTTTACCTAATCTGCGAGGGCATCGCAAACGCCGTCGAGTAGGCGTACGGCGAGCGTCTGCGCGTCGCTGGCCGTGAAGGTGCCGTTGTAGCGCGTCATGCCCGTGAGCTCAATGCGAATGCGAGCCGGCTTCTGCTGCGCGGCGACATTGGCGGTGCGGATGCGCTGGGCCAGGTTGTGGCACTCGGCGAGGGCAATTGTGGCGCGTGGCGCGGCGTCGGCGGGCAGCTCGTCGCTTGCGATCTCGAGCACCAGGTCAACGTCGGTTGGGACCTCGGAGTCGCAGAGCATCATGCCGCTGTTGTCGGTCGTTGCCGTGGCGATATTCCACATGCGCGACGCAACACTGCGCGCGATGGGGTCCTCGCCGATAACGGCAATCTGGAAGCGCTCGAGCACGTTGGCGGCGCGAGCAAAACCGATGCGGGACTCGGCCTCGGTGACCGAGGGCTTGCCCTCCCACACATGGTGCAGGCGGTTGATGTAGGCGTAGGTGTCCTGGAAGGCCATGCCGTCGGCAAACAGGCCGACATTTTCCTGGAACTGCTGCAGGGCGGCCTCGGTATGCGGACCAAAGTAGCCGTCGTCTTCACCACAGGCAAAGCCCAAAACGTTGAGAGCGCGCTGCAGGGCCTGCACATCGGCGCCATGGAAATTGGGCATGCGCAGATAGAGAGTGCGGTCGCCCAGCTTATACGAAGCGTCTACAAGGGCGCTCCAGCAGGGGATATCGACGGCATGACCGGCAGCAAGGCCGCTGTCGAGCCTGAAGGTGCTGACGGCCTGCTCAGTGGTGGCTCCAAAGTACTTGTCGGTGACTTCGGCGGCATCAATCGTGTAGCCGAGCTGCAGGAGACGAGACTGCACGTCCTCGACGGCTGCTCCTTGCATGCCCGTTGTAATAGGTTCCATGAACGAACCCCTTTCGGCGTACCATTCGTACTATTTGAGCGTCTGTCGGATAGACAACGCAAAGGGATGCATAAACATGCACTCAACAGTGTAGCAAGTTGTGCCTAAATACGCTGCTGACAGGTTTTATAACCCCCGTTAGTTAAGACGCTCCACAAAGAAATCTGCCATGGAGAGGAACAGCTCGCGTGCGTGCGGATCAAGCTCAACGTTCTCGATGGCCGCTTTGGCCTTAGCGGTCAGGTCGAGCGCGTAAGTGTGGGCGTAATCGATGGAGCCGGTCTCCTGGAAGATCTCCACGGCGCGTGCGAGCTGCGCGGGATCATCGGTGCCCGAGGAAAGAATCGCCTCGACCTCGTCGTGGTGGCGCTCATCAGAGAGGGCGTGTACGGCGACAAGCGTGCGCTTGCCCTCGGTGATGTCGGTGCGGAAGTCCTTGTTGGCGGCTTCCTTAGTGCCGACAAGGTTGAGCAGGTCGTCCTGAATCTGAAAGGCGAGGCCCGTGTGCAGGCCAAAGGCGCGCAGCGCTTCGATTTGCTCATCGCTGCCGCCGCCGATAATGGCCCCGGCGGCAAGCGGCGTGGCTCCGCTGTAAAACGCGGTCTTGTGCGTCGCCATGTCCAGGTAGTCATCAACCGAGATATCAAAGCGCCCGTCACGGACCCAACCCAGGTCGAGCGCTTGACCCTCGATGGTGCGGACGATCATCTCGGTAAGCTCGTGGAGCACACGCAGCTTCACGTCGGACTCCAGCGTGGGGTCGTCGAGAACCGTCTTGGTGACCATGGTGAGCGCCAGGTCGCCACAATTGATGGCAAGGCCCGTGCCCTCGGTAAGGTGCATGCAGGGCTTACCTCGACGAAGCTGTCCGTTGTCGGCGATGTCGTCATGGATAAGCGCTCCCGACTGAAAGTGCTCGATAGCTGCCGCCGCGCTGCGGGCGCTCTCAAAGCTGCCACCTACCGCGGTGGCGGCGAGCATGCAGATGAGCGGGCGGTGGCGCTTGCCGGCATTGGCCGTAAATGTCGAGAGCGGGGTATACAGGTAGCGCTCGATATCGGCAGAGGTCGCCTGTCCGTCAAAGAACGTGGCCAGATAGTCGTTGATCTGGTCAAAGTGCTGGGCTAAAAAGCTGGTAAACGGACTGGACACGGGTTCTCGCATTCTTTCTTAGGTTGCATCGTTGCGGTGTGCAGATACCATATTGCCACATTGGAGTTGCCGGCGCGTCTGTTTTGGCGATTTGGGGAAACGGGACGCGTGCGCGTGCCGGCTGCTTATATAAGCCTAAAGTGCTCGAGCGCCTTGACGACGCCATTTTTGTCGACCGAGTCGGTGATGTAGTCGGCGCGCTTTTTGAGATAGTCCGGCGCATTGCCCATGGCGATACCGACATCGACGGCGTTCATCAGCGAGACGTCATTGCTGGCGTCGCCGATGCCGTATACGGTTCCGTGGTGGGGATCGAGGGCGTCGAGTACAGACTGGATGCCCCCGCGCTTCGTGCATTCGCGGGGCGAGATTTCGGTTACCTCGAGTTCGAGCTCGTTAAAGCACAGCAGCGGCTCAAGTGCCTTGTCTTGAGCGATGTGGTTGGCGAGCGATGTAGACATCAAGATCTTGTAGACACTGTAATGTTGCAGCTGCGTGACTGCGTCGCCCAGGGTGCGCGCGTATCCGGGAGCATCGGGCGCATCGGCACTCATGCGCACGACGCCGTTGAGGCCCTCAAAGCGGATGACCTCGCCCGATTGCTCAAGGTAGGGGGCAAGACGCTGCAACATACTGGGCGTCATCGACAGATCGCGAATTGCGTGTCCGTCGATCTCGGCGTAACCGCCCGCAAGACAGACGATGCCGGTCCAGGGCAGCTCAAGAAGTTTGGGGTGGATGCAGCTCAGGGTACGTCCCGTGCAGATAAAGGCCATGTTGCCGTTGGCGACGAACTCGCGGATTGCCTGCGAAACCGCCTCGTTGGGATAGGGGGAGAGGTCCCGCTCGTCTTCGGGAAGGTCTTGGGCGAGCCTGGGGTCTTGCCAGGCGAGCGTTCCGTCGATATCGAAGAAGCAAATATCGCCGCGCTTATGGGCTGCGCTGGCGGCAGGGGAGGCCGAGGTGGTGGGCACAAATTCCGGCTCGAGGCCCATGATCTGGTCAAAATGCTCTTTAACGCGGGGAACGGAGATGCCGATGATCACCTGGGCGGTCTTGCCCGTAATGATGAGGCCCTTGGCGCCCACCGCGACAAACGACGCGTTATCTGCAACGATGGAAGGGTCTGCGACCTCGACGCGCAGGCGCGTGGCGCAGTTGGTTGCGCCCACGATATTGCCAACGCCACCTAAAAGCTGAATTACCCGCTCAGCGAGGACGTGATCTTGATCGGATCGACTATTGACCTCGTCATTGGGAGATTGCTCTTTGGCAAAGTCGCTTCCCGTTAAACAATCGATTGCCGCGCGATTGGCAACATGATCCTCGCGGCCCGGTGTCTTAAGGTCATAGACCAAGATGAGTGCTCGAAAACTAACAAAAAAGATGAGGCTAAAGGCAAGGCCGATACCGAGCGCCAAAAGATAGGCACCGGCATGCGTGCGCATGAGCGGAATAAAGTTGAAGGCTGCCATCTCCATCAGGCCGCCCGAGAAGATGCCGACGATGCCAAAGAGATTCATGGTTGTGGCAAGGCAAGACGATAAGACGGCGTAGAGCAAAAAGAGCCCGGGGTGGGTGAACATAAAGAGAAACTCGAGTGGCTCGGTAACGCCGCAAACCACCGAGGCGATGATGGCGGGAACAAGGATGACCCTGAGGCCGGCGCGGCGCTCGGGTTTTGCGGTGGAGTAGAACGCAGCTGCGATGGCAGGAAGGCCAAAGAGCTTGACCCAGCCGGTGGCGGTAAAACCGGCCCACGGCGCAAGCTCATTAAGGGGGCGCGTGCTATGGGAGAGGATGGGGAGCAAACTGCTCCACGTGGCGTAGATGCCGTCGTTAATGACCAGGTTGTCGTAGTAGATCGGCATGTAGAGCAGGTGGTGCAGGCCAAAGGGCTCGAGTGCTCGTTCTAAAAAGACAAAGATGCCCACGCCAAAGGGGCCGACGCCTGCAAGCGCGTGACGCAGCGTATCGGTTACATCGTATACGTAGGGCACGATGGCGGCCGAGATAGCGGCAAGGGCAAACACGGCAAAAAAGCTGATGAGGTAGACCAGCGAGGAGCCCGAGAAGGTGCCGAGCCAATCGGGAACCTTGGCATCGTAGAAGCGGTCATGGATGGCAACGACGGTTGCCGATACCGCCAGCGGGCCGATAATGCCGGTGTCGAGCGTCTTGATGCCGTCGATGACGGTGATACCGCTGGCGGAGGTCAAAGATGACGGGTACTCAAGTCCAAGGTTGTCTCCGCTCAGCTTAATGATCTCGCTCAAAAAGAAGCAGTAGGCAAAATAGGCGACGAGAGCCTCGAGACAGCAACGAGCCGGTTGTTTTTGGGCAAGACCGATGGGCAGCGCTACGGCAAAAAGGAGCGGGAGGCGTTTAAAGACCGTCCACGAGCCGCGCTGGATGATGGTCCAAAAAACGTACCAAGGGGTTCCGTATACGGCGAGATCGCCGACGATGTCCGCAGTCGTTGCGAGAGCGGAGACGCCGACCATGAGGCCCGATATAGAAAACAGCATGGCGGGCGCGAACATTGCCCCGCCAAAGCGTTGGATTTTTTGCAGCATGTTCTGCCTTCCGAATATCGAGGCGCGTTGCGCGTGGGGAAACGTTTAAACAATGGATTCATTGTAGAGGACCAGACGATTGTCGTACCGGCAGTTTTGAGCGAAACCGATTTGGGCATGACAGAAACCGTCAACGGTTAAATCCTGTCGCTTTACCGATATTCAGTTTAAACAACTTTAAGAAATGCTATCGTGCCTAGCCGGAAATGAATAATGTAGAGGTGAAACAATGCCAAAAGCGATATACGAAGGAATCTACCGAGAAATACGCTCGCGCATCATTAATGGGACCTATGCGTTTCAGGAGATGCTGCCAACCGAAGCCGAGCTGACCGCGGAGTTCGGATGCACTCGCAATACCGTCCGTCGCGCCTTGGGTATGCTGGCCGACGGGATGTTTGTGCAGCCCATACACGGCAAGGGCGTGCGCGTTATTTGGCTTAAGGGCGAAACCGACATGTTGGGCGCACTCGAAGAGGTTGAGTCGTTTGGCGAGTTTGCAAAGCGCAACAATGCCGTTGCATCGACGGACGTTAAGTCTTTCGAACATCTGGTTTGCACCGAGCAACTCTCTCGTCACCTGGGCTTTAAGGTGGGCGAGGAGTTGATTCGCGTAGTGCGTGTCCGAAGCCTCAACGGCAACGCGCGCCAAGTGGACCATGGCTATTTTTTGGCGTCGATCGCCAAGGGCCTGACTCCCGAGATCGCGGCAGATTCTATTTACGGCTATCTGGAGCACAAGCGCGGTGTCAAAGTGATGGCGAGCCGTCGTACGGTGAGTGTCGAGCTCGCCAACGATGAGGACTGCAGCTATCTTGACCTCGGCAAATACAACTGCGTTGCCGTCATGGAGAGTCAGTCGTACACCTCGGATGGCATCTTGTTTGAGGTGACGCACACTCGCACACACCCCGAGATCTTCCATTACCGCGTCAATTCCAAGCGATAGCCGGCTAGCTCGCAGCCTGACGAGACTCATGGCCTCAAAGAGAAAACGCCCGGTCAAACCGACGGTACATCGGCTTGACCGGGCGTTTTCTCTGCATTCGATAACAAATAATTGTTTATACAAAACTTGTCAAGTATCAAGTTGAAATTACCGTTCACCGATGTTTTTCTACCGCTCTAGTAATACTTGTTCAAACAACTAGCCAAATAGCGTATTGTACAAATCAGCAAAAGGGGCAAAGTCCCCGAGCCAATCTCCGAAGGCGGCGGCAAAGGGTGCCGCCACGGTGTGAAAGGGTGGATTGTAATGAAGAACGAAATGAGCAGAAGGCAGTTCTTGGGCTTTGCTGGTTCCGCGGCTGCGGTGCTTGGTCTGGGTCTCGTGGGCTGCGGTGGTTCTGCCGGCTCCGGCTCCTCTGCTTCTGGTGACGCTGCCGAGGTCTACTTCCTCCAATTCAAGCCCGAGGTCGACAAGGAGTGGAAGGAGATCGCCAAGGCCTATAAGAAGGAGAAGGGCGTCGAGGTCAAGATCGTGACCGCCGCCTCCAACACTTACGAGGAGAAGCTCAAGTCCGAGATGTCCAAGAGCTCCGCTCCGACCCTGTTCCAGGTCAACGGCCCCACCGGTCTTAAGAACTGGAAGGATTACTGCGCCGACCTGTCCGATACTAAGCTCCGCGGTGAGCTCATTGACGACTCCCTGGCTCTGCAGTCCGATGGCAAGGATCTGGGTATCGACTGGGTCCAGGAGAGCTACGGCATCATCTACAACAAGCAGCTGCTCGAGAAGGCTGGCTACAAGGCCGAGGACATCAACTCCTTCGACAAGCTGAAGGCTTGTGCCGACGACATCCAGGCCCGCAAGGACGAGCTCGGCATTGAGGGCGCCTTCACTTCTGCTGGCATGGATGACTCCTCCAGCTGGCGCTACACCACCCACCTCGCCAACCTCCCGCTCTACTACGAGTTCGAGAAGGAGCACAACCAGGAGGACGACGAGATCAAGGGCGAGTATCTCGACAACTTCAAGCAGATTTTCGACCTGTATATCACCGACTCCACCTGCGATCCTTCGCAGCTTGCTTCCAAGACTGGCGACGACGCCACCAACGAGTTCGCAACCGGCAAGGCCGTCTTCTATCAGAACGGCTCCTGGGCTTACGCTGACCTCACCAAGGCCGGCATGACCGACGATCAGATTGGCATGATGCCCATCTACATCGGTGTCGACGGCGAGGAGAACCAGGGCCTGTGCTCCGGCGGCGAGAACTACTGGTGCGTCAGCTCCCAGGCTTCCGAGGATGCCCAGAAGGCCACCGAGGACTTCATGTATTGGTGCGTCACTTCTGACACCGCCACCAGCATCATCGCTGACAAGATGGGTCTGACCGCCCCGTTCAAGAGCGCCAAGGAAACCACCAACGTCTTCTCGCAGCAGGCCGTTGCCATGGCCAAGGACGGCAAGAAGACCGTCGCTTGGGACTTCGTCTACATCCCCTCTGAGGAGTGGAAGAAGAACCTCAAGCAGGCTCTGATCGCCTATGCTGCCGACAACAGCAAGTGGGACGGCGTCAAGAACGCCTTCGTCGATGGCTGGAAGACCGAGAAGGCTGCTTCCGAGTAAGTAGTTGCTGCCCAAGCTATCTGATTAGCGACAGGGGGCGGGCAGACGTTGGTTTGCCCGCCCCCTGCATATTGAAAGGACCCTTCTATGGGCAAAGCACTCAAGCGCTGGTGGCCGCTCTTTATGCTGCCCACGTGCCTGGCGTTTATGATCGGGTTCGTGATTCCCTTTATCCAGGGCTTCTATCTCTCGTTCTGCCAGTTTATTACCATCAACAATACGCACTTTGTCGGTATCGAGAACTACGTGCGCGCACTGTCCGATCCGCAGTTTGCCACGTCGTTCTTCTTTACCGTGGCGTTTGCCTTCCTGTCGACGGTGCTCATCAACGTGATTGCCCTCGCCATCGCGCAGGCGCTCACCCGCAAAGCGCTCAAGGGCACCAACATCTTCCGTACGATCTTCTTTATGCCTAACCTGATCGGCGGCATCGTGCTGGGCTACATTTGGCAGATTCTGATCAACTGCCTGCTCTCCAACGTGGGCGCCCAGCTCATCGCCCTTAACTCTGCTGCTGGCTTCTGGGGCCTTATCATCCTGACCCTGTGGCAGCAGGTCGGCTACATGATGATCATCTACATCGCTGGTCTGCAGTCTATTCCGTCCGACTACATCGAGGCCGCCAAGGTCGACGGTGCCACGGCATGGCAGACGTTTTGGAAGGTTAAGATCCCTAACCTGATGCCGACGATCACCATCTGCCTGTTCCTGTCCATCACCAACGGCTTTAAGCTGTTCGACCAGAACCTCGCCCTTACCGGCGGCGCCCCCGCGCACTCCACCGAGATGCTCGCCCTGAACATCTACAACACGTTCTATTCGCGTGCCGGTATCGCATGGCAGGGCATCGGTCAGGCCAAGGCAGTTATCTTCTGCATCCTGGTCGTAGCCATCTCCATGATTCAGCTTAAGGCCACGAGGTCCAAGGAGGTGCAGCAGTAATGAAACGCGATAAGGTTATCAACCGCGCGCTCTCGATTTTCTTTACGATTCTGTCGCTCGCGTGGATCTACCCCGTGTTCATGATTGCGCTCAATTCCTTTAAAAAGGCAACTGCAATCAGCACCACCACGGCATTCGATCTGCTCACGCCCGAGACGTTCAACGGCCTCGCAAACTACATGCATGCCCTTAACGAGCAGGGCTTTGCCTCGGCATTTATGTACTCGCTCATCATCACGGTCACGTCGGTCGTGCTGATTCTGGTGTGCTGCTCCATGTGTGCTTGGTACGTAGTGCGCGTCAACAACAAGATCTCGAACTTCTTCTATTACCTGTTCGTGTTCTCGATGGTCGTGCCGTTCCAGATGCTCATGTTCACGCTGTCTAATTTGGCGGACCGCATCGGCTTCAACACGCCGTTCAACATCTGCTTTATCTATCTGGGCTTTGGCGCGGGCCTGGCGGTCTTTATGTTCGCCGGCTTTGTAAAGAACATTCCGCTCGAGATCGAAGAGGCGGCCATGATCGACGGCTGCAACCCGGTCCAGGTGTTCTTTAAGATCGTCCTTCCCATCATGAAGCCCACCTATCTTTCGGTCGGCATCCTCGAGACCATGTGGGTCTGGAACGACTATCTGCTGCCCTACCTTACCCTCGACTCCACCAAGTACAAGACCATTCCTATCTTGATCCAGTACTTCCGCGGCGGCTACGGCCACGTCGAGCTCGGCCCCATGATGGCCTGCATCATGATGGTCGTTATCCCCATCGTCATCATGTACATCCTCTGCCAGAAGTACATCATCGACGGCGTGGTGGCAGGTGCCGTCAAGGGCTGATGCCGTAACTGTTTTGCAAGTTTCTGCGGCGCCCCTCAGCGCGGCGCCGCATATCGAAAGGTAAAGACATGGCCGAGATCGTTCTCAAACATGTTCAGAAGGTGTATCCCAACACCGAGTCCAAAAAGAAGGGCTTCTTTGGCAAAAAGAAGAAGACCGAGGAGAAGAAGCACAACCTCAAGGTTACCGAGGATGGCGTGCTTGCGGTGGAGGACTTTAACCTCACCGTGCATGACCAGGAGTTCATCGTCCTCGTCGGCCCGTCTGGCTGCGGTAAGTCCACGACGATGCGCATGGTCGCCGGCCTGGAGGACATCACTTCGGGTGACGTGCTCATCGACGGCAAGCGCGTCAACGACGTGGCACCCAAGGACCGCGACATTGCCATGGTGTTCCAGAGCTATGCTCTGTACCCCAATATGACGGTGTACGAGAACATGGCGTTTACGCTTGAGCTCAAGAAGGTCCCCAAGGACGAGATCGACCGCAAAGTTCGCTCTGCTGCCGAGATTCTGGGCATTACCGAGTACCTCGACCGTAAGCCCAAGGCGCTTTCGGGCGGCCAGCGCCAGCGTGTCGCTATCGGCCGCGCCATCGTGCGTGACCCCAAGGTCTTCCTGATGGACGAGCCACTGTCCAACCTGGACGCCAAGCTTCGTAACCAGATGCGTGCCGAGCTCATTAAGCTGCGCCACGAGATCAAGGGCACGTTCATTTATGTTACTCACGACCAGACCGAGGCTATGACCCTCGGTGACCGTATCGTGGTCATGAAGGACGGCGTCGTCCAGCAGATCGCCACCCCGCAGGAGGTCTTCAACCATCCCGCGAACATCTTCGTCGCCGGCTTTATCGGCGTGCCGCAGATGAACTTCTTCGATGCCCAGCTGGTGCGCTCGGGCAACGGCTTTACCGTCAAGACCGAGGATATGAACGTGGCGCTCGCCCCCGAGACTTGCGCTCAGCTTGCCCTCAACTGGGACGGCGGCGACGTGAAGGAGATTACGGCCGGCGTGCGTCCCGAGCAGATCCTGCTTGCCGACAAGGGCGAGGAGGGCGCGCTCCAGGGTACCGTCGAGGTGACCGAGCTCATGGGCTCGACCGAGCATGTCCACGTGACCGCTCCCGACGGCCAGTTTGTCCTGATTATCCCCGTCGTCGACCTCGAGGCCAAGGGCGCGCTCAAGGCTGGCGACACCATCTGGTTCAAGTTCGAGAAGAACGCGACCCACCTCTTCGATAAGGTCTCTGGCAAGAACCTTATCTAGGCCCGGTGCATCCAGGCCCTCCCTTTGGGCGGCTGCGGTATTGCCATCCTTTTGCCGCGGTCACATATAAGGCTCCCCTCCCGTTCACTGGGCGAGAGGGGAGCCTTTCTTTGTGTTGGGGCTGTCTGACCGGTCGTTTGTCTCGATCTGTAACGGGTGAGGCTGATTTCGGACGTTAGATGTTACAGATCGAGACGGTTCCGCTGAGCTAACCATTTCATCTAAATCTGTAACACCAAAGGTGAATTTCAGCTGCTAGATGTTACAGATCGAGATAAACCCAAGGGGAGGGGCCGGTATGTCTCAATCTGTAACAGCTGGGACCGTTTTTACCGAGTAGTTGTTACAGATCGAGATTGTTTGGCCGAGTTGGGTCGCAGGGTAACGTGCGGGCACAAAAAACGGAGCCGTGTTGCCACGACTCCGTTTCTCAAGAGGATGGGTAAGGGAAGCGAAATTAGCTCAGGTGCCAAATCTCGTCGTTGTACTGGGAGATCGTGCGGTCAGACGAGAAGGTGCCGGCGTTGGCGATATTGATGAGCGTCTTGCGCATCCAGGCGTCCTGGTCCTCGTAGTCGGCCAACACGCGCTCCTTGGTCTGGATGTACTCCTCGATGTCGAGCAGGGCCATAAACCAGTCCTTGCCCTTAATGTCATCGTGCAGGCGTTGCAGGCGCTCGACGTTGCCGGTCGCCATAAAGGCCGGGTTGGTGATGAAGTCCACCAGCAGTTTAATGCCGGGCTTGCGGTAGAGCACACCGGCGTCATAGGTGCCGTCGGCATAGAGCTGCTCGACCTGTTTGGACGAGGCGCCAAAGGTATAGATATTCTCGTCGCCCACGAGCTCGGCAATCTCCACGTTGGCGCCGTCGAGCGTGCACAGGGTTAGGGCGCCGTTGAGCATGAACTTCATGTTGGAGGTGCCGCTCGCCTCCTTGGAGGCCAGGCTGATCTGCTCGGAGATATCAGCGGCGGGGATCACGCGCTCGGCGGCGGTGACGTTGTAGTTTTCGATCATGACGACCTGCAGGTAGGGAGCCACGTCGGGGTCGTTTGCAATCCACTGCGACAGCGTCAAGATCAGATGGATGATGTCCTGCGCGATAGTGTAGGCAGGCGCCGCCTTGCCGCCAAAGATGATGGTGACAGGGTGCTTAGGTCTGTTGCCGTTCTTGATATCGAGGTACTTCCAGATGATGTAGAGCGCGAGCATCTGCTGACGCTTGTACTCGTGGATGCGCTTGACCTGGACGTCGATGATGGCGTTGGAGGGAATGGTCACGCCCTGCTCGAGCGCCATGAACTGGCGCATGATGGCCTTGGCTTCGACCTTGGTGGCGGCCAGGCGCTCAAGAACGTCCTTGTCGTCGGCGAACTTGGCGAGTTTGCTCAGATCGCCGGTGCTTCGCCAGTCGGTGCCGATCACATCGTCGAGCAGGCTGGCGAGCGCGGGGTTGGCCCCATGGATCCAGCGGCGGAAGGTGATGCCGTTGGTCTTGTTGGAGAACTTCTTGGGATAGATCTCGTAGAACGGATGAAGCTCGGTGTCCTCCAGGATCTTGGTGTGGAGGGCGGCTACGCCGTTGATGGAGAAGCCAAAGTGGATGTCCATGTGGGCCATGTGGACGGTGTCGTGCTCGTCGATGATGGCGACGCGCTGGTCATCGTGCTCGGCCTTCGCGATCTCATCGAGCTTGACGATAATGTCGGCGATGGCAGGGGAGACCTTCTGCAGGCTGGCGAGCGGCCACTTCTCGAGCGCCTCGGCAAGAATCGTGTGGTTAGTGTAGGCGACCATGGAGCGTACGATGGTCACGGCCTCGTCAAACTCGATGCCATGCTCGGTGGTGAGCAAGCGAATGAGCTCGGGGATGACCATGGTGGGGTGCGTGTCGTTAATTTGGACCACGGCATAGTCGGCCAGATCGTGCAGGTTGCTGCCGCGCTCGACGGCCTCGTCGATCAGGAGCTGGGCGGCGTTGCTCACCATGAAGTACTCCTGATAGATGCGAAGTAGGCGGCCCTGCTCGTCGGAATCGTCGGGGTAGAGGAACAAGGTGAGGTTCTTGGCGATCTCGGTCTTGTCGAAGTCGATGGAGCTGCCGGGGACCAGGCCGTCGTCGACGCTCGCCAGGTCGAACAGGCGCAGGCGGTTCTTGGTGGGCTGGCCGTAACCGGGCACATCGATGTTGACGAGCTTGGAAGTAACGGCAAAATCGCCGAACTCGACGGTGTAGGAGCGGTCATCGTCGACTAGGATGTCCTGCTCACCGAGCCACTCGTCGGGGACGGCCTTCTGCTGGTTGTCGACAAAGCGCTGACGGAACAGACCGTAGTGATAGTTGAGGCCCACGCCATCGCCGGTCAAGCCCAGCGTGGCGATGGAATCCAGGAAGCATGCGGCCAAGCGGCCCAGGCCGCCGTTGCCGAGTGACGGCTCGACCTCGAACTCCTCGATCTTGTTGAGGTCGTGGCCTGCGGCGGTGAGCTGGTCCTTAACCTCGTCGTAGATGCCAAGGTCGATCATGTTGTTGATGAGCAGCTTGCCGATCAAAAATTCGGCGGAAATGTAATAGAGCTTTTTCTTGCCGTTGTTGAGCGGGCAGGCGGCGGAGCGCTCCTGCACGAGTTTGACCAGCAGCTTGTAAATGCGACGGTCGTCGAGCTGCTCGAGCGAGGTGCCAAAAGACTGCTCGGCGAGTTCCATGAGGTTAATTTGGGGCATGTTTTCTCCTGTGATGGGTTGTTTCATGTCTGCAATTCATAAGAAGCCCGCGCGAGGGGATTGGGGTGGCCTCGCGCGGGAAAAGCAAGCGCGTCCGCACGGTGGGGAGGGGTTGGGCGCGGTAGCTCCTATTGAGGAAGCTCGATTTCGGCTTCCGACGGGATGCGGAAGTAGGTCTCGGTCCAGTCGGTGAGTTTGTGCTCGAGCTCGCGGGTGATGGCGCCGTCGAGCATGCGCCAGGTCCAGTTGCCGCCCAGCGTGGCAGGGGTGTTGATGCGCGCCTCGTTGCCCAAGTTGAGCAGGTCCTGCATGGTGTAGATGCACGTGTCGCTTACGCTGGCGGCGATGGTGCGATTGAGTGCATCTGCCATGGGTTCGCCGGCCTGCTGATGGGTGTACAGGGCTGCCTGCTCACGCTGACGCGGGGTGGCCGTTCCCTCAAACCAACCGCGCGCCGTCTCGTTGTCGTGGGTGCCCACATAGGCGACGGTGTTGGCGATGTAGTTATGCGGCAGGTAGTACGAGTTGGTGCCCTCAAAGGCAAACTGCAGGATCTTCATGCCGGGGAAGCCCGAGTTGTCGCGCATGTCGATGACGCCGGGGGTGAGGAAGCCCAGGTCCTCGGCGATGATGGGCAGCGTGCCGAGCTTTTCCTCGAGCGTCTTGAAGAACTTGAGGCCGGGACCCTGCGTCCACGAACCGTAGGACGAATCGGGTGAGGAGAACGGCACCTCCCAATAGGCCTCGAAGCCGCGGAAGTGATCCAGGCGGATGACGTCGTACATGTCGAGGGCGGCGCGAATGCGGCCCTCCCACCAGGAGAAGCCGTCGGACTCCATGGCGTCCCAGTCGTAGATGGGGTTGCCCCAGTACTGGCCGGTGGCCGAGAACTGGTCGGGCGGCGTGCCGGCGACGCTCACCGGATTGCCGGCGGCGTCGATCTTAAAGAGCTCAGGTGTCGCCCACATCTCGACGGAGTCACGCGAGACATAGATGGGCAGGTCGCCGATGATGAGAATGTCGCGCTCGTTGGCATAGGCCTTGAGGCGGCTCCACTGGCGATCGAAAAAGTACTGCGTCATCTGGTGGTAGAGCATATGCGCCGGATGGTCGGCGCAGACCTTGGCGGAAGCCTCGCCGCGGGTGCGGAGCTCCGCGGGCCACTCCCAAAACGCCTTGAGACCGCACTCCTCTTTGACGGTCATGAACTCACAGTAGGGGATGAGCCAGTCCTCGTTGGCCTGGATAAAGTCATCGAAATCGGCCGGCTTGTCGGCAGCAAAGCGCTCGGCGGCGCGGTCGAGAATCTGACGGCGGCCGCCAAAGATAGCACCGTAGTCGACATTGCTGGGGTCGGATCCCAGATACACGCCATCGATATCGCGCTGCTCCAGATACCCTGCCTCGATAAGCTCGGCAAAGTCGATAAAGTTAGGGTTGCCTGCGCGGGCCGAGAACGACTGATAGGGCGAATCGCCATAGCTGGTCGTCGTAAGGGGCAGAATCTGCCAGTAATGTTGTTTGCACGAGGCGAGAAAATCGACGAAGTCGTAGGCATTCCAGCCAAAGCCGCCGATTCCGTATGGTCCGGGCAGAGATGAGACGGGCATGAGGACGCCGCTTGCACGCTCCATGAATGCGCTCACCAACCTTCTTGTTGTGGGGTCGGCCTGCCGATGGGTATGCAGTCCGCCTCCGATGTTCTGATTCGATACGCCTATTGTAAAACATGTTGTTTAAACATGTACAGGCAAGATAAAAAAGTTGGTCGATTTTCGGCGAATGGCTACATGCCATGAAAAAGCCCCGACCTCACAACGTGAGATCGGGGCAAGAACGGTATGTAGGTTTTTGCTACTCGGCGTCGGCGAAGCCGTTGGGGTTGTGGCTCTGCCAGTTCCAGCTATCGCGGCACATGTCCGCGATGTCGTACTGGGCCTTCCAGCCCATCATGCGCTCGGCCTTGGAGGCATCGCACCAGTTGGCAGCGATGTCGCCGGCGCGGCGCTCGCGGATCACGTAGGGCAGCTCCTTGCCACAAGCCTTGGAGAAGGCGGCGACGACCTCGAGTACCGAGGTGCCGGTGCCGGTGCCCAGGTTGAAGATCTCGACGCCGGTCTTGCCGTTCATCCAGTTAAGGGCGGCAACGTGACCAGAGGCCAGATCGCACACGTGGATGTAGTCGCGCACGCCGGTGCCGTCGGGGGTGGGGTAGTCGTTGCCAAAGACCTGAACGGCCTCGAGCTTGCCCACGGCGACCTGGGCGACATAGGGCACCAGGTTGTTGGGGATGCCCTTGGGGTCCTCGCCGATCAGGCCCGACGGATGAGCGCCGATGGGGTTGAAGTAACGGAGCAGCACGACGTCCCACTCGGGGTCGGCGGTGTGGACGTCCATAAGGATCTGCTCGATCATCCACTTGGTCCAGCCATAGGGGTTGGTTGCGGGCTTCTTGGGGTCTTCCTCGGTGACGGGCGGGTTGTCCGGGTCGCCGTAGACGGTCGAGGAGCTCGAGAAGATGATGGACTTGCAGCCATGGTTGCGCATGACGTCGATGAGCACCAGGGTGTTCTCGATGTTGTTGTGGTAGTACTCGACGGGCTTGCTCACCGACTCGCCGACGGCCTTAAAGCCGGCAAAGTGGATGACGCGGTCGATCTGATGGGTATCGAAGATCTTGTTCATCGCATCGCGGTCGAGCACGTTGGCCTCGTAGAAGGTGAGGTTCTTGGCGGCCTCGTCGCCCACGATGGTCTTGACGCGGTCGACGGCGACGGCGCTGGAGTTGGAGAGATCATCGACGATGACGACCTGGTAGCCACCCTCGAGCAGCTGAACGACGGTGTGCGAGCCGATAAAGCCGGCGCCACCGGTAACGAGGACGCAGGTGTCTTTGGGGTCGAGTGCTTTGGACATGTAGTCTCCTATCGAATCAGGAACACTTCTAGAGGGGAGTATAGCGTAGGCGGGGACGCCCAAATGGTGCACTGTAGGAAAAGCAGAGGATTATGTTAACGTACTCATATAAGAGCTTGCTCAATTGTTACCTCAAATTTGACAATTGCTTACGAGCCGCCGACCTTGTAGTTTCCTGCCGTTCGTGGAAATCGTTGGGACGCGCCATATGTACGCTAATATGTATGAGTTGAGCGACATATAAATAAGCATGTAACGGAGTACATATGTCACCAAACAGCGATTCCATCCTTTCCCAGGAGCTCTCGCGCCGCACTGCCCTTAAGGCCCTGTTCGGCGCCGCTTCTGCGGCAGTTCTTTTTGGCCTGCCCACTCGCGCCCATGCGGCGGAGGCTTCCAAAGAAACCACCGATAAATTGAATGCCGCCCAGGCCCAGCTCGACGAGGTTCAGGCCCAGCTCGACAGCATCGCAAATGAGTATGCGGCGCTGGCCAACAAGAATGCCCAGACCCTCAACGACATCGAGAATGTCCAGGGCAAGATTGACGACACGCAGGCCCAGATCGATGAAAAGAAGGCCGAGCTCAAGAAGAAGCGCAACGACCTTTCCGATCGCGTGGCCGCCAGCTACAAGTCCGGCGGCACGAACATCCTGTCGCTGCTGCTGGCCTCTGGCTCGTTTGAGGAACTCGTCGCCAACGCGCATTACGTTGAGAAGATCAACAAGAGCGACCGCGATGCCATCGAGGATATCCAGACGATTCAGGCTGAGCTCGACGCACAGAAGACCGAGCTCGAAGCACAAAAGGCCGACCTGGAGAAACTCAAGGACCAGCAGACGGCTCAGATGCAGGATATGCAGGCCAAGCAGCAAGAAGTCCAGACCGTGCTGAACGGTCTTTCCGACGACGTCAAGGAGCTCATGGCTCAGCGCGATTCCGAGATCCTCGCTGCCGCCCAGGCTGAGGAGGCTGCCAGGAAGGCCGCCGCTGCCGCTGCCGCCGCGAACAAGAACAATTCCTACTCGGGTGGTTCGAGTTCGGGTGGCGGATCGTATGCGCCCGGAACCCCGCAACAGAATGCCGGCTCGGGCAAACAGCAGGCCGTCGTCAACGCGTGCTACTCCACGCCTTCGCCGGGTCAGAACTGGTGCGCGGCGTGGGTTACCAATGTCTTCCGTAACGCCGGCGTTGGCTACTTTGGCGGTAACGCATGCGATATGTTTAACGCATGGTGCTATAGCTCCGACCGCTCGGCGCTGCAGGTGGGCATGATCGTGGCCGATTCCTCGCACAGCGGCACGGGTGCTCCGGGCCTCATCTACGGTCATGTGGGTATCTACGTTGGCGGCGGCATCGTTATGAGCAACGAGGGTGCCATTACGTCTAAGTCGCTTGATTCGTTTATTAGCTTCTATGGCACTGGCTCTGGCGTGCGTTGGGGCTGGCTTGGCGGTATCGCGCTGTCGTAGCTGCGGCTTGGTCCGGGACAGCCCGAGAGGCATAAGGTTGCCTGCTCGGGCAGTCCTGCTCGCACGGAGAGCACATTAAGTGCTCTCCGGCTCGTGCGGAACTCGCGATCAACCTTATGCCTCTCGGACTGTCCCGGCCCTCTCGGGTCCTGAGCGCGACACACCGGACTGGGTTATCTGAATAAATTATGGTGAAGGCCCCTTTCGGGGCCTTCTTTGTTAAAGGAATTCGCCTACTCGGTGGACTTCGGGTTCTAGGTCTACGCCGAATTGGTCTTTGACGGTTGTTTGGATGTAGCGGATGAGTTCGTTGACGTCGGCGGCGGTGGCGTGGTCGGCGTTGACGATGAAGCCGCAGTGCTTTTCGCTTACCTGTGCGCCGCCGACAGCATGGCCGCGCAGGCCGGCATCCATGATGAGCTTGCCGGCAAAGTGGCCCTCGGGGCGCTTGAAGGTGGAGCCGGCACTCGGCATGTCGAGCGGCTGCTTGTCCTCGCGGCGCTGGCGGTAGTCGTCCATGTCGGCCTTGATCATCGCGGCGTTGCCCGGTGCGAGGTTGAAGGTGGCAGAAAGAACGATAAAGCCGTCGTCGGCGATGCGGCTCTTGCGATAGCCCAGGTTGAGTTCGTCGACATCGAACTCGATGATGTTGCCGCTGCCGCGGGTGCAATCGTCGAGCTGGCGAGCGGGTTTGTAGACGCGCACGGACTCCAGCACATCGGCCATGCAAGCGCCGTATGCTCCGGCGTTCATGTAGCAGGCACCGCCGACCGATCCGGGAATGCCCGAGATGGGCTCCATGCCGGTAAGGCCGGCCTCGGCTGCCGCGGCTGCGACATCGGAAAGCAAGGCGCCGGCTGCCGCCGTGACGTGCGTGCCGTCGACCGTAATGTCGGAGAGGCCCTCGCCCAGCGCTACGACGACGCCGCGGATGCCCTTGTCGCCGACGAGCAAGTCGGAGCCGTTGCCCACGATGGTGAGTGGTAGATTGCAGCGATAGCAGGTATCGAGCGTGGCGACGAGGCCCTGCTCAGTATCGGGCGTGACAAAGACGTCGGCCGGACCGCCGATCTTAAACGTGGTGTGCTCGCGCATGGGCTCGCTCATCAGTACGTTGTCCTCGCCGGCAACGCCAGCAAGCGCGCACAGCAGGTCCTCGTTAAAAAAGTCGTTCTCGTGCATACGAATATCCGCCTTTTGGTGGTCGTTGTCATCAATCGATTGCAATATACCCCACCCGGACGGATTTGGTGCGCTGGCGGCGATAAAACAGCCGTCTACCGGATTGGTAAAGTGTTTATCACCGAGGTAGAGGGGTAGTCGCTATACTTTCAAGAGATTGCGCGTAAACCCGGAAGGAGCGAGATGGCCAACAAAGTCACCCTCAAGCAGATCGCCCAGGAGGTGGGGCTTTCCCCCTCGTCGGTCTCGCTTGTGCTCAATAATCGGCCCTGTCGCATCTCGGAAGAAAACCGCAAGCTCATCAAAGAGGTCGCGGCGCGCAACCACTATGTTCCCAACCAGATCGCGCGCAGCCTGGTCATGCGCGAGTCGCGCACCCTGGGCCTTATCGTCCCTAACATCGAGAGCCGCTTTTTTGCCTCGCTCGCCGGTAGCCTGGAAAAGCGCTGCCGCGAGGACGGCTATGCGCTCTTCATTACCAGCTCGGGCGGAAGCGCCGATGACGATCTGGAGCTGCTGCGCCAGCTGGTGACGCGCGGCGTTGATGGCGTCTTCCTGGTCGTAGGCGACGAGTTCTCCGACGACCGCGCCCTGCGCGAAGAAGTCAGCCATCTGCCTATCCCTGCCGTGATGGTCGATCGTGCCATTGAGGGGCTCGAGTGCGACAAGGTGATGTTCGACCACGAGATGGGTGGCTACATGGCCACTCGCTATCTGATCGAGCAGGGCCACCGTCGCATTGCCTGCTTGGTTAACGCGCGCCGTTCCAATACGGGGCGTAAGCGACTTGCCGGCTATGAGCGCGCGCTGCGCGAGGTTGGCCTGCCTATCGACGCACGTTTGGAGTTTGAGAGCGAGTACTACATTCCGAGTGCCTATGAGGCCTCGGAGGCGGTGCTCGCAACTGATGCCACCGCTGTGTTCGCAAGTTCGGATAACATCGCCCTCGGTCTGCTCAAGCGCTTGCACGAGATGGGGAAGAGCATCCCGGGCGATATCTCGGTGGTGAGCTATGACAACTCGGCGGCCGACGTTCTCTTTGAGCCGGCGCTGACCGCGATTGAGCAGGATCCTGGTGTCCTTGCGGAGCATGCTTTTGGCTGCATGTCCAAGCGTCTTGCCGGTAGGGGCGGCAGGCGTGCCGAAGAGGTCGTCCTGGAGCCGGCGCTTATCGTTAAGGGCAGCGTGCTCGAACTTACCGAATGTAGCTAAACGTACTTGTTTGTTTGCATAGATTGCATGCGGAGTGTCTGCTATTTGCCGGCGGGGCCGGGGTGCCTGCCTTGTTTTGAGAAGTTCGCGGAGCCCACTTCTCAAAACAAGGCAGGCACCCCGGCCCTCGTCCGTGAACTCTTCCGCTGGGCGAGCCATAGACGCCACGCACCGATGCGATAAAGCAGTGGCTTGAAATTGGTGCTATATTCAGCATGAGTTGTTTAATGCTAGTACGGGAGGCTGATATGGGGCTGTTCAAGAAGAAAAACCCGCAGGATGCCTTTGATTCCGATGTGTTTACCATCACGGATACGATTTTGGACCCGCCGCGGTTTACATTTTTGCCGGCTATCTACCAGGATGCCACGCGCCGCAAGTGGGCCGTGCATCAACGCGGTGGCGAGCCGAAGATTTTTGACTATGCGGACGTGTTGCAGTGCGAAGTAGCCGAGGCGGGCGATCCGGAGGCCGAAGAAGCGGTCTCTAAACAGGAATTTGCCCGGCGTATCCTGGCAAATCCTGCCAAGGCAGCAAAAATAAATGCTGCCAAGCGTAATATGTGTCTTGGTATGGGCGTTGTTGTGGCGGTTCAGACGGGAAAAGACGAGGTTTCCAAATTAGAGATTCCCGTTATGACCGACGAGGTCAAACGCGATTCAAGTCTATATAAGTCGTATCGGAATGTCGCCGAGAAGATCAAGGCAGAATTTGATGCCATGGGAGGGCTGGCCTAATTTTGGCGGCATACGTTTCTGAATGAGGAGTCTGTGCAATGGCAGGCGAATCTTATGCAATTCCCCCCAAAGATCGTGCTGTTGAGGGAATTCTTTGGTATATCCAGCACCATCAGCTTGCCGGCGGCGATCGCCTGCCGGCCGAGCGCGTGCTGTGCGAAGAGATTGGCGTTTCGCGTACGGCGTTGCGTGCCGGTATCACGCGGCTTATCTCGTGTGGAACGCTCGAGAGCCGTCGCGGATCGGGCACGTATGTGTGTCCTCCCAAGCCGCTGAACATCTTCCAGGAAACGTATAACTTTTCCGATGCTGTGCGGACTGCCGGCCTGCACCCCTCTTCTCGTCTGGTTTCCACCGGGACCATCGAGGCGGATGAGGCGCTTGCCGACAAGCTTGGGGTGGCTGTAGGCGCTCCCTTGCTCCGCATGCAGCGCGTTCGACTTATTGAGGGCGAGCCGGCGTCAATCGAGACCGCTCACGTTAACCTGTCCCTGTGCCCATCGCTTCTCGAGCACGATTTTGAGTGTGAGAGCCTTTACGATGTCTTGCTCAAAGAAGGTGGCGTGCGTGTTGAGCATGGACGTGAGCATATCTCCATCTCGCGTTTGAACGCCGAAGAGGCCGAGCTGCTCCAGCAAGAAGAGGGGACGCCGGTGTTCTATGAGAGCACGATCGAATTTGATAAGGACATGCGTTTTGTGGAGCATTGCAAATCGGTGATTTTGCCCACAAAGTTCCGCTTTGCCGATAACGGTGAAAAGAACGGCATGAGGAGCGTGGCAGGTGAACAATGGCTGAAACAGTAGATGCCACCCCGGTTTATATGCGCATACGACGTCGCATTGAAGAGCGTATCGAACGCGGTATATATCCCACGGGTTCCATGATTCCGTCCGAAAAAGACCTCGCCGAGGAATTTGGTACGACACGCTTGACCATTCGAAGTGCTGTCGATGAGCTGGTTCGGCGCGGGCAGATTCGACGCGTCCGCGGAAAGGGCGCGTTTGTGGCGCAGAAAGTGCCCGTTGCCTACGAACGAACAGGAGGCTTTCGCGAGTCGGTTCGTGCTTCGGGCGGCGAGCCGTCCGTCCGCATCCTCGCGCGTTCCAAGCGTTATGCGGGCCCATATTATGCCAACCTGTTTGGCATTGCCGAGGACGATTTGCTGTATTCGATTCGGCGTTTGAACTGCGTCAACGGCGATCCCGTATCGATTGAGATGGCGTTCATCCCGTGCCTGCTGTTTCCCACAATCGAAGATATTGACGTGTCGGTCTTCAGTTTGTACGAGACCTATGAGATGTTGGGCCGAAAGCCGGTCATGGCACAGGAGAAGCTCGATATCGAGGCGGTGGGTGCACGCGACGCGGGCTTGCTTGGCTTGGAACAAGGGGATCTTGTTTTGCTTTTGGAATGCGTGAGCTATGACGCGAGCGGTCAGGCTATCGAGTATGTAAAGTCCTTCAATCGTGGCGATGCGGACGGCTACACCTATACGTACTAGCTGGGGCTTTGCATCGCGCGCGGTAACAGCCGGTCTGTTTGGGCAATTTGACCGACTGTATATACAACCTTACATGGCTCAAAATCGACCGTTCGCCGAAGGGGATAAATTAATCGACAAAGAGGTATCAAAAAGCCGTAACCTGTAACTGTGGTTGGTATCAAATACTAATGATTTGTAACGAGGTGAGACGATGAAGATGCTCGATTACGTTCAGCTTGCCCATGTGCGTATGGGGGAGAACCTCGAGCGTTCGTCTGAGCTGGTAGCGCAGCTCGTTGATATTTTCCAGTCCGGTTCTTTTGACGCACTGCGCATCGTTGCTTCGGGTTCGTCGCGCCATGCCGCCGATTGCGCCCGCGATTACCTGCAAGATGCGCTGCAGATGCAGGTGTCCGTTGTAACGCCCGAGGCCTTCGTCGATTTTGAACACACCTATCCGCAGCATGCGCTCAACATCGCCGTCTCGCAGAGTGGCTATTCGACCAATACGATTGCGGCGCTCGATTACATGCGCGCACACGATATGGCTGCAGTTGCGCTCACGGCAAACGTCGAGGCACCCATCAAGGAACACGCTGACATCGTTCTTGACTACGGTGTGGGCGTCGAGTCGGTGGACTTTGTAACTCTGGGCGTCGAGGTTCTCGTTGAGTATCTGGTGCTCTTTGGTATTTACGGCGGTCAGGCGCGCGGAACGGTTGACGCCAAAGGCGTTGCCCAGCGTCTTGACGACCTGCGCGAGGCTATCCAGGCCAATGCCGTGATGTGCAAGACCGCCGAGGCATATGTCCAAGACCACATGCTCGAGCTTTCTGAGCACACGCCCGCTATGGTCGTCGGCAACGGCCCCAACTATGGTGTTGCCGAGGAGGCAGCGCTCAAGCTGAGCGAGACCATCAAGATTCCTGCCATGCATCACGAGGGCGAGGAGTTCGTCCACGGTCCCGGGATGCAGATAACCCCAGGCTACCTGGTGTTTATTGTCGACGATCCGCAGGGGTCGGAGCGTCTTGCGAATATCGCCGATGCGCTATCGAACGTTACGGCAAAAACAGTGCTGCTCACGGCCCATCCCAAGGGTAGGGCTCACGAGGTTGTGGTGCCTCAGGTGGCTCCGCTGCTCAGTGCAATTCCCAATCTCGTGCTCTTCCAGACGATTGCGGCAATAATCGCCGAGCGTCTGAAGTCATGGGACGTTCACCCGTATCTCGATGCTGTCTCCAAGCAAATGGAGGTCAAGGCAGAGGGCTACGAAGAGTCAGTCAATGCGCTTAAGGCCAAAGCGGCTGAGTGTTACGGAATGTAAGCGGGTTTTGATGCCCGTTGGCATGGGGGATGTGGAAACAACCCCAGAAAGGAGAGACAAATGAAGGAAACCGAGAAGATCGAGATCATGCATTTCGACCAGGAGGGCTATCTCGAGGACGGCAAGGCGCTCTACGAGACCGGCAAGAAGATGACCGCGCTCGCCGACAAGGTCGCCAACGAGGGCTACGACGCCGTGTTCCTGATGGGCGTCGGCGGCACCTGGGACGAGCT
>CABRHW010000022.1 GCA_902470765.1 uncultured Collinsella sp.
CGTAGCGGGTGGTTTAAAGCTGGCCGCTGCGCGGCCAGCAGACTAAAGTCTTGAAACAAAAACGCCAGACGGGCAAGCCGCCTGGCGCTATCAGAGTGAGCTATACGCCGAGTCTAATCGTAGACGCCCATTTTAAGCAGCATGAAGGTCGGGATGCCGTCACCCTGCGCGACGCGGACCGTGCAAGTCTCGGTACGGCCCATGGATGCGTCCGCTTGAATTGCGGCGATGAACTGGTTCTTTGGCAGGCCGTAGGTGCTCTCGGGGATGTCGGAAGGAAGTAACATGCCGCCAGCACTGTAGACCTCATAGGTGAGCTCGTAAATGTTGTCGCCAAGGTCAGTCGTGCCCGTAACGATGGCACACGGTGGGTTGTAATTTCCCTGGCCATATTCCTGTTTCAGATACAAGTACCCGTCATGCGCTTCGGCCGAATCAGGAATCGCCTGCCCCTCCGGCGTTCTGTCATAAGTCATATCGGCATCGGAAAGCGTCAGACCCGTCAAGCGATTGAGTTCCCTATTGATCACATCAGTCGCCACACGCTGGCTATTACCGTTGTCATAGTCGCCTTTCTCGATTCGATACGGCGCGTTGTCAATAAAATGGCACCAGATAAACTTAACCAGCTTGTATTTCTCGTCATCAGAAAGTCCGTCAGTCGAATCGAAGCCGCCCGTCTGATACCAGTCCCGATCGAAGTGCTCCTCCGTAAAGTTCGACAGGAACAGGTTTGCGGCGGCATAGGTTGCCTGGTCGTTAAGGTCGACTTTTACGCTGCTGCTCGTCTGCTCGGTCTCTTCCGGCTCTTCTTGCTCATCGGCAGGCTTCTCCTTGGCGCTTCCCTTGTCCTTGTGCTCGGCTGAACCCTCGTCGGACCCCAGTACCGTAATCTGCGATGAGTTGCCCTGCCCAAGCGGACCCAGCACGCCGGTCAGCGCCAGAGCGGCACCGCCGGCAACGAGCACGCCTACCACGCACATGCCGACAATCACCGCGCGCTTATGTGACTTCTTCTGCACGGGAGGCATCCCTGCCGCCGGCATCGATGCGGGCTCAGCAGGCGCGGCCGCCGGAGAAGCGGCGCCCATGCGTGCCCCGCAGTTCGTGCAAAAATCGGTTCCGTCGGGCATCTCGGATCCACACTTGGTGCAAAACATATTCGGGCATCCCCTCACAACAAACGGCATCTGTCGCCATCATATTGAGCCTTCGCAGCCCAAATGTGTTGCGCAACATTGGTCGCCGTCTTCGGGTGCCGGCAAAACGTGTCGGGCCCTACCCCGTCACGCGCACGCTGGGGCAAAGGTCTGCCAGCGGGCACTCGTCGCACTTGGGCTTGCGGGCATCGCAAATCTCGCGGCCAAAGGTAATCCACTGGTGATTGACCGACTCCCAATACTCGTGCGGCAAAATCTTGAGCAGATCCTGCTCGGTCTTGAGTGGCTCTTTGGCGTGCGTCTTGGGACTCAGCATCAGGCGGTGCGCGATGCGGTTGACGTGCGTATCCACCGCGATGCCTTCTACGATGCCGTACCCCACGTTGAGCACGATGTTCGCCGTCTTGCGCCCCACGCCCGGCAGCTTTACAAGCTCCTTCATGTCGGCCGGCACCTCGCCGCCGTAATCGGCGACGATCATCTGCGCGGCCTCCACGGCATGCTTGGCCTTACTCTTATAAAAGCCGAGTGACTTAATGGTGTCCGCCACGTCTGTCACGCTTGCTCCGGCCATGGCCTCGGGCGTGGGCCACTGGGCAAACAGTTGGGGTGTCACCTTGTTGACCTGCGCGTCGGTCGTCTGAGCCGAGAGCAGTACCGCAATGAGCAGCCTAAAGGGATTCTCGTGGTCCAAGAAGCACTCGACCGGGCCATAGCGACGGTTAAGGCGCTCGCACACCTCGATGGCGCGCTCGCGTTTGGCGGCATTGGTCTCGCGTGGCATAACGACTCCTCGGCTCGGCAGAAACATAACTTCACGGAAACGATTGTCCCACGTACGGGGGCCTTAAGCCTCCAAAAATGCGCCGGTCTGGCGGCTCCACAGGCTTGCGTATTCGCCGCCCGCCTCGACAAGCTGCGCATGTGTGCCGTCCTCGACAATCTCACCGTCCGCCAACACCACGATGCGGTCGAGCGCCGCCACGGTGGACAGGCGATGCGCCACCACAATGGAGGTGCGCCCGCGCATCAGGTTCTCGAGCGCCTCCTGCACCAACGCCTCGGACTCGCTGTCCAGGGCAGACGTCGCCTCGTCGAGCACCAGAATCGGCGCGTCAGTGAGAATGGCGCGGGCGATGGCCACGCGCTGGCGTTGGCCGCCCGAAAGCTTGACGCCGCGCTCGCCCACCATGGTGTCAAAGCCACAGGGCAGGCGATCGATAAATTCCAGGGCGTTGGCCAGGCGCGCAGCCTCGCGGATCCGCTCGTCGGTAGCGTCGGGGCGGCCGTAGGCGATATTCTCGCGAATGGAGCGGTGGAACAGCAGCGCCTCTTGCGGCACGTAGGCAACCTGACGGCGCAGGCTCTGCTGCGTGCAGCGCGAGACGTCCTGGCCGTCCACGAGCACGCGGCCGCCCTGCACGTCGTCCAGGCGCAACAACAGCTTGGTGAGCGTCGTCTTGCCCGAGCCCGATTTGCCCACCAGGCCCACGCGCTGGCCCGCCGCCACATGGAGCGTCAGGTCGTCGAACACGCTCTCGCCCGCCGCGGCATCACGGTATGCAAAGCTCAAGTTCTCAAAATCAATCGCGCCCTCGCCCACCTTGAGCTCGGGAGCGTTCTCGTCGTCTGCCACCAGACGCGGCTCGTCCAGCACGCGCGTCGTCTCGGCCGCATCGCCGAGCGCGCGGTTGATGCGCTGCATCATGGAGCTTACGTAGTTCAGGCGCATGGTGAGGTTATAGGTGTAGGTAAAGATCATGACGAGCGAGCCGGCCGAGATGCCAAACCACGCGTTGCCGCCCGCCACGAACACACTCACCACGGCCATAGTGATGACGATAAGACCCGAGGTCGTAAAGTTGCGCTGCATCATGGCGTGCATCGAGACCGTCTCGGCATCGCGCGCGGCACGATCGGCGGCGTCGAACAGATCGCGTTCAAAGTCCTCGCGCCCGCAAGTCTTGACGGCCAAGATGTTCGTGACCGCGTCGGACAGCACGCCCGACAGCTTGTTCTGCGCGGCGGACGTCGCGGCTGAAAGCGGCATGATGCGCTTGTACATAAGCCAGACAAACGCGATGTAGACGACCATGATGCACACTAGGATCACGGTAAACGTCGGCACCACCGGGGCGAGTGCGGCCACGGTGCAGATGACCGAGGTGATGGTGGGGATGAGCGAATACACCGTCACGTCGACCAGACCCGTGTAGCCGCTCATAAAACGGCTCGTCTGGCTCACAAGCGATCCGCCAAATCGGCTGGTGTGGAATGTCATGGATTGATTGGAGAGCGTGTCGAAGCACAAGCGCGCCAGGTGATAGTTGCCCGCGATCTCGAGCTTGTAGACGGTGTAGTCCTGCAGCTTGGAGAGAATCTGGCCTACCAGGTTAACGAGCACGAGCGCCAGAATGTAGGGGCCAAAGACCTCAAGCACCTGGTCACCTGCCACGGGGCCGGCCTGGACGCGGTCGACGATAAGGGCCATCACGTAGGTGTTGGCAAACGTAAGCAAAAAGATGTAGCCCGCCGACGAGAACACCGAGAGAAAGACGATCAGCGGCTGCGTGCGCGTGACGTCCCAAAAACGCTGCAGCGTGCGACGCACGGTGGAGCGGCTGAGCGGGCTGGTGCTTCTCTGGGACATGGGCTTCCTTTCGCGTCTGATAGGGCGAAACGCCATTGTTGCACACTAAAGCGCACTTCAGGCAAGCGCGATGCGAAAAGCAGCGGGGCACCCGCGTTTACGCCGGCGCCCCACCGTCTTGTTGCAATTAGTCCTCGTCTTTTTGGTCTGCGAGCAGCTCCACGGACGTAAGCCCCAAAATCTCGTCGGCCTCCTCGGCATCTTCCAGCACGTCAATGTCCTTGAGCTTGCGCTCCATGACGTTGGTGCGCGTGGTGATGATGCCCTCGACCGTTTTGCCCGCGGTCTCGATCTGCTGCTGGGCGCGGCGCAGCGCCTTTTGATAGCGCGGCAGCTCGGCCTTGACGGCGGAGAGCACGCGCAGCACGTCGTCGGTACGTTTTTGCAACTTAAACGTCTGATAGCTCATCTGCAGACTGTTGAGGATGGCCGCCATGGTGCTGGGACCGGCTACGTTGACGTGATAGTCGCGGCCCAGGGTCTCGATAAGCCCGGGGCGGCTGACGACCTCGGCGTACAGTCCTTCAAACGGCACGAACATGATGCCAAAGTTGGTCGTTGCCGGCACACTCAGGTACTTTTCGCAGATGTCCTTTGCCTCGCGTTTCACCATCATATCGAGCGTCTTGCGCGCTGCGGCAACGGCCTCCGCATCGCCCGACTCCTGGGCGTCGATCAGATGCTCGTACGCGTCGCCCGGGAATTTGGAATCGATCGGCAGCAGCACGGGATCGCCCTCGTCTACCGGCAGCTTGACGGCAAACTCAACGCGCTCCGAGGCACCGGGCTTGGTGGCGACGTTTTCCAGATACTGGTCGGGTGTAAGGATGTCCGCCAGAATTGCACCCAGCTGCACCTCGCCCAAAATGCCGCGCGCTTTTACATTGCCCAGCACACGCTTGAGGTCGCCTACGCCGGTGGCGATAGATTGCATATCGCCCAGGCCCTTATACACGGCCTCGAGCTGGTCGCTCACCTGCTTAAACGATGCCGACAGTCGGTCGTTGAGCGTGCGGGAGAGCTTCTCGTCCACCGTCGCGCGCATCTGATCGAGCTGCACGTTGTTGTCTTTGCGGATGGCGCCCAGCTGAGCATCGACCGTCTCGCGCACCTTGTCCAGGCGATGCTCGATGCCCTCGCGATTGGCGCCGAGCTGTTGGGCCGTCTCGCGGCGCAGGTCATCCATCCGGTCACCAGCTTGCGAGAACTCGCGTGCGATGGTCAGGTAACGTTGCTGCTCCACGGCCGCATCGGTCGTCTGCTGCTGCGCGATGGCATTGGCCGTGCGGCGGGTTTCGGCCAGCGCGACGTTCAGGGCATCGAGCGCGTTGTTGGCCTGCTCGAGTGCTGCCAGCGTTTCCGCGCCACCGTCGCCACGCTCCCGCAACTCGGCACGCAGGCTCTTGAGCTGAAGGGCGCAAGCCGCAGCAACCCCCACCGCCACCAAGGCGATCGCAACAAGCACAATATCAATAGCAGACATAATCTCCGCCCAACAAACCCAATCGAGCACCAATCAAAACCGCGATCAATCTTACCCCGCCACACACACCGGGCGCCCGGCCCCTTCTTGGGTGCCCCTCTCCTCCGCATATTCCATAATGCGGCGCGCCGTCTCCCTGCTCACCTTTGAGTCATCACCGGCTAAATATGCGTACACGTTTCCCTTATTCAGATTCAAATCGCGGCAGAGACCGTAGCGCGTTACACCCGATTCCTCTAGCGCTCCCAACGTTCTTTTTCGCATCAGGGCGTTGATTCTTCTGTCCGCCACTGGCTTTTCCTTCACCGCTCTATACGCGCGCCAAACGTTGGCATAACGGTTAGGGAGCTCACTTTTGGCGCATAGAGACGCCATGCCACCCGCTTGATCGTACAAGGACAAAACGCCTCGGTAACCCTCTTCCATCCACGAACCCTCGGATAAGCCCAGAACGTATTCGGCTTTACCCTGTGCCAAAGCGAGCAAAAACAGGGGCTCCGCCACGCGCGGCGCAACCGTCGTCGCTTGCTTAACCAGTTTTCTAAAACTGAGCGACTGCTGTCCGGATAGCTCTCGGCAATAGCCTTTTAAGAATCCCTCAAAGGTCAGATTCAACCGAGCACCTCCTTTTTGTATTGGCTGTATGCGCAGACCATCTCTTGATAACTCCGCTCCGAAGGCGACGACGCCAGCGCTTCTCCCTCGTCGAATATAAGCCGTTCGAGCAGATCCCAATCAAGTCGGTCGATAAACGCTCGGCTATGGAGGTCGACGATGTCGTTCGGACGGTAGGCATAGAGCTTCATTACCGCCAGGTCCTCCAAGGATGGCGTAAAGTACCTGATAAAACGCGCCCCAATATCCAAGGGGATCAAACGATCTTCGTAATTGAATGGCATCTGATTACAATATGCCACCGCCATACCATTCACCTCGGGGTATCGAGCTATGATCTCGCGGAGGCACCTGTCCGCCTCAAACACATCGATGTCATGTGTAACCGAACGATTCGTCACATCGTTTAGCATGAAGGCGCTTCCTCCCACCAATACAACGCTCGGCCTGTCGTCTCTTGGACCTATTTCCAGCTCTGCCTCTTCGTCAATGCCCAACAGAGTCTGCTCTAAATCCTGCTTATACATAACAAATCCTATTATTATTCATCTTCAATAATACTATTCAGTCGCACGATAGGGCCCGTAAGATGCAAGGATTCCACTCGTGGCGATAATCCCTACACCCTAGAAGTCCTAATGTGACAAACGCTAACTCTCCCAGCCGGCGCGGATTGTTGTTATGACATCGCCTAGGCGCTGGCCGAGGGCTGACAGATGTTGGAGCACTTCGCTGGGCGAAGCACCGTTGAGGATGCAGGTGAGCGCATACGAGACCAAGAAAATCGCCGCAAGTCCTAGCGGAATGAGCACGATCATCGCCAATGTGCGCAGGCGCTGGCCCACGCGGCGACGACGCGCACGACGCTTGTCGAACGCGAGCTCCTGCGCATATGAATCTTGCTGTACGGAATAGGCCTCTGATGCCGATTCGCACCCGGGCACAGCTGCAGGTACAGCAGCGGGCACGACATTTTGCGCAAAGGGCTGGGCTGCCGCCCCTTGCATTTGCATCTCCATGAGTCGTTGCTGCTGACGCAGCATGCGCTCAGCTTGTTGCTGCGGAGTCTCAAGAAACAGATCCATGCTGGCCTCCAAAATCGGAGCATTCGACGCTTACGACCAGCATCCCGCACCGCCATGACCGCGACAACGCAATCGCCGGCAATAGCCACAAAGTTTCTTTTGCTCAAAAGCTGTCGAAAAGCTCAACAACTCCCCTACCAGCACTTTCTCTGAGCTTTTTTCGCCATCAATCTTTTGGACTTCCGCCTTTACGTCAACTGACCAAAATCTAACCAAAAGCTTGACGAAAATTGTGGAGACCGGGACTCCACAAAAACGTGCCGCCCCAAAAAGAGGCGGCACACAATCTTTAATATCAGCTTTTCTGTAGCGAGCACGCGACGACTCAACGCCGGAGCGCAGGGCGGGGAAACCTTTGCCTCGCGCGACCCTGCGAAGCCGTGAGCGAGAGGGAAAGATTTCCCCGCCCTGCGCTCCGTGGTCGGTGAGGACAGACTACATGCCCGCGAGACCGCGGGCGGCGGTGGCGCACATAAACGCCAGGACCAGAATCACGAGCGAGCCGGCAATGTCGGCCAGGGCGCCCGCAAAGCGACGCTCAAACAGCCAGCTCTCAAAGTGCGGGGCGACGTTGCGCCAAACACGCCACAGCAAGATGCCCATACCGATGACGCCTGGGATATTGAGCAGTAGGATCTCGGAGCACAAAAGACCGATCAGGTTGCCGGCGGCAAAACCAGCGTCGCCCTCGCAGTATTTGCGATAAATCATGTACAACATGTACGCCACAAACGGCTGCAGGCACGCAGAGATAAACGTAACCACCATCGAGGGGTCCTGAGAAAAGACATCGGTGAGTTTATCGACACTCGTGGCGTCCTTCGAAGCTAAGAATAAACCGATAACCACAAGGGGCACCACGCCCAAAATTACCTCGACCAGAGTAAACAACTTGGCAGTCAAATCCTCACTAGCCGAATTCAAATGAGGCGCCCACTCAGGATGAGCATGCGCGCCGACTTTCTTGTCCTTCTCAGCACGATCGGCCTTTTTACCCTCGGCAACCCGACGACCAGGATCCTTGCGAGTTCCCGCCGCAGCAACCCGAGCTCGAGACTTCTTGCCCATAAAAAACACCCCATCAGGTAGTAGATAAACTAAAAGTCGCTACCCAGTGTACCCCACCCATGAACAGCGCCGTCCCAACCAGTCCCCATACAAAAACGTGCCGCCCCAAAAGGGGCGGCACACAAACTTAGTTATCAGCTTTTCTGTAGCGAGCACGCAACGAACCAAAGCGGGCCGGGAGGGCCGGACTACCTTCCCTCAACGCGACCCTGCGAAGCCGTGAGCGAGGAGGGAAGGTAGTCCGGCCCTCCCGGCCCAGCTCACGCTAGCGCCAAGCGCTAGTAGTTCACCACCTGCTCCTCAAAGTACGCCTTCGGGTGGTTACACACCGGGCACACCTCAGGCGCCTCAGCACCAACGTGCAGGTGCCCGCAGTTCAGGCACTTCCACACCTTTACGCCCTCGCGCTCAAACACCTCGCCCGACTCGATGCGCTCGACGAGTTTGTTGTAGCGCTCCTCGTGGGCCTTCTCGACGGCGGCGACGCCACGGAACTTCTCAGCGATCTCGGCAAAACCCTCCTCCTCGGCGGTCTTGGCGAACTCGTCGTACATCGTGGTCCACTCGTAGTTCTCGCCCGCAGCGGCATCACGCAGATTGTCCAGGGTATCGGGGACGGCGCCGTCGTGCAGATACTTAAACCACAGCTTGGCGTGCTCGGACTCGTTGCCCGCCGTCTCGGCAAAAATATTCGAGATCTGAACGTAGCCGTCCTTTTTGGCCTTGGATGCATAGTAGCGATACTTGGTGTGTGCCTGGGACTCACCGGCAAAAGCGGTCTCGAGGTTCTTCTTGGTTTGGGAATTCTCAAAATCCATAGGTGTACTTCCCTTCAACGCATGCCGCCCGTAGGCTTCGAGCGGCCTCGTCTTTAGGATGCCCTCAAGCCGCGAATTTAAACCTTACAATCCCGTTCTTCAGATTTGAGCGGGTTACACACTCAACCAACGATCGTCCTCGGCTCGGCAAAAGCCCTCGCGCTCCAGGTCAGCTAGAATGCCCGCGATCAAGTCGCACTCGACCGGCCCGCGACCGGCTGCCGCTTCCATCTCGTTAACGCCCACCACGGCATCAACAAGCGTAATCCCCGCCGGCTGCCCATCGCGCGCTGCCAGCAACATACGCACGATATGCGCGCGCTTTTGGCGACGCGAGCCCTCAAACTTGGACTGACGGCTATAGCCCGCCGACCGCCTGGACGGATTGGGCAGCGTCTTCTTAAGATACGCGCCATAATCCAGCAGCGCGTAATACCATGCGCGCGGCGTGTCGGCATCATCTTGAGGCGCGGCAAAGGGCGCAATCTCATCCGCCGTCGCACCAGGGGCCGCCGGACAGGCGGATTGGATCAGCGGCACCAGCTCGCGATCGGGAACGGCCGGCACATCGGGAAAGAAATGATGCAGAAAGACCGTGCGCACGTTGGTCTCCAGATACACACCCGGTAGATCGAACGCAAACGACCGAATGCCCTGCGCCGTCGCCGGGCCAATACCGGGCAGAGCAACCAGGTCGCGCGTCTCACGTGGAAACTCCCCACCCCAGTCTTCCATAACGCACTGAGCGGCTCTGTGAAGCGCCAGGGCACGCCGGTTGTAGCCCATCCCCTGCCAAGCATCCAAAACGTCGGAAGGAGCGGCCTGAGCGAGCGCCTGTACGGTCGGAAAGCGGTCGAGCCACGCGGGCATACGCGTCTCCACACGCGGCACCTGCGTTTGCTGCAGCATAACCTCAGAAAGCCAAATAATGTACGGGTCGCGCGTGCGGCGCCACAGAAGGTCGCGATAACGCAGGACCCCTTCCGAACGAATCATCGAACGAAAGGGGTCCTGAATCATGGCTATGCTCCTTATGCGGCGTTATTCCTCCCGGCAAGCGCACGTACAGGTGGCGTACTCGGGAAACGCATCGCGGTCGGCGAACTTAGAATCGACGGCCGGAAACTGGCGATGAGCGACGATATCGCCCAGCGAAACGGAATCGAGGTAGTCGCGCATCAGCGCTTGAGCTCCGGCCCACAGGGGATGATAGCAGCACGTACCCATGCGTGCACAGTCGCCATCGGGCGCGGTGCAATCGTTCATGACCATGGGGCCCTGAACGGCCTCGACGACCTGGCGGATGGTGACATCGTCGGGGCTGACCTTAAGACGCATACCGCCATGGACGCCACGCAGGCTCTCCACAATACCGGCCTGAACCAAACCATGCTGGATCGAACGAGCAAACGAATACGGGACATTGACCTCTTCGGCGGCGGTGCGAACAGAAAGCAGACGCTCCGGGTCCTCGGCAAGCATCGCGAGCATGCGAAGGGCATAATCAGTCTTCCTCGATATGTCCATGTTTCCCCTTTCAAGGAATACGAACAGCTCGAACGAGCTCCGGGGCCGAGCTTGTGTCGAGACGCCAAATGACCGCCTGAACAACCAAATTATAAAATGGGTGTTCACTGAATGCCGCACTTGAAGACTAGCTGAATCAGGTACGGCCTAAAGTGCAATTTAGTATAACCGAACCCCCTGCTTCATTGAACAGATGTTGCGCAACAAACCCCCTGTTTGAACACATATATCAGTAGAGGCCGGCTCGCTCGTTGCAAATGCGGTGATTTGGATAAAGAGGCATATAAGATCGAGGGCCTATTAAACGCAAAAAGCCACGTCCGAAGACGTGGCTTTAATTGCGTTGGCGGGAAGTACGGGGCTCGAACCCGCGACCTCCGACGTGACAGGCCGGCGCTCTAACCAAACTGAGCTAACTCCCCAGGCAGTCGTTCGCGTTTGTTTCCGCTCGCGTGCGCTGCGGGGATTAGTATACACAGAAGTCTGTCCGCCGCGCAACAACTTTTTTGAAAAAGTTTTTCGGTCCCTCCGGGAGGGTCTCCGGGGCCGGCTGGCGCGGGTTGAGTTTGCTGCTCTACAGTCCTGCGCAAGACGGAAAGCACATTAAGTGCTTTCCTTTGCGTGCGGAACTCGCGACAAACTCAACCCGCGCCAGCCGGCCCCGGAGACCCTCCCTGCCGTCACTTGCTTCAAAGACTTTGTTCCTCGCCGCTTCCGCGGCTCGAGGTCCCCGTTCTCCTCGGCAGGGTTGTCTAAGATTGTTGTTGAACTTCGGCCTTTGGCTCAAAGAAAAACGGGAGATGCGATCTGCATCCCCCGTTTTTGTTGCACCTACTCTAGGTCAATAAATTTGATGCTCAGAATCTTGCCCTCCTTGACAAGCATTCTGGCCATGGTGGGGCCTCGGGCGCCTCTTGGATAGCTGGCACTGCCTGGGTTGAGGACCAGGCAGCGGCCCACTTGGGCTTCTTTGGTTACGTGGGTGTGACCGTTGATGGCTACGTCTACGGATCCCACGGGCAGGTCTTCGCGGTAGTGGGCTACGGCGAATTTGAGGCCTTCGTAGGTGAAAAGGGCTAATCGATCCACATCCGGGCCGTAGTCGCGGTAGTAGTCGTTGTTTCCTAGGACCGCTCGCACGGGGGCGATGGTGCATAGATGCTCGTAATCCATCTCTGAGGTGAGGTCTCCGGCGTGGATGATCAGATCTGCACCCTTGAGCTCGTCCAGAAGCGCGGGCGAAAGATAGCCGTGGGTGTCCGAGATGATGTCGATGCGCTTGGCGCTTGCACTGTTCATGGGATCCCTTCTGCAAAACCGATTCGACGTATATACAAAAAGCCCCACGGCTCCGCAGACAATTGGTCTACAGGGCTGCGGGGCCAGTGTGCTAGAGGCTCAGGGCCTTCTTGAGCGGCACAACGCGGCGGCGCGAGACCGGCACGCGTTCGTCGACGCCCGTAATGCCCAGTTGGATAGCGCCCGAGGGCACCGTCTCGACATCTGTGACGCACGCCAAGTTGACGATATAGCGGCGATGAACGCGAAAGAAGCCA
Organism: uncultured Collinsella sp.; assembly: GCA_902470765.1. GTDB lineage: Bacteria > Actinomycetota > Coriobacteriia > Coriobacteriales > Coriobacteriaceae > Collinsella. The sequence goes on from CABRHW010000022.1 coordinate 11,963, forward strand.
AAGTCGCAAAGCTTGGCCTCGAACTGCGCCAGCGAAGTCGTCGATAGAAAACGATCATCGACGGTATAGATACAGGAGTAATCGTCCTTGGCCATGATGAAGCGAATGTCATCCACGGGAATGAGGACCTTACGGCCGCCCTTTTCCACCGGAATGCGCTCGATGGTGGCTTTGCTGTCCGTGACGGGCTTGGCGTGCTGCATGACCTTCTCGATCGCGCGATCCAGGCGCGCCTCCTCAACCGGCTTCATTAGGTAATCGACGGCATCTACGTCGAACGCCTCGACGGCATGATCGCTATACGCGGTCACAAACACAATCGCCGGCGGATTCTTAAGCTTATGCAGCGCCTCGGCAAGCTGCAGACCAGAAGCACCGGGCATCGAGATATCGAGAAATACGACATCGACGCGGCTTTCCATTAACATCTCAATGGCGGAGCGGACGCTCGACGCCTCAGTGATCGTGCCGATCTTGCCCGTCTGCTCGAGCAAGAAGCGAAGTTCCGAACGGGCCGGGGCCTCATCATCCACAATCATCGCACGCAGCATAGGGATTAAACCTTTCGTCAACAAACTACGCTGGGCATCCGCCGCTTGGCGTTGAGCCCATAGCCTTTTATTTTACTCTTGAATGTCAAAGATGCTCTCTGACAAATCAAGATGCAGGAGCACTTTGGTGCCCTTGCCCGGCGCCGATTCGACGCGCGTATAAGAGTGCGGTCCATAAAAGCGATGGATGCGCTCAGAAATATTGTGCATGGCCACGCCGGCGCCGCCGCCTTGCGGGGAACTGGCATCGGGGCGGGCAGAGCGCTCATCAAACAGCCTGGCGGCGGTGCCCTCGTCCATGCCCACGCCGTTGTCGGCCACGGCAATCAGGATTGCGTCGTCGCCGTCTTGATGGACGGTCACATCGATCTGCAGGGCATCGCCATCGCCCATGCCATGCCGCACGGCGTTCTCGACAATGGGCTGGATTACAAAGGCCGGGACCAACGTGTCCTCGACATCCTCGGAGACATCGAAGGTCGCCAGCACGCGGTCCTCGCCAAAGCGCGCCTTCTCAAACGTCAGGTAGCGCTTGGTCTGGGCAACCTCGCGCGAGACCGGGATAAGCGACCCCGAGTTGTCGAGCGTGGCGCGATAGAACGATGAGAACTCACGAAGCAGTTCGCGGGCCCGCAGCGGGTCGGTGCGCGTAAACGATGCAATGGTGTTCAGCGTGTTGAACAGAAAGTGCGGGTTGATCTGCGCCTGCAGGGCACGCACCTCGGCACGGGCCGTCAGTTCCTTTTGCACCTCGAGCTCGTGGATGGCGAGCTGCGTGGACAGGATCTCGGCAAAACCCGAGGCGAGCGCATACTGGGTACGGTCGACGGCACGCGGGGTCTTGTAGTAGAACTTGAGCGTGCCGACGGTGCGGTCGCCCACCTTGATGGGCGCGATGATACCGGCAGGAACATGGTTGTGCGAGCCATCCGAACCCACCACGTCCACCACGCGGTTGAACGACTGCACGATGCCGTGCTCAATGACGTAGCGCGTGGCAAGCGTGTGGATGGGCGAATCGGGCAGCAGCTTTTCCTCGAACTCGCCCGCGCAGGCAAGCACGTTGTCCTCGTCGGTGATGGCCACCGTCATGGCGCGCGTCTCGGGCAAAATGCGCCGGCACACCAAACGCGCCGACTCCTGCGTCAGACCGCCCTTAATGTCCTCGAGCATGGCCGAGGCCACCGAGAGCGTCTCCTCGGTGTACTGGGAGCGCACCGAATCGGGATTGAGCGTCAAAAAGATAAAGATGCACAGAAAGATGCACAGCAGCGCGCAGGCAATCACCGTGGCGATCGGCTCGATACCGGTCACCAAGGCAAAAATAAAGTACACCAGCACACAAATGGCGCAGGCAACGGCAATGATGCGAAAGATTGATATTGAACTATCGCGCTGGGCGCGGCGGTCGATCATTCGGCCCCCTCCAGGATACTGATCAGTTGTGCGTCACGCCAAAGCCCGTCCATGATCTTGGGCCAAAAGCTCTGGAAACGCAGGTAGCTTGCAGCGTTTTGGCGCGCATAGGCCTTTGCCTCGTCGATACCATGGCGCCAGATGCGCAGGTAGCCCTCATGCTCGCGGGTAAACACGCTGCGGACCATAGCGGTCTTGCGCACGCGGTCGTCGAGCTCGCGCGAAATCCACGGGCCCGGGTAGGGCATGAGTGATGCGGCCGTAACCGGAATGAGCTCCTTTTGGTGCGCAGCGAACGTCAGCTTGGCCCGCTCGTAGTACCAACGATACACGTCCTGCATAAAGCGCGGCGAGCGCTTCTCGGACTCGGGCGGCAGGTGGCGCACGGTCCACTCGTTATCGAACCACACGTCGTAGCCAAACATGCGCATGTTAAACAGGTAGTCCAGATCCTCGCCGCGGGTGATAAACGGGTCGAAGGCCACGCGTGTAAAGGCGCGGGCGTGCAGGGCCATCAGGCCGCCGCATACGTAATTGGAGCGCGAGATGCGGGTGCCCGAGAGCGCCTTTTTCATCCAGCGATTGAACTCGATACGCTTGGTCCACCAGCGATGGCAAATGCCCGCTTTGTCCGTGGGAGCCAGCGGCGACCCGTCGCGATCGTAAAAGTATCCGCTCTTGACTAAAATCGGCAGGCCCTGACGTGTCTGTTGACCCAGTGCATAGGTCGCACGCTTCATAAAGTCGGCATCGATGACGGTCTCGTCGTCATCCAAAAACACAACCGCGTCGTGCCCCAGCACCGCCGCGCAGGCAAGACCCATGTTGCGGATGGCGCCGTAGCCGCGCAGGCTCACGCACTCGCCCGAACCTTTGGGCGCAATCTGTGCCACGCGGTCGGCAACACGCGAAGCCTGAGTATTGGTAACGATGGTGACCTTAAGTGAGGGATGCGCATTAACGATTTCGTGCACGCGATGGGATACGTCGGACGTGGCAGAAACCGGACAGACCACCAAGAGAATGATGTGCGGAATGTCGCGCACCTGTTCGAGCGAAGTCAGGCAGCGATCGAGTTCCGGGTTGGCGGCATTGAGCGACGTCGAGTGATCGTAGGTGCCGGGAGCGTTTGCTTGGGTATCATCGCCCGCCCAATATGTTGGGATCACAACCGTGGCGTTCATACCTTTACCCTCCTTGCAACACAAAAACGGGGCGCCGCCAAACACAGGCGACGCCCCGCGACCTAGCTGATCCCATCATACCCACTTGGGCTAAACATTGTTCGGAAGTCAGAATGATTTATGCGGCTACTTCCAAAAGAGTGCTGCGGATAGGCACAATTGCCGTACTGAGCCCAGTTGTCTTACGCAGCCGTCTGAGCCATGCGGGACAGACGGACCAGCAGCACAAAGCCAAGCACCAGCAGCACGCCGATGGAAAGGACACCCAGCGACGGGTTGCCGGTCAGCGAGGTGACGACCGACACCAGGAAGGTGCCCATCACGCTTGCGTAGCGGCCAAAGATATCGAAGAAGCCATAGTACTCGTTGGACTTTTCTTTGGGGATGATGCGGCCAAAATAGCTGCGGCTGAGCGCCTGCACGCCACCTTGGAACAAGCCGACCAAAATGGCGAGCACCCAAAACTCAAAGGCAGTCTTTAAGAAAAACGCGGCAAAGAGCACGATGCCCATGTAGGCGGCGACGGCCACCATGATCATGTTGAGCGTGCCCACGCGACCGGCGAGCTTGCCGTAGATGATGGCGGACGGGAAAGCGACGAACTGCGTAACGAGCAGCGCCAGCACCAGCTGGGTCGAATCGATGCCCAAAGCCGAGCCGTAGCTGGTTGCCATGGAGATGACCGTATGGACGCCATCGATGTAGAAGAAGAACGCGATCATGTAGACCAGCACGGGCTTGTTGTGGGCGATCTCGCGCATGGTGTGTCCGACCTCGGAGAACACGCCGCCCACGATGTGGCCGATGGTGTCCTGGGGACCGCGCTCGCGACCGTACTTTTGCTTATAGGTGCGAATGAGTGGCAAGGTAAAGATGAGCCACCAGGCACCGGTGATGACAAACGACAGACGCGTTGCCAGCATGGTGGGGACGCCAAGAGCGGGGCCACCCATGATAAGCGCCAGGCAGATGATGAACGGCACGGTGGAACCGATGTAGCCCCAGGCATAGCCCGAGCTGGACACGGCGTCCATGCGCTCGTCGGTGGTTATGTCGGGCAGCATGGCGTCGTAGAACGTCATGGAAGAGTTAAGGCCGATGGTACACAGCACGTACACGGTCAAAAATGCCATGGCGGACATTGGGATAGCCTGCGCCAGGCAAAGAACCAGGCCTGTGAGGAAGAAGCCCAAGAAGAACTTGATCTTGTTGCCGGCGTAATCGGCAAGCGCGCCCAGAATGGGCATGAGCATGGCAATGACCAGCGAGGCAATCGTCTGCGCGTTGCCCCAGGCGACCACCAGGTCTGCCGAGGAAGCACCGGTATTGATGGCGTTAAAGTAGATGGGCACCACCGAGGTATTGAGCAGCACGAGGGCCGAGTTGCCCACATCGTACATAACCCAGTTACGCTCGAGCTTGGTGTATTTCATGGACAGGGCCCCTTCGTATTCGCCCGATATGCAGTTAGTTCATCGTACCCCAATTGTCCAGAGGCGCCGGTAAGGATTCGGCAAAGGGGCACGCACGAGCCCTACTCCTCGCGGTCGAACTCTTCGTCGGCGCCGAGCACGCGACCGCTGTAATTGACGTGGTTGGTCACGGCTTCCATATCGCCGGTCTCGATAAAGCGGGCGACGGTGAGCTCGTAATCGAGCAGTGCGCGGTCAAAGACCTCGGGGAAGCTCTCGTTCGAGACCTCATCGGTAAAGGGGTTCTTCCATGCCAAGTGGCCCAGGTTGCCGGTGCGCTCGGGCAGCTCGGTCGTCACGCGGTGCGCAAGGCCGTCGAGCAGCGAATAATCGTGCACCAAGCCCTCGAGCAGGGCAATCGCACGCGTCTTGGCCGAACCGGCAGGCTCGATAGTGCGGTAGAGCAGCTGCATGTCGGCTACGGCGCCGCCGTACTCCCCCGCCGGGATGTCGATACCGTACACGCGCCCGGCGACGTAGCTCATCAGCACGCCGGCAACGCGATTGATGCGGTCGGTGGTGACGATCTCGCCCGCCGGCGGATAATCCTCGACCGTTGCCCCATCGCGCTTGAGCTGCAGCATCAGCACGTCCAAGTCGCTTTCGAGCACGGCATGAACTTGACTGCCCGAAGCCTCGAGCTCGGGATCGGACTCGACAATGCCAAACTGCTGCTCGTAGACAAAGGGATGGGCATTGCGATCGAGCACATAGTGCGACAACAGGCCCAGCGCAAAGGCGCGACCCAGATTGGCATCGCGCGGCTGCAGGTGCGACACGCCGTCGCGCAGGCACGAGAACTGGCGCGACATGCGCGAGCGGTGCATGACCTGAGCAAGCGACATGCAGTCGGAAATGCGCGGCGTGAGCATGTGAAAGAAGAACGGGTCGGGACCTTGGTTTCCCAGGATAAAGGCGATGCGCTCCTCGTCGGACGTGATAACGCCCTGCGGAAGACGGTCGATGCTTTCCTCGCCAAACAGATGATGCGTAATGAGCGCGGGCATAATAATCCTTTCGATTTCATTCGATGCAATCCATTATGCCCACCGCACAGTCATGCCAAACCTGTAACGGCAAACGATGGCACACCGACCCCTACGCAAGCCCCAAGTGCGATTTGACCTCGGCAGCGCGACGGCGGGACACGGGCACCGTCGAGGTTACGCGATCGAGCCTGAGCTCCATCAGGCCCGTGGAGCCGATCTCGACATTGTGCACGTCTTCCAAATTAACCAGATAGCTGCGGTGGACACGGATAAAGCCCTCGGAGGCCAGGCGCCGCTCGAGCGAGGAAATCGACTCATTGATCAGGTATGTCCCCTCGGCGCAGACGGCGTTGCAAAAATCGGCGCGCGCCTCAAAGTAGCAGACATCCGCCACGGGAATGAACACCTTTTTGCCCCCGCGATCCACCGTCAGGCGCAAAGGCTGGCGCGGAGCGTGGACGACACGGCGAGCACCCAGGGCAGTCTCGATCTTGTCAAGCGCCTTTGACAGGCGGGCATCCTCGACCGGTTTAACGACGTAATCGACCGCATCGAGGTTATAGGCATCGGCCGCATACTCGGCAAATGCCGTCACAAACACCACGACCGGCGGCCTCTTTAGGTTTTGCAGGGTCTCGGCAAGCTCAATTCCCGAGCGACCGGGCATGGTAATGTCTAAAAACAGCACGTCGGGCTTGCTCGACAGAATCAACTCCACGGCTTCGGTGACATTGCCCGCCTCGGCAATCTGACCCACACGCGTATCCTTTTCCAACAGATAGCGTAGCTCAGCCCTAATTGGAGGCTCGTCATCAACCACCAGGATATTCCAGCCTTCGGACATATGCGCTTCCCCTCTTTTTTTCTCTCAATCCAACCGCGTGCTACACCGTTAGCGGCGCCGGCTCATGCGGCTCGCCGTTCAACTCAACGATGACCTGCGTTCCCACGCCCTCCTGAGACTTCACGCGCATACCAGAATCTTCTCCGTAAAAGAAATGGATGCGCTGAAGCACGTTGAAGAGCGCCAGGCCGCAACCTCGCTTGACGGAGCCGTCGGCGGTAATGCTCTCGGGCTCCTCTCGGCGATGCTGCTCAAACAGATGCGCGCAGACTTCTTCGCTCATTCCGATGCCGTCATCTTCGACGATGATCTCCAAGCCGTCATCGGTCTCAAAAGCCCTAACACGAATAGAAAGCGGCTCGGTCTCGCGCTGCGCATGCTTGATGCAGTTTTCGAGCAGCGGCTGCAAGATAAACGGCGGTACCAGGCTGTCGCGCACCTCAAAGTCGATGTCGACCGAAACGCGCAGACGGCCGTCGCCATACCGGGCCTGCATAAGATTGATATAACGAGTGCCCTGTTCCACCTCGTGCTCGAGCGTGGTGAGCGTATCGGAGTCAGAAAGCGTCTGACGATAGTAGTTGGAAAAGTCGATCAGCAGCGATCGCGCCTTGTCGGGCTCGGTTCGAACGAGCGACACGATCGTGCTAATGGTATTGAATAGAAAATGCGGGTCGACCTGCGACTGCAGGGCGCGAAGCTCAACGCGGGCTGTGAGCTCGTCCTGGCGCTCGAGCTCAAAGCTGGCGAGCTGCGTGGAAATTAGGTCGGCAAAACCCGAGGCAAGGGCCGTCTGGCGCATATCGATGCTGCTCAGGCGAGGGTAATACAGCTCGAGTGTGCCCACGCAATGCCCGCGCACGGTAAGCGGCGCGACGATGCCGGCGCGCAGGCGGGGAAAATAGCCGCCCGTCTCATTGGAGGTGTCACGCGAAAACACGCTCTGCTCGCCCGTCTCAATCACACTGAGCGTGGTCTTGAGCACGACCGGGGTGCCGGCGGGGCACTTTGCCGAGTCCTCGCCCCAGCTTGCCAACACCTGCTTGCCGTCGGTAAAGCAGATGGCAGAGGCGATGGTCTCGGACAGGATAATTTTAGAGGCGCCCAGGGCCGCTTCGGGCGTAAGGCCACGCGATGTATAGGCGAATATTTTTGATGCGATGGCGAGCGTACGGTCGGTTGCGCTCGATGTGAGGTCGTCGGGGACCACAAAGACATACGAGAAAAAGAAGCACAGCATGACCATGCCGGCAATAACGACAACGCCCGGAACGGGATTGGGATTATCGGTTAAATCCCAGATAAGCAGCAAGATAAGCGCCGGAACGACAATACCGAGCAGGATGGCCTGGACCACATGCTGGGCCGTGCGAAAGACCTTGGTAGAGTTGTAACTCTTGCCCAGAATCAGCCTGTTTAAATCCACCGTCATCCCCTTTTTTCTATCGCACCCATAGCAATAAAGAGGGCCGCAAGCGACCCTCTCCATTGCATTATGCAATCAAATACTGTGTTTTACATCCAGTCGTCGATGAACGGTAGTTTAGGCGCTGTATTTGTTGGCCTCGCCAAAGGTGCCAGCCTCGACGATCCAGCCGTCCTTCATGATGACGTCCATGTTGTCGGTGTTGAGCACGTGGATGTCGGCGGCGACGTCACCGTTGACGACCAGCAGGTCGGCGCACTTGCCGGCCTCGATGGAACCGGTCTCGTCCTCGATGTGGCACATCTTGGCACCGTTGAGGGTGGCGCAGGTGATGGTCTCGACCGGGGTGAAGCCGATCTTGTCGACGAACTCGTACATCTCCTCGATGGAGCAGGTGCCGTACGGGGTGACGAAGGAGAAGGAGTCGGAGCCGATCGTCATGACGACGCCGCGCTTCTTGGCCTCGCGCAGGCAGTCGTAGTTGCGCTGCAGCTCCTTCTCGACCAGGGTGCCCTCGTACTTGTCGTGCAGCTCGGGGACGTAGACGGGCGGATAGGTGGCGTACCAGGTGGGCAGGAAGGCGATCGTCGGGGTGAAGAAGGTGCCCTGCTCGGCCATGAGGTCCATGGTGCGCTCATCGATATCGAAGCCGTGGATCAGCTGCTCGCAGCCAAAGCGGACGGAATCGTAGGCAGCGGCGTGGTTGTTGTAGCAGTGGCTCCACACGGGGATGCCGACCATCTTGGCCTCTTCGACCACAGCCTGAATCTCCTCGGAGCAGTAGTGCTGGTCGCGGCCGGAGTCCCAGCGCCAGATGCCGCCACCGGTAGCCCAGATCTTGATGGCATCGGGGTTCTCGCGCAGGCGACGACGGACGGCCTTGCGCAGATCCCAAGGACCGTCGACCTGATCGCCCCAGGGGTGCGATTCCTTGTTGAGCTCCTGGCTGCAGTGGTGGGAGTCGCCGTGGCCGGCAACGCGGCAGAAGCCAAGGCCGGTGGCCAGAACGCGCGGGCCCTTGAAGACGCCCTTGTCGATGCAGTCACGGATCTGGATACCAAAGCGGCCGATCTCGCAGACGGTGGTGAGGCCGTGGGTGAGGCAGTCGTAGGCCTGCTTGACGGCGACGGCCTGCTTCTCGAGAAGCGGCTGCATGACCCAGTCGGTGTCATCGTCGGTCAAGTTGCCCGAGAAGTGCAGGTGGGTGTCGATCAGGCCGGGAAGGACGGTCTTGCCGGCGGCGTCGATGACCTCAACGCCCTCGGGAAGGTCCTGCATGGCGCCGGCGTACTCGATCTTGCCGTTGTCGTCGACGAGAACGAGGGAGTTCTCGACCGGCTCGGCACCGGTACCGTCGATGAGCTTGCCGCCAACGATTGCATACTTAGTGGACATGGTTCCTCCTTATGGATCCATATAGTGGGCGAGGCCGTGTTGGGTTAAGGCCTCACAAAGCTACCCAAGTGGCGCCGGGTTCGGCGCGCGGAAGAGAGGGTCCCGCGCACCTGATCCGCCCCGGCTCGGCGTTACTTTTTGCGGGAATTGGTGAAAGCCATGAGGGCCAGGCCAATAGCCAACCAGCCGATCACGATGCTCCACTCCACCATGTTGAGGGAGGCGGGAGAGAACGGAATCACAAGCAGGCCGATGATGATGGCGCAGGCAGCGATAGCGAGGGAGATGCCAAACTTGCCACCGGGCACCTCGTAGGGACGAGGCAGGTCGGGCTCGGTGAAGCGCATGCGCAGGCAGGCGAGGGCGACCATGCCGCAGGAGAAGATGAAGGCGAGAGCCGACACGTTGGTCAGAGGGATAAGCATGTTCTTGCCCAGGAACGGACCGACGACGGTGATGACGCCCAGAACAACGCAGGCGAGCTTGGGAGCGCCGGACTTGGGGTCGACCTCGGCGAACTTCTCGGGCAGCTGGCCCTTGCGGCCCATGGCGAGCATGATGCGGCTCGTTGCGCCGTAGAAGGAGTTCATCGGGCCCATGGGTCCAAGCGTGGCGATGACGAGCATGGCCAGGTACAGGAGCATGTTGATGCCCTTGAGACAGGCAAGCGCGGGAACCGGGCTCTTAACAAACTCATGCCAGTCGAGAATGGTACCGAACGAGTAGATGCAGACCATGTAGAAACCGCCGGCGGCCAGCAGGGCCAGGGAGATGATCTTGCCGAACTTGTTCCAGTTGAGGCCCTCGGCTGCTTCCTCAGCCTGCTGAGGAATGGTGTCGAAGCCGGCGTAGAAGAACGGGGTCAGAACCAGGACCGACACGATGCCGGCAAACAGGCTGGTGCTCTCGGTAGCGGCCTTGCCGCCGCCAGCGCCGGTGACCTGGGAGAACACGGGCATGGCGTTGTCCGGCGAGCCGGTGAACAGCGAGACGCCCATGGCGAGCAGCATGCCGCAGAGCAGGGCCTTGGTCAGGAAGGCCTGGAGCTTGGCGGCCGAGCTGGCGCCGCGGAAGTTGAGGAAGATGACGTAGACTGCAAAGCCGAGCGCGATCAGCGTCGGGAACAGGTAGACGTCGGCCCCCAGGATGGTGTAGAGCTTGACGGCGCGCAGCCACTCAAGACCGGGTAGGCTGCCGAACATCTCGGACACGAGGGTCGAAATAGCGATGGCCTCCCACGGGCACAGGATGCCGTTGCCCAGGGCCAAAAGCCATCCGGTGATGTAGCTCAGTGTACGGCCAAAGCTACGATCGACATACTCGACGATGCCGCCCGAGATGGGGATAGCAGCCGTGAGCTCACCGAAAACAGCTCCGACGGGCACGAGGAAGATTGCACCCAAGAGGAATGCGATCATAGCGGGAACGGGACCGCCGCCCACGACCATCCAGTCGCCGACCTGCAGAACCCAACCGGTACCGATAATGGCACCAAAGCCGATGGTGAAGAAGTTCCAGAGCGAGAGCGTTTTCTTCATGCCGCCGTTATCCTCGACTGCAACTTCTGCGTTCTTGTCCGCCATTGTTCCCCTCCTTTCCTTTTTGACGCCCTTGGCGTCACCCCTTGCGCGGTCCGTTTTGCCGCGCGCTTTTATTCCATGGCTTTAAGATACGGCCTTGGCGCAGCAGCTCCGCTTGTAGCTCGACCGAAGGCAGAACTGCAAAACGAGCGGCGCCGTTTTTGGGACGAACGGCACGGTTTGCCGCTCATTGTTGCCGCCCGTCCGACGGGCGTACGCTCATCGGACGCATATAGAGATGTTTTTGAGGCCGTGTGTTTTGCGCCTTTCGTACCGTTTACCGAGCTTTTGACGCGCAGACCCATTTGTTGCACATCTTTTTTGTAGGATGGACAGGTTATACATGAGACAAGGCGGTACGAATGGCATACGGATACAACGACGGTGATCAACGGCGACAAAGCGTTCGCCTTGCTGGCCGTACCACGCCTACGCCCACAAGTGCCACGAGCAGCAATCCGCAACGCCTCCAAGAGCAACCCAGGCCTTCGTCTCGGCAGCAGGCAAGCAGAACACGGCAGAGTGGCCGTCTGAGCACGGGCACAAGCGCGCAGCAAGATGGCCGCTTGGGCGCGCGCACTCGACAGCGTCAGGCCGAGGTTCCGCAACTGCGCCGCAACGGCGCACGTCAGCCCGGCATCCATATCAACCGCTTCTTTTCGCATCCCCAAGGCGGACGCGACGGCAAGCCCTACCGCTCGACATCGCACGCGAATGCCCCCGCCCTGCCGGCTCGTCGACTTCGCCTCGCACTGTGCTCTATCCTTACCTGTCTGGTCTTTGTGCTTATGAGCTCCTGTATGTCCCACGGTTCGGCCGGTCTCGAGCCCACCGCCGAGGACAAGCTGCTCAAGGCCCCCGTCGCGCCCGGTTATTCTTTCGCCTTTTCGACCCCACGCTCGCAATGGCAAGCCGGCACGATGCCCCATATCTATCAGATCGACCCTGCGTGGTCGGAGCTGCCTTACGCCGGCGGCACCATCCGCCAAAATGCCTGCGGGCCCACGTGCCTCACCATGGTCTACATCTTTAAGACGGGACGCACCGATATGACCCCCGTCGATATGTGCGCGCTTTCTGAGGCGGGCAATTACGCCCCCACCGGTGCAACCGAATGGTCGTTTATGACGAGCGGCGCATGGCAGTTGGGACTTAACGGAACGGAGCTCCATAGCGATCGCGACTCTATGACTCAGGCGCTGCGTTCGGGAGCGCCCGTCATCGCCGCCGTTCGGCCGGGCACCTTTACCAACGTGGGCCACTACATTGTGCTTTACGGTATTGACGACGCCGACCAGATTGGCGTCTACGACCCCAACTCGGCCAGCCGCAGCGCCCGCCGTTGGGGCGCCGTAGAAGTCCTTAACGAAGTCGAAGCCATGTGGGCCTACTACTAGTCATTGGGGACAGACTTAAATGAGTGGTCGTTGGGGACAGCCTTTAAGGACTGTCCCAAGCTGCCGGCAGGAAAGGAACGTCCCCAAGTGCCGGGTTCCCAATGACTAGGTGAATAGCAAAAGCCCCGCAGTCGGAGCGGACTGCGGGGCTCATGAAGAGAGGCTAGTTTGTGGGCGCCTTGCCTGGCGCCCACGAGAGAGGCAATGGAGCAGAGGCTACTCGTGGATGCGGGTACCGGAGAGGCCAGCCATGGTCTCGGCGGCCTTGTCCAGGGCGCCGATGATGCAGGTGCGGCCCTTGCGGGAACGGGCGAACTTGATGGCGGCGCGGACCTTGGGCTCCATGGAACCCTTGCCGAACTGGCCCTCGTCGGCCAGGCGCTCGGCCTCGTCGGCGGTGATGTCCTCGAGCTCCTCCTGGTTGGGCTTGCCAAAGTTGATGGCGACATGCTCAACGGCGGTCAGCAGGAACAGAACGTCAGCGTCGCAGTCCTCGGCCAGCAGCTCGCCGCCCAGGTCCTTGTCGATGACGGCGGGGACGCCCTTGTAGCAGCCCTTGTTCTCGTAGTCGCGGACGACGGGGATGCCGCCGCCACCGCAGGCGATGACGATGAACTCGTTGTCGAGCAGGTTGAGGATGGAGTCAGCCTCGACGATCTTCTTGGGATCGGGGGAAGCGACAACGCGACGCCAGCCGCGGCCGGAATCCTCGACGAAGACCTTGGAAGGATCCTCGGCCATGAACTCCTTGGCCTGCTCCTCGGTGTAGAAGGGGCCAATCGGCTTGGTCGGGTTCTTGAACGCGGGATCGTCCGGGTCGCACTCGATCTGGGTGACGACGGTTGCGGCGTGCCAACGCTTATAGCGCTTGTGCATCTCGCGGCCAATGCCCTGCTGCAGGTGATAGCCGATGTAGCCCTGGGACATGGCGCCGCACTCGGGCAGCGGCATCTCGGGGGTGCCGATGGCGTCGTGGGCAGCGGCGAAGGCGTTCTGGATCATGCCAACCTGCGGGCCGTTGCCGTGGGTGATGATGATCTCGTTGCCCTGCTCGATCAGGCCGAGGAGAGCGTGAGCGGTGTTGCTCACGGCCTCGATCTGCTCAACGGGGTTGTTGCCGAGGGCGTTGCCGCCAAGGGCGACGACGATACGATCGGGCTTGCCAAGAGGCTTAGACATTGCTGGAATCCTTTCTGTAAAAGGCCTACAACCCATTAATAACCCGCGCCCGTGCAATACGCGAGTTTATTAAGGTTTATATTCTCTTTATCGCTCATTTTATTCATTTTGAAAATAGTTGAACGGTGAACGGTCGTTTTTATCCGCTCAGCGTACAGAACCCCAGCTCAAGCATATCTACGTCATTTACGTGCAACTTTATTTTAATAGAGCAGGGATTAGACCAGATTATACAAACTGTATCTTTGCTAAACACAAAACAGTCAGCGCAAAGTCTTACTCGCACTATACGAGATTCTATGCACTTATTGGACGAGTATGCAGCCCTGCAATAACATGGCGTTTTTCATCCAACTTAAGGAATATAGATGAGCCCCGAAAAGGCAGCCAGCCCCAAAGCACGGGGATAGAAGGCAGCAACGGCCACGCCCCCATCCACCCCCAAAGTGGCGCGAGGTTTCGCGGCAAAGCCGCGAAACAGCGACCGGGACAAAAGGCCCCCACAACCACGTCCTTCATTCAGCCACACAATCCGAGGACGTAGTCGTAGCAGGATCTGAGGGCTGACCTTCGCGGACACTCCGCAGGACGAAAGAACCCCCGCCGCACGTAGTGCGCAGCGGGGGTTCTTTCATGTCCGAGGACGTCCGCGAAGGTCAGCCCTCAGATCCTGCGGTGAGAGACCTAGGCCTCGTTGTACACCGTCTTGAGCTTCAGCAGGTGAGCGTAGCGGTCCATGGCGGCCTGCTCGTTCTCCTTGAAGAGCTCCTCGGCGCGCTCGGGGAAGGAACGCGTCAGCGAAGCGTAACGGGCCTCGTTCATCAGGAACTCCTGATAGCCGCCCGCGGGCTCCTTGGAATCGAGCGAGAACTTCTTGCCGGCAGCAGCCTCGGGGTTGAAGCGGAAGAGGTTCCAGTAACCGCACTCGACAGCCTTCTTCATCTCGGCCTGGCAGTTCTGCATGCCGCCCTTCTTGATGGAGTGCATCTCGCAGGGGCTGTAGCCGATGATGAGGGACGGGCCGTCGTAGGCCTCGGCCTCGTGAATGGCCTTGAGGGTCTGAGCCGGGTTGGCGCCCATGGCGACCTGCGCCACGTAGACGTAGCCGTAGCTCATGGCAATCTCGGCCAGGGACTTCTTCTTGGTCACCTTACCGGCAGCGGCGAACTGAGCGACCTGGCCCAGGTTCGAGGCCTTGGAGGCCTGACCACCGGTGTTGGAGTAAACCTCGGTGTCGAAGACGAAGACGTTGACGTTGTGGCCGGAAGCCAGGACGTGGTCCAGGCCACCGAAGCCGATGTCGTAGGCCCAACCGTCGCCGCCGAAGATCCAGAAGGACTTCTTGGTGAGGTAAGCCTTGTCGGCGAGGATCGCCTTGGAAGCGTCGCAGCCGCACTTCTCGAGCTCGGCAACGTAGGCAGCGGCAGCGGTCTTGGAAGCCTCGGCGTCGTTGACGGAGTCGATCCAAGCCTGGCCGGCAGCCTTGAGCTCATCGGACGGACCATCGGCAGCGATGATGTCCTGGGTAGCGGCGATCAGCTTCTTCTGGACGGCCTCGTAACCGACGGCCATGCCCAGACCGTGCTCGGCATTGTCCTCGAACAGGGAGTTGTTCCACGCCGGGCCGTGACCGTCCTTGTCCTTGCAGTAAGGAGCGGTGGCAGCGGGGTTGCCCCAAATGGAGGAGCAGCCGGTGGCGTTGGAGATGAACATGCGGTCGCCGGCGACCTGGGTCACCAGACGTGCATAGGCGGTCTCGGCGCAGCCGGCGCAGGAGCCGGAGAACTCCAGGTAGGGCTGCTTAAACTGGCTGCCCTTGACGTTGGCCGCGATGAGCTCCTTCTTCTCGGAGACGTTCTCGACCATGTAGTCCCAAACGGGCTGCTGGTCCATCTCCTGCTCGGTGGGAACCATCTCGAGAGCACCCTTGGGGCAGACCTTAACGCAGTTGGTGCAGCCCATGCAGTCGAGCGGGGACACGGCCATGGTGAACTTCATGCCCTTGGCCTTGGGGCCCATGGCGTCGAGCGTGCGGGTAGCCTCGGGCGCGGCGGCAGCCTCGTCCTCGGTCATCGCGAACGGACGGATGGTGGCATGCGGGCACACATAGGCGCACTGGTTGCACTGGATGCACTTGGTCTCGTCCCAGTGAGGAACGACCACAGCGACGCCGCGCTTCTCGTATGCGGAGGCGCCCAGCTCAAACTGGCCGTCGGCACAATCGACGAAGGCGGAAACGGGCAGGCTGTCGCCATCCATGCGATCGATGGGCTCGAGCAGGTTCTTGACCTGCTGGGCGATGGCGGACTTGGTCTCCTCGGAGAGCTCGACGGGAGCGGCGTCCTCGGCGGTAGCCCAGTCGGCCGGAACCTCGAACTTACGGAAGGCGGTAGCGCCGGCATCGATGGCCTTGTGGTTGGCGTCGACGATGGCCTGGCCCTTCTTCATGTAGGACTTAGTGGCCGCGTCCTTCATGTACTGCAGGGCGTCCTCGGCGGGCAGAACCTTGGCCAGCGCGAAGAAGGCGGACTGAAGCACCGTGTTGGTGCGCTTGCCCATGCCGACCTTGGCGGCCAGGTCGATAGCGTCGATCAGGTAGACGTTGACGTTGTTGTTCGCGATATAGCGCTTGGCCACGGCGGGCATGTGCTCGGCGAACTCCTCGTCGCTCCACTGGCAGTTGACCAGGAAGGTGCCGCCCGGCTTGACGTCGCGGACCATCTTGAAGCCCTTGACGATGTAGCTGGGGTTGTGGCAGGCGACAAAGTCGGCCTTGGTCACGTAGTACGGCGAGCGGATCGGGGAATCACCAAAGCGCAGGTGCGAGACGGTGACTCCGCCGGTCTTCTTGGAGTCGTACTGGAAGTAGGCCTGGACGTACTTGTCGGTGTGGTCGCCGATAATCTTGATCGAGTTCTTGTTGGCGCCGACGGTACCGTCGCCACCCAGACCCCAGAACTTGCACTCGATGGTACCGGGGGCTGCGGTGTTGGGCGCATCCTCGGCCTCGGGCAGGCTCAGGTTGGTCACGTCATCGACGATGCCGATGGTGAACTCGCGCTTGGGCTCGTCCTTCTTGAGCTCCTCGAAGACAGCGAACGCGGACGCGGGAGGCGTGTCCTTGCTGCCCAGGCCGTAACGGCCGCCGACAACCTTGATGCCCGTCTTGCCGGCCTCGTAGAGAGCGGAGACGACGTCCTGGTAGAGCGGCTCGCCGATGGAACCCGGCTCCTTGGTGCGGTCCATAACGGCAATCTTCTTGACGGTCTCGGGGAGAACGTCGACAAAGTGCTTGATGGAGAACGGACGGAACAGGCGGACCTTGACCAGGCCGACCTTCTCGCCGTGAGCGTTGAGGTAGTCGATGACTTCCTCGAGCACGTCGCAGAAGGAGCCCATGCACACGACGACGCGATCGGCATCGGGAGCGCCGTAGTAGTTGAATAGGCCGTAATCGGTGCCGAGCTTCTCGTTGATCTTCTTCATGTAGCCCTCGACGACGGCGGGAAGCTCGTCGTAGACCTTGTTGCAGGCCTCGCGGTTCTGGAAGAAGATGTCGCCGTTCTCGTGGCTACCGCGGGTATGCGGGTGCTCAGGGTTGAGCGCGTGATCGCGGAAAGCCTGGACGGCGTCCATGTCGCACATCTCGGCCAGATCCTTGTAGTCCCACATGGCGACCTTCTGGATCTCGTGGCTGGTGCGGAAACCGTCGAAGAAGTTAAGGAACGGGGTCTTACCCTCGATGGCGGCAAGGTGAGCCACCGGCGAGAGGTCCATGACCTCCTGGACGTTGCCCTCGGCGAGCATGGCGAAACCGGTCTGGCGACAGGCCATGACGTCGGAGTGATCGCCAAAGATGTTCAGGGCGTGCGAAGCGACGCAACGCGCGGAGACGTGGAAAACGCCCGGGAGCTGCTCGCCTGCGATCTTGTACATGTTCGGGATCATCAGGAGCAGACCCTGAGAAGCCGTGTAGGTGGTGGTCAGAGCACCGGCACCCAGCGAACCGTGAACGGTACCGGCTGCACCTGCCTCAGACTCCATCTCGACGACCTTGACCGGGGTGCCGAAGATGTTCTTGCGACCCTGGGCCGCCCACTGGTCGACATGGTCGGCCATCGGGCTGGACGGCGTAATGGGATAAATTCCCGCTACCTCGGTGTACGCATACGAAACATATGCGGCCGCCTCGTTGCCGTCCATAGACTTAAACTTACGCGCCATATACCCCTCTCCTCTCATATAGGTATACAGGCCCCGGCGATCGCCGGGATATTGGCGTGATGGGATTTTCGTTGTTGCTTCCAATCATCTGGCAGGCGGACTCAGCAGCAGGTACATGGCGTGGAGAGAAGGCATGCCAAGGCGAGGAGGGCTGCACGCGCTCCACAGGCCCAGCTACCCGTCTTGCACATGACCGAGCGCCGCAAAGGCCGCATGTCGGATGCTCCCGGGCACGCCCCGGCGATGGGAAGCGCCCGCAACGGAAATCCGCATGCGGGTTTATTGTACCCCGCCGTCAGGCCATATTTCGGCAAATATAGGTGGCCGGTAAAGGTTTACCTCGGGTGACTATTGTGCGCCCGGCACCGACGGGCACAGTCCCCTGGAACCCCACAGCAGTTGCGGTGAAATAGGGACTGTTTTTGCTGTTAACGGCCTTAATCAGTCCCTATTTCACCGCAACTCATTGAGGGGATGAGTTAGAGGGCGCCAAGGAGGATGGCGTAGGTGGTGGATTCGCCGAGTTTGAGCTCGTCGCCGGGGCTGAGCCGGGCGGAGCGGCCGGGCTCTACTTGAATACACACGCTCGTGGCCCCGTTTACCACCACGGTGCCGTTCGTGGACGCCAGGTCCTCGACAAACCATGTGCCAGAATCGTCGCACCAGATATGGGCATGGCGGGCCGAGACGTCGTCACCGACGTCGGTGATGTCGCCCTCCCCCGTTGCCAGGGCGCCGATCTCGACACCTTCCTCACTCGGCTGAATCCAGCGCGGGGCGCTCACCACATAGCCGTTTTGCACGCGCAGCAGTCCCAGCGGATGCGCCGGCGCGACCTCGTGCTCGCCCGCGACCGAAGATGTGCTCAGCGAGCGCGGCGTCGACGTGGCGCCGCCACAGGTCGCATGAGCGTAGTCGATGGCATAGGTCACCGACGAACGTACATCTGCCGAGCAACCCACGGCGACAAACAACACCAGGATGGCCTCGGCGCGTTCGGCGGGCATGAGTTCAGCCGCCTGCGACAGGCGCTCGAGCGCATTGCGATAGAGATTCGTATCCTGGTGGCATTCCTCGAGTGCCCGCACCATGGACACGCCAGCGGGGCCGCACACCATATTGGTCACGGCCGCGGCGTCCATGGGATTGCGACGGCGCAGGGCCAGCTGCGACATAATGCGCGCGGCCGAGGTGCCGTAATCGGCAAAATAACGTTCCTGAAGCGTGCCGACCGGCGCGCGCACGATAAAGCGCGAAACCCAGGAGCGATCGGCGGCACGGCTCTGCGGACTACGGCCGTCGGCGAGTGGGCGGCTCGAGAGCACCAGGCCGCAAAGTTCGATATGGCTCAGGTGCGCTGCGCGCTTAAAGATGTCAAACATTGCCCCGCACGGGGTGAGCTCAGCTTGAGAAGCCATGGCTTAGCCCTCCTTGGTCGCAGAGATCGTGTCGGATACTTCGGCCGGCCCGCCAAAGGCGCGGGCAGCCGCGGCTCCGCCGGCAAGCGGCGTCGCCATGGGAATTTTCGCACGTCGTGCTGACACGACGGGAAGCTCAAAGGCAAACCCCATCGCCAGCAAAAACCACGTGAGCGCATAGGTTGCAATTATGGCGGCCACCAGGCCACCCGCCACGGCATGCTGGGAAAACACGGCACATGCGAGTGCGGCCAGAGCCGGAACCTCGCAGGCGGAAAGGGCCAACACGCCCTGCAGGAATCCCGCACGGCGGTCGCGCGCCAAGGCCCCGGCAGCGATGCCCACCATGCCCGGCAGCGCCAACGCCAGCGCGGCGATAATGGCCGGGAGCTTCCCGGACCACATAAGCGGCCCCACGACGAGCGTCACATGGGCGCCCGACGCCAACAGCGCCGCTGATACCACGACCACAGCCCAAAGCACGCCGCATACCGCCGTCGCACCAACCATCGCCGCACGCCGGGCTGTGTGCCCCGATACCTCCATCGGGCACGGCATGAGCGGCTCGGCTCGAAGCGAGCGGGCGACATTTTGCGCATAGTGGTCGCAAAATGCCGAGAGCGCCGCCTCCACCGCAGCCGGCTCGGGACGATCTTCCTGATGGCAGGACAGGCAGGCCATCACCACGTCGAACAGCTGAGCGTCGACAAACGCCAGCGCATCGCGCAGGTCCTCGGAATTTGGATCGAGCCCCAGCTGCTGAGCCTGTTCGGCCGCGGCAAGTGCCACATCGGGCTCGCGTCGCAGAAGCTGCGTCAAGTCGCAGCCGGGCGCGTGGGCGCCGACGGGATAATCGGGCAGCGTATCCATCTTGAGGCGATAAGGGCTGGCGATATCGCGCGTCCTTTTGCGCGAGCCCGAAGTACCCGACGCACCCGGCGCCACCTCGTACGGCGCGACACCGGCGATGAGCTCGTAAACCGTGCTCGCCGCTGCATAGACATCAATCGCCGGCGACATGCGAAGTATGCGCAGGTCGGGGATATCGTCGGTGAGCATCTCGGGCGGGGCGTAGGCCACCGTCGCACGGCGCAACGTGGCATAGCGTTCGGTAAACGACGCCTTGCCGCCGGTGCCGGCCACCGCAGAGGCGGGCTCGAGCGCCAGCGACGAGCCAAAATCGATCAAGCACAGGTCGAAGGTGCCTTCGGCAAGCTGTCGGTCGAGCGGCAGGCGCGCCGTGCGCACCATAATATTAGCGGGCGAGATATCGCGATGGACGAACCCCTCGCCTACCAAGCTCATGCGGCAGAGCAGATCGAACAGGTCGCGACCCAGGCGCGCCGCCACGAGCGGCGACAGACGCCCGGCATCGTCCACGGCAAGGCGCGGGCGCAGGCGAGCGAGCGTCTCGCCCTCGACCCACTCCATGACAATCGCGGACACGCCGTCAACCTCGCCCCACCCGTATAAGCGGGGAAAGCCCTTAAGGCCCGAAAGGGCACGATGGCATTCATATTCCTCGCGAAACGCCGCCTTGAACTTGGTGACCAGCGCCTCGTGGGCGACATCGTCATCAAATTCGTCGCGCGTTGGCAAGATGAGCTGCTTGAGCGCCACGGCCTCGCCCTGCGCGTTGACGGCACGCGTCACACGGCCGATACCGCCGCGGCGCATGGTGGCGTCATCGGCAAACAGCATCGTAAAACGGCGCAGGTAGGAGGGAAGCTCGTCCGTGCCCAGGGCGACGGCCGGCTCAAACCCGTCGACGCGCGCCAGGCGCAGGCCCACCATGGGATCGCGGTTGAGCGACTGGGGTGCCGCAGAAGCGAGATCGTTCGTCATAGGGCGATCGCCGCCACATTGGTGTTGAAGTTGTTGAGCGCGACGTCGTCGTCGCCATAGTGCCCAACCCATTGACACAGGTTGGTATAGCAGCCCCACAGATTGGCATACTGCCGATACCACTTAGATTTGGTCGAGAACCTTTGTCGACCGAACTCGGCACGGATGACAAACATATCGTTGGCCAGGGTGTCGCACGGTCCGGTATCGCCCGTAGCGTTATAGGTCGAAACCACGCTGTTGGCGCGGGCGACATAGCCATCGAGCATGTTGTGTTTGGTCACGAGCCAACTGTGAATACTCTCCTCCTCGGCAGCCGAGAGGCCACCCGAGCCCGCGCCCCCGCCGGTACCGCCGTCCGTCGAGCCACCACTCGAAGATCCACCGCCAGAGGCGGAGCCCGAACCGGAACCGCCGCCCGAGCTCGACGAACCGGTGCCAGAACCGGACCCGTCCGAGCCGCCGGGCTTACCCGTCTGCTGCGTATCCTGCTCCTTCTGCTGCTCCGCCTTGTTAACGACAGAAGCCACGCTGTTATTGGAAAGCTTCGTAATGACCTTGGTGTTGGTGAGCACGATGGTCTTGCCGTTTGCCAGCGTAACCTCGTTGTCCGCTGTTTCGGGACCGTCCGCATCGTCGCCACCAAACACAACGTGCGAGACCACGCTCGCCCACGTATATCCGGTTGTCGTTCCCAGATCGCTCTTGGCCTTGCGCCCTATATGCAGTTCACGCGCAGCATGCGCCTGTACCATGGACGGCACCGTCATGCCGTAAGCAGAAACACCCGCCACGACCAGCGCCAGCGAACAAGACAGCAGCACACACGCCCGAGGCGCCAGGCCCAGCCGGCGTCGCATGCGCACCGCGGCGCCATGCTTTGTCTGAGTGCCCCCGGGCCGCATGCGTTCTCCTCCAATCAGAACCACCCTTAAAAAGGGTGGTTTGCTCTTAGGGTATAACCCACGGGCC
>CABRHW010000023.1 GCA_902470765.1 uncultured Collinsella sp.
TCCGCACCGCGCGTGCGCCTACGGACCTTAAACCGAACCTCATACGAGTCAAAAACGCGATGACGGATGAGTCCGCATCGGACGGTGGAGGCTGCCTGTGTTGTCCAAAAAGAACGGGGCAGACTCCAGCGCGGAGTCTGCCCCGAAAAGAGAATGGCAAAGCAAGAACGTGGATGGACGAGAAAAGTGTCCGCAAGTCTCATGGCAATCACATCCCACCTGCCAAAGGGATGGGTGAGCAAGCGTTACTCCTGCTCGGACTCCTCAGCCTGCTTACGGCTGCGGATGAGGTGCGCCACGCCGATGCACAGCACCGCGCCACCAGCGATCCAAGTGAAGGTCACGCCGTTGAGGCCGGTCAGCGGGAGGCCGGAGCCCTTCTGGTCGACAATGGTAAAGCTAAGTTTGCCGGTAGACGCAGTAGTCGAATTTCCCTTCACAACACCACTTGCTGCCTGGATTGCAGAATCCGCACTAGGGGTAACATCATCGCCAGCCTGATTGAGCGTGCGGCTGATAGTAAAGGTCACGCCGTTTGCCGCGGAGTTGTTGTAGCCAGGGGCGGGCGTAACCTCTGTGAGAACGTAGGTGCCCTCGTCGAGACCGACAACGTTAATCTTGCCGTCGCTGTCGGTTGTCAGCTTGGCCTTTGCTTTATCGGTCGTCTTGACGCCATTTGCCATGATATAGCTGTCGTCATCGCCCTGCTCTCGCAGCGTAAACTCAACGCCCTCGAGCCCCTTTTGGTCATTATCAGAACCGACCTTGGTGACGTCGATGCCGTAGGTGTAGTCGTAGGCAGGGTGCTCAACCGTGGTGCCAGTACCGTTGGCGTGTGGGTTGTTGGAATAGGTCAGCGTAACCTTATTTTTCTGAGACTTGCCAACCAACCCATTGAATTCTTTTTTGATCTTACCATTTTCAAAGATCTTGGCAGGGTCGAGCTTGGCCTTGTACTCGACGGTCACCTTCGAGTCACTGTTCAACCCAATGGTAGTGCCATCCTCGCCCTTGCAATTCTTGAGATTGGTGAAGTCGACAGTAATCGTATCGTCCACGTAGTTGGCGGTGTAGCCAGACTTGACCTCGGTATTGTTGATCTTGACCATGACATCGGGTGTAGTGCCGTCAGTCTTAAACATGGGCGTCATGGATTTGGGCAGCTCATCCTTGAAGGTGTACGTGTAGGTGCTGTAAGTGTTGATGTTGCCCGCAACGGTGCCGGTCAGCAGGTAGTCGACATAGTCGTCCATCTGAGAGTCAGCAGCCTTGTTGGGATTCTCGAATGAACCGAACGTGCCATCCTGTGCGTCATCCTTAACTGCCTTAGTCACAGTGGGAACCTGCTTCTTGGGAGTTAAGTTCTCAGCGGAACCGCCAACAACGGCGAAAATGGGCGAACTGAAGGTATCCGTGTTACCCTTATCAGCATTAGCATTCTTGCCGACACTCTCAGTCACGAAGAGCCAGTAGCCAGTATTCAGACCAGTGAAGGTGCCATTGGCGCTCGTTTGGCACTCATCCGTCCCTTCAGTGATATTGGCGTCCTCCAGTGCCTTGGCAATCTTATCGAGGGTCGTTCCGGCGTCAAGCGCAGTACTCTTGTCCGTACCTGACGTGTACTCCGCTTTGGTTTTCGATTGAATCCAGTCAGCCCACTCTTGAGCATCGACGCCAGAGGGCTTTGTGCTATCAGTAGTGCTGGCAAACGCCCCCGTCACAGCATCCCTAACGGCGTCCGACGCCCACGTGATATCAGAAAGCGTCTTGGGGCCATTCCAGCCGTCGCTATTCTTATCCTGTGTGACCGTTGCCTTGAAAATCTGGATACCCTTAAAGGTCGTATCCTTGTAGGTATCCTCCTTAATCGTCACGTTGCCGCTCTGGGACACCGTCGGCGTGCCCGCCGCAAACGCCATGGTCACCGGGGCCATTACGCCGCCGAAGCTCAGCGCTGCTGTGAGGCCGGCGGTTACTGCCAGGCGTGCGATGTTCTTGCTCATGCTCATCTTCTTTTCCTCTGCTTTCTGCTTGAAGTCCGTTTGATCTAAATCCGTCTGTCTGTGTCTTAGCATCTACTTCGCTACGTCTCGCCCCGCTCTCTGTGGGGCTGCCAGCTACTCTTTATGGCTGCCACCTCCCCGCTTGACCAGGAGCGCGACCACGATGAGCGCGGCTCCGGCGACCGCTGCGGCGGCCACGGCGTACATTGCCATATCGCCAGTCGAGGGCATAAAGCCTCCGGTGGTAATGCTAGGGGGTGTGCCGGTGGGCGTGTTGATGAGCGACGCCTCCAGGCTGCCCGTCGACCCGTCCGCGCTGTCGGCGCGCAGGGGCGACTCGGCCGTGATGGTGAGCTTGGGCTTGGCGGCGGCCACCTGGTCGACGTCCAGGCCCTCGGCCTTAACCGTCACGGAGCGCGTACCCTCAAAGGCAGCGTAGCCCTTGGGCGCCTTGAGCTCGCGGACCTCCAGCTTGCCCGAGTCCACGCCCGAGACGGTCACGCGGCCGTCCTCGCCCGTGGTGACGGTGGCCTTGCCCTCCGCATCCCACGTGCCATCGGCCGCGAGCGTGCGACCGCGGTCGTCGGTGATGCTCAGGACCGCCCCGGGCAGCGGCTTGTCGCCGTCGCTGCCGCGCTTGGTGAGCGCAAGATCCCAGGTGTAGGCCGTCGCGTCATCGCTCGGCGTGCGGGTGAAGCCGACGTCGCCGGACTGGTCGGCGAAAGGAGAGCGCGGGTAGCGCAGGTAGACCTCGTTGGGGTTGCCCTTCGCGATACCGTGGTTGCAGCCACTGGCAAGCGGCGCGTCGTACACGGCAACTACGCGGGCGCCCGCGGCGAAGGCGTCGGCCCCGCCGAGCGCGGCGATGAGGTCGCCGGTGCGCACGGTGAAGGTTCCGTCTGCCGCCACCTTGGTAGCGCACTGGGCCGTGATGTCGGTCCAGCCCTTGGCGGGCTCGGTGCCGGCGCGGCCGTCCTTGCCGGCCTGGACCGCGTCGAAGCCGCCGTCCGCGCCCGCCGCCACGTACACGCGCATGCTCGCGGCCACCTTGGAGGGCTCGAGCCCCGCGCTCATGGTGTCGACGAACTGCACCGCGTAGGTGTCGTAGGCCGTGAGGCCCGCCGGGACCGTGGCAGAGAGGCGCCAGTACAGGTCGTCGGCGACCGTGGCGTCGGCGGCCTTCTGCCAGGCGGCGGTGCTGTCCTCCAGCACGTGCTTGGCGACCTTGGGAGTCGCGGCCTTGGGCTTGACAGTGACGGCGCTGCCGCCCACCAGGGCCATGATCGGCGCGGTGCCGGCTTCGTTCTGGGAAATGGCGGCGTCGTCGGCGACGATGAGCCAGTAGCCACAGGACAGCTCGGCAGTCGTGCCCGCGTTAAGGGCCACGGGCACGGCGCCAGAGCTCTGGAGGGAACGAGCGAGCTGTGCGCTCAGCGCGCTCGTAAGGTGGGAATCGGTGTTGAGCCACTCGGCAGCTTCCTGCGCGGTGGTCTGGGAATTGGACATGCCGGCGCTGTGCAGCACGGGCAGGACGGCGTCGCGCGCGGCGTCGCTTGCCCAGGCGAGGTCGGTGGCGATCTTGGCGTCGCTGTCGCCGTCGACGACGTTGGCGCTAAAGATCTGGTAGGCGTCGTAGCTGCTCGCCACGGTGCCGCTCACCGTGATGGAACCGGTCGAGGTCGGCTCGGCCTGCGCGGATGCGGGGAGCACAACCGCGCAGGTGCCGATCAAGAGCGCAAGCAGCGCAAACAAGATCGGGAAGGAGCTAAACTTCTTATTCACGACGCTCACCTCCCTTCGCATTCGCCTTGCGACGAATGTGCATCCAGGCTGCAGCAGCGCAAAGCACCGCCGCGCCGGCAAGGTATGTCAGAGTGACGCCCGACATACCAGAAAGGGGCAAAGAGGTGGAGTAGGTGTTGGTGAAGGTGGAGACGGGAATGATGGTTGGGTCCGCACCGGCGGAGGTTTGAACCGCAACGCCCTGCCCGTTCTCGCCAAGGGTGTTGCCCATGTCGTCCTTCATCTGCGTAACGGTGGTAGAGGTGGTAAGACCGGTGTACTTGCCAGTGGTCTCATTCATGACGGCCTTCACCGTGACGGCAACCTGGTACTCGGCCTTGGAGTAGCGGAGCTTATCGATGGCACCGGTGGTAGGCTCGACCTCCTTCACCGTGTAGGTGTAGGTCCTGGCGTAGTCACCCGCCTCACCGGGGGCATCGGACAGGTGCGACTTGTTGAACGTCATGGCGCCAAAGGTCGCCGTGATGTTGTTGAGCTTGGCGGCGTCGGTCTCCCTTGCCTTTGGGGCAACAGAAATCTTGGACGCTTCGGGCATGGGGGCTGTGGCTGCATAGTCACCGATAGCCTCAATGCTGAACTCGAACGGCACATATTTGCCTTTATCGTCCTTCGGCCAGTCCGTATTGCGAACGGATTTGGTCACCGGGATCTTCACGGACGTAGCACTGCACTTGTCGGAGATGTACGTAGTGCCACTAGCGATGCTCGGCTGCTCGTTCTCTTTCCACGTAATGGAGCCGTTTGTGCTGTCCACCGTGAACTTGTAGGTGTTCTTGTTCAGTTCGTAGCCAAACGGAGCCTGGGTCTCCGTGAGCGTGTACGTGCCCGGCAGCAGACCGGCCAATGTGAACTTGCCATTCGTGTCGTCGGTATCGGCCCAAGTGGTTTCGCTCGAAGCCGACTGATCGCTCACGGTCCAGGACTTCTCCTCAGTCAAGCCATCGGCACCCAGTTTCGCAAGCTTCCACTCGGAACCAGCCAAAGGGGTGTGATCTGCGTCGCCCTCCACCACCTTGGTCCAAGACACCGCACCGGTGATGATCTTGGTGTTGGGAATGGTACCTGTGGGGTTGTTCTCGAACGGAACCTGGTTCCCGTTCTTATCCACATAACCCTGGACATAGTTCGGCTTCTCGCCAGTATTGTTCATAGTGGCGTAGTAGATGGTGTCTGACTTCTGGTAGCCCTCCGGCGCCTTGACCTCGCGAATGTAGTACGTGAAGTAGTTCGTGTCGCTCGTGTCGCCAATGGTGGCCTTTTGGTTCAGGTAGTCGTACTGAATGGTGCCAACGGTAGAATCGGAGTCATTCGTGCCGTTATCCACAATGGAGACGATACGGTTCTCATTTTTCCGCGCATCGTTCTCGGTCGCGTAGATGGCCCACTCGGAACCCGCGAGCCGCTTGGTGCCGTCCGCTGCATCAACCTTGCTCCACGCAACGGCGGAGCCATCGGGCGTGTAGGTACCGGACCACGGGAAGTTGTGACGCTCCTGGTCCATATCGATGACGGAAGCCGAGTCACCCTCGATATCCCCGAAATTCCACGCGACCGTGGGGTTGTACATCTGGAAGTCATCGCCAACATAAACACGCCCGTTAGTGGTCACGTGATCCTCGAAGCTGCCGTTGGGAACAACGATACTGCCCAACATGGCGGCTGCCGGGTCGTCGTCTGTCCACTTCCCGTCACCACCAATGCCCTCAAGGGCCATACCACCTCGGATGGTGACCTGCTTGGCCGTTGCGAAATTCCACAGGATGCTCTGGGCGGCAATGAAGTACTCAGACTTAGTCTTGTCGTTGCTACCGTTCTCGTACCCACGGGAGATTTCCTCACCATTCCACCAGAAGCGCCAGCCGGTGTTGAACTCAACCGGGGTCCCCTCTTCATCGATGATGTTGACGACCACGGAGGCGCCCACGGGTATTTTATTGAAGCTGAAGTCCACGCCACGGTAGATCGTGCCTTTATAGGAGTTGGTAAGATCCGACGCCTTCAGGTTAAAGACTTGAAGCGAAGAACCCTTGCCGCTATCGTCCGCATCGCCGGTAAACGTGATGAGCTTCTCGTTGTTGACAAGGGTCACCTCGCCGGAAACGCTGTTGCCGGTTACATCGGTGTAACTCGTCTTGCGGTTAAACTTCTTAATGGAGCTGTCGAACTTGAGGCCGTACGTCGCCCTACTGTCTTTGTTGTACTTTGCAATGGTGTAGTTGGAATTCTCCTCGGCAACATCGACCGTACAACTCCCGGTGGGTTTAAGCTTTGCGAGGGGCGTGGAGATCTTCGCCTTTACTTCGGAATCCAGGAAATTGGTGTAATTCTTACCGTTGATGCTCGACATGATGCTCGCGCCATCATCGTTGCCCGTGAACAGGCCATCGTCAGACCAGTCGCCCTGCATCTTCACGACAGACTGGCGATCGGCGTTGTTCATCCAGGTTGTACGGTTTCCCGCGATTGCCGCGGTATAGTCGCAGCCAATGGCTTCAGCGTTATGTGAGCTCTTTTGCCTACCAACCCAGGCACCCTTGTTCCACGCGCCAACGGAAGCCGATGCGGGCTCGCTTGTACCAACCTGGATTTCTTTGATAGAGGTCGCGTTACTCAAGCCCGCGACCGCAAGAACGACGCTGCCCGCAGAAGGACGAAACTGCGCACCAAAGCCAACGGTACCGAAGCGAAATCCCGCGCCAGACGTATTGTTATTACCATCCGTGTAAGGCCAGCTCTCCTTGAGGGGATTGAGCGCAAGCTTACCCTGCACGACGGTAAGGCCCTCGGCCTCGACGGCATATGAACCTGCAACGTTGTCGCGTGTGAGGTAGGAGGGGTCCGCAGGCTTGCCTCCTACGTACATGTCCCTTCCAACGAATGTGGCAACGCCGGGATCGGGGGTGGAGGAACCGATATTCGTACCGATACCGATAGACGTGGGAACGTAAATACCCGGCCCCACGGTGGCCGTCGCTCTCGCTGAAGCCGCATTCGCACTCTGAGCCTGCTCAACACTATTTGAAGAGCCAGACTCGCCGCCATCGGTCTCGTCGCTATTCTGGTTTTCGGCATCCTCGCTGGTGTTACCTACAGCAGCGAACTCACTTGAGGAACCCCCCCCCGTTACAGCTTCCTCGGTAAAAACTGTCTGGGCGTCGTTGGCGGTGGACTGCGAGATCGGGGGCATAACGAGCGACAGCACCAGGCTCAAAACGGAGGCTCCGCACAAAACACCCGCTAGTACACGGCGCGTCGCTTTATTACTCTGCTTAGATTTGTCCGAATTCGCTTTCATCGATGTCTCCTCCCCAAGAGACCGCGATCTTGCTCTTTCACCATCAAACGTATCTGCGCAATCTGTAATTGCGCTCGTTTAGTAATGCAATTATAACGATTGTTTAAACATCTGAGCAACAAAACCGACATTTTTGTAGCGAGTTCTCAATTCTCTTGACATTTGCTCAGATTTACCTTCGTTTATTCGCTATCTATTTTTTGTTTCTGCTGGTAATTTAGTTGCGTATTATTTTTTAATGGCATTAGATTTATTTGCACAACATTTTGCTCAAGAGCAAACATCCTGTGAACGGTCGAAAATCGACCGTGAGCGGTAGGTCATTAACCGGAATGAATATCCTACCAAACTGATGAGAATATCTTTAACCCATCGGTAGTTAGAAGCGTGATGTTCAGACAACAATATTTGAATTTTCCCACAGATTTTAGGTATCAATTCGCCCAAATCGCCTGAGGCCACCGCGAAGGCGCCTGTCCCCATTGTGGCGGTTCTCCCCCCCAGCGCTACAGCAGATGTTCCTCGATAAAGATCGCGATGCCGTCTTTGTCGTTGCTGGCGGTTACAAAATCGGCGGCGGCACGAGTGGCGTCGCTGCCGTTTGCCATGGCCACGCCCACGCCGGCGTCAGCCACCATGCAGGTGTCGTTATCGGCATCGCCAAACACGCAGATGTTCTGGAGCTCCATGTCGTTGAGCTCCGCCACACGCACAAGGCCGCGCGTCTTGGACACGCGCGAATCCATGAACTCGTAGAGGCGCTGCGTGGTTTGCAGGGCGGCCGCCTTAACGGTGTCGTCGACGAACGTCGATGCGCGCTCGATGACCTGCGGCATCACCTCGGGCGCCATGGTGAACATCACCTTGGGCTGCGGTTCGCGCAAGAACTCGGCAAAATCGACTACCTTGTAGGGCACGCCATCGACACGCGATAGATGCTCGACGCACACATTGGTCTCGGGAACGTAGAACACACCGTCTCGGGGGCAAACGGGCGTTGCCGGAAGGTCCGCCATGTGTTTGCAGATGCGCGCGATGGTTTCACCCGGCAGCGGGTAGCTCAGCTCGTTGATGCCGTGCGCGCGGTCGATGACCTCGGCGCCACCGCAGCCCACGAGCACGTCCACCAGGCCTTCGATGCCCCAGAGCTCGTACATGGCCTCGGTCGCGTGGGCGTCGCGCCCGGTGCACAGGCCAAAGAGCACGCCGCGCTCGCGCAGGGCGCGGATCGCCGCCACGGTGCGCGGGGACACCGTGTGCTGGCTCGTGAGCAGCGTGCCGTCGATATCGCAGAACACGGCTTTGATGTGGCTGAAGGTGGCGTCCATGGGGGCCTTTCCGGGTTGTGCGGCGGTGTGGGGTGTGGTCGTGAACGGCGTACATGGTATACCAAGGCGCAAGCCGTTGGGACCCGATCACCACAAAGGCGTCTGGCCCCTTTATGGTGGTTTGTGGTGCTCGGGCCTCAGCGCAAACCATCACAACATTCGACGTTTTTCGGCAAAATCGCGATTTTCATCGAATGTTGTGATGGTTTCTTACCGCTTTCCGGCACGTTCCAAATGATTGCGTCCAAACAGCAGCAACGCCGCGGGAACCGCCGTCACGACCATGCCCGCCCCTACGAGCGTCTGCTGCACGCCAAATGTCGCCGCCAGCCACGGTGCAACCGCCAGAGGGGCCACGCCAGCGAACATATTGCCAAAGCCCATGACCGAATTGACACGGCCGAGCTGCTCGAGCGGAGCCGTCGTTTGCACAATGGTGTTGTGGAGCGGGTTGACGACACCCCAAGCTATGCCCAGGGCGATCTGGCCGATGAGGGCCACGCCCACGTACGGTGTCCCCACATAGAGCAGACTTCCCAGGCCCACGGACATAAGCGCCACAAGCAGTGTTTTAAGGTTGACCAGGTGCGGCGGCAAGCGGAGCGCGAGCACGGCACCCAGCACCGCGCCCACGCCCGAGGCCGACGAGAGCCAGCCCATCCACTCAACGCCGACGCGTAGGACATCGCGATAGAAAAACGACTCGAGCGGATCGAAGGCTCCGTAGCCAAAGTTCGAAAGAAAAATGATGCAGAACAGCAGGGCGAGAACGCTGTTGGTAAAGACCGTCTTGATGCTGGTCGCGAAGGTGACGCGGGAGGACGTGCTGGGGTTGGAGCTTCGTCCCGCACGCTCCCCTTCCTCTGCCGAATCGGCATCCGCATGCCCGGCGACATGGCTGGTCTGCGGCCTAAAGCCCCAACCGACGACGAACGCCAGCACGGTAAAGAGCATCATGAGCACGAACACCGCACGCGACGACGCAGCTGCCGCGGCAAAGCCGCCCAGCGTGGGGCCAACGATGATACTCACGTTTGAAAACATGGCGATGGCGGAGTTGATGTCTTTGAGCTCGACGGGGTCGTTGGTGAGGTAGGCCGGATAGGACGTGGCAATGGGCTGAGCGAATCCCATCGTAAAGCCTAGGAACACCGCGCCGAGCAGGACGACGCCGGTCGCGCTACCAAAGGCGATGATTGCCGTGCCAGTTGCGAGAGCGCCGACGATGCTCAGCAAGAAATGGCGGCGCGGACCCCATGCGTCGAGCGCAGCACCGCCCGCAAAGGATCCCAGGATCACGAAAACGTTCATAAACAGGACGGCCAGCGATGTCGCGACGACCGAGGCATCGTCCGCATAGGTAAGCGTTCCGATGACGCCGATAAAGTAACTGGTCTGAAAGCCGGTGTAGATGAGAAAGCGCATCGCCACCAGGCGCTTGGCCTGAGTAGACAACGACGGTAGGGATTTTGAGAATAGCGAAAGGGACATGGGTGCTCCTTGTTGCATACGAATACGGGCCGCGGGAATTGACCGCCGACCATCGACTCAATCTTTCCGTATGCAACGTTAAGGACGCATCGGGCCCCTTCTCTCCGTTTTTGCCAGCACGAACTACTTGGTAGATTTTAAGGCATGTCCCAAAGATCTACCAAAGCAAAAACCACCACAAAGGTGCCTGGCCCCTTTGTGGTGGAAATGACGTTTGCCCAGATAAAACCTGCCAAAATAAACCTGTCCCTTTTTGGCAGGTCTATGTTATGGCGGCGCAGCGTCAAGCCTGAAGATGGTCTTGGATCAGGTCGCAGATGGCTCGGGCGTCGTTGATGTTGATGGCTCGGGTCGCAAAGCCGGCGTCGAAGGCCTGACGCGCCAGGGCCTCGTTGCAGGCAAGGGCCAGCGTGTGACCGTCGACCAGGTCAAGCGAACTCTTGCCGCGCAAGCGATCGACACCCGAGCGCGCGACGACGATATTGTCGAAGCCCTCGGTCTTGTAGCCCTCGATAATCACCACGTCGACGTCGTTGTAGCGCGACAGCAGCTCGCGCGCGGGCATCTCGTCCTCCTCGCGCGTGTCGGCATACTCCGCCCAGCGTGTGGCGCAAATAAGGCCCACGTGCTTGGATCCGGCCTGGTGATGGCGCCAGGTGTCCTTGGCGGGCACATCGATATCGAAGCCGTGATGTCCGTGATGTTTGAGCGAGCCCACGCGCAGACCGCGGCGGGTGAGCTCGGCGATAACCTTCTCGACGAGCGTAGTCTTGCCCGAGTTTTGGTAGCCGATAAACGCGATTGCAGGGACCGCCGGAGCGGGTGCCGCGGACGCAACGGCGGCGGACACGGTAACGGGCGCAGCGCCGTCGGCAGCAGCAGCCTCAACAGCAGCAGCCTGGCGCTCGGCACGATCCCACACGCCCGAACGGCCGCCCTCCTTGTGCAGCAGGCGAACATCGACGATCTCCATGCCGCGGTCGACCGCCTTGCACATGTCGTAGATGGTCAGGCATGCGGCACTCGCACCGGTCAGCGCCTCCATCTCGATGCCGGTTTTGCCCGTCACGCCAGTCGTGACCAGCACATGAAAGCCAACCTGTCCGTCCGCACGCGCCGGCGCCCAACCCTCGGGCACATCCTGGACAGGCGTTCCCGCCGCCGCAATGGGCTCGATATCGCACTTGCTCTTGGTGATGAGCAGCGGATGGCACATGGGAATGATGTCACTCGTGCGTTTGATGGCCATAATGCCTGCCACGCGCGCGCAGGCAAGCACGTCGCCCTTTTTGGCGCGGTCCTGCAGCACCATGGCTTGCGTCTGGGGATGCATGAGGATGGTGCCTTCGGCGATGGCGATGCGGTGGGTCTCGGCCTTGTCGGACACGTCGACCATGCGTACCTCGCCCTTGGCGTCCACGTGCGTCAGCTCGTCGCGACGGGCGTCACGGGCGGGCTCGGTGGCAGCGCTGGCAGTCGGCTGCGCGGACGCGTCGGCGTTGTCAACATTCGCCGCAGCCGTGGCTTTGTGGGCAGACATCGCGGCCCTGCGAGCGGCCTTGGTGGCATCGGCGTACCTGCTCTTGGCCATATGATCATCCTCCGATTTGGGACATAAATCGTTGCGTGCCCTCAATTATCGCGTGTTCCTGCGGTTTGTGGGCCACGGCATCGCGCCAAATCGAAAGCACCTGCATATCATCACCACGACGCAGTGCCTCGCGAACCGAATACTCGGCATCACTGAACAGGCAGGGACGCACGCTGCCGTCCGCCGTTAGGCGCAGACGGTTGCAGCTCGCGCAAAAATGGTTGGACATGGCGCTAATGAAGCCGACCGTACCCGCCGCGTCCGGGAAGCGCCAGTATCGTGCGGGACCGGCACCGGCAGGAGCATCGTTGATGTCGAGCGGCTCAAGCTCGCCCAGGCCCACCGCAGCGGCGCCGGCATTAATGCGCGCCCGCAGCTCGTCACTCGGCACGGTATCGCTCGCGTCCCACAACTCGGGATTGAGCGTGGGCGCGTGCGGGTCCACAGCGCAATGCGAGCTCGTGTGCTCGTCGCCGATAGGCATGTATTCGATAAAGCGCAGGTGAATGGGGCGGTCGACCGTGAGCCGCGCGAGGGCCGCCACGTCCTGGTTGAGGCGGCGGACCACCACACAGTTGACCTTAACCGGCTCAAAGCCCCAGGCCAGCGCCGCGTCGATGCCAGCCATGGTCTGCTCGAGTCGGCCCAGGCGCGTAATCTTTCCAAAGAGCGTAGGGTCGAGTGTGTCGAGCGAGATGTTGACGCGGTTAAGCCCGGCATCTTTGAGCTGCGGTGCCAGCTTGGGCAGCAGGGCGCCGTTGGTGGTGAGCGAGATGTCCTCGATCTGCGGGGTCGCACGGATGTCGCGAATGAGCGGGATAATGCGGCGGCTGACCAGTGGCTCGCCACCCGTCAGGCGTACGCGACGAATGCCCTCCCCCGCCACCAGACGCACAAAGCGGGCGATTTCCTCGGCGCTGAGCAGCTCGTCATGCGCGCGCGGCGCTACGCCGTCGGCAGGCATGCAGTAAATGCAGCGGAAATTGCACTTGTCAGTAACGGCAATGCGCAGATAGTTGATATCGCGGCCAAAACCGTCATGTTGCGCGCGCTCGTCCACGAAACCCTCCCCTCGCGCAGGCCATTATTCTTCAGGGAATATAGTACCGCACACGGGAACCGGGTCGACACGCGTACGACAGGACAGGCCATTCGAGCAAGAAGGGCTTCCCGAGCCCATCCTCAGCATTCAAACCGTCCCAACATTCGATGCTTTTTCTCAAAATCGAGAAAAACGTCGAATGCTGGGACGGTTTAGGTGTTCGCAGAGTTCGAAAGACGAGCTAGACGCCCCTAGAGGCCGCCGTTCCAGTGCCGAATCACGAATTCCCGCAGGTCATTCTGACGTTTCTGGAACGCTTCGCTTCGGTCGCACTTAAGGCCCATAGCGAGCGCGATGGCATTCATCGCCCGATGCAATTGCAGTTGATGGGCAAACTGAGTCCCGGTGAGGACGATCATTCTAAAGCCCAGCGCGCTCAGCACGGTCATACGCTCCGCATCCGACGCGCTGCGCTGCTTATCAAGATGGTCCGAACCGTTGTATTCAATCCCCGTACCACTCGCAGGCGCATATACGTCGATCTCGAAATACCCGGCCTTTGCGAGATACTTGAACTCGTTGGGAACATCGACCCGATGGTTGAGCTCGATCTTGGCGTATCCCAGCCCGCCCTGGGAACGTTTTGCTACGACCATGATTGCGGTGGCCGTCTCCATGGGCGACCGCGCGCCATCGTGTACGCGCTTGAGCACGGCGGCCGCA
Organism: uncultured Collinsella sp.; assembly: GCA_902470765.1. GTDB lineage: Bacteria > Actinomycetota > Coriobacteriia > Coriobacteriales > Coriobacteriaceae > Collinsella. The sequence goes on from CABRHW010000023.1 coordinate 13,277, forward strand.
CGTATAGTCCCCTGACGAGATCGGTTCTCATTGCAATAGGCAATCAAGTCGGCAACGGTATACCTCTGCCCCATCTCGACATAATCGTCCGTCGACAGATGATTCAAATGGTATCGGGCGCAGATTTCATACCCATATTCCAGCTGCTCGGGCTCACTCATCCACGAACCCGCTTGGACAAAGCACATGGCCTCATCAACCACCAGAAGGCCCTCCGCCATCTCGATAAGATGGCCTGGAGGTACCGGCGCCCCAAACACGTGGCACCTAAATCCAGCCGGTGTCGAGCGCTCAAAATCGAAGTTGACGAGTGTGTCGATATGATCGAGCTCTTCTCGTGGAATACCAAGCGAAACCAGATAGTCGGCAACGATCCCAACTGCCGTTGAAGCCCTCAGCCCCTTGGCATCGAGCCCCAATTTGGGCAGGCCCGCAGTCGGCTCCGCCTCGTTAGCAAGCGATTCCTCATCGTATAGGCTGCTCGCTCGCGAGAGCGGCTCGGACGGGCGCGCCACGTTGTGGTACAGCCAGACAGTCTTATGGGACAGGACGATCGGCAGGTCCATGAGCCCTCCAATGGAGTCGGATAACCAACCTTATTCCCCTGCCCACGGGTCCGCACACCTTCGCGCGCAAGAAAGCGATTCCACCCGATCGAGTGGTAGAAAAACCATCACAACATTCGATGCTTTTTCCGATTTTGGCGAAAAACGTCGAATGTTGTGATGGTTTGAGGCGAGGTGAGGGGCACGGAGAGGTCAAAGCATCGTGCTCGAACGGGTTAATCCAACTCTTTTAAGCCATGCGCCAGCTGCCAGTACTCGCCGTGCTGGGCGAGCAGCTCTTCGTGGGTGCCGCGTTCGATGATGCGGCCGTGTTCGAGGACCATGATGGCGTCGGCGTCGCGGACGGTGGACAGGCGATGCGCGATCATAAACGTGGTGCGGCCGCGCATGATGCGGTCCATACCGCGCTCGATAAGCTTTTCGGTACGCGTGTCGATACTCGAAGTGGCCTCGTCCAGGATGAGCACCGGCGGATCGGCAACGGCCACGCGCGCGATGGCGAGCAGCTGGCGCTGGCCCTGCGACAGGTTGGCACCGTCCGCGGTCACGAGCGTGTCATAGCCCTGCGGCAGGCGGCGAATAAACGAGTCGGCGCAGGCCGCCTCGGCAGCGGCGCGCACCTCCTCGTCGGTCGCGTCGAGCTTGCCAAAGCGGATGTTCTGCGCAATGGTGCCGCTAAATAGGTGCGTGTCCTGCAGCACAATGCCGAGCGACCCGCGCAGGCTGGCCTTGGCAATGTGCTTGACGTCGATGCCGTCGTACGTGATCTCGCCGTCATCGACCTCGTAGAAGCGGTTGATGAGGTTAGTGATGGTCGTCTTTCCGGCGCCCGTCGAGCCCACAAACGCGATCTTTTGCCCCGGCTTGGCAAACAGGTTGAGGTCCGTGAGCACACGGGTGCCCGGCACGTAGGAAAAGTCCACGGCATGGAAGCGCACGTCGCCGGCAAGCGGGACCAAGCCGCACGTGAGCTCGGTACCGTCGGCAGCCACCGCGCGGCCCGACCCATCAACGGCAGCCACATCATGCAGGTGCCCGTACGAGCCCACGCCCTGGCCCTCGGGAATCTTCCACGCCCACGCGGCATCGCCCGTCTGCACCAGCTCCACGCAGCCCTCGTCAACCTCGGGCTTAAGATCCATGGCAGCAAACAGGCGCTCGGCACCGGCCAACGCGTTGAGCAAGAAGTTGCCCAGCTGCGTGAACTGGTTGATGGGCATGGCAGCCTGGCGTACAAAGACCAGGTAACTTGCAAGCGCGCCCACGTCGGCGAGCCCCTTGATGCAGAGTATGCCGCCTGCCACCGCAACGATCGCATAATTGACGTAGCCAATCACGACGGTCATGGGCACCATGGAGTTGGCATAGCTCACAGCGGCGGTGCCGGTGCGGCGAAGCTCGTCGTTGCGGCAGGTGAAACCGGCGACATTCGCCGCCTCGTGATTAAAGACCTTGATGACCTTTTGGCCCGAGACCATCTCTTCGATATATCCGTCCAGGTCGCCAAGCGATGCCTGCTGGGCGGCAAAGAAGCGCTTAGAGCGCGCGCCCGAGTAGCGCGCATACAGCACAATGGCCGCATCGCACACGAGCGTGATAATCGTGAGCTGCCAGTTAAGGATGATGAGCATGGCCGTGGTGCCCACAACCTGAATGGCGGCCTGAATCACGTTGGCAAAGCTGTTGTTGAGCGCCTCGGAGACGGTGTCAACGTCGTTGGTGAAAAAGCTCATGATGTCGCCCGAGCGCGTGCTGTCGAAGTAGCTCAGCGACAGCATCTGGATGTGCGCGAACAGGTCGCGGCGAATATCGGACACCACGCGTTGGGCCGCGCGCACCATGATCTGTGAGTAGCCCAGGGCCGAGAGCACGCCCGCGGCGTAGATGATCGCCGTCAGGATAACCTGTTTGGCGAGCAGTTCCTCCCCGCCCGTGGCCAAACCGTTAACGATGGGGCGCACCATGTAGGTGCCGGCGAGGCTCGCGATGGCGGCGACGGAGGCGAGCACGCCCACCGCGAGCAACGAGAACTTGGCATGCCCCATGTAGGAGAGCAGGCGGCGCACCGTGCGCTTGAGGTCGGCCGGGCGTGCTTGGGCTGCGGTCTTAGGCATGGCGCTCACCCCCTTCCAAGGGCGATCCGCTGGGAACGGAGGAAAACGGATCATTCGCGCAGCCATCGTCGCTGGCGTCCGCGTTCCCCGCAAACTCCATCTGCGAGGCGTAAATCTCCTGGTAGATGTTGTCATCCGCCAGCAGTTCCTCGTGCGTGCCCACGCCGTGGACACGACCGTCGTCCAACACCACAATGCGATCGGCATCCATGACGCTCGCGATGCGCTGGGCGATGATGAGCACGGTCGTATCGGGAATCCGAGCGATGTGCTCGCGAATCTTAGCGTCGGTCGCCATATCGACCGCGCTGGTGGAGTCATCAAAAATGAGCACGCGCGGATGCTTGAGCAGCGTGCGCGCGATGCACAGGCGTTGCTTCTGGCCACCCGAAACACCGGCGCCGCCTTGGCCCAACTCGCCGTCCAACCCGCCGATGCGATCAAGGAACTCGTCCACGCACGCCGCGCGGCAAGCCGCGAGGAGCTCATCGTCCGACGCCTGCGGATTGCCCCACTGCAGGTTCTCGCGCACGGTGCCCGTGAACAGCACATTCTTTTGCAACACAATGCCCACGGCATCGCGTAGGGTCGCGAGGTCGTAGTCGCTCACATCGTGTCCGCCCACAAGCACGGCGCCCTCGGTGGCGTCGTACAAGCGCGCAATCAGCTGCACAAGCGAGCTCTTGCCCGAGCCCGTGCCGCCGAGGATGCCCACCGTCGAGCCGCTCTCGATGCGAAGGTCGATATGCTCGAGCACATCCTCGGCTGCATCCGCGCGGTATTTAAAGGAAACGTCGCGAAACTCGATACTGCCGTCCGCTGGCTCCGCAGTCGCGAGGTCTCCCGCAGGGTTGGCGATAAAGGGCTCCTCATCGAGCACCTCTGCGATACGGCCCACACTCGTGAGAGCGCGCGTGAGCAGCAAAAACACGTTGGAAATCATCATGAGCGAGTTCATAATCAGCAGCACGTAGCTCATAAAGCCCGTGAGCGAGCCCACGCCCAAGCGGCCTTCGATGATCATGCGGCCGCCAATCCACAAGATCGAGAGCGCAGCCACGTACATCGAGAGTTGGAACACCGGCAGGTTGAGCACAGCGGTGCCAAAGGTCTTGGTCGCCGTGCCAGCGAGCTCGGTATTGACGGTGTCGAACTTGTCGCACTCGTGCTCGGCGCGCACGTAAGCCTTCACGGCGCGCACGGCGGTAAGGTCCTCTTGCACCACGCCGTTGAGGTGGTCCATCGAGGTCTGGAGTTGGCGGTAGAGCGGGCTCACGCGCACGGTAATGATACCGAGCACGATGGCGAGCATCGGCAGAATGACGGCAAAGACCGCCGCGAGCTCGCGCGAGAGCGCAAAAGCGTAGACGAGGCCCATGACCAGATTTACCGGCCCGCGCACCATGGGGCGGAAGCCGTTACCTACGGCGTTTTGAATCACGGTGATGTCGGTGGTCATGCGAGTGACAAGCGAGCTGGCGTCGTAGTTGTCCAGATTGCCAAAAGCGAGCGTCTGGATCTTGCGATACTCGGCCTCGCGCAGGTTAGCGCCCAGCCCCGAGGCAACGCGGGCGGACGTGCGTGCATAACCCAAGCCAAGTACCAGCGAACATGCGGCGCATACCAGCATATACGTGCCCTGCAACAGCATGTAGTTGATGTCGCCCGCGGGCACGCCCACATCGATGATATTTGCCATGATGACCGGGATAAACAGCTCGAGCGCCGTCTCGGCAGTCACAAAGAACACGCCGAGCATGGCGTCGCGGCGGTATGCCCCCAGATAGGAAAACAAAATCTTGAGATTGCGCACGCAGGTTCATCCCCCATCAAACGTTGTTCGCAAACCCACGTATTATGGCGCGCCGTGCGGCGGTGTCAAGTGTTCCGAAATCGATTTCTGCAAGGCTAGTGCAGGCGCTAAGCTCGCAAGGTGCATCTCTGTATTCAATTGGAAATGAACGCGAGCGCGACTTTTTTCGCCCCGCTGCCAACATAAACCTTGACTCTACAATCGTTGTAGGGTTTTCACTACACTGGTAGCAAAACGAACCCAGCCAGAAAGCCCCGCCCATGGAACACGACCTCACACGCGGCAATGTCCTCAAGACCATCGCGGTCTTTGCCCTGCCCTATATGCTCTCGTACTTTTTACAGATGCTCTACGGCATGGCCGACCTGTACATGATGGGGCAGTTTAGCGGCGCCGCCGGCATCACCGCCGTGGGCAATGGCGCGCAGACGCTCTATATCATTACCGTAACGCTCGTGGGCCTGGCCATGGGAACGACAGTTATCGTCGGCCACGCCGTGGGTTCGCGTCGGTTTGACCGCGCCGAGACCGCCATCGGCAACACCATCACGCTCTTTATGGGTGTCTCGGTGGTGCTGGCCGCTATCTTGCTCGCACTGTGCCCGCAGATCGTGGCGCTCATTGGCACGCCGGCCGAGGCGGTCGAAGGCACCGCCGCCTACCTGCGCATTTGCTTTATGGGCATTCCGTTTATCGCCGCATACAACATTCTTTCGGCCATCTTTCGCGGGCTGGGCGATTCGCGCTCGCCCATGTACGTGATTGGCGTGGCATGTATCATCAACATCGCGCTTGATTTTCTGTTTATCGGCCACATGGGGCTCGGCCCCGTGGGCGCGGCGCTCGGCACGGTGACCGCGCAGACGGCGAGCGTGGCCCTCGCGCTCGTGTGGCTCAAGAGCCGTCGCACAAACATCCACGTTAAGCGCAGCGACCTGCGCCCCCAGCCCGAGGTGCTCGGCAGCATTCTTAAGATCGGCGTGCCCGTGGCCGTGCAGGACGGCTGCATCCAGGTGGCGTTTATGTTCATCACCGTCATCGCCAACCACCGCGGCCTGGTTGATGCCGCCGCCGTGGGCCTGGTCGAAAAGATGATCAGCTTTTTGTTCATTGTGCCGAGTTCCATGGGCGCTACCGTCAGCGCGCTCACGGCGCAAAATGCCGGCGCGGGCAAGGGCGATCGCGCGCGTCAGGTACTCAAGGACGCCATGACCATCTCGGTGGTGTACGGCTGCCTGATCACGGTGCTGATGTGGCTGGTGGCGCCGGCGTTTATCGGCTTTTTTGCCAAGGACGCTGCAGTAGTCGCCGCCGGTACCGGCTATATGCGCAGCTATATTTTCGACGCAATTTTTGCCGGCATCCACATTTGCTTTAGCGGCTTTTTCGCCGCATACGGCAAGAGCTACATCGGCTTTGCGCACAACGTGCTGGCCGTGGCCCTCATTCGCGTGCCCGGCGCTTGGCTGCTGTCGAACGCCTATTCCGACACGCTGTTCCCCATGGGTATCGCCTCGCCGTGCGGGTCGATTCTGTCGGCGGTCATCTGCGTGATTGCATTTACCGTGCTCAACCGCCGTGGGGCTTTTGACAAACTGGTAGCGTAGCGGGGCGACGCAAAATCGCCCTGATCGACGACATCATCAGCGACGACCCAGCAACCTACGTGACGCAGATCACGGTGCCGGTCTCTCTAGGCTAGACCGAGCCTCGCCTCTAACTCGGTCAACGCCTCAAAGGCATCGCGAGATGCACCCGCCGCGCGCTCGCGCTCGGCAACGCAAATTCGCATCATTAAGCGCTCTTTTGCCTGCACTTGGGAATGCCTCGCGCGCCCTTCCGCCTGCGAGCAATTGCGATTCTCGATATCCATTACGCCTCCGGCACCTCACCAGTCGCCAGGATCTGCTCGAGCGCGTCCTCGTCCAGCACGGGCACACCCAGCTGCTCGGCCTTGGTAAGCTTGGAGCCCGCTTTGGGGCCGGCGACCAGATAGCTCGTCTTCTTTGACACGCTACCCGAAACCTTGGCGCCGAGTACCTTGAGCGCCGCACCTGCCTCGTCGCGCGTGCGGTTGACGAGCGTGCCGGTGAGCACGAAGGTCAGACCCGCAAGCGGCTGTGCGTCGGCGAGCTCGCCCGCCACGCCAGCTTCGGCCGCGGCTTGCGCATGAGCGGCGCCCAAGTCGACCTCGAGCGAAAGGCCCGCTTGGCGCAGACGTTCCAGCACGGCAAGGTTCTCGGGCACGGCCAGGAACTGCTTGACGCTCGCCGCAATCTTGGGACCGATGCCCTCGCACTCGGCGATATCCTCTTCGCTCGCCAAGATAAGCTTGTCAATCGACAGGAATCGCTCGGCGATGACCTCGCCCACGCTCTTGCCCACGTGACGGATGCCCAAGGCAAACAGCACACGACCGAGCGGCTGGCTCTTGGACTTGTTGAGCTCGGCGATGATTTTCTCGGCCGTCTTGAGGCCTACCGGGATGGGATCGCCCTTCTTAACGCCCTTTTTGCTATTGGTGCTCGCGTACACGCGGCCCGTGTCCAGGCCTGCGATGTCGTCGACCGTGAGCTGGTAGAAGTCCGCGACATCGTGGATCAGCCCGGCGGCGATCATCTTGTCGACAATCTCGTCGCCCAGGCCGTCGACGTCCATGCAGCCGCGGCTCACCCAGTGGAGCAGACGCTCCTTGAGCTGCGCGGGGCAGTCGATGGAGACGCAGCGGTAAGCGACCTCGCCATCCTCGTGGACCACAGGGCTGCCGCACACGGGGCAGACCTCGGGCATCTGCCAGTCAACACTGTCGGCCGGGCGCTTATCGAGCACCGGGCCCACGACCTCGGGGATCACGTCGCCTGCCTTGTGCACGATGATAGTGTCACCCTCGCGCACGTTTTTGCGGCGAATCTCGTCGATGTTATGCAGCGTGGCGCGCGCGATGGTGGAGCCGGCGACCGTCACCGGGTCGAACTCGGCGACCGGCGTGAGCACACCGGTGCGACCCACCTGGATGCGTATCTCGCGCAGGACGGTCTGCTTTTCCTCGGGCGGGAACTTAAAGGCGATGGCCCAGCGCGGCGCGCGGGCGGTAAAGCCCAGGTCGAGCTGCTGCTGAAAGCTATCGACCTTTACGACCACGCCGTCGATGTCGTAGTCCAGGTCACCGCGATGTTCGAGCGCCTGAGCACAGAACTCGTGGACCTCGGCCGGCGTGGCGCAACGAGCCACGTTGGGGTTGACGCTAAAGCCGGCGCTACGTAGCCAATCGAGGAACTCGCGCTGGCTGTGGACGTGCAGCGGGTCGGTATCGGCGATGGCATAGATAAAGGTAGCGAGATCACGGCGCGCCGTGACCTTGGGATCCTTTTGGCGCAGGCTGCCGGCGGCGGCGTTGCGCGGGTTGGCGAAGGGGTCGCGGCCCTCGGCATCGGCCTCTTCATTTAGACGAACAAAGCTGCCCTTAGGCATGTAGACCTCGCCGCGCACCTCAATAGTACGCTCGCGGTCGGCGCCCATGTGGGCGAGCGCCGGCTCGGACAGGTGCATGGGCACATCCTTGATAGTGCGCACGTTGAGCGACACGTCCTCGCCCGTGGCGCCATCGCCACGTGTGGCCGCACGTACGAAGGTGCCGTTTTGGTAGGTAAGGGCCACGCCCAGGCCGTCGATCTTGAGCTCGCAGGTATAGGTGACGCTACCGGCGCCGAGCGCATCCTCGGTACGTTGGAGCCACGCGTCGAGCTCGTCCAGGTCCATGGCATCGTCCATGGAATACATGCGTGCCATGTGCGTTACCGGCGTAAACTGCTCGCTCACGTATCCGCCCACACGCTGGGTATAGCTGTCGGGCGTCACCAGGTCGGGGTAGGTCGACTCGATTTCCTGCAGCTCAACGAGCATTTTGTCAAAGGCGGCGTCCGTGATCTCGGGCGCGTCGAGCATGTAGTAGCGGTACGCGTGGTAATCGAGCTCGTGGCGCAGCTCGGCCGCGCGCGCTGCCGCCTGGGCACGGGCATCGGCCGGTGCGGCGGCATCCGCGCTCGCGGGCGTTTCGGTATCGATGTCCACGCCGTCACCAAACAGGCTCGATTGCTCCATAGCGGCACTCCTTCGCTCGATTTCAAACGGATACAAGAGTACCACCGGTCGCGATGGAGCCAAATCGCCCTTTCCAACCGCACCGAATCGGCAGCCGCCAGACCGGGGTGGGTCGCGCAATCAAACCATGCCCTTGCCATTTCCAAATGATCCGTTTTCCTCCGTCCCCAACGGATCAATAAGAAAAGAGGGGCTGTCCCGCGCTGGCGGGACAGCCCCTCTGGCTTCGGCATGTGCGAAATGGCTCGTTAGTAACCCTGGCCGTAGCCCTGACCCTGGCCCTGCTGGCCCAGCAGTTCCTCCAGGTACTGACGCAGCTGCTCGTCGGTGATGCTACCATTGCCGGTGTCGGTCGAGCTGTCGTCCTGCTGCTGGTTCTGCAGCTCCTCGTCGGAACCCAGCTCGACGGTGACCTTCTTCTCTTCCTTGCCGCGCACGAGTGTGATCTCGACCTTCTCGCCCACCTCGTGGCTACGCAGCGCAATGATCAGGCCGTCAGCACTCGTGATCTCGTCGTCACCCAGCTTGGTGATGACGTCGCCCTCCTGGATGCCGGCCTTGGCAGCGGGGCCGTCCTCGACAACGCTCGCCACATACGCGCCGCTATCGGTGCTCAGCTTGTTGGTGCGGGCGTTGAGCGCGTTGACACTCGAGAGCGTGGCGCCCAGGTACGGATGGACCGGCGTCTTGCCGTCGATAATCTGATCGGCAATATTCTTGGCGTAGTTGACCGGAATGGCAAAGCCAACGCCCGAGCTGGAGCCCGAGTAGCTCTCGATGAGCGAGTTGATGCCCACGAGCTCGCCGTTGTCGTTGACGAGCGCACCGCCGGAGTTGCCCGGGTTGATGGCGGCATCGGTCTGAATCATGTTGGCATAGATGGTGTTGCCGCTGGTAGAGCTCATGGCCGTGGAGCGGTAGAGCGCCGAGACGATGCCGGTGGAGACAGATTGCTCGTTGCCGAACGGCGAGCCGATCGCCATGACCCACTCGCCCACGTTGAGCTTGGAGGAGTCACCGATCTCGATCGGGGTGAGCTTGGAGGAGTCGGCGTCCTTGAGCTTAATGACGGCCAGGTCGCTCGAGGCGTCGTTACCTACGAACTCGGCCTCGTAAGTGGTGCCGTCGTCCATGGTCACCACGTACTGGTCGTAACCGTCGACCACGTGGTTGTTGGTAAGGATGTGGCCCTCGGTATCGAGCACCACGCCCGAGCCGACGCTGCCCGAGCTATCCGATTCGTCAGCAGACTGCGAAAGCGAGCTGCCCTGACTGCCGCTCGAAGTCGCGGTAATGGAAACCACGGAGGGCAGCGCCTTGGCAGAGACGGCCTCGGCCAGCGTGGTGTCCTCGGAGTCGATGGTGATCTTTTGCGTCGACGATCCCGAAGCACCCGCCGTCACGGCATTCTTGCCGCCACCGATATCGAGTGTGCCGCTCATGATAAGCGCGATGACCAGCAGGGCGCCGCAGGCGCAGCCGGCAAGCGCTGTAATAAAGATCGGCAGCTTTTTGGTCTTGGTCTTGACCACCGTGTGCTTGTTCACGACCTGTTGACCGCCCAGCGGCTTGCCGGTCTGCGTATCGTAGGCCTGCACGTAGGGAATGTTGTTGCCGTCGGCAGGCGTCGACTCCACCTGCACGCGCGGCTGCTGTTGGGTCTCGCCGGCGTTGCCCGCGTCCTGGGGACGCTGGGAATCGTTCTCGCTCATAGCTGCGATCCTTTCGTCAAATAACCAAAGGCCCGCCAAACATGTGGCGGGCCATCATTGTTCACGTTGAGTTGTACCCCAATATGCGGGCGCACGTGTATGAAAACGCAATCTTTTAGGAAGGCTTAAGTTCTGCTGCAAACTCGAAGGGAACCCGCACCTGCGGCAAAACCACCACAAAGGTGCCTGTCCCCTTTGTGGTGGAAATCTAGTCCTTAAACAGATATCCCACGCCGCGGACGGTGGTGATGTGTGCCGCGATCTGCGGGCCCACCTTGGAGCGGATGCGTCGAATGTGCACGTCGACGGTACGCGTGCCGCCGCAGTACTCAAAGCCCCACACGCGGTGCAGCAGCACCTCGCGGCTGTAGGCGCGGTTGGGGTGCGTCGCCAAAAAGCTCAGCAGCGAGTACTCCATCAGCGTCAGGTCGATGGGCTCGTTATCGAGTGTCACCTGGTAGGTAGCCAGGTTAATCTCGAGGTTATCGATATTGAGCACATCGTCGGCGGTGACGGTCTCCTCCTCGCCCATCAGGCGCTGCGCGCGAGCCTTGAGCTCATTGGGCGTCGCCGTGGGGCATACAAAGTCGGCATGCGCGTGATTCGGCAGGCGCAGGGTGCCGAGCGCCTCGTCGTCGACGATCACCAGCATGGGGACACCGCCGCGATCGTCAAGCCACTTGGCAATCTGGTCGATGCGGTCGCTGCGGATGCCATCGGAATCGAGGATCAGCAGGTCAAAGTCATGCGCCGCAGTTGGCGAATCGGGAGTGGCCAGGCTCACCTCGACACCCAGGGTGGTCGTCAGGCTGCGGGCAAACTCGTGGAAGCGCGTCGTGCGCGCCATGAACAGGGCACTCTTTTCGGACATATCGGCCTCCAAAGAAATGAGCTCAATCGTACTGGAACAAGCCAGCGCGATTAGGAGTTCGCCAGGTAGTGCTTGATCTCCCACTCGGTGATCGTAGACTCAAACTTATGCCACTCGTCGCGCTTCTTTTTGAGGAAGAAGCTGTGGATGTGCTCGCCGAGGGCATCCTTCATAAACTGCGAGTCCTCAAACACGTCAAGCGCCTCTTTGAGCGAGCGCGGCAGCGGCGCGTAGCCGGCCTCGACCATCTGACGGTCGGTAAGCTTGAGCGTCTCGGCCGTGGCCTCGGGCGGGAGTTCCAGCTTGCGCTCGATGCCGTCCAGACCAGCCGCCAGCGTGACGGCGTTGACCAGATACGGGTTGGCCATGGGGTCGGGACTGCGCAGCTCGATGCGCGTGGACAGCGGCTTGCCGGGCTTGTAGACCGGGATGCGGACCATACTCGCGCGGTTGCGCAGGCCCCACGTGGCGTACTGCGGCACGGAGTCGCCACCCGTGGTGATGCGCTTGTACGAGTTGACCGTGGGGTTGGTGATGGCGCTAATCTCGCGCGCGTGCGCTAAGATGCCGGCCATGTAGTGCTTGGCGATTTCGGAGAGGTGGTACTTCTCGTCGTCCTCGCCCCAAAAGACGTTGTTGCCGTCGTGGTCGAACAGCGACTGATGCAAAAACATGGCGCTGCCGTCCTCGCCCGCCAACGGCTTGGGCATAAAGGAAGCGTGGCAACCGCTCTCGTAGGCCTGCTGCTTAATGATGAGCTTGGCCGTGGTGACGGCGTCGGACATGCTCAGGGCCTCGGCGTGACGCAGGCTCATGCCATGCTGCGAGCGGCCGGCGGCGTGGAAGGTGTACTCCACGGGCACGGACATCTTCTCGAGCGTGAGGACCGTGTTGCGACGCAGGTCGCGGGCGGCATCGCTCACCGAAAGATCGAAGTAGCCCACGTTGTCGAGCGGCTCGGGGGTGTGCTCGTCGGGGAAGTAGTAATACTCCAGCTCGGCACCCACGTTGAGCAGATAGCCAGCCTTCTCGGCCTTGCGGAACATGCGGCGCAGGGCATCGCGCGGGTCGCCGGCAAACGGCTTGCGATCGGGAGTGCACACATCGCAGAACACGCGGGCGACGCCGTTGTGGCTCGGGCGCCACGGCAGGATCTGGAAGGTCGAAGCATCGGGGAACGCCAGCATGTCGGCTTCCTCGGGCGTGGCAAAGCCCTCGATGGCGGAGCCGTCAAAGCCAATACCCTCCTCAAAAGCGACCTCGAGGTCCTCGGGGCTAATGGCAAAGTTCTTGAGGCGGCCGAGAATGTCGACAAACCACAGACGCACAAAGCGGATGTCACGCTGCTCTACGGAGCGGAGTACGTAATCGATGTTCTGCTGGTTCATGTCGCTCCCCTTTCTTTCGGGCGGGTTTCGACTGGTCTATATCGCAGATACTATCGCAGAAAAATGTTTCCGCAGGGTTAAAGCGTATCAAGCGCTCAAAAAACGTGCGCGAACAGGCCGTCACGAACGAATGGTTAGCGCGAGGTCGAAGCGCGGTGTTCGATGTGGCCGGGGACCTCGATGCGCTTGGGGGCGAGCTTTGCGGCGTCGCCCACCGTAGTGGTAACGACGTCGATGCGCTCGGACAGGCGCTCGACCACGCGCTCGGCAATGGTGAGGGTATCCTGCGCGGCCGTGGTCACACCGCCAAAGAGCACGTGGTTCCAGGGATAGTCGTCAAACGTTGCGATCTTGAGACCCGCCGGCAACGAAGGTCCCAACTGTGCCAGCGCCTCGGTCAGACGCAGGAAGACCAGACCGTTGACGGCAATAAGGCCGAGCTTTTTACCCGCATAGCCGCGGATGGTCTCGTCCAGGCGACTGACACCCGTGGCGCCACCGTCGGCCAGGGTGACGACCTCGCCCGCAAGACCGCGGCGCGAAAGCTCGTCGGCAAAGGACTCGGCGCGCTCGCGACGCACGGGGCTGTCATCGCTTGCCTCGGTGAGCAGGCACAGGCGCTCGCTGTCCGCGACAGCCAAGGCGTCTACCAGGCCGGCAACCAGCTCGCGGTTGTTAGAGGTCACCAGATCGATGCCACCGTCGGCGACATCGCGGTCGAGCAGCACGACGGGCAGGCGCCCCGCAGCCGCGGCAATCGCCTTGTCGTTGCCTCCGCAGGTATTGACGACCAGGCCGTCCACGCCGGCATCGATAAGTCTAGTGAGCGACTCTGCCTCCTTGGCGGGGTCGTTGCCGCTAATGGCCGTCATGAGCGAGCAGCCGCGCGCGGCGGCGCTGGCGGAAAGCCCTTCGAGCATGGCGCTGGAGAACGGGTTAGCAATGTCGGCCAAGATCACGCCGATGAGGTTGGTACGCGAGCTGCGCAGATTGCGCGCGGCGGCACGTGGACGATAGCCGGTGCGCTCGATAACTGCCGCGATGCGAGCACGGGTTTCCTCGGTCATCTGCCCGGGGCGGTTGTTGAGATAGCGCGAGACCGTGGCCGGGCTCACGCCCGCCTCGGCAGCAATGTCCTTAATCCTCATCTGCGCCATAGCGCACCCCGTTTCCCAATTGTCGGCAGTCTGAGCCATTTTAGGCATTTTTTTAAAAATCTCGCTTGCAAAACGCTGTAGATGAGTATACTACAACTCGAAACGAAACCGATTTCGTAAACCGATTTCGGCAAGCGTTGGCACGGAGGTGCAAAGATGTACCCTACCGTCTTGGCACCTCCGTGCCAACGCCATATCAAAGGTGTACGCACGAGCAAGAAGGAGCTGCGCGACCATGGGTAAAACGGTTCTTACCTTCGGCGAGATCATGATGAGGCTCTCGCCCAAAGACCATCTGCGCATTGAGCAGGCGACCGAGTTTGATGTCCGCTACGGCGGCGCCGAAGCCAACACCGCGCTTTCCCTGGCCTACCAGGGTGACAAGGCAGCTTACGTCTCCGTTGTCCCGGCCAACCGTCTGGGCGAGTGCGCCCTGCGTTCGCTGAAGGTCTACGACGTCGACACCACGCGCGTCGTGCGCCAGGGCGACCGTCTTGGCTCCTATGTGTTTGAGGTCGGCGCCTCGCAGCGCGGCAACGGCTGCGTCTACGACCGCAAGTACTCTGCCATCAACATGGCCAAGCGCGACGTCTTTGACTGGGACGAGATCCTCAAGGGTGTCGATGTCTTCTACTTCTCCGGCGTGACGCCCGCCGTCTCCGACGAGATGGCCGCCGCCTGCAAGGATGCCCTCACCGCCTGCCGCGCCAAAGGCATCACCACCGTGTGCGACGTGAACTATCGCGGCAAGATGTGGTCGCCCGAGAAGTCGCAGGCCACCATGAAGGAACTCCTGCCGCTCGTTGACATCTGCATTGCCAACGACGAGGACGCTCCTGCCGGCCTCGGTATGACCTGCGTCTCCGGCTCCCTTGCCCACGGCATCGAGGAGCGCGACACCTACGTCGAGATGGCCCGTCAGATCTGCGCCGAGTACGGTTGCAAGAAGGTCGCCTCGGTCGTCCGCAACATCTCCTGCGTCGAGCGCTCCATTTGGATGGGCATGCTCTTTGACGCCGAGAGCGGCGAGCACTGGTTCTCCCCTGCCCACGACGTGCACGTGCTCGAGGGCGTTGCCGCCGGCGACGCTTTTAACGCCGGCCTGGTCCATGCCCTCATCAATGACTTCGATCCGCAGGACGCCGTCAACTACGCGATTGCGGCCTCGATCCTCAAGCTCACCATCAAGGGCGATTCCAACCTGGTGACCGCAGACGAGATCGCAGCCGTGGCATCCGCCGCCGACGGTGGCACCCGCGTCGCCCGTTAATTCGTTCCCCATTCCGCGGACTGCAGCTTTCCATACCCATACCCCTGCAGCCCGCTCCCCGATTCCTCCGGCCAGGTAGAACCACTTAGTCCCATTCCGGTTTTGTCTGGCATTCCTTCACGACTGGCCTCGTAGCCGGTTCCGAAATTGCTTGTGACCCAAGCAGTGCCTCCGATAACCAATCCGGAACCGGCTCATGGCCAATCTTCTTTGGCAATCACGCGCCCGTGCGCGCCGTACATCGAAAGGAACATCATGTTCGATCAGTTCTATACCACGCTTGAGTCCCTGGGCATCGTGCCGGTCGTCGTGCTCGATAAGGTCGAGGACGCCGCACCGCTCGCCCACGCCCTTATGGCAGCTGGCATGAAGTCCGCCGAGGTCACCTTCCGCACCGCCTGCGCCGCCGAGTGCATCGCCGCTATGGCCGAGGCCGAGCCCGAGATGTGCGTCGGCGCTGGCACCGTCCTGACTGTCGAGCAGGTTGAGCAGGCCCGCGCCGCCGGTGCCAAGTTCATCGTCTCCCCGGGTTACAACGAGGACGTCGTGAAGCACTGCATCGACATCGACTTGCCCGTCCTTCCCGGCACCGTGACCCCCTCCGAGGTTACCGCCGCCGAGAACCTGGGGCTCAAGGTCACCAAGTTCTTCCCCGCGGCTCAGTATGGTGGCCTGAACACCATCAAGGCCCTCGCCGCTCCGTTTGTCGGCCATCGCTTTATGCCCACCGGCGGCGTGAGCACTGCCAACGTCGAGGAGTACCTGAGCTCCTCCGCCATCATCGCCTGCGGTGGCACCTGGATGGTCAAGCCCGCCCTGTTCGCCGATGGCGACTTCTCCAAGGTCGAGCAGATTGCCCGCGAGGCCATGGACGTTGTCAAGAAGGTCCGCGGCTAGGTTTAGCTCTCTATCGTGAAAGGGGGCGTGCCCTAGACCTCGCCCCCTTTCTTTTAAAGCGGCTCGGAAGCGCGCCGTTTCCGTCACGAACAAGAACCAAAACCGTCTTGTATGCTGATAGAACGTGACGGAAGCGACACGCGCCCGAGCCGCTTTGCTTTCCCGGCCAATCAACCGACTCAACATAATCCAGTCCACCAAAACAGCTGCGGCACCGTCTGGAGGAATGGACCCTTGCTTCCGGTCTTTTCCTCCAAACGGCGCCGCAGCCTTTTCGTGCTCCAGCAGCGCCCCGGCACTTGCGGTGAAATACGGACTGTTTACGCCGCCAAAACCGCAAAACAGTCCCTATTTCACCGCAACTAATGTAGGGAACGAGTTAGATGGCAGAGTCTTTGGACAGCTCGAAATAGTCGGGATGCAAGGCGATAACCGGGCCCTGCTCCTCGGGCATCAGATGCAGGTGCGTCTCTGCCAGGTAGCTCGCCGTGTCGGTATCGCCCTTTTTAATGGCCTCGAGAATCCGGCGATGCTGCCGACGAATCGGCTCCCAATCCAGATCCTGCGACACCATACGCAACCAGTTGTATCGCTCAAAATGCGTGTTGACGCTCTTCATCCAATCCCACAACATGTGGCGACCAGCAATCTCAAAACATGTCTCATGGAACAGGTTGTCCAGATCGAAAAAGCGACGCGTTTCACGATGATCGAGTGACTCGGACTCGGCAAGAATCTGCTCGAGCCGATGCTTTTGCTCGGGCGTGGCGGCAGAGCAGCATTTAATGAGCACACTTCTCTCGAGTTTCTCGCGCAAGAAACAGGCGTTCTCGGCGCGTTCCATGCTGATCTTAGAGACGTAGGTGCCGCTTTTGGGACGCGTTTCCACCAGCTCTTGCTCGCGCAGGCGTACAAAGGACTCGCGAATGGGCGTGCGCCCGATTCCCGTCTCCTTTTCCAGACCAATCGCCGAAAGACGTGTGCCGGGTTTGAGCTCGGCATAGATGATCTTGGAGCGCAATGCGTTGTATGCCTGGTCTTGCAGACTCTGATAATGCTGGTGCTGTTCCATAAAGTCCTCGGATAAGTCCTCGGTTAGTCGAATACCAACACGTAATACTATCGCAACGCCGCCCCCCATAAGTTGCGGTGAAATACGGACTATTGGAGCCAGCTAAGCCGCTAAACAGTCCGTATTTCACCGCAACTTATAGGGGACGAAGTTTTACAGGTTGTCGATGATTGCCTGGGCGATTTCGTCGTACTGAGCCGGCTCGAGCGTGACGCGACCGGGGTTCATGGCAAACACGTCGCCAAACTCAAACGGGTCGCTCTTGTACTTGGGGACGATATGCACATGCAGGTGATGCATGGTGTCGCCGTAGGCACCAAAGTTGATCTTGTCGGGGTTGAACGCCTTGTGCAGCGCGGCGGCGACGTGGCGGACATCGGCCATAAAGGCGGCAGCGTCCTCCTCGGACATGCAGGAAATGTCATCGACGTGCTGCTTGGAGGCCACGATCACGCGGCCCTTGTGGCTCTGCTCCTTAAACAAGATGAGCTTGCTGGCGGGCAGGTCGAGCATGGGGATGCCAAAGGCATCGACGAGCGTGTTGTCGGTCCCGCACATGCAGTACGAGCAATCGGTGTGCTGTTCCATGGTGATCCTTTCGATCCGGGTGAAGGCGTTCGCCGCAATGCGACCGGCGGGCGCGACCAAGCTGCCCGGCAATCTATGACGAACGTACAATGCGCTCTCTAACCGTTGCGAAATCGGTTTCGAGCATGTCCTTGCCATGATACCGCCAACGAGTTGTTTCGATTAGGTGAACGTTCACCTTTTTATTATTTTTCTCTTTGCAAAAAGAATCCCGTGCGTATACTAAGGCTCAAACGAAACCGATTTCGTTAAGCGTGGGCAATAGGATGCTAAGACGCACCCTACCATCTTGGCATCCTATTGCCCACGTCCTGTCATTCGCTTTTCTCCCGTCTCGTTGGCCCTTCAGTCCCATTCCGGCACAGCGAGACACTTTCTAGACGACTGACCGTGGGGCCGGCTTTTCTGCTTTTACAGCAGTGCCTCCGATAACCCTCTTTTGCCGGCCCAGGTCAGCCTTTTCTTCACAACCGAAAGGACGGGTAGCAGCATGCGACCGCTCATCATTATGAATGGCGAGAAGATCGATTGGTGCCATACCGTCATCAGGATGCTGATGTATTTAGCAGGCGTCGCGACGCTCGCCCTCGGCATGAGTATCCAGACCGCATCGGGCCTGGGCGTCGCCGCGCTTACCTGTTTTGCCACGACGCTGTCCATGCTCACCGGCAAGACGCTCGGCTTTTGGATTACCGCGACCTATGTCGCCTACATTGCCGCACAGGCAGCCATCTTGCGCCGCGAGTTTCAGCCGCGCATTTTGCTCGAGCTCTTTTTCTCAACGCTGATCGGTGGCTTTACCGACTTCTTTATGACCGTTAACCCTCTGCACCCCACCGCGCTGCCGGCACAGGTCGTAACCATGCTGCTCTCGCTTGCCATCACGGCGTTTGGCGTGAGTCTCGTCGTCAACATGGGTGTCGTTCCCAACGCGCCCGATGGCTTGGTGCAGGTCATTGCCGAAAAACTCAAGCGCCGCTTTGGCGATGTGAAGGTCGTATTCGATTGCTCGCATGTCGCCGCCTCGCTCGCGTTGTCGCTGGTCTTTATGCACAACCTGGGCGGCTTTGGCGTCACGACCGCCATCTCGGCACTGTTCCTGGGACATGTCATCAACGTCGCCAACAAGCTGTTCGCCCAGCGCTTTATCCGCGCGGCATTTGGAAAATAGCACCACCGCAAAACCCGCAAGTAGCGCTTACTTTGCTATATCTCACTATACTTTGCTATATCTTGCTATACTTTGCTATATCTTGCTATATCTTGAGCAAAGGTGGCTCACATGCAAACAAACCCTTTTAAGCCCACAGCAGGTAAAACACCTCCCACGATTATCGGCCGCGAAGATGTGCTCGAAGAATTCAATGAGGGCCTCGTCAACGGGCCTGGTGCCCCGGGGCGCCTAATGCGCATAGCCGGCGTCCGTGGAACGGGCAAGACGGTCCTCCTTGACGAGTGCTCACGTTTGGCGCAAAGCCATGGCTGGACGGTCATAAAAGAGGTCGCAACCGAGGGACTTTGCCAGCGCATTCTCGAACAGCTGCAGCCCAAATTCCAGGCCAAACACGCCAGATTTGAGCCCACCGTAGCTGGCATATCCATCGGCAGCATAGATATTGAGCGAATCGGCCCATCGCTACGCGACGCCATGAGACAGACAATATCCAAGAATGGAAATGGCCTGCTCATCACTCTCGACGAGGTTCAAGACGCAGAGCTCGATGAGGTCCGAACGCTCTCCATTGCGATTCAGCAGGTTATCGGCGAAGACCTTGATATCGCCTTTGTTTTTGCTGGGCTGCCTTCGATGATTGAAAGCATCATCAACGGAAAGACACTTACGTTTTTGCGCCGTGCCCTCCCCTTTGATCTGAAGGCTGTGGCAGTAACCGAAGTGTCGTACTCCCTCGAGGAAACCATTGAAGCGTCTGGCATGGAGTTGCAGCCAGGTATTGCCGGCCAACTTGCCGAGGCAACGCAAGGCTATCCTTTCATGATCCAACTCGTTGGATACTACGCATGGCAGTTGGCAAGACGCGCACATACAGCGATTATTGGAGAAGAAGAAGCCGAGCGTGGCATTGCAACGGCACGCGAACGCTTCTGCGCCATGGTGATTGAGCCCGCGCTGCAGCGCATTCCGCCCACGTGCATCGCTTATCTGCTGAGCATGGCGTCTTTGGGGCAGACGAGCTCGACCAGCATGGTTGCCGATGCCCTAAACAAAACGCCTCAACAGGTGAGCTCCGTCCGCAGCCGCCTGTTAAGAGAATCGATTATCGAGGCTCCTTCGTACGGCAAGGTCTCATTTGCCATCCCCTACATGCGCGACTACCTCTGCGAACACAAAGCCGAACTGGAAGTTGAACTGTAGAAACGGCAACTGCCCTGCAAGACGAAAACCGTTTGCGTACGGATTTTATCCAGACGCAAACGGTTTTCGTCTTGATTTGCGTCCGGAAATAAGACGTAAATTGCGTTTTCGTACGATTTTGTGCCAGACGCAACACGCTTTCGTCCGGTGATACGTCTGCAATCCAAATCAGAACCACCCTTAAAAAGGGTGGTTTGCTCTTAGGGTATAACCCACGGGCC
>CABRHW010000024.1 GCA_902470765.1 uncultured Collinsella sp.
AAAGAGAAGAGGCGGGGCATGCCCCGCCTCTTACACCACATCTCTGCGCGCTACCGGTACCCCCTCTTGCGACGTGCATTTTTGGGAGTATTCAGCATTGGCATGCCCTGAATGAGGCGCAGAACGACTGTTTTAAGTGCCGCCGGTGGCGTATTTCGCCGTCGGCGGCACTTTTTATGCCGATCGGACGCAATATGCGCACCAAACGGGGCGCTGAGGACGGCGCGCGGCGCGCTTCGATGCTGAATACTCCCAAAAATGCACGTCGGAACATGACCCACCTGAGCAAAAGCGCTCAAGTTCGGTGTTCGGGGACGCCAACCGGTCCGAAATACATGCAAGTCACAGCTCCGGCAACCGTTGAACGGGCAAAACCTACCGTTCACCCCATGGTGGTTAGGTGAACGTTCACCTTTTGAGTTGCAATGGATTAGTATAGTGAACGTTCACCTAAAGGATAACGAGCGCGCCGTGCGCCCGCCTTGCCAGCAAAGGGGCTGTTTGATGAAAAACTTTATGGACGATCAGGATTTCCTGCTGAGCACCAAGACCGGCGAGGAGCTGTTCCACAACTTTGCCAAGGGCATGCCCATCGTCGACTACCACTGCCACATTTCCCCCAAGGAGATCTGGGAGGACAAGCGTTTCGAGAACATCACCGAGGTTTGGCTGGGCGGCGACCACTACAAGTGGCGCCTGATGCGCGCCAACGGCGTCGACGAGCGTTTTATCACTGGCGATGCCCCTGCTCGCGAGAAGTTCCAAAAGTGGGCCGAGACCCTGGGTCGCTGCGTTGGCAACCCCGTCTTTGAGTGGAGCCACCTGGAGCTTAAGCGATACTTTGGCTACGAGGGCGTCCTCAACGGCAAGACCGCCCAGGAGGTCTGGGACCTTGCCAACGCCAAGCTCGCCGAGGCCAGCTTTACCTGCCGCAACCTAATCAAGCAGTCCAACGTCCGCATGATCTGCACTACCGACGACCCCGCCGACAGCTTTGAGTGGCACAAGAAGATTGCAGCCGACGACAGCTTTGACGTTCAGGTCGTTCCCGCCATGCGCCCCGACGCCGCCCTGCGCATCGAGCGCGGCCAGGAGTTTGCCGACTACTGCAAGCGCCTCTCCGAGGTTGCCGGCGTTGAGGTCAGCGACTTCGAGGGCATGAAGGCCGCCATCTCCAAGCGCTACGACGTTGCTCACGAGCTGGGCTGCCGCGCTTCCGACCACGCGCTCGACTACGTTATGTACGTTCCGGCTACCGCCGACGAGATCGAGACTATCTTTGCCAAGGGCCTTGCCGCCGAGCCGCTTACCGAGGACGAGGTCCTCAAGTACAAGACGGCCTTTATGCAGTTCGTCGCCGGCGAGTATGTCCGCCTTGGCTGGGCCATGCAGCTGCACTTTGGCTGCAAGCGTGACAACAACCGCGCTATGTTCGCCAAGCTCGGTCCCGACACCGGCTACGACTGCATCTCCAACTACACGCCGTCCGACCAGCTGGCCGATTTCCTCAACTCCATCCAGGAGTCCACGGGTCTGCCCAAGACCATCCTGTATAGCCTGAACCCCATCGACAACACCATGATCGATACCGTGATGGGCTGCTTCCAGGAGGCTCCGACCGCCGGCAAGATCCAGAACGGCTCTGCCTGGTGGTTCAACGACAACGAGATCGGTATGCGCGAGCAGCTCACGGCTCTGGCTAACGAGGGCGTGTTGGGCAACTTTGTGGGCATGCTTACCGATTCCCGCTCCTTCCTGTCCTACCCGCGTCACGAGTACTTCCGTCGCGTGCTGTGCGGCGTGATCGGCGAGTGGGTCGAGCAGGGCAAGTATCCGGCCGACATGGAACTGCTGGGAGCCATCGTGCGCGACATCAGCTACAACAACGCGGTCCGCTACTTTGGCTTTGACCTGGATACCGTCGAGGCTTAAACCCGCATCGAATCACACCGAACTCGGGAGCGCCGTTGCCACACGCGGCGCCCCCGTTTTGCCTGCACGCTAACAGCAATCTAAGGAGAGACATCGATGGAGAACATCAGCTACGAGACGCTCGAGAAGATCGGCTACAAGGGCTACCTGCTGCCCAAGGACGCGCCCGAGAAGGTTCTGCAGTTTGGCGAGGGCAATTTCCTGCGCGCCTTTGTCGACCGCTTCTTTGACATGGGCAACGAGGCAACCGGCTGGAACGGCAAGGTTGTCATGGTGCAGCCCATCAGCGGCGCCTTTGGCTTTGCCGACGGCATCAATGCCCAGGATGACCTGTACACCGTGCTGGTGCGCGGCAAGGAGAACGGCAACACGGTCGACGAGTCCCGTGTGATCAGCGCCTGCAGCCGCTGCCTCAATCCGTATCGTGAGGACGACTACCGCGCCATGATGGAGGTCGCCGTCTCCGACGATTTGGAGATTATCGTCTCCAACACCACCGAGGCTGGCATTGCCTACGATCCGTCCTGCAAGGCCGACGACATGCCGCCCGCGAGCTTCCCCGCTAAGCTTGCCCAGGTGCTCCACACCCGCTGGGCCGCCGGCAAGCCGGGCGTCATCGTGCTCGCCTGCGAACTCATCGATCACAACGGCGAGGAGCTGCTGCGCATCATGAACCAGTACGTGAGCGACTGGGGCTTGGAGGACGAGTTTGCGCAGTGGATCGCCAACGACTGCACCGTCTGCACCACGCTCGTCGACACTATCGTCCCCGGCCGCATCCGCGACCCCAAGGAGGCCGCTGCCGTGGCCGAGCGCCTGGGCTACGAGGATCCTTTCCTGGCCGTGCGCGAGCCCTTCCAGATGTGGGGCATCCAGGGCGATGAGTCGCTCAAGGAGCGTCTGCCCTTCGTGAAGGCCGGCCTGCCGGGCGTCTTTGTGACCCCCGATGTCACCCCGTACAAGAAGCGCAAGGTCCGCATCCTCAACGGCGCCCACACTGCCTTTGTTCCGGGCTCCTGGGTTGCCGGCTTTGACATCGTGCGCGATTGCATGCATGACGAGACCGTTCGCGGCTTCATGAACACCATGCTCTACGACGAGGTCATCCCGACGCTTGCCGCCGATCTTGATGTCGAGGACTGCAAGGCCTTTGCCGCCGCCGTCGAGAACCGCTTCGACAACCCGTTTATCGACCACGCGCTGCTCTCCATTTGCCTCAACTCAACCGCCAAATGGCGTGCTCGCGACCTGCCCACGCTCAAGGACTATGTTGCCGAGACCGGCAACCTGCCCAAGTGCCTGGCGACGAGCCTCGCTACGCTCATTGCCTTCTATACGCAGGAGCTCGTTGCTCGCGAGGGCGATGGCCTGCACCTGCGCCGCGCCGACGGCACCGAGTACACCGCTCAGGACGATGCCTTCGTGCTCGATTTCTACGCCGCCCACGCCGGTGCAGACGATGCCGAGCTGGTGCACGACGTGCTCAGCAACGAGCAGATGTGGGGCGAGGACCTTACGCAGATCGCCGGCCTTGAGGAGTTTGTCGTCAACGCGCTTGCCGTTGTGCGCGCCGAGGGCGCCAAGCAGGCATTTGCCAACGCCCAGGCCTAAATCCTTCTGTGCGCCCGCCGGGCAACTGGCGGGCGCCCGCTGACTTCTGCTCAACCTGTAGGGTTAGGACTCTTTGTAATGAATACTATCCAGATCAATCCGGCCGACAACGTGATCGTTGCGCTGTCGCCGCTTGCCAAGGGCACCGCCGTCGCGGTTCCCGGGGTGGGCGAGATCGTGGCCGCGGAGGATATTCCGCAGGGCCACAAGATGGCCGTGCGCGCCATTGCGGCGGGGGAGGACGTCGTCAAGTACGGTCTTCCTATCGGCCACGTGACGGGCGACATCCAGCCCGGTCAGTGGCTTCATACGCATAACGTCAAGACCAACCTTTCGGGCGAGGTCGAGTACGCTTACAACCCGACGCATCCGGTCGTTGAGCCGGTTGAGCCCGAGACCTTTATGGGTTTCCGCCGCGCTGACGGCCGCGCCGCCACGCGCAACGAGCTGTGGATCATCCCCACGGTCGGCTGCGTCAACGAGGTCGCACGTGCCATGTGCGAGCAGGCTCAGGATCTGGTCGAGGGCTCGCTGGAGGGCGTTTACTACTTCCCGCATCCCTTTGGCTGCTCGCAGACCGGTGCCGACCATGCCCAGACGCGCCGTCTGCTGGTGGCGCTCTCGCGTCACGCAAACGCTGCGGGTGTGCTGTTCCTGTCCCTCGGTTGCGAAAACTGCACGCACCAGCAGGTACTCGACGAGCTCGGTGACTTCGATCGCGAGCGCGTTCGATTCCTCGCCTGCCAGGATGTAGCCGACGAGCAGGTCGAGGGTCACAAGATCCTGTCCGAGCTTGCCGACCTGGCCAAGCAGGCCAAGCGTGAGCCCATTCCTGCCTCCGAGCTGGTCATTGGCCTTAAGTGCGGCGGCTCTGACGGTCTTTCGGGCATTACCGCCAACCCCACGATCGGTCGCGTGAGCGATATGGTTGTCGCCCGCGGCGGCACGTCGGTGCTCACCGAGGTTCCCGAGATGTTTGGCGCGGAGAGCATTCTGCTCGATCGCTGTGAGAGCCAGGACGTCTTTAACGCAGCTGCCGACATGCTCAACGGCTTTAAGGACTACTTTATCAGCCACGGCGAGGTCGTCTATGAGAACCCGAGCCCCGGCAACAAGGACGGCGGCATTACCACGCTCGAGGACAAGAGCTGCGGCTGCGTGCAAAAGGGCGGATCTGCCCCCATCGTCGACGTACTGCCGTATGCCGGTCAGGCTACCAAGCATGGCCTGAACATGCTGTGCGGTCCGGGCAACGACATGGTATCCACCACGGCCCTGACGGCTGCCGGCTGCCACGTAATCCTGTTCTCGACCGGCCGCGGCACGCCGTTTGGCGCACCGGCGCCTACCCTCAAGGTGTTCACCAACCAGCGTCTGTGCGACCACAAGGCCAACTGGATGGACTTTAACGCCGGCGTGGTCGCCACGGGCGAGCGTACACTCGACGAGGCTGCCCACGACCTGTACCAGCTGGTGCTAGAAACGGCGAGCGGCAAGCTTACGAGTGCCGAGCGTCGCAGCTGCCACGAGATCAGCATTTGGAAGGATGGCGTCTGCCTGTAGCGGTAAATGGGTTCGCATAGGGCGCTATTGACCATGGCCCCGTCGGGAGTGTTCCCGGCGGGGCCATGTTTGTTCTGTCTGTTCGGGCGTGTCTTCCTGAGGGTACGGGAGCGGCGAAAACAATAAACGTTCACCTAATCGACCTCAAATTTAAACCCACTCAATACCCATGTAATCGTGATTTTTTTCAAGTCAGATGTCCGTTTAACGGCAAAAAACGACCGTTCAAGGATAATATACAAGTGAACGTTCACCTATCATATGCAATCGAGCATAATCTAGCTAAACGTTCACCCTACGAGTGGGCGATATGCAGACAGACATCGGTATGGACTCCAATGTCTTGTTACAAGACAATCGAGAAAAGAGAGGGAGCTCGATGACTAACAAGATCGGTAAAAAGCGCAAGATCACATTCTGGACGCGCTTGGGCTTTGGTATGGGCGGCATGCTCAACTCCGGTGCCCTGAGCTTTACGCACAGCTACATGGTGCTGTTCCTGTCCACGGAGTGCGGTCTGTCCGCAGGCGAGGCTGCGCTGATCAGCTCGTTCGCCATCTATCTCAACGCCATTCTGTGCCCGCTCATGGGCTTTGTGGCCGATAACTTCTACGCTACTAAGATCGGCCGCATCTTTGGCCGCCGCCGTTTCTGGATCTTGCTGGCTATCCCGATGATGGTCGCCGAGCCGCTCATCTTTGTGGCTACGCCGTTTGGTTTCCCGTACTACTTTGTGTTGTACCTGATCTACAACGTCGCGTACACGTTCTGCACCGCCAACCTGTCGCCGCTTACCATCGAGATGACCGACGACTTCAAGGAGCGTACGTACCTCACCGGCTACAAGCACCTCTTTGGTAACGCCGCCGGCTTCCTTATGGCAGCACTCGTCGGCTTTGGCTTTGGCACCTTCGGCGAGACCAACCCGTTCAGCTACTTCATCATCGCTACGATCAATGCTTCGGTCATGGCAATCTCGCTGCTGTGCGTGTACCTGTCCACGTGGGAGCACACCCCCGAGGAGGTCGCTCAGGAGAAGATTGAGAGCGTCGGCGAGGGTATCAAGAAGTTTTTCATCGACGTTATCTCTACCTTCCGCAACAAGTCCTTCCGCAAGGTCCTGTATGCGCAGGTCTCCACGAAGCTCGCCGCTGCCTGCTGGTCTGCGTGCCTGTCCTTCTTCATCGTCTACTGTCTGCAGATTCCTAAGTCCTACGAGTCCGTGATGGAGATGCCCGGCAAGGTCGTCGCTATCGTCTGCACCGCCATCTGGGTCGCCCTCATGGCCAAGAAGGGCTTCCACAAGTCTTGGTACCTGGCCAACGTCGGTTGCGCTGCGTGCATCATCGCCTACAACTACTTCGCCTTTGGTCAGATCAACGGCACCTCCACGGTCGCCATCGCCATGATTGCCTACCCCATCATCTTCGCCATCTGGAAGTTCTTCTACGTTGGCTTCCAGTATCTGCCCGATGTTCTGCTCAACTACATCCCCGATGTCGATGAGCTCATCACCCTGCGTCGCCGCGAGGGCATCTACAGCTCCGCTCAGCAGCTCTGCCAGCAGATTGCCCAGGCTGTTGCCGTCAACGTATGGGCTATCGTCCTTGCTGCCTCCGGCTTCATTCAGACCGCCGGCAACAGCGACGCCGTGACCCAGCCCGCCACCGTGCCTCTGTACATCTGCGGCTACATGCTCATCGGCTGCGCCGGCTTCTTCCTGCTCGCGGCCGTCCTTGCCCGCGGCATCAAGATCGACAAGGAGCAGTGCGACATCCTTTGCGACGAGATCCACCGTGTCAAGGAGGGTGGCAAGATGGCCGACGTCAAGCCCGAGGTCAAGGCGCTTTGCGAGGAGCTCTCCGGCTTTAAGTACGAGGACTGCTTTGCACACAACAATGTTGGCTTCCAGGACGGCAGCGTAATTCCCGCCGAGTAGGGCAGGCGCATCGTCCAAACCACAGGGCCGTGCCACCGGAGATCCACCGGCGGGTACGGCCCTTTTTTAAAAACGAGTAGTATGAACTTCTGATTACATTTGAGGGAGAGACCCATGGAGACGAACGTTATCTGGCGCAATGCCCGCGCGGCCGTTATCGAGCTCGACGATGGCGGCTACTTTACCTGTGCCGATACGTGGGAGATCTTTGTCAACGATGAGCCCGCCGGTACCACGAATACGGTCGAGACCTATGTCGATGGCCTGACCCCCGGCAAGCGCAACCTGATCCGCTTTGTCTGCGGCGAGCGCGAGTTGAGCGTAGGCGTCACCACGCCGGCGGAGCCCTTTACCATCAACGTTCGCGACTGCGGCGCCAAGGGCGATGCCGAGCACGATGACACCACCAACATTCAGGCTGCCATCATGGCCTGCCCCAAGGGCGGGCGCGTGCTGATCCCCGCCGGCAACTACCGCATCAAGTCCCTCTTCCTTAAGAGCAATATCAACATCGAGCTTGCCGAGGGCGCGGTGCTGCTGGCCCGTCACGACCGCGCGGCGCTTGCCTACATTCCGGGCACGGTCACGGGCGATGAGGGCGCCGGGTATGCTGGCACCGACATGCTGCCCCTGGGCCGCTGGGAAGGCGAGAGCTTTTCGACCTACTGTTCGACCTTTACGGGCCTGAGCGTGCACGACGTGTGCATCTATGGCCGCGGCGCCATCGACG
The DNA here is from genome assembly GCA_902470765.1 of uncultured Collinsella sp. GTDB lineage: Bacteria > Actinomycetota > Coriobacteriia > Coriobacteriales > Coriobacteriaceae > Collinsella. Next base: position 7,776 of record CABRHW010000024.1, read on the forward strand.
GCCAGACCGATTTTGCCGAGGACAACTGGTGGAACAAGGACTTTAAGAACATCTTCCGTCCCGAGGAGGGCCGCGAGGTCGCCCGCCCGCGCATGATTTTCCTGTCCGAGTGCGAAAACGTGAGCCTTGCCGGCTTTACCGTGCGCAACAGCCCGGCGTGGAATATCCATCCCATTCTGTGCGAGCACGTCGATGCCCTGTGCCTGTCCATCGAGGGTCCCAAGAACTCCCACAACACCGACGGTTTCGATCCCGAGAGCTGCGGTTTTGTCCGCATCCTTGGCTGTCAGTTCTCGGTGGGCGACGACTGCATCGCCATCAAGAGCGGCAAACTGGGCATCGAGCCCGAGCTTCGTCCCGCCACGCACGACGTGCTGATCTCGCACTGCTACATGCACGACGGCCACGGCGCCGTGGTGCTGGGATCCGAGGCCGCCGGCGGCATCAAGGACCTCACCGTGAGCAAGTGCCTCTTTGAGCGCACCGACCGCGGCCTGCGCGTCAAGACACGCCGCGGACGCGGCAAGGACGCCGTCAACGAGGGCATCACCTTCGAGCACATTCGCATGGATAAGGTGCTCACGCCCTTCGTGGTCAACTCGTTCTACTTCTGCGACAGGGACGGCAAGACCGACTACGTGCAGTCTCGCGAGGCGCTGCCCGTCGACGACCGTACGCCCGGCTTTGGCGCCACGACGTTTTGCGATATCGAGGCCACCAACTGCCATGCGGCCGCGGCCTATATCACGGGCCTTCCCGAGAGCAAGGTGACGCGCCTGACGTTCCAGGATGTCCATGTGACCTTTGCCGCCGATGCCGAGCCCTTTGTGCCGGCCATGGCCTGCGGCGTGGAGCCCATGGTGCGCCAGGGCATCATCGCGCAGAACGTGAAAGTCCTCGACCTGCAGAACGTGCGCATCGAGGGTCAGGATGGCGACGAGCTGCAGCTGCAAAACGTCGACAAGGTTATCCGCGCGTAGGGTAGTGCTCCTGCACAAGTGAATACGGCATGTTGAGGCGTGCGACGGTCGGGTCTGCCCGGCTGTCGCACGCAATCTATAGGTGCCGGTATTGCATGGTGGGTGTTCTGTGACAGAAAGCGTAATGACAGATGAGTGGTAAAGAACAGCTCTTTGAGGTATCGCTCGAACGCGAAGGCGCGTATCGCAGCATTTCGGCGGCGCTCGAGGCGGCGGAGCGGTGTGTGCCCGATGCGACCGTGCCGGTGCGCGTGCTGGTGGCGCCGGGTGAGTACCGCGAACGGGTCGAAATTCGTCGTCCGCATGTGACGCTCGAGGGCGAGACGGCCGACAGCGTGCGTATCGTGGGAGGCCTGGGTGCCAAGATGCCTTCGGAAGATGGTAGCGGCCAGGATGGAAGACTCGGCACCTTCCGTACGTACACGGTGCTGGTCGATGCCGACGACGTGACGCTTGCGGGTCTAACAATCGAAAACAACGCCGGTGATGGGCGCGAGGTCGGCCAGGCGATTGCCCTGTATGCCGATGGTGACCGCCTGGTTGTCGATGCCTGCTGCATTAAGGGACACCAGGACACGCTCTTTTTGGGGCCGCTGCCGCCGCGCGAGGCCAAGCCGGGCGGCTTTATAGGCCCCAAGCAGTTCGCCCCGCGCCGCGTGGGGCGGCAGTATTTTCGACGTTGCCGGATCGAGGGCGACGTCGACTTTATCTTTGGCGGCGCGCGTGCCTACTTTGAGGGGTGTGAGATTCGCTCGCTCAACCGCGATATGGATGTCAACGGGTATGTAACGGCAGCCTCCACGCCTCAGGGCGAGCCGTACGGATTTGTGTTTCATGGCTGTTCGTTTACAGCCGATGAGGGCATTGCCCCCGGATCGGTCTATCTGGGTCGTCCATGGCGCGAGTGGGCCCAGACCGTTTTGCTCGAATGCTGGCTGGGCTCCCATATTTCACTCGAGGGTTGGTGGGATTGGAATAAGCCAGCGGCACATGACGGCACCCTGTATGCCGGCGGTGCCCTGTTTGGCCCGGCGGGTGATACTGCCGCTTGGGTGCCGTGGGCGCATTGCCTGACCGGTCAGGATTCCGAACGCTATGCGCGTGACCGAGTGCTTGCCGGCACGGATGGTTGGGATCCCGAGGGCGGCGACGGTGATGCGGTAGAGACGGCCGGGCTATCTGCCAATGGCCGCACCGTGCACATCGAGACGTACTACGAGGACGAACCTGCGCTGCGCGCCCGACTGAAGCGCGAGGGGCGCTCGGCCGCATTTACGGGCAAGACTCCCACAGACTTTGAGGCATGGAAGGCTGCGACCAGGACTCGTCTGTACGATATTTTGGGTCTTTCGCTTATGGACCGCGCCCCGATTGAGATTCGTGAGCTCAATCGCGTGCGGGTTGCCGGCAGCATCGTGCGTACTCATGCGGTGTTGCAGGTTGAGCACGATGTGTGGATGCCGTTTTACCTGTTGGAGCCGTCCCGCCCCAAGCTTGACGAGCGGGGACTCAAGCGCTGCTATATCTGCCCGCATGGTCACCAGGGGGCGGGTGCTGCAAGCATAGCCGGCGTTGCGGGCGTGCCGGCGGTCGACGATGCCGTGCGTAAGTTCAATTACGACTACGGTCTGCGTTTGGCGCGCATGGGTTACGTGACCGTCTGCCCCGATGCGCGTGGTTGGGGATACCGTCGTGACTGGAAGGGTCAGGGCGACGACGAGAACAGCTACCTGCGCGGTACGTGTCTGAATCAAGCACGTATGGCCGAGCCGCTGGGTCTTACGGTCGCGGGCCTCAACGCCTGGGACAACATGCGCTTGATTGATTACTTGGAGACACGCGGTGACATTGCCATGGACGACCTGGGCTGCTTTGGTTTTTCGGGCGGCGGTTACATGACGTTGTACCTGTCCGCGCTCGACCCGCGCGTGCGCAAGGCGTTTGTCTCGGGCTATCTGTACGGCGTTGATGATTCGCTACTGCACCTCAACGGCAATTGCAGCTGCAATTACACGCCTGGACTCTGGCGTCTGCTCGGCATGGGCGACATTGCATCGCTTGTCGCGCCACGGCCGCTCTTGGTTCAGAGCTGCGAGAAAGACCATCTCAACGGCGCCCGCGGGCTTGCGAACGTAGACGAGCAGCTCGATATCGTTCGCGACGCCTACGCGCTGCTGGGCAAGGACGAAAACCTTCTGCACGAGGTCTGCCCGGGTGGACACCACCTGGGCGTGGCACATCTTGCCGAGGATATCGAATGGCTCGATTCGCAAGTTGCGGAATGCGCCCACGCATAGCCCCTCGGATGTTGCGAATGAACGGTACGTACCTGTATGACCGCCGGTGTGCGGGTGAGGAGAAGAATATGGAAACGAAAAACTTGAGCGAATCGACCATCTGCTGCTTTGGCGATTCGACCACCTGGGGCGATAACGGATGCGGCGGGGGAGGCAACGATATCTCCTGGACTTCGCACCTGGGTGCGCTGCTGGGCGGCGCTACGATCGAGAACTTTGGTATTAAGGGTTCGCGTATTGCCGTCAAGGCCGACCGTAGCGATTCGTTTGTCGAGCGCTTGGACGGCATCGATCACACGGCAGATATCTGCATCGTCTTTGGCGGCGTTAACGACTTTAGCCGTAACGTGCCGCTGGGAGAGCTGGGCAGCACGGACGTGCACGAGTTCTACGGTGCGCTCGACTACCTGATCCGCACCATCACGGCGCGCTCGCCTCAGGCAAAGCTGGTGTTTATGACGCCGTGCAAGACGAGCGGCAAACACGAGAAGGATATTCCGGCAAGCAACGAGGCCAACCATCTGGGCCTGACGCAAGACGCCTATGTGCAGGCGATGCTGGAGGTCTGCGATCGCTACTCGGTGCCGGTGATCGACCTCTATGCGCAAAGCGGCATCAGCCCGTTTTTGCCGGAGCACCGCGAGCTCTACATGCCGGACGGTCTGCATTACAGCCCTGCCGGCTATGAGCGCCTGGCGCATCGCATCGCTGCGGGCCTCACCGCCGTTTGCCGTTAAAAGTTTGCCGTTCACGGGGATTATAGGGTTAACGTTCACCCTATAATCCCCGTTCGCGTTACACTAGGGGAAACGTTCACCCATCAATAACGTCAGAGGGGACAGCAATGGGTTGCAATCAGATTCTGGACCGTTATATCGAGCAGTTGATCGAGACCTCTACGCCTCGGGCGCCGGCCTGGAATATCGAAAAGCTTCGCGCCGGCAAGGAGAACACCTGGAATTACATTGACGGCTGCATGATCAAGGCACTCATCGAGCTGTACGAGATCACCGGCGAGCAGCGTTACCTGACCTTCGCCGACGACTATATCGACTTCTTTGTCCAGGATGACGGCACCATCAAGCATTACGATCCCCAGGAGTACAACCTCGACAACGTCAACGCGGGCAAAACCCTCTACAAACTCTATGACCTGGTGGGCAAGCCCAAGTACCGTGCCGCCATGGATACCATCTATCGTCAGCTCGAAACCCAGCCGCGTACCAAAGAGGGTGTGTTTTGGCACAAGGCCGTCTATCCCAACCAGATCTGGCTCGACGGCATGTATATGGCCCAGCCGTTCTACATGCAATACGAGCTGAGCTTCCACAACCGTCGCGCCTGTTCGGACAGCTTCCATATGTTCCAGGTCGTGCATGACCTGATGCGCAACCCCCTCAACGGTCTGTACTATCACGCTTACGACGCGAGCCGCAAGCAGTTCTGGTGCGACCCGGTCACCGGTCTTTCGGCCAACTTCTGGCTGCGCGCCGAGGGCTGGTTTGCCATGGCGCTCATCGATACCTGGGAGCTCATGCCGCCTTCGATGTCGGCCGAGAAGGACGAGATTCGCAAGATGTTCCACGACCTGATCGACGCCATGCTGCCGTATCAGGACGAGAAGACCGGCATGTGGCACCAGGTCATCAACCTGCCCAATATCGCCCCCAACTATCTGGAGGAGTCGGGCAGCGCCATCTTTGCCAACGCCATCATGAAGGGCGTGCGCCTGGGCGTGCTGGGCGAGCGCTACTACCAGTACGGCCGTCGCGCTTTTGATGGCATCTGCGATACGTGCCTGTCCGAGCGCGACGGGCAGTTGGCGCTTGACAATATCTGCCTGGTGGCGGGTCTTGGCAACACCGCGCACCGCGAGGGCACGTTTGGCTACTACATGAGCGAGCCCGTCGTCAAAAACGACGCGAAGGGCGTGGCGCCGCTGGTGCTCGCCTATATCGAGACCATGCATCATGACAAGCTTGCCGGTAAGCGCGATCCGCTCGCCCCTTCGGGCGTGTGCTCCATCGATGACCCGTTTGGCGGCTACACCCCGGGCATCAATGCTCATAAGGGGCGTGAATAGCGTGGGGGCCATTACTCCGGGCGTGCGTTTACACGACCTTCCGCAGGGGACCGTCGAGGAACGCATTCGCATGGCAGGAGAGCTGGGCTTTTCGTGCATTCAGCTGCCGAGCAAGGTGCTCTACGCATCAATGGGAATCGATCGATGCGGTCTGACCCGCGAGCTCGCCGACCATTTGCGTGCGGTGCTCGATGAGGCGGGCGTTTCGGTCGCCGTGCTCGGCTGTTATAAGAATCTGGCGACGCCCGATCGACAACAGCTCACGGATAACTTTGCCGAGTACGAGGCGTGCTTGAACTTTGCTCAGATGCTCGGCGGCTGTCCGGTTGGCACCGAGACCGGTCGTCCCAATGCGCAGAACCGCGTTGCTGACGACCGTATGACCGACGAGGCACTCGATGCGTTTATGGATGGACTCGCGCGCGTCTGCGAGTGCGCCGAGGCCGTGGGTGGGCAAATACTGATCGAGCCTGGCTGGAACGAGACGGTCAACACGCCGGATCGCTGCCGCGAGGTGCTTGAGCGCGTCTCGAGCCCGTCGCTCGGCGTGATCTATGACCCGGTATCGCTGCTGCACCCCAGCGTCGTTGACGAAGCGCAGGAAATCACAGCACGCGTGCTCTACTTATGCGGCAGTAAGATCCGCGTGCTGCACGCCAAGGATTTTGAGGTCGTCGACAACGAGGACGAAGCCGGCTGGTGCGACGGTACGGGTTCTCGCCTGGTGTGCCACGGCGTGGGCGAGACGGGCCGCTATGACTTTGGGCCCGTGGTGGCCTGGGCGGCTGCTGCCTGTTCGGGGATTCCTTGCGTGGTCGAGAACAGCGTGCCGGCGACGGCGGCTAGCTGCCTGGCGACACTCGAGCGCATGTCCACTCGCTGCGGGGCTCCGCATCGCGAGATATAGCACTGGCTTTTGCCGTGGCGGCATATTGAGTTTGCTTGACTGGGGGCGGCGGTGAAGGGTTTTTATCGTCGCCTCATTGGATTACATCAAAAAGGGGAGTTGCGTGGCTATCCACATTGTCGAAGAGGCGAATCGTTGCCTAGGTTGCAAAAGGGCGTTCTGCCAGCTTAAAGGCTGCCCGGTGCAGACGCCTATTCCGCAGATCATCGATCTGTTCAAGCAGCGCCGTCTGGAAGAGGCGGGTGAGCTGCTGTTCCAGAACAATCCCATGAGTGCGGTCTGCTCCATGGTCTGTAACCATTCGGGCCAGTGCGAGGGCGCATGCATTCAGGGCCGCAAGGGCGCACCGGTGCATTTTTCGAGTATCGAGAACTATATCTCGACTGCATATTTGGACCGCAAGGAGTGGAAGCCCGCGCCGTCGTGCGGCAAGCAGGTTGCCGTGGTCGGTTCCGGTCCTGCCGGCATTACCGTGGCCATTAAGATGGCCCAGCTGGGCTGTGCCGTCACGGTGTTTGAACAGCGCCCCGAGATCGGCGGCGTGCTGGAGTACGGCATCCCCGAGTTTCGCCTGCCCCGTGCTCTCGTGCAAAAGTACCGTCACGTGATGTGCTCGCTTGGCGTGCGCGTCCGTCCCTCGACCACCATCGGTGGCGCGCTGCATATCGACGACCTGCTGCGCGACGGCTACGATGCGGTCTTTGTCGGTACCGGTACCTGGCGCGCCCGCAAGCTGGGTATTCCCGGCGAGTCGCGTGGCAACGTACTGTTTGGTATCGATTACCTGGTCGATCCCACGAGCGTGGCGATCGGTCAGAACGTGGCGGTTATCGGCGCCGGCAACGTGGCCATGGATGTTGCCCGTACGGCCCTGCGCTCAGGCGCTCGCAAGGTTACCGTGTATGCCCGATCGCGCCATATCTCGGCCATCGATGACGAGGTGGAGCTGACCGAGCTTGACGGTGCCGAGATCGTGCGCGGCAAGGCGATTTGCGCCATCGACGATAACGGTCCGGTGTTCGAGACGGCTATCTTTGACGAGGACGACAACGTGGTGGGCTACGAGGAAGAACTTGACCATGTGCCCGCCGACACGGTTGTGATTGCGGCCTCGCAGGTGCCCAAGGACAAACTGGTGCTTACGACGGGCGGTCTGGAGACCGACCATCGCGGTCTGCTTTCGGTCGATGAGCACGGCATGACCACCGTGCCGGGCGTCTTTGCCGCCGGCGACGTGGTCAACGGCCCGCTCACCGTGGTCCATGCCGTGGCCGGTGCCAAGCTCGCCGTCGAAGGCATGACCAGCTATCTGGGCCTCTAACCCATCCCACCCATCAGTTGCGGTGAAATACGGACTGTTTTGGCTGTCAAAGGCCTTATCTAATCCGTATTCCACCGCAACTTTTTTGTGGGGTGGGCTAGAGACGCTGCATGCGGTACCCGACACCCATGTGCGTCTGAATCATCTTGGGGTGAGAGGGGTCTGCCTCGATCTTCTTGCGCAGGGTGCGCATGAACACGCGCAGGCTCGCCAGATCGCTGTCCCAGCTCGTGCCCCATATCTCGTGGGTGATGAAAGTGTGGGTGAGCACCTTGTCGACGTTTTTCGCCAGAAGGACGAGCAATTTGTACTCAGTTGGGGTGAGCGAGAGCTCGCGTCCGTCTTTTGTCGCGTATCCCGCGGCGTAGTCGATATGCAGCGGACCGTTGTCAAACGTGCTCGCTTCTGTCGACTCGCTCGACGCCATCGAGGAGCGCCTCAAATTCGCACGGACGCGCGCGAGCAACTCATCCACAGAAAAGGGCTTGGTGAGGTAGTCGTCTGCCCCTGCGTCAAGTGCTGCAATCTTGTCGGAATCTTCGGTGCGCGCCGAAATGACGATAATGGGGACTGCCGACCAGCTTCGGATCTTCGTGATGACCTCGATACCGTCAATGTCGGGAAGGCCGAGGTCGAGCATGATGAGGCTGGGGCCGTGCGACACCGCATCCATGATGGCGGCCTGGCCGTTGCAAACCTTGCTCACGACATAGCCGTGGAGGTCAAGCGCGGTCGAAACGAGGTTTTGAACGGTCAGGTCATCTTCTACCAGGAGGATGCGTGGCTTAGCGGCATTATTCATGAATCTCGATCTCCTCGGCGGGCAGGGTAAAACGGAAGACGGCCCCATGGGGGTGGTTGTCGCGAACTTCGATGACGCCGCCATGCGCCTCCACGATGGAGCGGCAGAGCGACAGCCCAAGGCCGATGCTTCGACGCGAATCCACGGGCCGCGTATTGCTTGAGGTGAAGAAGCGCTCAAAGATATGAGGTTTGTCGCAGTCTGCCACACCCGGCCCATCGTCTGCGACGTCCACCACGACGAACGCACCCTCGCGACGTGCGCTGATGGTGACAGTCGAGTCCTCGGGCGTGTATTTGAAGGCGTTCATGATGAGATTCGTAAGCACCTGCATGATGAGATGGACGTCGATGCGTACCAGCAGGATGTCGTCAGTGTGCTCGATGGTGACGGCACGTCCATGCGATGCTTGGGCGACATGGCTGAGGGCGGCCTCGATGACCTCGTCGATGAGCTCGGATGTTAAGTTGAGGCGAATGGTGCCGTCCTCGACGCGTGTGATGGCGAGGAGGTTTTCCACGGTATCGATAAGCCAGAGGGAGTCGTCGTAGATGGCATCGGCAAGATCGCAGCGTTGTTCGAGGCTGAGCTTCTCGTCGCTCTTCCGAAGGATTGCCGCAGATCCGGATATAGCCGTGAGGGGTGTCCTCAAATCGTGGCCGATGGAGCGCAAAAGGTTGGCACGCAGCTGCTCGTTTTTCGCCAAGACCGCAGCCTCTTCGCGCTCTTGCGCCGCCCGGTCGCTTTCGAGCGCCAAGGCGCATTCACCTACGATAGATAGGACGATCGAATGCTCGAAGGCTTCGATCTCGCGCCCCTCCAGGGCGATGCCGATGACACCGAATACCTTGTCGCCGGTGCGAACCGCGAGGTAGAGACAGCGCGCCTCAGGCAGGGTCCGCGTGCTTGCGCCCGCGCGCTTGTTGTTGGTGTAGGTCCAGGTTGCAACGGCGCGCTCGTAGTCGGTGAGCAGCGACGCGGATCGGTTTTCGGTGCCAGCGGACTCATAGAGCGCCTTGCCGAGCGTGCCGTGTTCGGCGGGGTAGAAGACCACGTCGAGTTTTAGCAGTTTGACGAGTTGGTTCATGGCGACGCGGGCGCACTCCTCCGCGCTATGGGCTTGCTGCAAGAGCTGGTTCGTTTCGAGGAGTACGCGCGTTTTGAATGCGTTCTCGGCGGATGTACGGGCGTTGTCGGCGATGCGCGCAGTTAACTCGCCGGCGACCATAGCGGTGGCGAACATGATGCCGAACGTGACCAGATAGCTTCGGTCGTAGCTGGCGAGCGAAAACAGAGGCGTGACGAAGCAGAAGTTGTAAAGCACTACAGAGAGCACGCTCGATACGATCGTGCAGATACGCCCCGTCGTGGTGACGGCGGTCAGCAGGGCCGTGAAGATATAGAGGGATATGATGCTGGAATCGGCAAATCCCAGATGGCGGAAAGCCGTGCCGATCGCCGTGGCGGCAAGAGAGAGAGCCAGCGTGCGAAGCACGTTTCGGCTGCTGGGCGGCTGCAGGGCGAGCGCATGGCGGCGTCCTTTGGGTCGGGAGGGCGGAGTCGACTGTTCTGGAATGATGTAAATGTCGAGGTTCGGAGCGAATGTTATGAGCTGTTCTACGAGAGATTTGCGGCCGAAGAGGGCCTGACGGACGCTGCTGCGCTCGCCCGTGCGCCCCATGACGATCTTCGAAATACCCGACAGGCGCGCGAACTCGGAGATCTGAAACGCGATGTCGTCGCCATAGACGGTTTCCATATGTGCTCCGAGCTGCTCGGCTAGGGCGATATTGGCTGCAAGCTTGGCGCGCTCATCATCGCTCATGGCTTGCGTGCGCGGGCTCTCTACGAACAGGGCGACGAGCTCGCTGCGAAACGCTTTCGCCATGCGTGCGGCGGCACGGACGATGCGGGGATTGGTCGGCGCCGGGGAGACACAGACTAAGATACGCTCCCTGGTGTAGTAGTCACGGTTTCCCAGCACGCGTGCGGCGTCTGTGAGGTGACCGGTGCGATCGGCGCAGCGGCGCAGCGCGATTTCTCGGAGTGCGGTGAGGTTCTCGACGGTAAAAAAATGCTGTTGCGCTCGGTCGGCTTGTGCGGGACGGTAGACGAGGCCGGCGCGAAGGCGCTCAAGTAGGTCTTCGGGCTCTATGTCGACGAGCTCGACCTGGTCGGCATCATCGAAGATACGGTCGGGGATTCGTTCGCTCACGACAACGCCGGTGATGGATGCAACCATGTCGTTTAGGCTCTCGATATGCTGAACGTTCACGGTCGTATAGACGTCGATGCCCGCATGTAGAAGTTCCTCGACGTCTTGATAGCGTTTGTCGTGGCGAGATCCCGGCGCATTCGTATGGGCGAGCTCGTCGACAAGGATGAGCTGAGGGGCGCGTTCGATAGCCGCATCTAGATCGAACTCGCTGAGCGCAATGCCGTTGTGCTCGATGAGTTTGCAGGGCACGTTCTCAAGCCCTTGTGCAAGATGGGCAGTTGCCGGACGTTCGTGCGGCTCGATGTATCCCGCGACGACGTCGACACCTCGCCGCTTGGCGGCGTGGGCGGCTTGAAGCATCGCATAGGTTTTGCCTGTGCCAGCAGCGTAGCCAAAGAAAATTTTGAGGTGTCCCCGGCTGGTTCGAGTGTCATCGGCGACCCCGTCTTTCTCAATTGCCTTGAGGATGAGGTCTGGATTGACGCGAGTGTCCGATGCGTCGCGCTGCATAGCGTAGCCTTTCTGAAGCGTTGTCCATGCGTGCATACGCGGTGAAGACACCACTGTATGCTCGCGAGGTCGAGTATAGGCGCACTGCAGCTGCAATAGTGCTTTCTACCTGCATCTTTACGGCATCTTAAGGACGTGAGCCCCGGCCCTCACGCCTCTTTAATCCCTAGAAGCGTTTACTGTCCCCAGACGCTTGCGAGGGCAGGCGTCCGAGACATCGGACCGCGTGTGAAAGGGGCGGTAAATGGACATCCTCATTCCCATCATCGGAGTCGTCTGCATTGGACTTCTTATCTATTACATCTACATTCTGATGAGGAGTGATTCGTAAACTATGGACGCTGCGATTCAGTACATCTTGTACTTTGCCGTACTCGTCGTCCTGGCCGTTCCGCTCGGTCGGTTCATGGCCCATATCATGGATGGTGAGCATACGTTCCTGTCGCCTGTGATTGCTCCTGTGGAGCGTGGCGTCTATCGTCTGCTTCGCATCGACGCGGCAGAACAGATGGGGTGTAGGCGCTATCTGGCGAGCGTGCTGGTCTTTTCGGGGATCGGCCTCGTGACTCTTGTGGCACTCCAGGCGCTTCAGTCCTTCTTGCCAGGCAATCCCCAGCACCTGCCGGGTGTGTCATGGGACCTGTCGTTCAATACGGCTGCTTCCTTCATAACCAACTCCAACTGGCAGTCCTACTCCGGTGAGACCACCCTGTCCTACCTTGTGCAGTTCATGGGTCTCACTGTGCAGAACTTCGTTTCCGCTGGTACCGGTATCGCGGTCATGTTCGCGCTGATCCGCGGCTTCCGTCAGGTCAAGGAGCAGGGTCTGGGTTCCTTCTGGGTCGACCTCACCCGCACCGTCCTGTATGTGCTCATCCCGCTGAACCTCGTGTTCGGCATCTGCCTGGCTGCCGGTGGCGTCATCTCCAACTTCCAGCCGGCTCAGAAGGCTGAGCTCGTAGAACCCGTCGCTGTTCAGCCTAATGCAGACGGCGGCTGGAGCGTCATCGACGGCGCCCAGATCGAGGGCGACACGGTCAAGGTCGACGGCAAGGTTGTCGAGGGCGCGCGCGTGGTCACCGAGCAGTTCCTGCCCCAGGGTCCCGCGGCTCCTCAGGTCGCCATCAAGCAGTCCGGCACCAACGGCGGCGGCTTCTTCGGCGTGAACTCCGCCCATCCGTATGAGAACCCCAGTGCCTTCACCAACATCATCGAGATGACCAGCCTGCTGCTGATCCCGGCCGCCTGCTGCTTCACCTTCGGTATCGGCGTCAAGAACACCAAGCAGGGCAAGGCCATCTTTGCCGCCATGCTCATCCTGCTGGTGATCTTCACCGGCATCATCGCCGTTAACGAACATGCGGGTACGCCGCAGCTGGCAGATGGCGGCGCGGTCAACATCGAGATGACCGACGGCCAGGCCGGCGGCAACATGGAGGGCAAGGAGAGCCGCTTTGGCATCGCCTCCTCTTCCACCTGGTCCGCATTCACGACGGCTGCTTCCAACGGCTCGGTCAACTCCATGCACGACTCCTACACCCCGCTCGGCGGGTTTGTCCAGATGCTCCAGATAGCGCTGGGCGAGGTGGTGTTCGGCGGCGTGGGCTGCGGCCTGTACGGCATGATCGGCTTCGCCATCCTCACGGTGTTTATCGCCGGCCTTATGGTCGGCCGCACGCCCGAGTTCTTGGGCAAGAAGATCGAGCCGACCGAGATGCGCTGGGCGGTGGTTCTGTGTCTCGCCACTCCGTTCGCCATTCTGGTGAGCTCCGCTATCGCCTGCATGGTGCCCGGTCTTGTCGACCAACTCACCAACGGCGGGGCGCATGGCTTCTCCGAGGTCCTGTACACCCTTACTTCGGCTGGCGGCAACAACGGCTCCTCATTCGCCGGCATGAACTGCAACATCCCGTGGATCAACGTGCTGCTGGGTATCGAGATGCTGTTCGCGAGGTTCCTGCCGATTGTGGGCACGCTCGCCATTGCGGGCTCGCTGGCCGGGAAGGGCAAGGTCGCCGAGAGCGCCGGCACGCTTTCCACCACCAATGTCATGTTCGTGTTCCTACTGGTATTCGTCGTTCTGCTGATTGGCGCCCTGAGCTTCTTCCCGGCGTTGGCGCTTGGTCCCGTTGCCGAATTCTTCCAGATGGTTGCGTAAAGGAGTCGCAGATTTATGGCTATGCAAAAAGACATGATGAGCCGCGCGGTGTGCGATTCATTTGCCAAGCTTGACCCCCGTGTCCAGGTCCAAAACCCGGTCATGTTCCTGGTGTGGCTGTCGGCCGCCATGACCTCCATTCTGGCCATCGCCTCTATTTTTGGGGTACAGGACGCCGGCGTCCCCACGTGCTATGTGATCGCCATCGCCGTCATTCTCTGGCTGACCGACCTCTTTTCAAATTTTGCCGAGGCACTTGCCGAGGGCCGCGGTAAGGCCCAGGCAGACTCCCTGCGCGCGGCGAAAAAGGACGTCGAGGCCCATCGCATCGAGTCCGTCGAGGATAAGGACCGCTTCACGGTCGTTCCCGGTACCGAGCTCTCACGCGGGGATCTGGTGGTCGTGCGCGCCGGCGAGCAGATTCCGGGAGACGGCGATGTCATCGAGGGTGCCGCCTCGGTTGATGAGTCGGCCATTACCGGCGAGTCTGCACCCGTGGTTCGCGAGGCTGGCGGCGACCGTTCTGCCGTCACTGGCGGCACCACCGTGCTTTCCGATTGGATTGTGGTGAAAATCACCAGTGAACCTGGCCAGAGCTTCCTGGATAAGATGATCGCCATGGTCGAGGGCGCCGCCCGCAAGAAGACCCCCAACGAGGTCGCGCTCGAGATCTTTCTGGTTGCTCTGTCCGTCATCTTCATCTTCGTGACGCTCGCACTGTACTGCTACTCGAGTTTCTCTGCAGGGCTCAACGGTATGGCGAACCCCACAGCTGTGACCACGCTCGTTGCCTTGCTCGTCTGTCTGGCGCCCACCACCATTGGTGCGCTGCTGTCCGCCATTGGCATCGCCGGCATGAGCCGACTGAACGAGGCCAACGTGCTGGCCATGTCCGGCCGCGCCATCGAGGCCGCCGGTGACGTCGACATCCTCATGCTCGATAAGACCGGTACCATCACCTTGGGCAACCGCCAGGCCGCTGAGTTCATTCCGGTCGACGGTGTCGATCCGGCAGAACTCGCCGATGCCGCGCAGCTGTCTTCTCTGGCGGATGAGACCCCCGAGGGCCGCTCCATCGTCGTGCTCGCCAAGGAGCAGTTTGGGCTGCGCGGCCGCACACTCGAGGATAAGGGCATGGAGTTCATCCCGTTCACCGCGGCGACCCGCATGTCCGGTGTGAACTACGCCGGCAGCGAGATTCGCAAGGGTGCGGCCGATTCCGTTCGCGCTTATGTGGAGGCTGCCGCAGGAGTGTTCTCGAAGGAGTGCGACGAGGCCGTCGAACGCATTGCGAAGGTGGGCGGCACCCCGTTGGTCGTGGCAAAGGACCGACGTGTGCTGGGCGTTGTGTACCTCAAGGACATCATCAAGTCCGGCGTTAAGGAGAAGTTCGCCGACCTGCGCCGCATGGGTATCAAGACCATCATGGTGACGGGCGACAACCCGCTCACTGCCGCGGCAATCGCCGCCGAGGCCGGCGTTGACGACTTCCTGGCTGAGGCCACCCCCGAGGGCAAGCTCGAGAAGATCCGCGAGTTCCAGCGTGAGGGCCACCTGGTCGCCATGACCGGCGATGGCACCAACGATGCGCCGGCGCTCGCCCAGGCGGACGTCGCCGTGGCCATGAACACCGGCACTCAGGCCGCCAAGGAGGCCGGCAACATGGTCGACCTCGACTCCAGCCCCACCAAGCTCATCGAGGTCGTGCGTATCGGCAAGCAACTGCTCATGACCCGCGGCTCGCTCACGACCTTCTCGGTCGCCAACGACGTCGCCAAGTATTTCGCCATCATCCCGGCGCTATTCTCGCCGATCTACCCCGGGTTGGACGCCCTCAACATCCTGGGGCTCACCAGCCCGTTGTCTGCCGTGCTGTCCGCCATTATCTACAACGCGCTGGTCATCGTCGCGCTGATTCCTGCCGCCCTGAAAGGCGTGAAGTACCGCGAGCTTTCGTCCGGCCAGCTGCTGACCCACAACCTGTTGGTGTGGGGTCTGGGCGGTATCGTGGCACCGTTCGTATTCATCAAAATTATCGACATGCTGCTGGCCTTGTTCGGCATTGGCATGATGTAGACGGAGGTTTGTATGTTCAAAGGTATCGCATCGCGCGCACTTGGCGTGTTCGCGCTGTTTACCATCGTCTGCGGCCTGGGATACACGCTCGTGGTGACCGGCGTCGCGCAGCTTGCGTTTCCGTACAAGGCGAACGGATCGCTCATTACGGTCGACGGCAAGGTTGTGGGTTCCGAGCTCATCGGCCAGAACTTTGATGACGAAGCCCACATGTGGGGTCGTATCCAGAACGTATCAATTGTCGAAGGCGAAGACGGCGAGCTCATGGCGTATGGTGCCCCGTCCAACCTGTCCCCGGCGAGTGAGGAGTATCGGCAGCTGATAGATGCGCGCGTGAAGAAGATCCGCGCCGCCAACCCCGATGCCGATATGGACGCTGTGCCCGTCGATCTGGTGACGTGTTCGGGGTCCGGCCTCGACCCGGAGATCTCTCCGGATGCCGCCGAGTACCAGGTTCCGCGCCTTGCCAAGGCCACGGGCAAAAGTGAGGACGAGGTGCGCGACATCATCGCCGCGTGCACCAAGGGCCGTTTCCTCGGCGTGTTCGGCGAGCCCACGGTCAACGTGCTCAAGGTGAATCTTATGCTGGACGGCGCGCTGTAGGTGAGGGAGTGGCGGATGAGGGCATGACTGCCTACCTGGGCCTCTAACTCCACCCCGCCCATCAGTTGCGGTGAAATACGGACTGTTTTGGCTGTCAAAGGCCTTATCTACTCCGTATTCCACCGCAACTTTTTGTGGGCTGAGTAAAAGCCGGGGGAGCGTGTACGGTCGGGTGCAGCGCGGTTACTGATACGATAAGTACGTTAGCAACTGCCGCCGAGCGGCTCAAACGAAAGGAACCCTGTATGGAGTCTTCCGCCTACCCGATGCTCTTTAGCCCGATCAAGGTCGGTACGACCGAGGTCAAGAACCGCGTCTTTATGCCGCCGGTGTCCACGAACCTGGCCGATCATGGCTATGTGACCGACGACTTGGTCGATCATTACCGTGCCCGTGCCAAGGGCGGCGTGGGCCTCATCATTACCGAGGTCGTGACGGTCGAGCCCACCTATACCTATCTGCCGGGTGACATGTGCTGCTATGACGACACGTTCATTCCCGGTTGGGAAAAGCTCGCCGCCGCCGTGCACGAGTACGGCTGCAAGATCATGCCGCAGCTCTTCCACCCCGCCTACATGGCCTTTAATATCCCGGGCACGCCGCGCCTGATCGCCCCGTCCTTCGTGGGCCCGTCCTATGCCCGCGAGGCACCGCGCCCCATTACGGTTGATGAGATCCATGAGCTCACGCACCAGTTTGGCGACGCTGCCGTGCGTATGCAGAAGGCCGGCATCGATGGCGTCGAGGTCCATGCTGCCCACGCCCACGGCATGCTCGGTGGCTTCTTGACCCCGCTCTACAACAAGCGTACCGACGAGTACGGCGGTTCGCTCGATGCTCGCATGCGTTTCCTACTCGAGGTCATCGCCGAGATTCGCGAGCGCTGCGGCAAGGACTTCATCATCGACGTCCGCATCTCGGGCGACGAGTACACCGACGGCGGCCTGACCCTCAACGACATGATCTACGTCTCGCGTCGCCTGGAGAAGGCCGGCGTCGACATGATCCACGTGTCGGGCGGCACTACCATCAAGCGCGGCTCCGCGATTCCCGCCGCCGGTACCCAGCAGGCCTCGCACGCCGCCTGCTCGCGCGAGATTAAAAAGCACGTCAACATTCCCGTCGCTACGGTCGGCCGCATCAACGAGGCATGGATTGCCGAGGAGCTGATCGAGGACGGTGCCGCCGACATCTGCATGATGGGCCGCGCCAACCTGTGCGATGCCGAGTTCTGCAACAAGGCGGCTGCCGGCAACGCCGACGAGATTCGCCCCTGCATCGGCTGCCTGCGCTGCCTGAACGGCATCATGTTTGGCAAGCGCATCTCTTGCACCGTTAACCCCGATGTCGAGCGCGACGAGGCCGGTTACGAGCCCGCTGTCGAGGCCAAGAACGTGCTCGTTGTGGGCGCCGGTCCCGCTGGCATGGAGGCGGCATTCATTGCCGCCAAGCGCGGACACAACGTGGTGCTCGTGGACAAGCAGGACGAGCCGGGTGGCGAGATGCGCATCGCAGCCGTCCCGCCGGCAAAGCAGGAGCTCACCCGCGTGATTAAGTACCAGTATCGCCGTCTGGCCGAGGCCGGCGTGAAGTGCATCTTTGGTACCGAGCTTTCGGCCGAGGACATTCAGCGTGACTACGCCGGTTACGAGGTTGTCCTGGCCTATGGCGCCGAGCCTATCGCTCCGGCCTTTATGCAGGGCTTTAAGCAGGTCATGACGGCGGACGACTTGCTGGGCGGCAATGCCTTCCCGGGCAAGAAGATCGTCATTGTGGGCGGCGGCACCGTCGGCTGCGAGACGGCCGACTATCTGGCTCCGCTGGTCAACGACCTGTCGCCGGCCAACCGCGATGTCACCGTCATCGAGATGACCAAGACCCTTGCCGCCAACGAGGGCGGCGCCGGCCGCGCGGTGCTCATCACGCGCATGCTCTCCAAGGGCGTCCACGTGCTGACCGAGGCCAAGGTGACCGAGATCACCGAGGACACCATCAGCTACGAGAAGGACGGCGAGATCCATACCATCACCGGTGCAGATACGCTGGTGCTGGCCATGGGCTATCGTCCCAACACTAAGCTCGCCGACGACTTGGCTGCAGCCGGTGTTACCACCCACGTGCTGGGCGACGCCAACAAGTGTGGCAACATCCGCGACGCCATCGGCGACGGCTACAAAGTGGCCTGCGCCCTCTAGTCAACCCTTGGTGCATGGGGGTCAGGTTACTTTGCACCAACCTGGTACATGTAAACCTGACCCCATTGCACCAACCTGACTCCATTGCACCAGTCGTCTTGCTTCTGTGTATGATATTGTATAGCTACTGTCATACAGGAGGCTAAGATGAGTGCTTCAGTTTTGAGCGTCCGTGTTGATGCATCAATTAAGGAATCGTTTGCCGAGCTCTGCGAGGAGCTCGGCATGACGTCTTCCGTGGCGGTCAACATGTTCATGCGTCAGATGCTGCGGGAGCGGTCGCTTCCATTTACCCCTTCTCTTTCAGTCGAACGGGACGAGGCGAAGACCGACGTTTTGACCGTTGCTGAAATCAGGGATGCCGTTGCTCGCGCGGCGGGTACTCGAAAGGCGATTCGGTCGGTCACGTTGTTCGGCTCGTATGCTCGACGTGACGCAAATACCGATAGCGATATCGACCTGCGTATAGAGGTCGATTCCGATGCGACATTTGGGTTATTCGCTCTTTCCTCGTTCGCGGAGGAGATCAAAGAGGCAACAGGCAAGCAGGTCGACGTCGTTTCGAGCGAACACTTGCGAGAAGACATTGCGCATGCCATCGAGAGGGAGGGTGTGGTGCTGTATGTTCGCCCGTAAATCAGATGCGTTGCGCGCCCAGGAGATTCTCGAGGCGATTGATGAGACGACCGAGAGAATCAAAGCGTTCGGTGTGACGGAAGACGAGTTCCTCCATGCGGATGACATCAAGGCCAGGACGCTCGCCGATTCTCTCCTTATGTGTGCCCTTAGGGTGACGGAGGAGGCGGGTAAGCTGTCCGAGAAGGCGCAGCGACTGCATCCCGAGATCGAGTGGCGCGGTATCATCGGGATGCGTAACTATCTTGCCCATGATTACGGCAACGTCGATCGCGCCGTGGTTTGGGATGCGGTGACGTCAGAGTTTCCCACTCTTGCAGCGGCATGCCGGCAGATTATCGAGGAATCCTAATCTTGCTCTCTTTGCGCCAAGTTGGTGCATACAAACCTGACCCCATTGCACCATTACCCCATTGCACCATTTGATAGCAAAAAACGGCGGCCGTCCCGTGTTGGGGCGGCCGCCGTTTGCGTTAGATGCGATGGGTCGTGCGATTAGAGACCCAGGAGCTCCTTGACCTTGGCGATGATGGCCTCGTCGGTGGCGTTGGCGAAGAAGTACTCCTGGAAGTGCTCGCCAGCCAGGGCGCCCTTGACCAGATCCTGGTCGATCTCGCCCAGGACGTCGACGAGCGGACGCATGGTCACAGCGCGGACGCCGTCGAGGATCTTCTTGTTGCGCTGCTCGGGCTCAACGCGCTCGGCAGGATAGCCGTTGCCCGAGCCGAAGCCGAAGAGCTTCTCGAAGGTGTACTCGAGGTTGAGCTCCTGGCCCCAGCCGTTCTTGAGGGCGAAGGGCATGGCGACGGCGTTACCGTCGTTGACCTGGGCGAAGGTGTAGGCATCCAGCGGGTCGGCGACATGGCCGCACAGCACGCCGGGGAAGGAGTTGCAGGCGAGCATGGCGCCCTCGCCGGTGCCGCAGCCGGTCACGACATAGTCGGCAGCGCCGGAGTTGAGCAGCACGGCGGCAAGGATGCCGTTCTGCACGTAGGTGAGCGGTTTGGAGTCGGCGTCGGCATACATACCGTAGTTAAAGACAGTGTGGCCCATGGGCTCGACGACCTTCTTAAGGGCAGCCTCGATCATGGGGTTCTTGGAGTTCTGAGAGTTCTCGTTGATGAGAGCGATCTTCATTGCGAAATACCTTTCCTATTTCTAACTTGCGGTGAAATAGTTCCTATTTGCCCAGATAGATGGCCTATTCAGGAACTATTTCACCGCAAGTTATGGATTAACGACTGGGTGAGGCCCAATGTGGGCAGTTGCGGCGAGGGCGCGTGAGGTGCGTCAGCTCGCCGCGAAAGAGGAGGGCATAGGCCTTTTGGCCATGCCCGACGAATGAGCCGCGAGATGGCGTGGCTCACGCGGCCGCAGCCTACTGGGGCTGCTTGCCGATGTATGCGAGAATGCCGCCGTCGACGTAGAGGATGTGGCCGTTGACGAAGTTCGAGGCATCGGAGGCCAGGAACACGGCGGGGCCCTTCAGATCCTCGGGCGTGCCCCAACGGGCGGCCGGGGTCTTGGCGATGATGAACTGGTCAAACGGGTGACGGCTGCCATCGGGCTGCGTCTCGCGCAGCGGCGCGGTCTGCGGCGTGGCGATATAACCAGGCCCAATGCCGTTGCACTGGATGTTGGCCTCGCCAAACTCGGAGCAGATATTCTTGGTGAGCATCTTCAGACCGCCCTTGGCAGCGGCGTAGCCGGCGATGGTCTCGCGGCCAAGCTCGCTCATCATCGAGCAGATGTTGATGATCTTGCCGTGACCCTTGGCAATCATGCCGGGCAGGCAGGCCTTGGAGACGATGAACGGGGCGTTAAGGTCGATGTCGACGACGCGGCGGAAGTCCTCGGCGCTCATGTCGAGCATGGGGGTGCGCTGGATAACACCGGCATTGTTGACCAGGATATCGGGCGTGGTGCCAAAGTCGGCCTCGATCTTGGCGACGAGCTCGGCGACAACGGCCTCGTCGGTGACGTCGGCCACGTAGCCGTGGGCCTCAAAGCCCAGCTCGCGGTAGTGCTTCTCGGCCTCGGCGACCTTGTCGGCGTGACGTGCGTTAAAGGCGATCTTGGCGCCGGCCTCGCCGAGCGCCTCGGCAATGGCCATGCCAATGCCATAGGTGGCGCCGGTCACGAGCGCGACCTTGTCATCCAGGCGGAAGCTGTCCATAAGATCAGACATAGCGATCCTTTCAAAAGAAACGTTCATCTATATAATTCTTGCTTTTCATACAAGGTCAGTATAGGAGAAGAGGGGGAATTAAAAGTCAGATTCTCCTAAAATCAGGTGAACGTTCACTTTTAAAAGGTAAACGGTGATCTCCCATTGCCGCGCGGACGTTTATTTGCTCTGTTCCTGCGTGCCCTCTGCGATCATGTTGCGGTTATACACCAGGTGCAGATACATCGCATCGTACGCGGCGGTGGGGTTGCGCGCCTCGATGGCGTCGGCCACGCCGCGGTGCGTGCGGATGGTCTCCTCGACGAGCTTTTTGCCCGTAACGTCGATAAAGAGGGGAACGGATGCCTTGAGCACACCCATCAGGCGAGGGACGACGAGGTTGCCGCAGCTCTCGGCAATGGCGTTGTGGAATGCGGTGTCGGCGGCGGAGTAGTCCTCACCGGCCTCGGCCAGGCGCTGAGACTCATCGCAGAGCTCGCGGATGCACATAATCTGATCTTCGGTCGCGTGCTCGGCGGCCCTGCTCGCCATCTGCGGCTCGATCATAAAGCGCACCTCGAGCAGGTCGCGCGCCAGGCGCTGCTTGTCGCCGATAAAGGTAAAGCCTAGCGGGTCGTCGGCAACGCCGGGGTTTGACGCCACATAGGTGCCCGAACCCTGCTTAATGCGCACGATATTGCGCGACTGCAGCAACTTCATGGCCTCGCGCACGGTGCTCCTGCCGGCGCCCAAGCGCTCGACCAGCACGGTTTCCTTAGGCAGGCGATCGCCTTGCTCAAGGTGTTCATCCAGAATCAATTGAATGATTTTCTCCGATATTTGCTCGGGGAGTCCCGATTCGGCGCGGGCCATAGCTATACCTTTCATTACAAAATTCATCTGAGCTATTTTAGCGCACCACGGATGCGATATTGGCCGCTGGATTTGAGTCGGGCGGCTTAGATATACCGTTCGCAGCGCAAATACGACCGTTTACCAAATACATCAGATGTATTTTGAACAAATTCCAAAATGAAACATCAGACCTTTCTAAAACACGCTATAGTCATCAGACGAATTCAAAAGGTCTGATGAATTGGAGGAAAGATGCCAGACCCAACGTTTATGGCTGATCCCACCAGGCTGGTCATCGCCGCCATCGTGGGCATCGCGCTGCTGCTTGCGCTCATCATCAAGTTCAAGCTGCACCCCGTGCTGTCGATGATGGTCTCGGCGCTCGTGATCGGTATCGGAGCCGGCATGCCGCTCGATATGGTGGCAGACACCGTCACCAAGGGCGTGGGCACCACGCTGCAAAACATCGCCCTGCTCATTGGCTTAGGTTCGATGTTCGGCCAGATTTTGGAGGAGAGCGGCGGCGCCAAGAAGATCGCCCAGACCTTCATTGACACCTTTGGCCAGGGCCACTCCAGCTGGGCGCTGGGCATCACCGGTTTGGTCATCGGCACCACGGTGTTCTTTGAGGCCGGCGTGGTCGTTTTGATCCCGCTTGCCTTTAGTGTGGCGTCGCAGACCAAGAAGTCGACCCTCTACTACGGCATCGCGCTGCTCGCGGGACTTGCCGCTGGCTATGCGTTTGTGCCGCCATCTGCCGGGTCGGTTCTGGTCGCCGGCACGCTCAGTGTCGACCTGGGCACCATGATCCTCGTCGGTATCCCCACCGCCTTCATCGCCATGGCGATTGCCGGCGTCATCTGGGGCCGCAACGTGGGCGGTCGCATTTTTACCGATGTTCCGGAGCACTTTACCTCTGCCGAGGGTGCGAGCGACGAAAAGGAGCTTCCCTCCTTTGGCATGGTCCTTGCCATCGTGCTCACCCCGCTGTGCCTGATTCTGCTGGGCACGCTGTCCTCGTACATCCCCATGCCCGCCGAGGTCGCCTCGATTCTCGCCTTCCTGGGCAAGCCGTTCGTCGCGCTCACCATCGCCACACTTGTCGCCATGTACCTGCTGGGCGCTCGTCGCGGCTACACCGGTGCCGAACTCAAAGCCCTGCTCGACCGTTCGCTCAAGCCCGTCGGCATGATCTTGCTGGTTATTGCCTGTGGCGGCGTCATCCGCTGGATGCTGCAGGACTGCGGTCTGGGCCAGGTTATCGGGCCCGTGCTCGAGAGCTGCCCGCTGCCCCTTGTGGTCGTCGGCTTCCTCATCGCCGCGCTCGTTCGCGCCTCGGTCGGTAGCTCCATCGTTTCGATGACTATGGCCTCGGGCATCATGGCCGCCATGCCTGCGGTCGCCGGCGCCTCGGTGCTCATGCGTGCCGCCATCTGCCTTGCCATCTGCGGCGGCGCCACGGCGCTCTCGCACGTCAACGATGCCGGCTTCTGGATGTGCTCCTCGTTCCTCGAGATCGACGAGAAGACCACTCTCAAGTCCTGGACCATCATGGAGACGATCATCGGTCTTTCCGGCCTCGCCTGCGCCTTGGTGATCTCGTTCTTCGCCTAATCGCAAGCAAACGCTTCACATCAGCACGTTACATCAATCGATACCAAACCAAGTAAGCCTTAAACCAAAGGAGTACACCATGGACGAGAAGACCAAAGAGCAGATTCAGCAGGAGGCCGCCGAGCTTGTTGCCAAGCTGCAGCCGCGTTCCGGCAAGTTTCGCACCATCAGCCCCGAGATGGACCCGCTGCGTCTGGGCTCTGGCTGGAGCATCGAGGACCTGGACAAGCCGCAGGTCATTATCGAGTCGACGTTTGGCGACTCGCACCCGGGTTCCGCCGGCCTGTTCGAGCTGGTCGAGGAGGTGCGCGCCGGTGTTGCCGAGGCTGGCGGCCACGGCGCCCGTTACTTCTGCACCGACATCTGCGACGGCGAGGCCCAGGGCCACGACGGCATCAACTACTCGCTGCCCAGCCGCGACATGATCGCCAATATGATCGAGATCCACGCCAAGGCCACCCCGTTCGATGCCGGCGTCTTTGTCGCCAGCTGCGATAAGGGCCTGCCCGCGAACCTTATGGCCATGGGCCGCGTCAACATCCCCTCCATCGTCGTCACCGGCGGCGTCATGGATGCCGGCCCCGACCTGCTGACCCTGGAGCAGCTCGGCGCTATCTCGGCCCGCTACGAGCGCGGCGAGATTTCCCGCGAGGAGCTCGAGTTTGCTAAGCACAACGCCTGCCCCAGCTGCGGTGCCTGTTCCTTTATGGGCACCGCCTCGACCATGCAGGTCACGGCAGAGGCCCTGGGCCTCATGCTCCCCGGCACGGCTCTGCTGCCTGCCACCAGCTCCGACCTGCGCGAGTTCGCCCGCGAGGCCGGCCGTCAGTCCGTGTGGCTCTCCGAGCACAACTTGTGCCCGCGCGACATCGTGACCAAGGAGTCCTTCGAGAACCTCATCATGGTCCACGGCGCCATCTCCGGCTCCACCAACTCGCTGCTGCACATTCCCGCGATCGCCCGTGAGTTTGGCATCGAGATGTCCGCCGACGACTTCGATCGTCTGCACCGTGGCGCCCACTACCTACTCAACGTTCGTCCCGCAGGCGAGTGGCCGGCGCAGTTCTTCTACTATGCGGGCGGCGTGCCGCGCATCATGGAGGAGATCAAGTCGATGCTCCACCTCGACGTTATGACCGTCACCGGCAAGACCCTCGGCGAGAACCTCGAGGACCTCAAGAACAACGGTTACTACGAGAAGTGCGGCCGCTACCTGGAGAAGTGGAACCTCAAGCGCGAGGATATCATCCGTCCGTTCGACCAGGCCTTCGGCACCGATGGTTCCATCGCCATCCTTCACGGCAACCTTGCCCCCGAGGGCGCCGTCGTCAAGCACACCGTCGTTCCGCGTGAGATGTTCCAGGCTACGCTCAAGGCCCGTCCGTTCGACTGCGAGGAGGACGCCATTCATGCCGTCCTGACGCACGAGGTCAAGCCCGGCGACGCCGTTATCATTCGCTACGAGGGCCCCAAGGGTTCCGGCATGCCCGAGATGTTCTACACCACCGAGGCTATCGCCAGCGACCCCGAGCTCGGCGCTTCCATTGCCCTGATCACCGACGGCCGCTTCTCCGGCGCCTCCAAGGGCCCGGCCATCGGTCACGTTTCGCCCGAGGCTGCCGTGGGCGGTCCGATTGCCCTGATCGAGGAGGGCGACCTTATCCAGATCAACATTCCCGAGCGCTCGCTGTCCGTTGTGGGCATCGCCGGCAAGGAGATGGAGCCGGCCGAGGTCGACGCCGTCCTGGCCGAGCGCCGCGCCGCTTGGAAGCCCAAGGCCAACCGCTATACCGCCGGCACGCTCAAGTTCTTTACCGAGCATGCAGTTTCCGCCATTCAGGGTGGCTACATGGAGTAGCACCCGTACGCATCGAATTTCTCCTCTCACAGATGCGTGGCACTAAGAGCCCCGAGTTCATACGAGCTCGGGGCTCTTTTCGTTCAAGACTTTAGTCTGCTGGCCGCGCAGCGGCCAGCTTTAAACCACCCGCTACG
>CABRHW010000025.1 GCA_902470765.1 uncultured Collinsella sp.
GCGGGCGTGGCGGAATTGGCAGACGCGTACGGTTCAGGTCCGTATGGGGGCAACCCCATGAAGGTTCAAGTCCTTTCGCCCGCACCATTGATTGAAAGAGCTCCCAGCAATGGGAGCTTTTTTGTTATGGGCCCGTCGCAGGGACTTGAACCTGTGAAGGAGCGAGCGTAAAGAAAACGCGGAGCGTTTTTAGCGAGCTGGCGAGGACGCCGGCAGGCGGCCGATGCCGGTGCGGATCCGCGAAGCGGATACGCGGACGTCCTTTCGCCCGCACCATGGATTGAAAGAGCTCCCAGCAATGGGAGCTTTTTTGTTATGCACGATCTCCTTGGACGGGTATCCTAATGCCAACGTGTGCCTATCAGAGGAGAGACCATGCTGTTTTCCGGTATCATCGCCGCCCTTACCAGCCTTTTGATTCCCATCATCATCCTGTTGTTGCTGCTCCCCAACGCCTGCTACGTCGTTGAGCAGCAGCACGCTGTGATCATCGAGCGCTTGGGTAAGTTCAATCGTATCGTCAACGCGGGCTTCCACGTGAAGGTGCCCGTGATTGACCGCAAGGCCGCCACGGTGAGTCTGCGCACCATGAAAAATGGTTTTGGCATCGACGTTAAGACCCAGGACAACGTGACCATCGGCCTTGAGGTCTCCGCTCAGTACCACGTGAGCTACGACATGGGCGCCGGCCCGGCAGATTCGGGCATCTACAAGAGCTACTACATGCTGCAGGAGCCCGTCGACCAGATGCGTGACTTCATCACCGACGCCCTGCGCTCTTCGATTCCTGTCTACACACTCGATGAGGTCTTTGCCAAGAAGGATGACATCGCCAAGGATGTCAACGCTACCGTTTCCGAGCAGATGGCCGCCTACGGCTTCACCCTCGTGTCGACGCTCATCACCAAAATCGCACTGCCGACCGAGGTTGAGAACTCCATGAACGACATCAACGCCGCCCAGCGCAAGCGCGCTGCGGCACAGGAGCTCGCCGAGGCAGACCGCATCAAGCGCGTCACCGAGGCGACCGCCGAGGCTGAGGCGATGGAAAAGGCAGGCGAAGGCATCGCCAACCAGCGCAAAGCTATCGCGTTGGGCATCAAGGATTCGCTCGAGATTATCCAGGAGACAGGCGTTGGCAACGATGAGGCCAACCAGCTGTTCATGTTTACGCAGTGGACCGAGATGATGACGGAGTTCGCACGTACGGGCAAAAACTCGACGGTCGTGTTGCCGAGCGACTTCTCGCAGTCGGCCTCTATGTTCGAGCAGATGCTGGCTGCCGGCAAAGTTCAAAACGATTCGAAGGAGTAGGCGCGCGTGAAATACACCGTCGTTTGTGTTGGTAAGCTCAAGGAGCGCTTTTGGAAGGACGCGTGCGCTGAGTACACCAAGCGTCTGGGTGCCTATGCCAAGGTGGATATCCGCGAGGTGGCCGATATCGACCCGGCTAAGGCGGGCGGTGTGGATGCTGCGCGTGACAAGGAGGGGGCGGCGATTCTTGCTGCCTTGCCGTCTCGAGCGCATGTGATCTTGCTGGCCATTGAGGGCAAGGAGCGTTCGAGTGAGGAGCTCTCGGCGAGGCTCGACGATCTTATGCTGCGAGGTAGTAGCGACATTGCCTTTGTAATCGGCGGTTCGGACGGCGTGAGTGATGAGGTGCGCGCCCGCGCCGACGAGATGCTCAGCTTTGGGCGCATTACCTTGCCGCACAACCTGGCGCGCGTGGTGCTGCTGGAGCAGATCTACCGCGCCTGCAAGATTAGCCGTGGCGAGCCGTATCACAAGTAGGTCGGCAATACGAAACAATAGCGTGGGACAATGACTTTCGTTTTTGAGGAACGCATCTGAAAGGACTGTGTGATATGAAGATCGGATTTGTCGGTTTTGGCAATATGGCGAGTGCTATGGCCGATGGCTGGATTGCCGCCGGCGTGGCCGCGGGCGACATGTGCGCCTGCGCAGGCCGCTACGATGCTTTGGTCGAGCGTTGCGAGGTGCGCGGCATGGTCGCCTGCCACGATGCCGCCGAGGTTGTCGCCGCATCCGATATCGTGGTCGCTGCGGTCAAACCGTACATGATCGAGAAGGTATTCGCCCCGCTCAAGGGTGCTCTTGCCAAAAAGGTCGTTCTGTCGGTTGCCTGGACCTGGGACAGTGCCAAGTGGGAGCAGGTCCTGCCGGGCGTCGCGCATATCTCGACGGTGCCCAACACGCCGGTTTCGGTGGGCGAGGGCGTCATCGCCTGCGAGAAGGCTTCGACGCTTAACGACGAGCAGCGTGCTGTGGTGCTCGACCTGCTCGGTAAGCTTGGCGCTGTCGTCGAGCTCGACACAAGCCTGCTGTTTGTGGGCGGCACGGTGGGTGGTTGCGCTCCGGCGTTTGTCGCCATGGCAATCGAGGCCCTGGGCGATGCGGCGGTCAAGCACGGTATCCCGCGTGCGGATGCTTATCGCATTGTGAGCCAGATGGTGCTGGGTACGGCAAAGCTGCAGCTCGCAACCGGTCAGCATCCCTCAGCGATGAAGGATGCCGTATGCTCGCCCGGCGGTGCCACCATCAAGGGCGTCGTTGCACTCGAGGACGCCGGCATGCGCAGCGCCCTGGTCAAGGCAATCGACGCAACCCTCCAGTAAAACCGACCAAAAAAGGGACAGTTTATTTTGGCAGGTTTTTCCTGCGGTTTTGTCCTTTTAGCGAAAAGTGCCCCGCAACTGGCTCAATTCCAGTTGCGGGGCACTTGCGTTTGCCCAGATAAAACCGACCAAAATAAACCTGTCCCTTTTTGGCAGGTTAGTCCCAGAAGCTGTCTTCTTCGTCCTCGGACTTGGGGCCGCGGTCGACATACATCTTATGGGTGCGCTTCTCCATTACAAAGGCAATAATCGCAAACAGCAGGATGCCGCCGGCGAAAAGGATGGCAAAACCGGTGCGGGTGCCAAACAAAAAGGAAAAAACTGCGTCCATTGGGTGCCTTCTTGCGTAGTTGAGTTGGGTCGTAAACGCTCATAAGTATATACTTGCCCATACATGTACAAGGTTGCAACCTAAATGGAATGTATATCGCCGGAGGATCTAATGCTTGATATCAAGTTTGTTCGCGAGAACCCCGATGCCATCGATGTCGCCATGGCTAACCGCCAGACGTCTTGGGATCGCGAGAAGTTCTTTGAGCTCGACGACGAGCGTCGTGCCGTCATCACCGAGGTTGAGGAACTTCAAGCCACGCGCAATGCCGAGTCCAAGAAGATCGGCGCCCTGATGAAGGAGGGCAAGAAGGACGAGGCCGAGGCCGCCAAGGAGGCCGTGCGCGCCGTCAACGAGAAGATTGACGGTCTGGCCGAGCGCCGCACCGCCCTCGAGCAGGAGCAGTACGACTTCATGGCTCACCTGCCCAACATTCCCTGCGAGGCCACGCCGTACGGCAAGGACGAGGACGAGAACATCGAGCGCCGTCGTTGGGGCACCCCGCGCGAGTTCGACTTCGACTTTAAGCCGCACTGGGATCTGGGCACCGACCTCGACATCCTTGACTTCGAGCGCGGCAACAAGCTCTCCGGCAGCCGCTTCACCGTTCTCGGTGGCGCCGGCGCCCGTCTTGAGCGCGCCCTCATCAACTTCTTCCTCGATACGCACACCAGCCGTGGTTTTAAGGAGTGGTGGCCGCCCATCGTCGTCAAGCGTCAGACCATGTTCGGCACGGGCCAGCTGCCCAAGTTCGAGGACGACGCCTATCACGTCTCGGGCGACAACTTCCTGATCCCCACCGCCGAGGTCGTGCTCACCAACCTGCACGCCGGTGAGGTCCTCGACGCCGACACCCTGCCGCGCCGCTACACCGCCTTCACCCCCTGCTTCCGCGAGGAGGCCGGTTCCGCCGGTCGCGATACCCGTGGCATCATCCGTCAGCACGAGTTCGACAAGGTCGAGATGGTCAAGTTCGCTAAGCCGGAGGAGTCCGACGAGGAGCTCGAGAGCATGACCGCCGAGGCCGAGTACCTGCTGCAGCAGCTGGGCCTTCCGTATCGCGTGATTAGCCTGTGCACCGGCGACTTGGGCTTCTCTGCCCGTCAGACCTACGACATCGAGGTCTGGCTGCCGAGCTACAACGCCTACAAGGAGATCAGCTCCTGCTCCAACTGCGGTGACTTCCAGGCTCGCCGCGCCAACATCAAGTATCGCGACCCCGAGAACTTCAAGGGTTCGCGCTATCTGCACACCCTCAACGGTTCCGGCCTGCCGGCTGGCCGTACCATGGCTGCCATTCTGGAGAACTACCAGAACGCCGACGGCACCATCACGATCCCCGAGGTCCTGCGTCCCTACATGGGCGGCCTCGAGAAGATCGAGCCGGTCGCGTAACTTGGCTGCATAGGCGATATGCAAGGGAGCTCCTTCGGGGGCGCCCTATTTCGTGCGCAGGTCCATACCATGCCGTGCGGACAGCTCAATAGAAAACACACGAACAACTGTTCTGTATACAGCAATCTACCTGCTATGCTTTTGCTAAATAAGAGCGAGAGAAAGGGGACGCGATGGAGCTGTTTGATGATCGGGTGGTTTTGTTTGAGAGCGACGAGGGCGGGGAGTACCTGCTTGTAACGTGTGAGCCGTCTGGCATGGGTGGCCTGGTGGTTCGACAGACGAGCGGGGGTCCGTTGACCCAATGGTGCTTTGAGGAGTCGCCTCATGTGGTTGAGACGTTTGTGGCGCACGAGGGGCTTGTGGCCCTGGAGCATTTCTATGGGGTCCGGACATCTAACCAGGTTGCTCGCATGTTGAGTATCTCGTTTGCCGATTATGATTGTGCCCAGCGGGTGAGATCGCTCCTGAGGGAACTTGATGCTAAGTTTGACGTGATCGAAAAGCCAATCGATCGTACGGGGAACGACGGTATATGCGGAGCAGCATGACAAGACTGCGTTCCACAAAAAAGTTTGAAATTGTGCTTGACTCCAATAAGCTAAAGTGGTTTTATATGTCTTGCGCTGCGGCGTTACCTCAGCTGGATAGAGGGTCTGACTACGAATCAGAACGTCATAGGTTCGAATCCTATACGCCGCACCAATTGAAATTGAAAGCCTCCGGCAACGGGGGCTTTTCTTTTATGGCAGCACCGCATGGATTCGAACCTCGTTCGAGGCGCGGGCGTCAAGAAAACGCGGAGCGTTTTTAGCCCGCGGGCGAGCGCGCCGGCAGGCGGGCGAAGCCGGTGCGGATCCGCGAAGCGGATGCGCGGAATCCTATACGCCGCACCAATCGAACTTGAAGCCTCCGTGCAACGGGGGCTTTTCTTTTTTGGAAACCATGCATGGATTCGAACCTCGGTCGAGGCGTGAGCGTCTTAATCATCACTTCGTAAAATTTTTCCAAATTGTCGCTTGACCCATCGAGGGGTCACGTGCATAATAATCCGTGCGTTGCGGCGTTACCTCAGCTGGATAGAGGGTCTGACTACGAATCAGAACGTCATAGGTTCGAATCCTATACGCCGCACCAACTGAACTTTAAAGCCTCCGGTAACGGAGGCTTTTCTTATATGTCGACATACTTGAGGAGTTGCTTTCGCCGTGTTTGAAAGTATCGAGTCGGTCGACTGCATCAAATGAGTAAAAATCAAATTCGATAACTTTTTTTGAAAAAATGCTTGACCATTATTCAGTCCCTGTGCATAATAATCAACAAGTCGCGGCGTTACCTCAGCTGGATAGAGGGTCTGACTACGAATCAGAACGTCATAGGTTCGAATCCTATACGCCGCACCATTTGAGATTAAAGCTCCCGGCAACGGGGGCTTTTCTTTTACGTAAACACCGCATGGATTCGAACCTCGGTCGAGGCGCGGGCGTAAAGAAAACGCGGAGCGTTTTTAGCCCGCGGGCGAGCACGCCGGCAGGCGGGCGAAGCCGGTGCGGATCCGCGCAGCGGATGCGCGGAATCCTATACGCCGCACCATTTGAGATTAAAGCTCCCGGCAACGGGGGCTTTTCTTTTGCGCCAGCTTGAGTGCTTTCGTCCAAAGGGACGATTTCCTGTCGACTCGTGTAAGATTCCGAGTAGATGTCGCGACTTATTCGCGACCACTCCTTCTTCAAGCGACCGATCAGGGTGATATTCCGTGGCAGAGCGTCCGACATACAAGCTCAGGTTTCTCGATCCCAAGAAGCGCTTTCCGGCGATGCCCGAGCAGCCTGCGGGACGCTCATATGGCGTGGTCTGGAAACTCTTTGGCGAGGATCAGCATGAATCTTGTTATGTCGTCGAATTCGTTGGCAAAAGCCATGTGTCGCTTTTGGGCTACGTAAGCGTTTCGGGTGAGGTGTACAAGGTGGACCGCCCCGTCAGCGAGGCTCCGCTGCCCAACGATCCCGACATGGAACTGGTCCTTGACGAGTCGGACTCCGGTATTGGTGAGATTATGGTGAGGGGAGCAAACGGCACGATGCGCGCGTGCGCGCGAACCGTCGGCTCTCCCGAAGGTCCCATGCGCGAACAGTCCGATCACGAGACATGGAATTCGGCCCGCTCCCTTCCTTACGGTGAGTTCATGGCATCGATGTTCCTGCGCTACGTGATATTCGCTGACTCCGAAAATACCATTGCGAGCACAGCGGACGCCGACGGACTCGACGAGGGTATGCAAAACGTTGTCGACAAGATCAAGCTCGTAAAGTTGCCCGAGCCGGTCGAGGTGTTTTTGGGCTTTAACACGACACCGCTACCTGACGCTATCGAGACGCTGCTCTACCGCGTTGACCATGCCGAGAATCCGAGCGGTATCGAGCGCTATGCCGCCGCCCTTATGAGTGAAATTGACTTGCCCCGCTTGCGCACCATCGCCGCTAAGTCCGAGATGAGCCTGGCTCGCATCGATCGCTCAAAGCTTTTCTATCTCAATTTTGATCGTAGTCTGCTAGACCAGGACGAGATTGACACGCTGCTCGCCATCGAGTGCCGTCTCAACCGCCTCTCCGGCATCCTTGAGCGCATTGGGGCTGGATTGGCCCCCGCGGCCTCGTCGCCGAGCCTTGAGGGCTGTGCGCTCTTTGATTCGTGGCATATCGCTAAGACGACCAACGATGTTCCCCGACTGCTCGATACGGCCTCGAGCGATAACCCGTGGGCCAAACCGGGAACGGTTTCGTGCCAGCCGGGCGGTGAGTGGGATGTGCGTACCCGCTTCGCGCGTATTGTCGAGGCACTAAACGTGGTCACGCGGCTCGACTATACCTATCGGGCAAACGTTGCCGAGGGGATTATGCTCGTTCGGTTTGGGCAGTCTGTCGTTGATGCCATGCCGCAACGTGAATACGACGCTCAAGATGACGCCTGGCGCGAGCTGGACGAGGATACGCGTGCGATCTGGGCCGCGGAGCACGATGCGCGCGTGGCACTCACGCTTGCGGCAGCGTGTTTTGCCGCAGGCACCTGCATCACGCGCTGCTATGTGCAGATTGCTACTCCCGACAGTGAGCAGGGCGAGCGCGTTGTCGCAACGTATTTCTTTGGGCGCGCGGCCTATCTGGCCGATTGCATGTCTGTCGCCAAGGATCTTGAGAGCATGGACATGGACGATATGCCGTGCAAGCGTGTGCTTGAGGCGTATGAGTCAACCGCTCCGGAGACGATTGAGCCTGCGGAGGTTCATGCTCGTCCGCGCGATGACCATCGCACGCTGCCGCCGGCGCTGCGCGATCTGCTGCTTGCCGATACGGCTGACGAGCTGGAGGTCATGGAAGAGGACGACGACCCATACGTGGCCCGTGTTGTTGAATTGCGCGAGCAGGCAAAAGTCGACCGTACAGGTGCTTTTGAAGGCTTTTCCCGTCTTGTCGAGGAGTTGGAGGCTAAGTGCGCGGTCGCCGAGCTTTTGGCGACAGGTCCGGTTCAAACGCAGTTTTGCGATAACCAGCTGGTACGCATGGTGTTACCGGTGTTGGAAGAAGACCGCTCTGTGCGAATCCTTCGTGCGCCCGATGCGCTGTACTTTGCCCAGCACGAGATCTGCAGCTTTTACGCCGAGCAAGAGGACTTTGAACGAGCGCTGCCCGAGGTGCGCCATCTTTACGATCTGGCGCGCTCGTCCATGCAATCGCACTTTGCGCTCATCAACGTGCTTGCGCGTCTGGAGCGCTTTGACGAGATTATCGAGGTGGCGCGCCACGGCCTACGTATTGCCAGCGATCGTTCTGCAATCGGCTACCTGTTCTATCGCTTGGCGTTTGCCTATTGGAATTGTGATCAGCTCGACCTGGCGCTGGCTTGTTACCGTCTGGTGCCGCGCGGTGAGGAATCGGGCAGCAGCGCGCTGGAAGAAATGCAGGGCCTTATGAACGAGATGGGCGTCAGCGAGCCTCCGACGTTCGAGGAGGCGGTCGAGACCATCCGCAAGGCTGGACTTGAGCTGCCGCCAGTGTCCGCCGTGACGAATCAGCTTGCAGATGCCGCTGTGCAACTGGTCGACAACGGCTTCTTTTTCCTGGCACGCGGTTGCATCTTCCAAATGTGGCGCACCATGGGCAACGACGAGCTCGGCTCCCTCAACCGTTCGCTGGGGTAGGCGAAGCTTCCAAGGAGGAAAGGATGCTAGGCAATTAGAAAATTTCCTCTTGCCCATCCTTGGCTGTTTGGTTACTATAGAACGGCTGTTACGGAGAGCTGACCGAGAGGCCGAAGGTGCTCGCCTGCTAAGCGAGTATGCCCCAAAAGGGCATCTGGGGTTCGAATCCCCAGCTCTCCGCCAGTACGAGTTTGAAGAAGGGTCCCATTTGGGGCCCTTTTTTGTGCGGAGAAAGGAGGCTGGGGATTCGAACCCGAGAGGGCACGCGCGTTGAGCAAACGCGAAAGCGTTTGTAGCCCGTGGGCGAAAAGCCGCCAGGCTTTGAAGCCGGAGGGCATGCGTAGCATGCCCGGACATCCCCAGCTCTCCGCCAGTACGAATTTGAAGAAGGGCCCCATTTGGGGCCCTTTTTTATTATCAAGAATGGCGGCTGGGGATTCGAACCCTCAAAAAAGAAGGCATCCTTTCGGATGCCTTCTTTCGGTGAGCGTATTGTTCTTCGAGCCTACATCTCGGGTGCCTTGGCTACGGTATCGCTCTCTGCCGTGAGTGGGCGGTTGTCGATGCGGCGGCCCAAGCGATCGAGCTTCACGAGCAGCCATTCAATGGGATTCGGCCCTGCGCCTTCCTCGTCGGCAACCAGGTCCATGACGGCGATCTTGGTGCCGTCCTGCTTGAGCGTAACGCTGCCCACCTTGTCGCCCACATGCACCGTGCCCGAAAGATCGTCGTAGCTAACCTTTTCGGTCACCTCGCCGGCAAGGGAAAACACGGTCGCTTGCGCCGTGGGGTCGGCGAGCGTGGCGTCGATCGTCTTGTCCGTCCAATCTGTCTGGCTAATGCGTGCCATAAGCGGGTTGTCGTTGGCGGTCTTTTCCTGCGTGTTGGCGATCGCGACCGTCACCTTGTGACCGTAGTACCAATTGGCAAGGGTTGCGGTATCGGTAAAGCGCTGGTCGGTGGTAGTGGAGTTCAAAACGACGGTGTAGATCTCGTCGCCATCGCGGTTGTAGGCACTCGTAAAGCAATAGCCTGCATCGTCGGTGGTGCCGGTCTTGCCACCGATGTTGCCATCTTGGCCCAGCAAATAGTTATGCGTGTCCATGGAATGCGAATGGTCGGTGCCGTTGGCGCCCGTGACCTCGATCCAGGAATCCTCGCTCGCTACGACCTCGCGGATCGTGTCGTTTTTCATGGCCTCCTGCATCATCAGCGCTACGTCGTGTGCGGTTGAGTGCATATTGCCAGCCCACTCATCAAAGTCCAGACCATGCGGGTTTTCAAAAAGCGTACCGGTGCAGCCGAGCTTCTTAGCGCGCTCGTTCATGGCCTTCACAAATGTGGCCTCGGCGTCTTTGGTCTTAGGGTCGATCTTCTTGCCCACATATTCGGCGAGAACGATGGCGGCGTCGTTGCCCGAGGGAATCATCAGGCCGCGCAGTGCCTGCTCCACGGTAAGCTCGTCGCCTTCGAGCAAGCCAGCGGTCGAATTACCCACGGTGGCTGCGGCGTTGCTCACCGTGACCTTCTCGTCCATCTTGCAATTCTCGACGGTTAGGATTGCGGTCATGACCTTGGTGATCGAGGCAATCTTGACCTGCTCATCGGCGCCGCGGGCATAGTAGACGGTACCGTCTTTGCCCATGACGAGGGCATTGGTCGCATCGATATCGGGCAGGTTTTCGGCCGTGATGCCGCGCGCATCGGCGGTTTTGCCGCAAACATTGTCGGTCGTGAGCACTTGGGCGCCGGCGACGGTGGGCGCGCCAGCGGCAAGGGCGATAGCGCAGACAAAGCCGGCGGCAAGCTGGGCTGAGCGCTTTGCAAAAGAGGTGAGGGACTTCACGGATTTCGCTTTCGACGGGATGGTCTCTTCTGGAACTAGAGTATATCGTTTGCCGGCGTCGGCGATCATCGCGTGCGTGCGTGGCCCACATCCGCGCTCGAACGGGCACAAGGGTGCTTAAGGCCGACTTAATCACCCACGCTTGTTGTGTGTGGCGTGCGTCGCCTCGGGCATAATGGAGCGCGAGAGGAGCACGCATGAACGAGCGCATACTGGTAGTTGATGACGAGAAGGCCATCGCCGACTTGGTTGGTATCTACCTTACAAAAGAGGGCTTTGATGTCCAGATTGCCTATAGCGGGGCCGATGCTGCCAAGGCAATCTTGGAGCAGGAGTTCGATCTGGCGCTGCTGGATGTCATGCTGCCCGATATCGATGGATTTGAGCTGCTGCGTACGATCCGTTCCAGCCATACCTATCCTGTGATTATGCTGACGGCGCGCGATGCCCAGCAAGACAAGATCGAGGGCCTTTCGCTTGGCGCGGACGATTACGTGGTCAAGCCGTTCCGCCCGCTGGAGCTCATCGCGCGTGTGCACGCTCAGCTTCGCCGCTACACCAGCTACGGTAGCCGTGCGCAGGCGGCCGAGTCGCCGACCATTCAGCTCGACGGCTTGGAGATCAACCGCGATGCTCGTTCCGTGACGGTGGACGGTTCACCGGTACGCCTCACGCCCACCGAGTATTCAATCTTGCTGTATCTGGTCGAGCATCGCGGCAGCGTGGTGGCCGTGGAGGACCTGTTCCGCGCAGTGTGGAACGAGGACTTTATGCCCGGCTCCAACAATACGGTGATGGTACACATTCGCCACCTGCGCGAAAAGATCGGCGATGACGCACAAAAGCCGCGCTTTATCAAAAACGTCTGGGGCGTCGGCTACATCATCGAATAACGCTTTTCGCTTGTGAGGATCTTGATATGACAAAAGACGATAGGCAAGCGTTCGAGGTGCCCGATCGGCTCTTTGAATACGTGAGGTCGGTCGTCGACAACCGCGCGCTTGCAACGGTGCTGCTCTTTTTGCTGAGCCTGCTGCTGATTGGCATCGACAACATCGTCGGAATCTTGGCGGTGCTGCTTGTCGGCTTTTTGCTGATCGATCGATTTGAGATCGTGTGCCGCTGCGTGGTGATTGGCGGCGCCGCGTGGGCCATGACGTTGGCGATTGGCGCCATGGCGCTCGGCGGCATCGAAGGGCCGGTGCTGTTCGATGCCGGCTTTGTATTCAACATGCTTGGCTTTGTGCTGGCGCTTGCCGCGTGCGTGCTGTTCTTGTGTGGCCGCGCCCTGTACTACCAGGGCTACGAGCAGGGCGAGCAGCATGCCGATTGTGTGCTGGCCGCTCGTATTCAAGATCGCCTGATCGATCACCCCGACACCTGGGATAACATCGACGGCGACTTCTTGG
The DNA here is from genome assembly GCA_902470765.1 of uncultured Collinsella sp. Classification (GTDB taxonomy): domain Bacteria; phylum Actinomycetota; class Coriobacteriia; order Coriobacteriales; family Coriobacteriaceae; genus Collinsella. The sequence goes on from CABRHW010000025.1 coordinate 11,816, forward strand.
AGGTCGAGGGCGCCCTTAACCGCGTGCGTGACCGTGAGCGCAAGGTGCAGCAAGCTCTGCGTGACGAGTCGCATCGCAAGGACGATTTGGTCACGTACTTGGCACATGACCTACGCACCCCGCTTGCCAGTGTGGTGGGCTATCTTTCGCTGCTGCAAGAGGCTCCCGAGCTGCCGGTTGAGCAACGTGCGCACTTTACGGGCGTGGCGCTCGACAAGGCGCACCGGCTCGATACGCTCATCGAAGAGTTCTTCGATATCACGCGCTTTGACTTCCACGATATCGTGCTCACGCGCGGCTATGTTGATCTGGGGTTGCTGCTGGCTCAGGTGACTGACGAGTTCTATCCCATCCTCAACGAGCAGCATAAGGAAGTCCAAGTTGATATTCGCGAGGACCTGACGGTGCTCGTGGATGGCGACAAAATGGCTCGCGTGTTCAACAACATCATGAAAAACGCTATTGCCTATAGCTATGAGGGCTCGACCATCACGATCGAGGCCAGACGCCGGGACGGCGGTGGCGTGCGCGTGCGCTTTATCAATCAGGGCGATCCCATCCCTGCGGCTAAGCTCAAGGTGATCTTTGAGAAGTTCTATCGCCTGGATGCGGCGCGTGCGACCAATCGCGGCGGCGCTGGACTGGGGCTTGCCATCGCCAAGGAGATCGTATGCGCGCACGGCGGTACCGTTGCATGTGAATCGACGCCCGAACACACGATATTCACCATCGAGCTGCCCGCCGCATAGCCAGCGTGCCCTTACAAACACTTGACAATGCGCTCACGTGCATATGAGCCGCGATTCCTACTATCGATACTGCTGAATTGATATCGATGTGGAGGTATGCGGTATGACGGCTGCTGCGGCTGTGGAGCCCACGGAGCTTGAAGAACTCATGAAAGCGCAGGCCGAGGCCGCGCACGAGCGCGAGGTTGGGGATGCGACTCGCCCCACGGCAGAGGATCTTGCCGCCTCGCCGACGCGAATCGATGTTGAGGGCCTCGACCTGTTCTATGGCGACCACCATGCGCTCAAGGACGTGAATATCAAGATCCGCGACAAGCAGATTACCTCGTTCATCGGGCCTTCGGGCTGCGGAAAGTCCACGTTGCTGCGCTGCTTTAACCGCATGAACGACGGCATCAAGGACTGCCGAATCGAGGGCAAGATTGCGCTCGATGGTCAAGATATCCTGGGCGACTACGACATCTGCCGCCTTCGCCAGCGCGTGGGCATGGTGTTCCAGCGCCCCAACCCGTTTCCCATGAGCATCTACGACAACGTCGCCTATGGGCCGCGCGGTATGGGTGTGCGCGATCGCGTCGTGCTCGACGAGCTGGTCGAAGACTCCCTGCGACGCGCCGCCCTGTGGGACGAGGCCAAGGACAAGCTCAAAGAGTCGGGTCTGGGTCTTTCGGGCGGCCAGCAGCAGCGCCTGTGCATCGCCCGCGCACTTGCCGTGCAGCCCGACATTCTGCTGATGGACGAGCCGACCTCGGCACTCGATCCTGTGTCGACGCTGGTGGTGGAGCAGCTGGCCTGCGAGCTCAAAGAGACCTGCACGCTCGTGGTCGTTACGCACAATATGCAGCAGGCGGCGCGTATCTCCGATTCGGTCGCATTCTTTTTGCTGGGCGAGCTGGTGGAGCATGCGCCCACTGCCCAGCTCTTCAAAAACCCGATCGATCCGCGCACGGCGGATTATTTGACGGGCCGTTTTGGCTGATACCATCTAGTACAGGCACCTTTAGGGTTAAGATGCGGTCATGTCGGCCGCAAAGGGGTTCAACATGATCTATTACGTCGAGGACGATGACAACATCAGGGATTTGACGGTCTATGCGCTGCGCAAGCAGGGAATCGAGGCCGAGGGCTTTTCGTGCGACGGCGAGTTTAAGGCCGCCGTGGCGCGACGGGTGCCCGATGCTGTGCTGCTCGATATCATGCTGCCCGATACCGATGGTTTGGCGATTATGCGCCGCCTCCGCGCCGACCGCCTGACGGCGACGGTGCCCATCATGATGCTTACCGCCAAGGACACCGAGCTCGACAAGGTGATGGCGCTCGATGGCGGTGCCGACGATTACCTGACTAAACCCTTCTCGCTCATGGAGCTTGCGAGCCGCTGCCGCGCACTGCTGCGTCGCGGCGGAATGGTCAAGCAGGCGAGCGATGTGCTCAGCGTGGGCGACATCGTGCTTTCGCCCAGCCATCGCGAGGTGACCGTTGCTGGCGAGCCGCTTAAGCTCACCCTGCGCGAGTTCGACCTGCTCGAGTACCTCATGCGCAAGCCCGGCGTGGTCTTTACCCGCGAGTCGTTGCTGCAGAGCGTGTGGGGCTGGGACTTCGACGGCGGTTCGCGCACTGTTGACGTGCACGTGCAGACGCTTCGCCAAAAACTGGGCGAGCATGCCAGCGCCATCGAGACCGTGCGCGGCGTGGGCTACCGCTTGGCCGAGCCTTCTGCCGGTGATGGTGCCGAAGGTGACGTCACCGCGGCCACCGCATCGGAGGAGTAACCCGTGGTCTTCGCCCCCCAGGGAAAACATACGCTGTCGCACCGCGTTTTTGTGACGATCTTTGTCTGCGCCATGGCGGTTATCGTGGCGTTTACGGTGCTGGGTGCGTTCTTTGTGCAAAACACCTTGGCGGATGCCACGAGTGCCAATCTGGCGCAGGAAACCGAGCTCATTGCTGCCGCCCTCGACGAGCAGCAGGAGCCCATCCCGTTCTTGCGTAGCCTCGATCGCGAGGACTTGCGCATCACGCTGATTAACAAGGATGGATCGGTTGCCTACGACAACGAGGCGCCGCCTTCCACACTGCCCAACCATGGCGATCGCCCCGAGGTCATCGAGGCCTTTGAGAATGGTTCGGGTTCCGCGGAGCGCGCAAGCTCTACGCTCGACGAGATTATGCTGTATCGCGCCGTCGCCCTTGATAACGGCCAGGTTGTCCGCTTGGCGCAGGCCCAGCCTGGCGTTGCGGCGATTTTGCTGTCGATGGTGGCGCCGATGCTGCTTATCGCAGCAGCGGGTGCGGTACTCTCGTTTTTTATGGCGCGCCGCGAGTCCCGTGCCATCATCGCGCCGTTGCAAGAGGTGGATTTGGACCACCCACGCCGTAGCTATGAGCACGCCTATGCCGAGATGGTCCCCATGCTTGAGCGTATCGAGTCGCAGCGCCAGGAGCTCAAGCGCCAAATGGCGGTGCTAGCGGACAACGACCGTATGCGCCGCGAGTTCACGGCGAATATCACTCATGAGCTCAAGACGCCACTTACGGCGATTTCGGGCTATGCCGAGCTCATCGCAAATGGCATGGTCGAGGGCGAGGACGACCTGCGCAACTTTGGCGGTCGCATCTATCGTGAGGCGGGCCGCTTGGCAGCGCTTGTCAACGATATCCTTACGCTGTCTAACTTGGACGAGGCCGAGCGTGCAACTGAGGGCGAGGCGGTGCCCATTGGTTCCACGGAGCCTATTGAGCTCTCGCGTGCCATCTACGCGGTTGAGCAGCGTCTTGAACAGGTCGCCCGTCAGGCGAATGTGACGATAAGTCATGAGACCAAGCCTGTGGTCATCGAAGGCGTGTCGCGCTTGATTGACGAGCTCATCTATAATCTGGCGAGCAACGCCATCCGCTACAATCGACCCGGCGGTACGGTTACGCTGCAGTGCGACACCAACGACGAAGGCCATCCGTTCCTTGCGGTCGCCGACACGGGAATCGGTATCGCGCCTGAAGAACAGGGCAAGGTATTTGAGCGGTTCTATCGCGTGGACAAGAGTAGGTCCAAGGCGCGCGGCGGAACCGGTCTGGGGCTTGCCATTGTCAAGCATGCGGCCCTGTATCATCACGCCACGCTCGATCTGTCGAGCGAGTTGGGCGTGGGAACCACCATTACGGTGACGTTTCCCATACAGCAGGACGAGCCATTCGCATAGCGATACAACATAGGTATTGATGTAGACGCCGCATTTGACTTTCGGGTGCGGCGTTGTTGTGCAATTTTACGATTGCTTCCGACATTTTTACAGGAGAGCCTGTTTCTTATGTATAGAGTTTGGTCTCGGTAAAAAGATGCGATAACATACGGACAGTTTTGTCAATCCGAACTGGGGAAATGAAAGGCAAGCTGCATGACCCTTCTCGAACTGTTCCAGCTGCTGAAGAAGCACCTCAAGCTGGTCATCACCCTTCCGGTGGTCTGCGCGATCGCCATGGGCATCGTGTCCTTCGCCGCGATGGACAACACCTATACCGCGACGACGAGCATGTACATTCTCGCCAAGACCGACGATAGCGGCCAGATGAGCTACAACGATCTCTCGGCGAGCCAGATGCTTTCCAACGATATCGCCACGCTGCTGGATAGCGATAGCGTTAAGAGCGGCGCCGCCAAGGAACTGGGCCTCACCGATCTGGATGACTACAAGGTGTCTGTTTCCTCCGAGACCACCACGCGTGTCATTACGCTTTCGGTTACCGGCACCGATGCCAAGGAGACGGCTGAGGTCGCAAAGGCCATAGCTAGCTCGGTGAGTACGGTCGCTCAGAACGTCGGCGCTGCCCAGAGCATCAACGTTATCGACGAGGCTAAGACCCCCGAAGCCCCCAGCGGCCCCAAGCGCACGCTGTATATTGCCGTCGCGTTCCTCGCCGGTATCTTTATCGCAGTCGCCTATGTCGTTTTGGCAGACATGCTCAATACCCGCATCCGCGGTGCCGAAGAGGCGGAAGAGCTCCTGGGCATTCCCGTTGTTGGCCGAATTCCGGCTATGAAAGGTGGTAAATAGGCATGGCTAAGGCAAAGAACACCGATAAGCTCGTTGTACAGAATGCCGCCAAGACCCTTCTGGCCAACATCCGCTTTGCGAGCGTGGACGACCCCATTCGCACCATCACCGTTACGTCCTCGATTCCCAACGAGGGCAAGTCTACGGTTTCCATCAACCTTGCCCAGGCTATCGCCACCAGCGGCAAGAGCGTCCTGCTGGTCGAGGCTGATATGCGTCGCAGGTCCCTTGCCGATATGCTCGGCGTCCGCTCCCGCGGCGGACTCTATGCAGTCCTTTCCGAGCAGGTTTCTATTGACCAGGCGATTGTCGAGACGGGTCAGAAGAACTTCTACTTCCTCGATGCCGAGCCGCATATTCCCAATCCTGCCGACATCATCGTCTCTCACCGCTTTGCCAAGCTGGTAAAGGCACTGTCCGCCAAGTTCCAGTACGTCATCTTTGATGCTCCCCCGGTCGGCACCTTCATCGATGCTGCCGAGATCGCAAGTCTGACCGACGGTGCGCTTTTTGTCGTGCGTGAGGATTTCACCAAGCGCGAGGAGGCGCTCAACGCCATCGGTCAGCTTAAGAAGTCCGAGAAGGTCAAGCTCATTGGTACCGTTATGAACTACTGCGAGACCGAGACCAGCGAGTACTACTACTCCTACTACACCAAGGACGGTAAGAAGGTGAAGAAGGGCTCCGACGATCAGGGGACTTCCAAAAAGGGCATCTTCACCAACCGAGCAAACGTTTAGTTGATTAAGGCTGACCTATGCGTGACATTCATTGCCATATCTTGCCGGGTGTAGACGACGGCGCCGCCGATCTCGATGAGAGCTTGGCGATGCTCGAGGCTGCCAAACGGGCCGGTGTAACCAGAATCGTTTGCACTCCTCACTGCCGTGATCCCTATTTTGATTACGACAAGATGTGGGATGCCTTTGAGCTGCTGCGTGATAACGCTGACGGTTTTCCGCTCCAGATGGGCTTCGAGGTCAACCATCGAAAGCTCGTTGAGCTTGGTATCGATGCCGCGGAGCACTTGCATTTCGATGGAACCAACGAGTTTCTGCTCGAGCTTTCGACGCATGCCGATGTGTATGCGTTTAGAGAGTACGAGAACACGATTTACGATTTGCAGTGCCGTGGCTACCAGGTGATCATCGCTCATCCTGAGCGCTATCGTGCGGTTCAAAAGGATGTAAGCGTGGCGGAGCGCCTGGTCGATATGGGCTGCAAGCTGCAGGCTTCGGCGGACTTTATTGCCGGCGGTCGCTTTGGTCGCGAGAAAAAGCCGGCACAGCGCCTGTTCGATCAGAACCTGTACAGCTTCATCGCGAGCGATGCCCATAACGTGGGTCATTACGATTGCCTGGCGAAGGCTCGCGCGAAGTTTAGCGTGCGCGGAGCTCATTTTCGCTAAAATCTGTCCCTAACGTTCGCATTGAATGAAGGGGCAGCCATGGATATTCAACTTAAGACGGGATGCTTTGATGACGCGGCGTTGGTGCGCCGCGTCGTTTTTATGGACGAGCAGGGCTACGAGAATGAGTTCGACGCTATCGACGAGGATCCGAACTGCATTCATGTGACGCTCTATGTAGACGGCGAGCTTGCCGGTTGCTCGCGCGTGTTTCCCGAAGAGCTTGAGCGCGTGGCTGACGCAGAGGCCCCGGTGTTGCCGGCATGCGACATGGACGAAGGCGTTGCGGCGAGGGAGACCTACATTATGGGGCGCGTCGCAGTGCTGCCGGCTATGCGTCGTCGCGGATTGGCGAGTGCGATCGTCGAGGCCAGTGATGCGTGTGCACGCGATGCCGGCGCAAAGCTAATTAAGCTGCATGCACAGGAATACGTGCTGCCGCTCTATGTAAAGGCGGGCTACACGCAAATTGCCCCGGTAGATTACGAAGACGAGGGCCAACCCCATGCCTGGATGGCCAAGCGCGTAGATGGCAGATAGGGACGTTCCTTTTCTGCCGGCAGGGGGGGGGCACTCCTTGGCAATTGGCGCATCGGAGCGTTTGGACATACAGTTTTTCGATTCCGTATGTATATATGCGCGCTAATGGGTTATAAAATCTAAGTCTGAACATAGCAGGTCTGCGATGCGGCTCGGGCAACCGGGCCGTTTTTGCGGACGGGGGTAGCGCGAAAGGACTGCACATGCGTCAATTTAAGACCGAGAGCAAAAAACTGCTCGACCTCATGATCAACTCCATCTACACCAATAAGGAAATCTTCCTGCGCGAGCTTATCTCTAACGCGAGCGACGCCGTCGACAAGCTCAACTTTAAGAGCCTGCAGGATCCGAGCGTCAAGATCGACCAGGGCGACCTGGCCATTCGCGTCTCCTTTGATAAGGATGCCCGCACCATCACGATTTCGGATAACGGTATCGGCATGACCGCCGAGGAGCTCGAGCGCAACCTGGGCACCATCGCCCATTCCGGCTCCGAGGAGTTTAAGACCGAGAACGCCGAGCAGCAGGGTTCGGATGTCGACATCATCGGCCAGTTTGGCGTGGGCTTCTACTCGGCCTTTATGGTCGCCAGCCATGTGAAGGTCGTGAGCCGCGCCTATGGCGAGGATGTCGCCCATGTGTGGGAGTCGGACGGTCTTGAGGGCTACACCATCGAGGATGGCGAGCGCGCCGAGCACGGTACCGATGTCATTCTGACGCTGCGTGAGAACGAGAAGCTCGACGCCGATGGCGAGGCCGAGACCTACGATCGCTTCCTGACCGAGTGGGGCCTCAAGAGCCTGATTCAGCAGTACAGCAACTATGTGCGCTACCCGATTCGGATGATGGTGTCCAAGAGCCGCCAGAAACCCAAGCCCGAGGACGCCGGCGACGATTACAAGCCCGAGTATGAGGACTACCAGGAGCTCGAGACCATCAACTCCATGACGCCGATTTGGAAAAAGCGCAGCTCCGATGTTGAGCAGAAGGACTACGACGAGTTCTACAAGTCTACGTTCCACGACTTTGATAATCCTGCGCGCACCATCAGCTTCCACGCCGAGGGCACGCTCGAGTACGACGCCCTGCTGTTTGTGCCGGGTCGCGCCCCGTTCGATCTGTACAGCAAGGACTACGAGAAGGGTCTGGCGCTCTACAGCTCCAACGTGCTGATTATGGAGAAATGCGACGACCTGCTGCCCGACTACTACAACTTTGTGCGCGGTGTCGTGGATTCCGCCGACGTGTCGCTCAACATCTCGCGTGAGACGCTGCAGCAGAACCGTCAGCTCAAGGCCATCGCCAAGCGTGTGGAAAAGAAGATCACCGCTGACCTTGAGGATATGCGTGACAACGACCGCGAGGCCTACGAGAAGTTCTTTGAGAACTTTGGCCGCGGCCTTAAGTACGGCATCTACTCGAGCTATGGCATGAAGGCCGATGAGCTCGCCGACCTGCTGCTGTTCTGGTCTGCCAAGGAGCAGAAGATGATTACCCTAGCCGAGTATGCCAAGGGCATGCCCGAGGATCAGAAGGCCATCTACTACGCCGCCGGCGACTCGCGTGAGCGCTTGGCCAAGATGCCCGTGGTAAAGGGCGTGCTCGACCGCGGCTATGACGTGCTGCTACTGACGCAGGATGTGGATGAGTTCACCTTCCAGGCCATGCGTGAGTACATTGCCGCCGATATGCCCAAGATTTACGAGGACGACGCTGCCCGCGAGGCTGCCGAGAAGGCTGTGGCCGACGGTGCCGAGCCCGAGGTCGAGGATCGTCATCTGGAGCTCAAGAACGTCGCGACCGGTGATCTTGACCTGGCGACCGAGGACGAAAAGAAGGAGGCCGAGGACGCCACCAAGGAGAACGAGGACCTCTTTAGCGCCATGAAGGAGGCGCTCGGCGACAAGGTCGAGAAGGTCGCCGTCTCTGCGCGCCTGACCGATGCTCCCGCGTGCATCACCACCGAGGGCCCGCTTTCGCTCGAGATGGAGAAGGTGCTCCAGAAGGGTCCCGAGGGAGCGCCCGATGGTATGCCCAAGAGCCAGCGCGTGCTCGAGCTCAACGCCAAGCACCCGGTCTTTGCCAAGCTTGTCGCTGCCCAGAAGGCAGGCGACGCCGACAAGATCAAGCAGTACTCCGGTCTGCTCTACGATCAGGCCCTGCTGGTCGAGGGCATTTTGCCCGAGGACCCCGTTGCCTTCGCGGCAGCTGTCTGCAACTTGATGTAGTTAGGTAGTTACGCGGTTTTACCAAACCGCGTAACGGCTCGACGCTGCCCTCAGTTCCGCCGTTCTAACGAACGGCGGACCAGTCGACGCTGCGCGGGCGCCAGAGCGACAACTTGTCATTCAAAGAGGACGGCATGACCAGAAGGTCTATGCCGTCCTCTTTTCATGCCAATTTGTTCGCTCTGGCGCCCGCTCGCTGGCATTGCTAAAACATCGATGTTACCGTGGTCCAAACTAGTCGTTGGGGGCGTTCTTGTTTGACCAGTCGTTTAAGAACGTCCCCAATGACTATTCGGATTGCTAATTTGTGCGGGTTGTGGTTTTGCGAGCTGCTGGAATTTGAGTTACTGTACATCTGTACGCTAACTCATCTTCGTAGTATATTGCTACCCGCAAAACTCAGCACCATTGTGCCGTGAGGCACTAAAGCGCCTCCGTACAATGGTTGTCGATAGTACGATTCGATTCAACGACAGGATGGATGGTCCAAGCGTGAGTCTCGGCAGCAAACTATCCAATGCAAAGGTCTCCTTTGCGATCTTTAAGCGCGACATCAAGCGATTGCTCGTGAACCCCGTCGCCCTGGTGGTTACTTTGGGCGTGTGCGTCATTCCCTCGCTGTATGCCTGGTACAACATCGTGGCTAACTGGGATCCGTACGGAAACACCCAGGGTATCAAGATTGCCATCGCCAACAACGATCGGGGCACCCAAAACGACTTGGTGGGCGAGCTCAACGCGGGCGACCAGGTCGTCGATCAGCTCAAGGAGAACGATCAGCTGGGCTGGACCTTCGTCGATTCGGCGGCCGACGCCAAGGAGGGCGTCGAGAGCGGTGAGTACTATGCGGCCATCGTAATCCCTAAGAACTTCTCGGATAACCTGGTCTCGATGCTCGACGGCAACTACCATCAGCCCAAGCTTACGTACTACGTCAATGAGAAGAAGAGTGCTATTGCGCCCAAGGTTACCGACACCGGTGCAAGCACCATCGAGGAGCAGATCAACTCGGAATTTGTCTCCACAGTGGGCGAGACCGTTGCCAGCATCGCCAAGGATGCCGGGGTCGATTTAAAGGACAAGGCAACCCAGACTCAGAATTCGTTGGCTGGTTCGGTATCAGAGGCATCCGGTACCTTGGGTGAGGTGCGCGATTCGATTGGCGACATGAATGCCGCCATCGATAAGACGAGTGGCGCTATCGCCTCGGCTGATGCCGTGTTGGCGGGCCTGCAGGGTCAGACGCCCTCTCTAACGCAGGCAATCGCTCAGGGCAATGACCTGCTGGGCGAGGCGCGCGCTACGGCGGGCAACTCTGTCGCCTCGCTCTCCAAGGCACTCTCGGAAGGCAGCCTTGCGCTCACCAAGACGTCAGCCTCCGCGAACGCTGCGATTGGCAAGCTGACGGGCGCGGTCACATCTACGACCACCCGCATCGACAACTCGCTTGAGTCTCTCCAAGCGACGATCGACCACAATAAGGCCGTTATCGGGCACTTGGAAATTCTCGTTAATGACACGTCGACAGGTTCCAAGGAAATTGACGCGCGCATTGTATCGACCATCGATTTGCTCCGCGAGCAGAATGAAAAGCTTCAGAGCATCAAGGACGGTCTGTCTGCGCAGTCGAGCGCCATGGCGAATGACGCCGCGGCTGTCTCGGGCGCCAGCGACGCTATCAATAACGCAATCCAGACCGGTGCGACCAACCTTGGCCAGGCCCAGACGGACCTGGGTCAAAACGCGCTGCCGAAGGCCTCGAGCGCGCTTGATTCATTTGCCGCCGTCTCGGGTGATCTGACGGGAATCGTGTCTGGCCTCACGCCTACTATTGCAAGTGCGCGCGGTACGCTTTCGCAGCTTAACGCTACGCTCGGCCAGGCAAAGACCACGCTGTCCCAAACCGATGCCTCCCTTGCCAAGGTTCAGGACAAGCTCGCGACCGCCGCTAATGACATTGCGGCGCTGCAGACCTCTGAGTCTATGGGCGAGTTAGCCGACCTCATGGACGTCGACGTCAATGACGTGGCAGATTTCATGGCATCTCCGGTTGAGCTGACGTCCAAGTCAATCTATCCGGTCAAGAGCTTTGGCTCGGGCATCGCGCCCTTCTACACTAATCTGGCGCTGTGGGTGGGCGGCTATGTGCTCATCGCTATCTACAAACTCGAGGTCGACCGCGAGGGCATCGGTAGCTTTACGGCGCGTCAGGGCTACTTTGGCCGCTGGTTGCTCCTGGTGATCCTGGGCGCGTTGCAGGCCATCATCGTTACGGTGGGAGATCTGGTCATTGGCGTACAGTGCGTCAACCCGCTGCTGTTCGTGCTGGGCGGCATCGCCATCTCGTTTACGTACGTCAACATCATTTACGCGCTGTCCACTACGTTTAAGCACATCGGCAAGGCAATCGGCGTCATTCTGGTTATCGTGCAGATTCCCGGTTCGTCGGGCATGTATCCCATCGAGATGATGCCCGGCTTCTTCCAATGGCTGCATCCGCTGCTGCCCTTCACCTACGGCATCAATCTGCTGCGCGAGACCGTCGGCGGCATGTACTCGTTCAACTACCTGTTCAACCTGTGCATTCTGGGCGTGTTCTTGATCGTGGCGCTCTTTATCGGCCTGCAGCTGCGTCCGCTGCTGCTCAACCTCAACCTGCTCTTTGATAAACAGCTTTCCACGACCGGTATGATGATCTGCGAGTCCAATGACCTGCCGCGCCAGCGCTACTCGCTGCGCACGGCCATGCGCGTCATGCTCGATTCCGATTCGTACCGTCGCGAACTGCTCGATCATGCGGTCGCCTTTGAACATCGCTACCCGTACTACATCAAGGGCGGTTTTGCCGCCGTGGTGGGCGTTCAGGTCCTGCTCTTTGTCCTGTCGACGGTTCTCGATATCGACAATAACGGCAAGATCATCCTGCTTGTCATTTGGATTATCTCGGTTATTGCCATCTGCGGCTGGCTGATCAATATCGAATATATCCGAGCGAGCCTCAATACCCAGATGCGCATCTCGGCGCTTTCGGATGAGGACCTGCGTCGCGAGATGCGCGAACACACGGCCGCCATTCCTGCCGCCCGCCACATGTTTGGCCTCAACGCCAGCGAGCGTGGTGCCAAGGGCGGCGATCAGTCCACGGGCCGCTTGCCGCATATCGGCTCGAACCATAAATCTCAGGACAGCGACAGTACAGCCACAAATGATGGAGATGCCACTCCGCTTGGCAAGCACTCCAAAGGAGGTGAGGCATAAATGAAGAACATCCTGCATCTGTTTAAGCGCGATGTCCAAAATGTGTCTCGCTCCGTAATCGGCTTGGTTGTCGTGATGGGCCTCGTTATCGTACCGTGCCTGTACGCGTGGTTTAACATCGCCGGCAGCTGGGACCCGTACGGCAACACCGGCAATCTTAAGATCGCCGTGGTCAACACCGATGAGGGTTACGAGAGCGATCTGATCCCCGTTGAGGTCAACGTGGGTGAAAACGTGACCGCCACTCTGCGTGGCAACGAGAGCTTCGATTGGGTTGTACTCAACAATCGAGAAAAGGCCATCGAGGGCGTCAAATCGGGCGCATACTATGCGGCTGTCGTTATCCCTAAGACGTTTAGCGCCGATATGATGACGCTCTTTTCGACCGACGTGAAGCATGCCGATATCGAGTTCTACGAGAATCAGAAGGCCAACGCCATTGCCCAGATCGTGACCGAGAAAGGGTCGAGTGCCGTCCAGAGCCAAGTCAACGAGACCTTTACCAAGACCATTACGACCATCGGTCTTAAAACCGTGTCCAGCCTGCTCGACTACATGAGCACCGACCAGGTCAGCAACTTTATCGCCAACCTGTCCTCGACGCTTGGCGACTCGGTTCAGGACCTGCAGGACATCAAGGCCAGCGCTACTTCGCTTGCGGGCATTTTGAGTTCGACCTCCGATTCGCTGACGTCGGCGGGCGGCCTGCTCAAGCAGACCGGAACTACCGATCAGTCGGTGAAGCAGCTGATGGAGCATGCCGAGAGCGGTATCGGTGATTCGGAGCAAGCGCTCAAGTCCGCCAGCGATGCGATCGATGCTGCTATTGATGGGAGCGCAGGTTCGTTCGATAACGTTTCTACCGAGCTCGCAAAGGCATTCGACGCTGCAAACCAGCACGTCAATCTTACGGTGTCTCAGCTCAACGATGGCGCAACGTCACTCAAGAACCGTGCCGACGAGATTGATGACACGGCGAATGAGCTCCGTAGTCTTGCTGGCCAGGTGAGTAACGATAAGCTCAAGGCAGGGCTTGAGGACGCGGCTGCCGAGCTTGATAAAACCGCGACGGAGTACCGCAACAATGCCAATGAGCTGACGAATATCGCGACGTCGCTCACGAAGAGTATGGCAGAGGTTAACAAATCGCGTGCCGAGGTCGATCAGGCCATCTCCGATGCCAAGGCTGGTATCTCGGGCGCCAAGATTGACTACGACTCTACGTTTTCGGTCAAGGCCAAAGAACTCAAGAAGACTATTTCGGGCGTTTTGGACTCGCTTGATGGCATCTCGGGCGACCTGGATAGTGCCGTAGACGGCCTCACCGATGCATCCGGCTCGTTGGCGAAGGGCCTCTCCAAGGCCGCCAAGCTGGTCAACAAGGCTTCTGATCAGCTGGGTGAGGCGTCGGACAAGATCAGTGCGTTTAAGGACGAGCTCGACGGCGCCTTGATGTCGGATGACCTCGCTACGATCAAGACGATGATCGGCAATGATCCCGAGGGCCTTGCCGTGTCGCTTTCCGGCCCCGTCGCGCTCGATCGCAAGCCGGTCTATCCGATCCGCAACTACGGTTCGGCCATGGCACCGTTCTACACGATTCTGTCGCTGTGGGTGGGCTCGATTGTGCTGGCGGCCATGATGAAGGTCTCGGTTGACGATGAGCTTATCAACGAGCTCATCCCCGTGCGCCTGCACGAGATCTACCTGGGTCGCTACCTGTTCTTTGGCGGTCTGGCCCTGCTGCAGGCAACACTCGTATGCGCGGGCGATATCCTGTTCTTTGGCATCCAGTGCGACAACCCCCTGCAGTTTGTGCTTGCCGGCTGGGTCGCGAGCCTCGTGTTCTCCAATATCGTCTACACGCTTACGGTATCGTTTGGAGATATCGGTAAGGCCCTCGCCGTCGTGCTGCTGGTCATGCAGGTCGGCGGTTCGGGCGGTACGTTCCCCATCGAGATGACCGGTCCCGTGTTCCAGGCGATCTACCCGTTCCTGCCGTTTACCCACGGCATCAACGCCATGCACGCCGCCATGGCCGGTGCCTACCATATGGAGTACTGGGTTGAGTTGGGCATTCTGGCGAGCTATCTGATTCCGTCGCTGGCCCTGGGCGTCGTCTTCCGCCGCCCGGTCATCAAAGCCAACGACTGGATCATCGAAAAGCTGGAGAGTACTAAATTAATCTAGCGCAACAGCGTGGCGTTACCGGAACATCGAGGTGTGCTCTGCCGATGCTTTAGCGTAGTGAATTGCGTGTGCCGCTTGGTTGTTGATACAGTAGCGGGGCGTGCCGGGGGTCCGGTGCGCCCCGTTTTTATTTGACCATGAGGCGGCACGCAGCCATACGCGTGCGGACACCACGCCCAGTTTGAGTGTGAGGATGTTCCATGGCCCAATACGCTGCCAACGAAATCGAAAACTTGCCCGATAGCCCTGTTGCTCGCGAGGACCTGGGCGCGGGCGGCACCTCCCGCGGCGCCGGCGCTCGCTCGCCGCTGTTCTGGAAGGTTCTGCTCCTTTCGGTGGCGGTCATCTGGGGCTACTCCTTTACCACTATGAAGGACGCACTCGGCACCATTCCGGTGTTTGAACTGCTCTACGTGCGCTTTCTGCCCGCAGCGTTGGTCATGTTTGTCGTCTTCCACAAGCGCATCATCGCGCACCTCAACGCTCGCAACCTGATCGTTGGCCTGAGTATGGGCGTGCTCATGTGGGCGGCCTATGCGTTGCAGACGGTCGGTCTGGCACATACTACGGCGGGCAAGAATGCTTTTTTGACGGGCACGTATTGCATCCTTGTGCCGTTTGCGAGCTATTTCCTGAGCGGCGAAAAGCTCACGCGCTACAACTTGGGTGCCGCGCTGCTGTGCCTAGCGGGCATTGGCCTCGTCGCACTCGATAGCGTTGAATTCAACATTGGTGACGTCATTACGCTGGCGGGTGCGGCTTTTTTCGCCATCCAGATGGCGGTGACCGCCAAGTACGGTCGCAAAATGGACATCAACGTCATCACGTTTTGGATGTTTGTGGGCAACGGCGTGCTGAGCCTGGCAACGTCGCTGCTATTCGAGACCCAAGCGCCTCTGTCCGTGTGGACGCCGAGCTTTATCACTGCGATGGCGTTTCTCTCGGTGGGCTGCACATGCGTGGCTCTGCTCATCCAAAACGTCGGCCTGGCGCATGTCCCGGCTTCGACGGGCTCGCTGCTCCTTTCGATGGAGTCCCCTTCGGGCGTGTTGTTTTCGGTGCTGCTGATGGGGGAAGCGCTCACCTCGCGTCTGCTCGCCGGCTTCGTGCTTATCTTCCTGTCGATTATCTTGAGCGAGACTCACTTCGATTTTTTGCGCAAAAAGCCGCGCCCGCAATTGTAAACAACTTGTTGCGCCGCCCTCCCGGGGCGGCATTTTTTATGCGTCGCCCTTAAAGTAGTACTTTGCACTTTACGCTATCAAAGTGCTTGCTGCAAAAACGTTACTGGGGGGCATCTATGGCACCAGCACTGTCCGATCTTCAACCGCAATCAGCGCCCAAGGCCACCGCGGCGGCGCAGGCCGCTATCGGTGACGGTCTTGTTGCAGAAGCTCAGGCTTTTGCAGACGAGCTCGCTGCGTGGCGACACGATTTACACCAGATGCCCGAGCTGGGCAATAGCCTCCCGCAGACCTCTGCGTATATTCAAGCGCGCCTGACCGAGATGGATATCCCATTTGCCACGCTCGTCGATGGTTCCTGTGTTGTGGGCCTTGTCGGCGCCGGTGCCGTCGCGGCCCAGGGCAATGGCGTCTGCACGGACGAACAGGCCGGTACGGTCGTTATGCTGCGTGGCGACATGGATGCCCTGCCCGTTGCCGAAGAGTCAGGCGAGCCTTTCGCCTCTACGAACGGCTGCATGCACGCATGCGGACACGATATGCACGCGACGGCGCTGCTTGGTGCAGCCCGTATGCTCAAGGCGCGCGAGGCGGAGCTTGTCGACGCCAATGCCACGGTTAAGTTGCTGTTCCAGCCGGGCGAGGAAACCTTTGAGGGTGCCCGCGCCGCCATCGCCGATGGTCTGCTACAGAACCCGCGTCCCCAGGCCGCCTTTGCCATGCATGTCAATAGCCAGTCGCCGCTTGGCCTGGTGCTCTACGGCAGCCCGGCGCTCTCGGGCGTGTACGGTTTTCGCATCACGCTTCAGGGCAAGGGTGGCCATGGCTCGAGCCCCGAGATCTGCATCGACCCCATCACGGCCGGCGTCCATGTGCATCTGGCGCTTCAGGAGCTCATCTCCCGCGAGGTGCCGGCGGCCAAGGAGGTCGCACTGACTGTCGGTAAGTTCGCCGGCGGTCAGGCCGCAAATGTCATCCCCGACACTTGTGTGCTCGAGGGAACGCTGCGCGGCTTCGACGTCGAGCTCATGGAGCACCTCAAGACCCGCATCGCGGAGGTCGTCAAAGGTGTTGCCACGACCTATCGTACGCCGGCGACTATCGAGACGCTCTCGGATGTTCCCCCGCTCGTACTCGATGACGATATGACGCAGGCGTCGCTTGGCTACGTGGGCGCGGTGCTGCCCAAGTCCGCCTTCTTGCCACTGTTCCACGCCATGGCGAGCGAGGACTTCGCGTTGATCTCGAGCGAGATCCCGAGTGCGTACTTTACCGTGGGCGCTGCCGCGACTGATACGGACAAGCATTTTGCTCAGCACCATCCCAAGGCACGCTTTAGCGATGCCGAGCTTCCCCTTGGCGCCGCGGCTTACACGGCGGTCGCTTTGGGCTATATCGCTGACCACCGGTAGCACCCAACCTTGCCTTTCAAGCCTGCGGGCATGGCCATAAGGCCTATGTCCTTGTCTTTCAAGGCAATCTTGGGCACCGTGGGCGCCATCGTCTCGGGCGTGCTGTTCGATGCCACGGGCTCCTTTGCGAGCACCTGGATTGTGTGCCTGGCGCGCTCCGTGGTCATGCTCGTGTTCCTGCTGGCATCCGAGCCCATCGCCGCCAAGCTGCGCACGAGCGTGGCGGGGGAGTAGACGCCCGTCGCTCTTTTCTGTTCGCCCCGTTCTGTCCGTGGCCGCCCTGGAAGCCGAATGGATGCTCGTACCATCATTCGGTTTCCAAGGCGGCCACGGGCCTACGAAATGATCCGTTTTCCTCCGTCCTCAACAGATCACGTGATTCGAAAGAGACGGAGGAAAACGGATCCCAAACAGCGGCGGTGCGTCTGGCCGAACGAGCCCCCATACCCTCGTTCGGTCAGACGCGCCGCCGCGTTTTGTTTTTGTGCCGTATAATGACCACTACCTATGACGCGATACAAAAGAAAGGTGTTTGCCCATGCAGGCACAGAAGGCGGAGGGAACCCGCGACCTTATCGGCGCCGAGATGCGCGCTTGGCAAAAGATGCAGCAGATTGCGGCCGGCGTATTCGAGCCGTTTGGCTTTAAGCCTATCGAGACGCCCGCGATCGAGCAGGTGGACGTCTTTGTCCACGGCATCGGCCAGTCGACCGACGTCGTGCGCAAGGAGATGTTCCGCGTCTTTAGCGGCGCCAACCTGGAGCGCGTCTTTACTGAGGGCACCGACACCAAGCTCAAGCCCAAGCAGCGCCTGGCGCTTCGTCCCGAGGGCACGGCCGGTGTGGTGCGCGCCGTCGTGGAGAACAACCTGGTGCCCCAGGGCTCCACGCCGTTTAAGGCTTACTACGCCGAGGCCATGTTCCGCGGCGAGCGTCCCCAGAAGGGCCGCCTGCGCCAGTTCCATCAGGTGGGCATCGAGTGGCTCGGCGCTCCCGATCCGGCGGCAGACGCCGAGTGCATCATCATGCTCATGGAGTTCTACAAGCGCTTGGGCTTCGATCTTTCCAAGCTCCGTCTGCTCATCAACTCGATGGGTGACGCCCAGTGCCGTCCGGCTTATCGCGAGCAGGTTAAGCAGTTCATCCTCGATCACGCCGACGAGATGTGCGATGAGTGCCGCGAGCGCGCCGAGCTCAACCCGCTGCGTGCCTTCGACTGCAAGAACGACCACTGCCGCGAGATCATGGCCGAGGCTCCGCTGATGGGTGACAACCTGTGCGATGAGTGCCGCGAGCACTACGAGCAGGTCAAGCGCTATCTGGATGCCGCCGGTATCGAGTATGTCGAGGATCCCACCTTGGTGCGCGGCCTGGACTACTACACCCGTACTGTCTTTGAGGTCGAGGCCCCTGGCGCCGGCGTCGGCTCCATCGGCGGCGGCGGCCGCTACGATGGCCTGGTCGAGCTCGAGGGTGGCAAGCCCACGGCGGGCGTCGGCTTTGCTGTCGGTTTTGAGCGCGCCCTGCTGGCCCTGCAGGCCTTTGGCAGCGATTTGGGTGCCGATGAGGCCCCGTGCGTCTATGTCGCCAACGCCGGCAAGGAGCTGCGTCAGAACGTCTTTGCCATTACGCAGGAGCTTCGCGCCGCAGGTATCGTGACCGAGGCCGACTATCAGGGTCGTTCGCTCAAGGCCCAGTTTAAGCAAGCCGATAAGGTAGGCGCCAAGCTCATCTTGGTCCTGGGTGGCGACGAGCTTGCCGCCGGCAAGGTCAAAGTGCGCGACATGCAGAGCCATGACGAGGTGCTCGCCGATCTGGACAACGTCGTCGAGGCGGTTCGCGAGCGCCTGTAGCGCATCTTTTTGAGCTTCGGGCCTGCTAACGTGCCCTGCTCATGGAGAGCGATTGTTACGGGGGTGTTTCGCTTTTATGCGGAATGCCCCCGTTTACGTATGCCGCCCACCGAGAAATACGACCATTTAGGGCAAAAACCTTTGCAATGCAGAAAATACTGGTTGATTTTCAATCTCAACGCAACAGCCTGAACGGACCCCGCGTTTCCGCAGCT
>CABRHW010000026.1 GCA_902470765.1 uncultured Collinsella sp.
GGCCCGTGGGTTATACCCTAAGAGCAAACCACCCTTTTTAAGGGTGGTTCTGATTAATTATCTTGACAAATACCAGTTATCGACAAAGAATAACAAAAAGGGAAAACGATAAAAGAAAGGAGGAACGATATGAGCTGGATTGTCAAACCAAGTTATGTGGACCCCGGTGGTGGGTGCAACGGTTACTGCAAGAAATTCTGTGGAGCACGCGTCTGCACCAAGAACTGCAGTAAAAACAACTGCGTTGTTTATTTCTAGCAGTTGTGGCTGTTGCCAGGCGAGAGCCTGGCAACAGCGGTTTTGCTATCAAGCAGAACGGGAGGCCAATGAACGCATCAGCGATAAAGTTATCAAAGGTGTCAAAGCGCTATGGGAAACGGCGTGTGTTGCATGATGTTTCCTTCGAGGTGCACCAGTCTGAGCTCTGCGCCCTTGTCGGTGCAAACGGTGCGGGCAAAAGCACGCTTATTAAAATCGTCTTGGGCCTCTGCGAGCCATCGTCGGGGAGCGTGGAGCTCTTTGGAGGCAAATCAAAGAGAGAGCTTAGCCTGATGCGGACGCGTGTCGGCTATGTGCCAGATTCCAGCGGAGCATACCAGTCCCTCAGTGCGGTTGAGAATCTTCGGATCCGATGTGCGGAATGGGGGCTTGATGAGAAACGTGAGGTTCCTCGCGTTTTGAGTCTAGTTGGACTGGACGTCGAAGAGAAAAAGAGCGTAAGCAGTTTTTCTCTGGGAATGAAACGGCGGCTGGATATAGCTACGGCTTTGTTGGGTGACACTGACCTGCTGATTTTTGATGAGCCAGCAAACGGTTTGGACCCGCTGGGCATCGAGAGTATATGGGCCCTTATCGGTCGATTGAATCGAGAACAGGGTAAGATCATGCTCATCTCTAGCCATGATTTGGATGAGTTGGCATCAGTTGCAACAAGTTGCGTGTTTATTCATGACGGCGAACTGCTGAAAAAGGAATCGATGGACGTCATAAGGGATGAGGCGTCGTCCCTAAAAGAGTATTACAGGCGCTTGATGAAGGCGGTCTCGCTATGAAGCGGGCGATCCATCCCATAAAGGCAGATATGATGCGTTTGCACAGGATGTTTCCGGCGAAGTTTGGTCTTGCGCTTATTCTGGCGTTCGGCCTTCTCTTCGGTGTCTTTCTAAAAAACGGAACAACGTTGCTCGCCTTTGGCAATAGCGTTTTTGGGGAGGATATTGGTTTCTGCTGGAATGTAATCGATCCTTCTGCACCCGATGAGTCCCTTGTGCGCAGTGCTTTTGCCGGCACGTCTCTGTTCGTTCCGCTCATCGTTTGCCTGGCGATTTTACAGGAGCGCGGCTATGAAGAGGGACACCGAATTTCTTCAGCAAGAGGTCTTACCGGCTTTAATGGGGTCCTAGCACATGTGCTTTCGTCTGCTTTAATAATTGGCGCAGCATATAGTGCGCTTTGCCTTCTTCTTTTTGCAATAGCCATAATACGTGGAGGGCATAACTACTCGCGCGATATGCTGGCTGCATTTTTGCCTGCAATGATGATTAACGCTGTATTGGTGATATCGGTTGCGCTGGAGACGGTGACCATCTATCGGATTACGGGCAGCGCTGTATTGAGCGGGGCTGTGGTGATAATTGGATTTGTCATGAGCTTGACGCTCTACGGAACCTTCCTTCAGGCGCCTATACCATCCTTGCAATGGATCTTGCTCCTTCCGGGGCCGTACCTTGGAGTCGGATGTGCCCTTGGGTATAGCGATATGGGGCAGCTGACGCTTCTGGGATATGGCGCGGTAGCCAGCTGTGTATCGGTATTGATTTACGCTCTCGTGAGCTTTCGTGCTGGGGGTGTGCTCAATGGCTCGTCAGACTAAGAGTTTCCTCCATTTAGAATTGAAGCACGTGAGCAAATGGACGTATGCCTTAATCCTGGTAATTTATACGTGTATGGTGGTATTGCAGCTTAATTCTTTCCCGATGTGGTTCTGTAGCCTCCGTGAGAACAGTTTCTTGGGCTTTTTCCCAGACCCGACGCTTCTACTGTCGGCAGAGGATGTCCTTCTATTTGGTAATGCAGAGGTTTTTCGCGGTCTGCTGTTCAACGTAGCCCCGTTGGCTCATGCATTGTTCTTTCCGTTTATCGCGGCTTGCATTGTGCCGCGCTTTGTCAGTTCGGGCTTTAGTGAGGAACCGTGGGGGTTGTCGGAGGCTCGGGGAGGGAAGCGTGTGTGCGCTATCGTTGCGCGAGTGGTGCTGTCTTCTTTTGCTCTTTTGGGCGCGTTTATCCTGTCGAGTGTCGTTTTGTACTGTCTTAACTGCGTAATCGTTTTGGATGCTCAGCAGTATTTCAACCTGCATGTATTTTGCTATCGACTTGTTCTTGCTGCCGCTGCCTGCCTTGCATACGTGGTTTCTTGCGTAATCGTTGTTTCCTATTTTGGATCCGGCTTCGGTCCGATTGGCATGCTGTTGCTTGTCAACGTTGTAGCGATCTACATACAGCTCGGGGCCAATTCCATGCTTCCGCTTCCAGCCTCGATGCTCATGTGGATTTGTGGCGTGACCCCGTTGGGGAATGGTCAATGCATCTCGATTTTAATTGACTGCCTAATCAACGTAGCAAGCGTTTTTACCATTTGCTTTACCGTAGACCGATTGCGGTCGAGATTTCTTTGATTGTTTGTGAGGGATAATCATACCGAGCATACCAAATACAGGGGGCGGGCACCGTGGCTGGTGTCCGCCCCCCGGCATGGAAGGTTTAAGCCTGCGTGATTCGCGAGCTAGCGAGACTGCTTGACCTTTGCCGCTGCCTCGACAAATGACTTCCACAGGTTAAAGTCGGTCTCGAGCGTCTGCCAGGTATACTCGGGATGCCATTGCACGCCCAGGCAGAAAGGCTGGCCTTCGACTTCGATGCACTCGGGAACGCCGTCGGTTGCCTTGGCGACCAAGCGCGTGCTTTTACCCAGACGATCGACGCAGCAGTGATGTGCCGAGTTTGTCTGGATCAGCCTGTGCCCGCCAACCGCGCGTTCCAGCAGCGAGCCCGGCATGACCTCGACGGGATGCACAGGGTCGTTGAGCACGTGGGTATGGCGCCACTGCGTGCGGCCCTCGCGCGCACCCAGGCTCGGCACGTCCATGCACAGGGTGCCGCCGGTGGCGACATTGAGCAGCTGCGTGCCGCGGCAGGTGGTAAAGAGCGGCTTTTTGGCGCGGAGCACCTCGTCGACCAGCTTAAACTCAAAGCTATCGCGGATCTCGCAGCAGAGGGTGGGGTCGTAGGGTCGATCATCGCCCCAACGTTTGGGATTGACATCGGGGCCGCCGGGAATGGCGATGCCGTCGGCGATATCGACGTAATGACGGATAACCTCAATGTCCTCGGTGATGGACATCTGCAGCGGCAGGCCGCCGGCGGCAAGGATGGCATCGACAAAGACGCTGGCGATCTCCTCGTTGGGGGAGAGCGTCTCGCTTAAAAACGGCTTTGCCTCTTCCCAGCGCGGCGCGACGAGGATGAGCGGACGGTCGGCGGGGGCGACGTCGACGTGCGGGGTGTATGACGATGAAGTACGAGTTCCGATCATAGGTGTAACTTTCGAGTTTGGATGGTCATGGCGAGCGAACATGGCAATTGGGTTAGTGGCCCTTGATGGAGTTGAGGAAGTCCTGGGCGCGCTTGGTCTGGGGGTGGTCGAAGAACTCGTCGGGCGTGCCGGTTTCCACGATCTGGCCGTCGGCCATAAAGACGACGCGGTCGGCCACGCGGCGGGCAAAGTTCATCTCGTGCGTAATGACGATCATCGTCATGCCCTGCTGGGCCAAGCGCACCATGACCTCGAGCACCTCGTTGATCATTTCGGGGTCAAGGGCGCTCGTGGGCTCGTCAAAAAGCATGGCCTTGGGCTGCATGGCGAGTGAACGGGCGATGGCCACGCGCTGCTGCTGGCCGCCCGAAAGCTGTGCGGGCACCTTGTCGGCCTGCTCGGCCACGCCCACGCGGCTCAGCAGGTCCATGGCGCGCTCACGAGCCTCCTCCTTGGACACGCCCAGCACGTCGACCGGCCCCAACATGACGTTCTGCAGTACGGTCATATGTGCGAACAGGTTGAACTGTTGAAACACCATGCCCAACTCGGCGCGCATGCGGGCAAGATCCTTGCCTTCCTGCGGCAGGGGCTCGCCTTCGATGAGGATCTCGCCCGAGTCGATGGTTTCCAGACGGTTGATAGTGCGGCACATGGTCGACTTGCCCGAGCCCGAGGGACCGATCACAACGACGACCTCGCCGCGGTCGACCGAGAGATTGATGTCGTTGAGGACGTGTAGATCGCCATAGTGCTTATCGACGTGTCTGAGCTCGATCAACGGCTGATTGCCGGTGGAAGAGGTGCTCTGTGCCATGGTGCTCGGCTCCTTATGACTCGAAATGGTAAAGCGTTAGCGGATGATGGTCGCGCCGGTCTTGTGCGAAACGTAGATGGCGGCCTTGTTGATCGCGACGTTGATGAGGATGTAGATGACCGCGATTACCAGGTAGACCGACACGAGGGCGTCGTAGTTGGTAATGAGCACACGGGCATTTTGCATGAGGTCGGGGTAGCTCACCACATAGGCGACGGTGGTGTCTTTGACTACGACCACAAGCTGCGAAATCAACGACGGAATGATAAACCGAATAGCCTGCGGCAACACGATTTTAAAGGTGATTTTGGCCTTGGAGAGACCGAGCGCCTGGGCTGCCTCGACCTGACCGCGCGGCACGGCATTGACGCCGGCGCGGAAAATCTCGGCCAGCACGCCGGCCGCAGCGAGCGCGACAGGCAGTGTGAGCATCCAAAATGACGGTAGCGCGATCTTGTACTGGGGCAGCACCAAAAAGAAGAAGTAGATGAACAGCAGGCTCGGCACGCCGCGGAAGAAATCGGTGAGCACACGGCAGACCAGCTGTAACGGCTTGATGCCGCTGGTACGGCCGAGCATAAGGGCTAAGCCCAGTACCAGTGCAATGACGCCGGCGGTGAGTGCAACTTTAACGGTGCCCTCAAAGCCGGCAAGCAAGAACTTCCAGGTGGTTAAGTGCGTAAAGAAATACCAATAGTGGACCGAAAGCTGGCCGGTCACATAAAAGCGCTGCAGTACCAGGACGGCGAGCGCGGCGACGGCAACAAGCGAGATGGCGGTGCCGATGCGAATCTTGGCGCGCATCTTGGGGCCGGGAGCCTCGTAGAGCGCATCGCGCATGGTAAGCGCGGAGGTGGAGTGCTTGCTCATCGGAGGATCCTCACCTTCTTATCGATGTAGTTGCCAATGTGGCTCACCACAAAGGCCGTGCCCAGGTAGCCGAGCGCCGAGATAAAGAACGCGGCGACGCCGCCGAGCGAGCGCGTGTTGATGTAGCTCACCACGCCAGTGAGCTCCTGCGGTTTAAGCGGCACCTGACTGCCGAGCGCGGTGGTAAGCATGACGGCGATAAAGAGGTTGGTCATGGGCAGTACGCTCGAGCGCAGCGCCTGCGGAATCACGATCTTGGCGAGGATACGGCTGAAGCTCATGCCGAGCGAGCGGGCGGCTTCCACCTGGCCGACGCCGACGGTGTTGATGCCACTCATAAAGTTCTCGGAGCCAAAGGCCGAGCCCAAAAAGACCGTGGCGACGATAACGCAGGTGCGGTAGGGCAGGACGACCTTGAGCGGTGGCAGTGCGTAGACGACGATGATGAGCAGCGCGATGCCGGGGATGTTACGGAAGACCTGGACATACAGGTCGCCAAAGATGCGCAGCGGCTTGAGCGGCGACACGCGCATCACAGTGACGGCGACGGCCAGCACCATGGCGATGGCAAACGACTCAAGCGTCATGCCCCAGGTTGCTAGCAGCGCGTCGATATAGTTCTGGCCATAGAGCGACCAGAGCTCGGAGAGACTCATGCGGACCTCCCGCCGATAAGGAAAGGGGCTCCCGTGTGTACGGAAGCCCCGACAACTCAGTGAGGAAACAGTTTACCGCAATAAAGCGCATCATGCGTTTCCATATGGTTTCGTTGCGGCCGTTACCAGGCTCGCTGCCTAGGCGCCGATCTCGGGCAGCTCGGGAACATTGGTGTCGCCCGTACGGTCACCGATGCAGATCTGCCACAGCTCAGTCCAGGTGCCGTCGTCCTCGATCTTCTTAAGGAAGTCGTTGACAAAGGCGACGCCGTCGGAATCGAGCGGCAGGCCGATGCCATAGGGCTCCTTGCTGCCGAAGGGCTTGCCGGCGATCTTGTACTTACCGGGCTCGCGGACCAGGGCGCTCTGCTGCATGTTGTTATCGATGACATAGGCGTCAACGCGACCCTGCTGGAGTGCCTGACGGGCCTCCTCGTCGGTCTTGAACTCCTGCTGGCTGGCCTTGGGGGCGAACTCCTCCAGGATGGCGGGGCCGTTGGAGCCGGACTGGACAGCGACGTTCTTATCGGCCAGGTCGTCGACGCTCTTGATGTCGTCGTTGTCGGCGAGCACCAGGATGGCCTGCTGGGTGTAGTAGTAGGGGCCGGCAAAGGAGACGAGCTTCTTGCGCTCGTCAGTGATGGTGTAGGTGGCAAAGACGGCGTCGACCTGGCCGTTCTGCAGGACGGATTCGCGCGTGTCCGAGGTCACCTGGGTGATCTCGACCTTGTTCTCGCCCAGAATGTAGTTGGACAGGAGCTGTGCGATACCGGCGTCGAATCCGCGGGTCTGACCGTCTTTCTCGTTGAGGAGGGAGAAGAGCGTGGAGGTCTGAACGCCGCCGATCTTAAAGACGCCGGCATCCTTGGCGGCCGTCGCCCAGGTGCTGGCGGCGATGGCGTCGTCATCGGCCTTGGGGCCGTTGTCGACGAGCTTGTCGAATGCCTTAGCGTCGAGCGTGGTGGAAGCCTCGGTATCTTCGGAGCTCTTGGAGGAGCCGGCGGCGGAACCCTTGTCGGCCTCGGCGCTGGTGTCGGAGCAGCCGGCAAGACCAAGGCCGGCGACGGTTGCGAAGGTGGCGGCAACGAAGCCGCGGCGGTCGAGAACGACCTGCTGGGAGAGGTTCTTGCTCATGGGAGAACACCTTTCTCAATAAAATCCCTAGCGGTTGAGTAGAGTTATACCCTATCCCGCTCAAATGGGTCAACACGAAATAACTCAGAAACATACTGACCTTATGGGTTATTCTACCTACCAAATAGGGACGGGCGCCTTTGTGGTGGTTCTTGCAGATGTGGTGGCCTGTCTCGCTGCTTTGTCTCAATCTGTAACAGTTAGACGAGGAAATGGGTTCTACCTGTTACAGATCGAGATTTTCTCTTCAGGGGAATTCGAATGTCTCAATCTGTAACATCTGGACGGCCAAAAGGTCCCTATCTGTTACAGATTGAGACAAAGGTCTGGGACTAAGATGTCTTATCTCGATCTGTAACAGTTAGACGGAAATTCGGGCCATAGATGTTACAGGTTAAGATAATCGCGTCGCGAAAATAAAAACCTCCGCAGGGGTGCTTTCCTTGCGGAGGTTTTCTTACTCGTTCAGCAAGCGTACGGCTTCGGCAGCCATATTCTCGACCGTCATGCCGTTCTGAGCGAGCAGCTCGTTGGGGTCGTAGCGGTCGGGGAAGCCCTTGGCGATGCCGAAGGTGCGCGTGCGCAACGGCGTGCATGCCAGATAGCACGCGACGCGCTCGCCCCAGCCACCGTCCAAGATGCCGTCCTCGAGGGTGACGACAACGCGATGCTCGGCGGCAAGGCTATCGAGGAACTCGCGGTCGAGCTCGGTTGCAAAGCGCGGGTTGACGAGCGTGGCCTCGATGCCGTACTCGGCAGCCAAGCGGTTTGCCACGCGCTCGCCCAGCTCAAAGAAATCGCCAAGCGCGAGCACGGCAACGTCGCGACCCCGGCGCACCACGTTGTAGCGAACGGCGCTGTAGTCGGTGTCTTCGGCGGGCGCCAGATCGGGACGGCTCACCAGGCCGATGCCCGGTACGCGAATCGCCGCGGGATGCTCGCGGTGGTCGAGCGACCAGCTCAGCATGGACAGATATTCCTCCATGCAGGCCGGCGCTAGGTAGCGCATGTTGGGAAGTCCACCCAGCATGGAAATATCAAAGAACGAAAGGTGCGTCTCGGACGTGGTGCCAAAGATTGACGCACCAAACACCAAAATGGTTGCCGGGGCGTCGTTGAGGCACAGGTCGTGCCACAGCTCGTCGTAAGCGCGCTGCAAAAACGTGCCGTACACACCAAAGACTGGCTTGGCGCCCGAGCGCGCAAGCGCGGTGGCAAAGGTCACGGCGTGCTCCTCGGCAATGCCCACATCGACGAACTGTTTGCCGGCGGCAGCGCGAAGCTCGGGTGTAAAGCCCATGATGTAGGGCATGGCGGCCGTGATGCCCACGACCTGCGAATCGCGCTCGATGGCGGCGCTGAGCGCCTCGCCCGTAATGTCGGCATAGGTGCGCGGCGCAGGCTCGCTCGGATGGCCCGGGCAGAGCTTGCGTCCAGTTGCCATGTCAAACGGACCCACGTGATGCCAGCGTTCGGGGTCGTTCTGGGCTGGCTCAAAGCCCTTGCCCTTGGCGGTGGAGACGTGCAGCACGATGGGATGATCGATATTGCGCAGTTCCTGCAACGCGTCGACGAGGGCCAACACGTCGTTACCGGCGTCCAGATAGCGGTAGTCGAGCCCCATCGCGCGGAAAACGTTGCGCTCACAGGTACCGTTGCTGGCTCGCAGCTCGGCCAGATTGCGATACAGGCCGCCATGGTTCTCGGCAATGGACTGGTCGTTATCGTTGACGATGATGATCAGGTTGCTATCGAGTTCGGCGGCATTGTTAAAGCCCTCAAACGCCAAGCCGCCCGAAAGCGAGCCGTCGCCAATAACGGTGATGACGTTGTACGTATCGCCCGCCAGGTCACGAGCGTGCGCCAGGCCGCAGCCCAGGCTCACCGACGTGGAGGTATGGCCCATGGCGAACAGGTCGTGCTCGGACTCGTCGGGATTGGCAAAGCCAGAAGCCTCACCATAACGCTCCGGATCGATATAAGTGTACGCGCGCCCGGTCAGCGCCTTGTGGGCGTAGGTCTGGTGCGAAACGTCAAAGACAATCTTGTCGATGGGGGAGTTAAATACGCGATGAAGCGCAACCGTAAGCTCAACGACGCCCAAGTTGGGGGCAACGTGCCCGCCGACGGCGGCGGAGCTTTCGAGGATTGCCTGACGGATCTCGCCGCAGAGCAGCGGAAGCTCGGCGCGATCGAGAGCCTTGACGTCCTCGGGCGTTGTCGTTTGCGTAAGCAGCATCGTTGTGGGTTACTCCATGCGAATCGTGCGCCGGCACTCCCTCGGCCGGCACAATTGCACAAGACAGTCTCGCACATTTTGGCGTTTGATATGTGACGGCGGCGCGGTAATTCGCCAACTGGTGGGGCAAAACGTTTTGTCCGATGCCATACTGATATGTTCCATGATGTTTTTATCGATTGTGCACAGGCCGTGGCTTGTCGCCGTGAGTCGCTGGAAGGAGGCAGCATGTCCGATGCCGTTCGTGCCGAAAAAATCGCGCACGAGGTCGACTATGCCGCCCGCCAGCTGGCCCAGGCGGGCCGCTTGGACCTGACGCACGAGTTTATCCAGCATGGCGACGTGACGGTCTATGCACATGTGACTTCGGTAGCGCGGGCGAGCCTGTCCTTTGCCGAGCGCTTGGGCCGTGCCGGCATTTCGGTCGACCGTGCTTCGTTGTTGCGCGGGGCCCTGCTGCACGATTACTTTCTCTATGACTGGCACGATCCCGACCCAAGCCATCGGCTGCATGGCTTTCGCCACCCGTTTTTTGCCCTGGCACGTGCGGAGGAAGATTTTGAGCTGACGCCGCGCGAACGGAACATTATCGTGCGGCATATGTTTCCGCTGGTGCCAGTGCCGCCGACGTGTCGTGAGGCTTGGATTGTATGCCTGGCAGATAAATGGTGCGCTCTGCGCGAGACGGTCGCCGGTCGTCTGCGGCGCAAGGACGAGGCGGACGATGACGTGAGTAAAGCATCGAGCGAAAAGAGGAGAGGGTAGACGGTGGAAACCGCGATTGATATGGCGTTTGGCGGCGCGACGCTTGCCGCCTGCCCACTCTCGGCACTGGTGCTCTCGTTTGCCTTTTACGGGTTTTGCGGTTGGGCATGGGAGTCGACAGTATGTGCCATGCTCAATCACGGACGATTTGCCAACAGCGGCTTTTTGCTGGGGCCGTGCTGCCCAATCTATGGCGCGGGCGGCATTGCCTGCTGGCTGCTGTTGCGCGGGATTCCGGATGCCTTGAGCCAGTTTGTCGCTGCAGCACTCGTATGCAGCGTGATTGAGTATAGCGTAGGCGTGCTGTTGGAAAAAACAACGGGCGCTCGCTTTTGCGATTATTCGCACCTGCCGTTTAACCTGCACGGACGTATCTGCCTGTACTGGGCCTGCGCGTTTGGCCTGGGTTCGTTGTGCATTTGCCGTTTGGTGGAGCCGGCATTGCTGGGACTGCTTGGCCATCTGCCGGTGCTGATTGTGCGGCTGTCCGCCTTTATCGTCGCGGTCGCGATGATGGTCGACGCGGCATGCTCGTTGGCGAGCTGGCGGCGTCTGTCCGATCAGCTGGAGCGCGTGCGCGCCGACCTTGCCGACCGCATCAACGAGTCGCTTGCCGATGCCTCGGACTCAATGCTCGAGCGCATTCCCGATTCGGCAATCGACTCGGTGGCACAGACGCATATCCGCAGCCGTGCCGTTAACGCGTGGCTGGCCGAGCTGGGCGACGCGACACTCGATGCCCTTCGTGAGAAGGCTTCGATGCCGACATTTATCTCGGATGGTGCTCGCGGCCTGGCACTTGCCGCCCGCCGCGTGGCCGATGCCGCGCCGAGCATGCCGCGTCCGTCGCTCAGTCGCCGCCTTGCCGGCAAGCGCATGAGCCGTCCGGTGCCAAGCGTGTCGCTCAGCCGACGCGACCTGCGCTTCTTCAATGCCTTCCCGCGCTTGCGCATCAACCGCTACGAAGGTGTCATTCGAGCAACTAATCTCCGCGACCGCGCCCACGAGCTGTTTCGGCGCTAGCCGGGACGGGCACGCTCACGGCTCCCTTGCTCGCGTATTTCCCGTCCGTTTCGCGTCCGTTGCCGTGCCGTTTCTAAGATTGCGGCACCGTTTCCATTCGACAACGCAGCGTTTAACAACGCCGTATCTGGTCTACACCAGTTGCCCCTCGGCCGCATTATGGGCGCCGACAACGTTCATGCGATCAAGGGGGAGCGAATGTACGATACGGGATCGACAACGTTTATGCTCATCTGCACCATGCTCGTGTTTTTAATGACACCGGGTCTGGCGTTTTTCTATGGCGGCCTGTCCAGGCGCAAAAATGTCATCAACACCATGCTCATGTGCTTTGGCGCCATTGGCCTGGTTGGTGTGCTGTGGATTGTTGCCGGCTGGTCGCTGGCTTACGGCGGCGACGGTTCCAGCCCGTTTATTGGAGGCCTTGACCAGCTGCTGTGCCTGCCGGTGCTCGGTCAGGTGCTGCAGGCGGCCGAGGGCACCGCGTCGGACGGCGCCGTCTACCCGGAGATTATCAACATCGCCTTTCAGATGGCATTTGCCATGATCACTGCTGCTATCGTCACGGGCAGCCTGGCCGGCCGCGTTAAGTTTGGTGCCATGACGGCCTTCCTGGGCATTTGGCTGCTTGTGGTCTATGCGCCGCTCGCCCACATGGTCTGGGGCGGCGAGGGCTCCTTTATCGGCGACATCATCGGCGCACTCGACTTTGCCGGCGGCGACGTGGTACACATTTCGTCCGGTCTCACGGGCCTGATTCTCTGCTTAATGCTCGGCCGTCGTCGCGGTTTTGGCATGGTGAGCTACCGTCCGCATAACGTGCCGTTTGTGGCGTTGGGCGCCGGGCTGCTTTGGTTTGGCTGGTTTGGCTTTAACGGCGGCAGCGAGTTTAAGGCCGACGCCGTGGCCGCGCTTGCCATCCTCAACACCGTGACGGCCAGCGCGGCGGGCATGGTCTCGTGGCTTGCCGTCGAGCGCGTGCATACCGGCCGCCCCACGCTGGTGGGTGCCAGCACCGGTCTGGTTGCGGGCCTTGTGGTGGTCACGCCTGGTGCGGGTTTTGTCGAGCCGTGGGCGGCGCTGGTCATGGGCCTGATCGTCTCGCCTGTCTGCTACCTGGCCATCAGCCATCTCAAGACCAAGTTTGGCTACGACGATGCACTCGACGCGTTTGGCTGCCACGGCATCGGCGGCATCTTGGGCGGCGTGCTCACGGGGCTGTTCTGCGTGCCGGAGCTCTCATGGACCGGTAAGGGCGGCCTGTTCTACACGGGCGACGTGTCGCTGCTCATCTCGCAGATTTTGGGCATTGTGGTGACGGTTGCTATTGTGCTGGTGCTCGATTTGGTGATCGCCGCAGTGGTCAAGGCGCTGTTCCACGGCAGCCTGCGTGTGGACGAGGCCGACGAGGCGCTGGGCCTGGATGCGAGTCAGCACGGCGAGAGCGCGTATCCCTCGTTCTCCGGACTTGACTAGCGGCACGGCTTTCCCAGGCACCCGACCTTGCCCCTCAAACCGTCGCTTGCGTACCGAAGTACGCGGCGCTCCTCTTTCGGAGCAATCTCGGGCACCTGGAAAACCCGTGCCATGTGAAGGACAATCAATTTCTTTTATTGAAGAGAGGAATTCACTATGAAGAAGATTACGGCGATCGTTCGTGCCGAGAAGCTTGAGGTTCTTAAAGACGCGCTGTTTGCTGCTGATGTTCGTGGTATGACCATCAACCAAGTGCAGGGCTGCGGCGCGCAGCATGGCTGGAAGGAATACGTGCGCGGCAACGAGTTGCTTGTCAACACGATCCCTAAGGTGCAGTTCACGCTCATTTGCGCCGATGAGCATGTCGACGGAATTGTCGAGATTATCTGCAATGCTGCTCGCACCGGTGCCGTTGGAGACGGCAAGATTTGGGTCGAGCCGGTCGAGGAGGTTATCCGTATCCGCACCGGCGAACACGGTCCCGCCGCGGTGTAGAATCGACTGCCTGCCATCCGCAACGTTAAAATACTGCAATGAGGCACAAGACTTGCGTTGCGGATGGACAGATTATGGGGCGTAATAAATATCCCGAGGAGACGGTCGCGAAGATTCTCGACGCGGCGCTGGAGCTATTCTGCGCACAGGGTTATGAGGGGACGAGCATTCAAGATATCGTCGACCGCCTCGATGGCATGACCAAGGGCGCTGTCTATCATCACTTTAAGAGCAAAGAAGAGATTTTCAACGCCGCATTTGATCGGGCAATGGCTCCGATTGTTGAGCAACGTCGCTCAACGCTTGGTATCGGCAATATGACCGGAGCCCAAAAGCTCAAGCGGCTGTACGCGCCCGAGTCCGTCGTTCCACAAATTGAGCTATGGGCACGCATACATCCTGCGGCGGATCCGGCAAAAAGTTCGCGTCTACTGGCGATGCAGTACCAGGGCTCGTTTGACGAGTCGGCCGATGGCTGTCTCTTGCCAGTGATCGAGGAGGGCATCGCCGACGGCTCCATTGCGTGCGAATGCCCGCGCGAAGCGGCGGAGGCTGTATCGCTGTTGGCGAATCTTTGG
Source organism: uncultured Collinsella sp. (assembly GCA_902470765.1). GTDB lineage: Bacteria > Actinomycetota > Coriobacteriia > Coriobacteriales > Coriobacteriaceae > Collinsella. The sequence continues at coordinate 13,646 of CABRHW010000026.1, forward strand.
CTGCTGCCATTGTTCCGTCCGCTTGAATCCAAGGATCGAATGCTCGCTCGCGCGCAATGTTTGGCGCAGATGGCGGCCGCGGTGGGGCTCGATTTGGGTAATGAAGTGCTCCAGACAACGGCTCAGATTTGGGACGTATGGAACCGTACTGGGTGGTAATATAGATACCAACGGTATGTAATTGATTTGTGAGGGCAGCCACGGCTGCCCTTTTCAAGTCATTAAATACATATTACCGGTATGTATTTGGGGGCAGGCTTATGGCTGGGATGCGAAGAATTAGCGTTTCGTTGGCGCCAAAAACAGTGCGATCTATCAGACTATTTGGCCTTCTTGTTGCACAGCTGTGCGCGTATTCGATGTTGTCGGCACTGTGCTTTGCGTGCCCGCTTTACTTGTTCGATTGTAGCGGCTCGTCAACGTTATATGGTGCCGTCGCGGCGATCGCGTTCGTGCCGGGCGTGCTTGCGACTCCGGCTGGCGGAATCTTGGCGGATCGCGGGAGACATCGCGGGGTTCTTGTGGTACTCGGCATTGTTCTGATGGCTGCATCGCTGTTGTTTATCCCCATGAAGCGTTCGCTGCCTCTTGCCGTTGTCGTGGTGGCAATACTTTGCGTCCAATATGGCATCCAATCGCTGCTGAAACCGATGCTTCAAATTGAGACGGTGCACATGATGGGCCCAGAAAAGGTTGAGCGTGCCACTGCGTTGGTCTCGCAGATAACCATGGCGAGCAATATCTTGGGCCCTGTGGTCGGGACGGCAGTCTATGGGTGCTTTGGTATCGATGCTCTATGCGAAACCGCGGCGTTGACATTTGCGATGTCAGCCCTGCTGTTCGGGGGTGCACTCAAGCGAAATGCCTCATCTGGAATGACAGGGGACAGTACGACTTGCTCGACATACCGAAGCGATTTTCGGGAGTCGATTCGGTATCTGTTGCAAAACTCATCATTGCTCGTTGTGTTTTTGATTGCGGCTATTTTGAACCTTGCGTTAGTTGGGTTAACGATTGGTGCTCCCGTTATTGTTGCAAAGCATCTCGGAATGCAGTCATCCTTCGTTGGGATTATTGAGGTGGCTATGGGCTTAGGTGGTCTTGTCGGCAGTGGTTTGGTCGGTATTTGGCCGCATCGTTTTTCCTTCAAGGGCATATGTCGATATGTTGCGATGATCTGTTTTGGAGTCATGCCGATTATTGTCACGCTACTGAGCGGTCCTGATGAATTAGCGTTTGCCGCGCTTGCGGCCGGCTCGGCATGGGTCATGGCATGGGCAAGCATTACATCGGTCGAAATCGTTTCATTTGTTCAGCGGTCAGCGCCAAAGGAATTCTGCGGAAAAGTGCTGGCACTCGTTTATATGACGCTTTCCTGTGCAACGCCTATTGGCCAATTGGTTTACGGGCTCGCATATGATCGATGGACACCGGCGATTGTATTCGCAGGCATGTTGGCGGTGCTGACGTTGACGACGGCGCTGTTTTATCGGCTGAAAAGTCGCTTGTGGCGATTGTCTTAACGCGCTGGGGCACCGTGAATTTGTGAAGGCAGTGGCACGTCGCGTCGTGACGGCATTGTTTGGGCGTGCCTCTCCTTCGTCTACAATATCGTGCAGACGAAGGAGAGGCGCGCCCATGATCAAGATGTTTGCGAGTGACTTAGACGGAACGCTGCTGAACGCCCTACACGAGGCGGATGGGACCATCCGCCGTGCCATTCGCGAGCTGACCGAGGCTGGCTTGCATGTGGTTCCCGCGACCGGACGCTCGACGTTGCCAATCGGCGAGCATGGCTTTACGGGGCTGGCGCTCGATGCCTGCTGCTCTAACGGCTCCATCGTGCGCGACAGCCATGGAGAGGTGCTCAAGACCTGGACTATCGATCCGCAGATTACCGAGGAGCTGCTCAAGGCGTTCCCGGACATTTGCTTTGATTGCTCCACGCCCGATGGCATGTTCTCGAGTGGGTCGTTCGAGATGCACCAGGCGGGCTTTAAAAAGGACAGCCCCATCAAGCGTATTGTGATGCGCGGCATGCGTGCGCGTGGCGGGTATCACGAGGAGCAGTATTTCGACCAGTCGATTGGTGACATCCTGCGCCACGATGTGTGCAAGATCAACTGCCGCGTGACCTCGCCCGAGCTGGAGCGCGACCTTAAGGCATATCTTGCCGAGCGCTCGGACCGCGTGGTCAACGCGCCGTTTGATCCGGTGATGTTCGAGATCACGGACGTGGCGTGCAACAAGGGCGAGAGCGTGGCCTGGTTGGCGGGCTACTACGGTATTGCCGAGGATGAGGTCGCGGTCTACGGCGACGGCGGCAACGATATCGCCATGCTTAAACGCTTCCGCCACAGCTACGCGACCAAAAACGCAAGCGATGCAGCCAAGGCCGCCGCGAGCGCGACTATCGGCAGCTGCATGGTCCACGCCGTCCCCAAACACATGCTCGCTACCATGCATAAGCAGAATTCCCGCACCGTTATCGAATAATGTGACAAAGGGACAGTCCCTTTGTCACGGGGGCCTGTGTTCTTGGAATACGAACATATATTCGTATATATAACTAGGCTCTGGTAGAATCGGTATTGTTGACGGCAGTTCCATGTGCCGGGCAGCGCCCTCCATCTGATGGGAGGTGATGCCCATGACTGATCTGATTGATTTCGTGAGACTTCTGACCGCTCTGGTCTCGTTCTTCACGGCGCTTGTCGGCCTTTCCGAGGCACTCAAGCAGCGTTCGAAGCGCAACAGAAGGGGTCGCCGCCGCTAAGGCGTTGACCCCCTAATGCAAACAACGGCGCTGCCCAGCTTTCCAGAACTTGGGCTGCCGTTGACACTATTCTACCCACGAATGACATTTTGGACAATCGGTAATGCCGCTTCAAAAGCCAGGCACAACTGGCACAACCTAGGCGGTCGCTGGATGTGACAAAGGGACTGCCCTTCGTCACATCCCAAATATTGCCTTTACGTGTTGATGCACACGGTGTGCAATAATACTCGCACTGTGCAATAGCGCACAGGCTGAGTAACAAGGAGGACGCTTGCCCCAGCTCGAGAAATGCGATCGTCGGTCCCTTCGCTCGCAGCGTGCCCTTCGCCAGGCACTTGCCAGCGAGCTTGCCGAAAGCGGCGACCTTTCGCGCATTAACGTCGCGTCGCTCACCGAGCGTGCCGGCCTTACGCGCCGCACGTTCTATTCGCACTACCGCGATATCCCCGACTTTATCAATCAAATCGAGGACGGCTTGCTGGCCGAGATCCGTGAGCGCATTGAGCTCATCACCGCAGCTCAGCTGCCCGATCTCTATCACAACATCGATGAGCTCGAGCCGGCGCCCGGTTCGGTTGAGCTGCTGCGTTATCTTGCAGCCAACCGCGACTTAATCGGCGCGCTGCTGGGTCCGGGCGGCGACCAGGCTTTCATTAAAAGGATCATCGACACCGCTCGTGAGGCTGTGGTGCCGCGTGCGCAGACGGGCATTTTGGGCCTGGCGCTGGGCACGTTCTTTGACTACTACGTCACCTACGTCGTGAGTGCCGAGGTCGGCCTGATTCAGCGCTGGTTTGAGCGTGGGCTCACCGAATCGCCCGAGACCATGGCGCGCATCATGACGGTTATCGCCTTTGTGCGCCCTGGTGACCTGTATGGCCAACCCATCGATATCAACGTGCCGGAATACGGCATGAAGCTATTGAACTTACAGCTCGAGGACGCGGCCGACACCGCCGCAACCGTCGAGTCCAACAACTAAGAGGAGAGACAATGAGCAAACTCGTCGAGGGCATCAAGGACCGCATGGTCGCCGCCGCACGCGAGGCCGCGCCCACCGTGGTGGATGCCGCGCAGAAGGCCGCGACCGCGGCTGCTGAGAAAGTTGTCGAGGCTGTCGCCGATGCCAAGAACGCGGCGGGGGAAGCGTCCGTCACTAGCGAGCCCGCCACCGCCGCTGAGCCCGTAGCCGCCACCCACGCCCCCGAAGGCGCGATCTTCAACCCTGAGAATGCTCGCGGCAACCTGCACCTGGGCATCGACGTGGGCTCCACCACCGTCAAGCTCGCCGTGCTCAACGACGACAACCAGATCGTCTACGCCAAGTACCAGCGCCACCACACCGACGTCCGCGCCTGCGCCCGCGACCTGTTCGAGGGCGCTGCGACCGTGCTGCCGACGGCCCAGATGACCTGCGCCATTACCGGCTCGGGCGGCCTACTGCTGTCCCAGTGGCTCGACCTGGAGTTTGTCCAGGAGGTCATCGCCAGTAAGCGTGCCGTCGAGACCCTCATTCCGGCCACCGATGTCGCCATCGAGCTGGGCGGCGAGGACGCCAAGATCATCTACTTCGACAACGGCATCGAGCAGCGCATGAACGGCACCTGCGCCGGCGGTACGGGCGCGTTCATCGATCAGATGGCAACCCTGCTGCACACCGACGCGAGCGGCCTCAACGAGCTCGCGGCCAATGCCACCACCATCTATCCCATTGCCAGCCGCTGCGGCGTCTTTGCCAAGACCGATGTCCAACCGCTGCTCAACGAGGGCGCCCGCCCCGAGGACGTGGCGGCTTCCATCTTCCAAGCCGTCGTGACCCAGACCATCTCGGGCCTGGCGTGCGGCCGTCCCATCCGCGGCAACGTCGCCTTCCTGGGCGGCCCGCTGCAGTATCTCTCCGAGCTGCGTCATCGCTTCTACCTCACGCTCAACCTGGACGAGGAGCACCGCATTGTGCCCCAAAACGCTCACCTGTTTGTGGCAAGCGGCGCCGCCATGGCGCACGAGTCCAACAAGCTCAGCGCGTTCCCGCAGCTCATCGAGGCCATCGATGCCCTGGGTGACACACAGGGCGCCGAGGTCGAGCGTCTGGATCCGCTCTTTGCCACCGACGAGGATTTTGCTGAGTTCAAAACCCGCCACGACCAGGAAGTCGTCCCCAAGGGCAAACTCGACGGCTACACCGGTCGCGTCTTCATTGGCATCGACGCCGGCTCCACCACCATGAAGGCCGCGCTCGTGGGCGAGGACGGTCAGCTGCTGCACACCTGGTACGGCAACAACAACGGCGACATCCTGGGCACCGCCAAGGTCATCATGGCCGATTTCTACAACCACATCCCCGCCGGCTGCACCATCGGCCACGTGACCACCACGGGCTACGGCGAGGCGCTGCTCATCGAGGCCCTCAAGGCCGACTCCGGCGAGATCGAGACCGTCGCGCATCTGCGCGGTGCCAAGGCGTTCCTGCCCGGCGTCGAGTTCATCCTGGACATCGGCGGCCAGGACATGAAGTGCCTGCGCGTCAAGGACGGCGTTATCGAGCACATCATGCTCAACGAGGCCTGCTCGTCGGGTTGCGGTAGCTTTATCGAGAGCTTCGCCGTGTCTATGAACATGGACGTGCGCGCGTTCGCCGATGCTGCCATCCATGCTAAGGCCCCCGTCGACCTGGGCAGCCGCTGCACGGTCTTTATGAACTCGCGCGTCAAGCAGGCGCAAAAGGAAGGTGCCACGGTGGGCGACATCGCGGCCGGCCTGTCCTATTCCGTCATCAAGAATGCCCTGTTCAAGGTTATTAAGCTGCGCGACCCCAAGGAGATCGGCAGCCAGGTGATCGTCCAAGGTGGCACCTTTATGTCCGATGCCACGCTGCGCGCGTTTGAGCAGCTCACCGGCGTTCACGCCGTGCGTCCCGACATCGCCGGCTGCATGGGCGCCTATGGTGCGGCTCTGCTCGCCCGCGATCGTGCCGGCGCCGACGGCACCTCGACCATCCTCTCGGCTGAGGACATCGCGCACCTCACCGTGACGCAAAAGCACGTCCGCTGCGGCCGTTGCTCCAACAACTGCCAGCTCACCGTCAACGACTTTGGCGGTGGCAGGCGCTTCATTACCGGCAACCGCTGCGAGAAGGGCGCCGGCCACAAAAAGCAAAAGACCGAGGCCCCCAACCTCTTCAAAAAGAAAAACGAGCTGCTCTTTAACCGCGAGATCCTGAGTCCCGACGAGGCCCCGCGCGGCACCGTGGGTATCCCGCGCGCACTCAACATGTACGAAAACTACCCCTTCTGGCACGCGTTCTTTACGCGCCTGGGCTTTAGCGTGCAGCTGTCCGACCAGTCGAGCAAAAAGACCTACCAGGCGGGCATCGAGTCCATGCCGTCCGAGAGCGTGTGCTACCCGGCAAAGATGAGCCACGGCCATGTGATGAACCTCATCGACCGCGATGTCGACTTCATCTGGATGCCGTGCGTGCGCTGGGAGCGCAAGGAGGATCCGACGGCTGGCAACTGTTACAACTGCCCCATCGTCATGAGCTACCCCACAGCGCTGGCGCTCAACATCGACGAGATTCGCGAACAGAACATCGAGTTCCTGTATCCGTTTGTGCCGTATCACGATAAGACCGAGCTTAAGCGCCGTCTGTACCAGGTGCTCGCCGTCGACCGTGTGGCCGATGCGCAAGCCGGTCGCGGTCGCGTGCGCGGTCCCAAGATCACGCGCTCCGAGGTCGATGCCGCCGTCAACGCTGCTTTTGAGGCCGATGCGCGTTTCCACGAGGATATCCAGACCATGGGCGAGGAGGCTCTTAAGTGGGTCGAGGACCATGGCGGTCACGGCATCGTGCTCGCCGGTCGTCCCTACCATAACGACCCCGAGATCAACCACGCCCTGCCCGAACTTATCTCGAGCTTTGGCTTTGCGGTCTTTACCGAGGATTCGCTTGCGCATCTGGTAAAGCCCGAGCGTCCGATTCGCGTCGTCGACCAGTGGATGTACCACAGCCGCCTGTACGCCGTCGCCCGTTTTGTGACGATGCGCAACGACCTGGACCTGATCCAGCTCAATTCCTTCGGCTGCGGCCTGGACGCTCTGACCACCGATCAGGTGCAGGAGATTCTGGAAGCCAGCGGCAAGATCTACACCGTGCTTAAGATCGACGAGGTGTCTAACCTGGGTGCCGCGCGCATCCGCATCCGCTCGCTCATGGCAGCGCTCAAGGACCAGGAGGCCGAGCGCCTGGCCGATGCCACGGCCGCGGGCGAGGCCTACGAGCAAGGCGATGCCGCGCCGGTGGCGCCCTCCACGGATGCCCCCGCGTTCGCGAGCCGCAAGTACACGTTCGAGGCGCAGCGTGAGAGTGCTTCGACCGCGTGGCCCAAGGTGCCCTTTACCGAGCAGATGCGCGAGGAGGGCTACACCATCCTGTGCCCGCAGATGGCGCCGATCCACTTTGACCTGGTCAAAGAGGTGTTCCGCGGTGCCGGCTACAACTTGGAGCTGCTGCCCTCGACCGACCACGATGCCGTCGAGGCTGGCCTGCGCTACGTGAACAATGACATTTGCTATCCGTCGATCCTGGTGACGGGCCAGATTATGGAGGCCATCGAGAGCGGTCGGTACGACCTGTCCAAGACGGCCGTGGTTATCAGCCAGACCGGCGGCGGCTGCCGTGCCACCAACTACATCGCACTCATCCGCAAGGCCCTGCGCGAGAGCGGCCACCCCGAGATCCCGGTGATCTCGCTTTCGGCCGTGGCGCTCGGTGAGGACAACCCCGGCTTTAAGATTACGCCGGCACTGCTTAAGCAGGCAGTCTACGCAGTGCTCTTTGGTGACGTCATGATGCAGATGCTCTATCGTTGCCGCCCGTACGAGGCCACGCCCGGTGCCGCCAACGCACTCTACGAGGAGTACATGGCGCGCGCCCGCAAGCTGGCGCCTAAGTTCAACAGGCACAACTACACCAAGTTGTGCCGCGAGGCCATCCGCGCGTTCGACACCATGCCGCTTGTGGGCGAGGGTACCAAGCCGCGCGTGGGCGTGGTTGGCGAGATCCTGGTCAAGTTCCATCCCACGGCCAACAACCACGTGGTCGATGTCATTGAGCGCGAGGGCTGCGAGGCTGTGGTGCCGGGTCTGCTCGACTTCTTCCTGTACTCCATGAGCAACGCCGAGCTACAGAAGGACGAGCTGGGAAGCTCTGCTACCACGCGCGCTGGTATGCAGGCGCTCATCAAGCTGGTGGACTGGATGCGTACGCCGGTGGAGGAGATGCTCGAAAAGTCCAGCCGCTTTGAGGCGCCCGAGCGCATCGACACTATGGCCGACAAGGCTCGCACGGTGCTCTCGGTGTGCAACAACATGGGCGAAGGCTGGCTGCTCACGGCCGAGATGCTCGACCTGATTGACCATGGTGCACCCAACATTATCTGCACGCAGCCCTTCGCGTGCCTGCCCAACCACGTGGTGGGTAAGGCCGTGATCAAGGAACTGCGCCGTCAGCACCCCGAGAGCAACATCGTCGCAGTGGACTACGACCCCGGCGCGTCCGAGGTCAACCAGCTCAACCGCATTAAGCTCATGATCAGCGTGGCCAAGGAAAACATGCGCGCCGGTAAGGGCTTTAAGCTCGAGAAGGTGGCGCCGCTCGCGATGGACGAGGTCACCGGCCAGATGCGTGCCCACGATGGCTGCGTGAGCTGCGGCTCGGTCGACGAGAGTGCCGTGGCGTCGGTCGCTGAGCGCCTGGGACGCGGCATTAAGAAGTAACTGGCCTGCTATGGGCTGGATATGAGACAAACGGGTGGTGGCCGTACCGGCTACCACCCGTTTTTGCTTGGACATATGTTGCGTAAATCGTTTTGTTGCAGCCTTCTGTGCACTCGAATTTCGGAAGTGCGGGGAAAAATGCGAACCTCCTGAGCACACCGCCTTTTTAGACTCTCGCGACCTGCGGTTTTGTTGTAAAAAAAGCCGGTCTGGTCGGCGGGGGGTGCGGACGATTTCTTGGACCGCGCCTAGGCGTATCCAAGCTTCCTGCGGT
>CABRHW010000027.1 GCA_902470765.1 uncultured Collinsella sp.
ATATAGGAACACAAGGTCAAAGGCGGCAGCATGATCCTCCTGGTCGACAAGATCGAAAAAAGCTTCGGCGCACGCGTCCTCTTTAGCGGCGCGTCCTTCCAGATCAACCCCGGCGAGCGCTTCGCGCTCGTGGGCCCCAACGGCGCCGGCAAAACCACTATGCTCAAAATCATCATGGGCATCGACAGTCCCGACTCCGGCCAGGTCCAGTACGCCAAGGACTGCCAGGTGGGCTACCTAGAGCAGGAAACTAATCTGGAGCAAAAGGACACCACCATCCTTGCCGAGGTCATGGCCGCCGCCAAGGAAATCCGCCGCATGGGCGAGCGCGCCAACGAGCTGCAGGCCCAAATCACCGAGCTCTCCGAGCAGGGCAAGGACGTCGACGCACTCCTCAACGAGTACGGCCAGGTCCAGGACCGCTTTGAGCACCTGGGCGGCTACGAGCTCGAGAGCAACGCCCGCAAGATCCTGTCCGGTCTGGGCTTTAAGGTCACCGACTTTGAGCGCCCGTGCTCCGAGTTCTCGGGCGGCTGGCAGATGCGCATCGCGCTCGCCAAGCTCTTCCTGCGCCATCCCGACCTGCTGCTTCTGGACGAGCCCACTAACCACCTGGACCTCGAAAGCGTCCAGTGGCTGCGCGGCTTTATCGCCAACTACGACGGCGCCGTCCTCATCGTCAGCCACGACCGCGCCTTTATGGACGCCTGCGTCGACCACGTCGCCGCGCTCGAAAACCGTCGCGTGACCACTTACACCGGCAACTACAGCAGCTACCTCAAGCAGCGCGAGGACAACCTTGAGCAGATGCGCGCCAAGCGCGCCGCCCAGGAGCGCGACATCGCCCACATGCAGGTCTTCGTCGACAAGTTCCGCTACAAGCCCACCAAGGCAGCCCAGGCCCAGGAGCGCATCCGCAAGATCGAGCAGATCAAAAAGGAGCTTGTCATCCTACCCGAGGGCCACAAGCACATCGACTTTAAGTTCCCCGACCCGCCGCGCTCCGGCGACATGGTCGTGGGCCTGGAGGGCGTCTCCAAGTCCTACGGCAACAAGCACATCTACAGCGACATCGACCTCAAGCTCTACCGCGGCGAGCACGTGGCGCTCGTCGGCCCCAACGGCGCCGGCAAGTCCACGCTCATGAAGATCATCGCCGGACTGGAGCCGCCCACCACCGGCACCCGCGACCTGGGCACCAACGTGGGCGTGGCCTATTACGCCCAGCACGCGCTCGAGGGCATGACCGAGTCCAACACCGTCCTGCAAGAGATCGACACCGTCACGCCCAAGTGGACCGTGCCGCAGCAGCGCAGCCTACTGGGCGCCTTCCTGTTTAGCGACAACGATTCCATCGAGAAGCAGGTTCGCGTCCTCTCCGGCGGCGAAAAAGCGCGTCTGGCCCTGGCCAAGATGCTCGTGGCCCCCGAGGCGCTCCTGTGCCTGGACGAGCCCACCAACCACCTAGACATCGACTCGGTGGACATGCTCGAGAACGCCCTGCAAAACTTCCCCGGCACCATCGTGCTGATCAGCCACGACGAGCACCTGGTGCGCGCCGTGGCCAACCGCGTCATCGACATCCGCGACGGACAAGTCACGGTCTACGACGGCGACTACGACTACTACCTCTACAAGCGCGAGGACCTCGCAGCCCGTGCCGCCGCCGAGACGGCAGGGGAGAGTGCGCCGGCCACGGCCAAGTCCACCAAAGCCAGCGCCGCCCAGGCCGACACCCCCGCAGCTGCCCCCAAACCCGCCGAGGGCAAAAAGACCAAGGAGCAGAAGCGCGCCGAGGCCCAAGCCCGCGCAGCGCTCAACAAAAAGCTCAAGGGCGTGCGTAACCAGCTCAAGAAGATCGAGACGGAGCTCGACAAAAAGCGCGCCCGCTATGACGAGCTTATGGAATTGATGGCAAGCGAAGAGCTTTATGCCGATCAAGACAAGTTCAACGCCGCGCTGGGGGAATATAACGGCCTTAAGCAAGAGCTACCCAAGCTCGAGGACGAATGGCTGGAGCTTTCCACCCAGATCGAAGAGGAGACCGCGCGTGAACTCTCGTAAGGCCGCTGCCGTGGCGATGAGCATCATCGCCATCGCCTGTCGCATCTGCGGCATCTTTATGAGCGCGATGACCGTGCTGCTGTGTTTTAGCGGCCTCACCGCCAAGCTGCAGATCGTAGGCTTTGTCGTCGAGCTTTCGCGCGCACTGCCGAGCGCCATCGCCGGCTATGGCGTCATCACGTCGCCCTTTGGCGGCGTGTTCCGCCTGGATTACGCCATCGTCGCCGTCATCCTGTTTGTGATCGACTACCTGCTCACGCGCGCCTCGCGCCGCGTCCGCTAGGGGAGCGCTATGTCCAGCAGCTACCTCATGAACCTGCTCGCCAGCGCCGTCGCCGTCATCGTGGGCATCGTGATCCACGAGAGCGCACACGCCGCCGCGGCCTGGGCGCTCGGCGACAAGACGGCCCGTTCGCGCGGCCGCGTGTCGCTCAACCCGCTTAACCATATCGACCCGTTTGGCACCATCATCCTGCCGCTGCTCATGCTCGCGGCCGGCGGCCCGGTGTTCGCCTTCGCCAAGCCCGTGCCCGTCTACCTTAACAACCTCAAGCACCCCAAGCGTGACGAGGTCCTGGTGAGCGCAGCCGGCCCCGCATCGAACATCGCGCTCGCGTGCCTTGCCGCGGCACTCATGCACGTGGCGTACGGCAACCTCTACACCGGCATCTCCTTTGCCCTGGCATCCCAAATCATGAACTTCGGCGCCACCTTTATCGTGGTCAATCTGTCGCTCGCGTTCTTTAACCTTATCCCGATCCCGCCGCTCGACGGCTCGTCAATTATCGTGCCGTTCCTCAAAGGCAAGGCGCTCGCCAACTACTACCACCTGCAGCAATACGCCATGCCCATCCTCATCCTAGTGCTGTACCTGCTGCCCATGTGGACCGGCATCGACGTGATCGGACGGTATTTCGACGTTACCGTGTATCCGCTGGCCGAGTGGCTGCTCAACTTCGCAATCGCCTGCATCTAGGGTAAACTTACAGGTCGACCGTGCAAAACGGTCGCAACATGCACCCAAACCGCGCCGCGAAGGCGCCGTCAAAGGAGGTCGAAGATGTCGTATCGCGTGTCGACGCAGGTCTACAGCGGACCGTTCGACCTGCTGCTGCAGCTGGTAACCCGCCAAAAAGTTGATATCGGCGCCATCTCGATCAGCGAGGTGGCCGAGCAATACCTGGCCGAGGCCGAGCGCATCGAGGCGCTGGACCTGGACGTGGCGAGCGACTTTTTGCTGGTCGCGGCAACCCTTTTGGACATCAAGGCCGCCTCGCTGGTACCCCAGGAAGCCCCGCGCAAGACAGACGACGATGACGAGGACGACGAAGACCTCGAGGAACTCAGCGCGCTCGACGGCGACGCCCTGCGCGAAGTCCTGATCCAGCGCCTGATCGCCTACAAGCAGTTTAAAGGCGCGGCGGCGGCCCTCGGTGCTCGCATGCAGGCCGAGAGCCGCATGCATCCGCGCGTAGCCGGCCCCGACCCCGAGTTTCTGGGCCTTATGCCCGACTACCTGGCCGGCATTACCCTGCGCGGCCTCGCCGTCATCTGCGCCGACCTGGACGGCAAGCGCCAGACCTTCCTGCTGGAGGCCGAGCACGTGGCTCCGCATCGCGTGCCGCTCGACCTGACGGTGGCCTCGGTCGACCGCTTTACCATGGCGCACCAAACCTGTACCTTCCGCGAGCTGCTGGACGGCGACGCAACCACCGAGCAGCTCGTCGTCACCTTCCTGGCCATGTTGGAGCTTGCCAAACGCGGCTCGCTCACGCTGAGCCAGGACGAGATCTTTGGAACCATTCAAATCAACCGCGTCGAGGGCGCCGAGGCATACGTGCCCGGCGAGGGCCCCGAGCTCACCGAATAGGAGCGGCAACCATGTCAACCCTTTCCACGCTAGAGGCAAACAGCCTCAAAGGCGCCCTCGAGGCACTGCTGCTGGTGTCGAGCGACCCGGTGAGTGCGCCCGCGCTGGCCGGTGCGCTCGATATCGCCCCCGGCGAATGCGCGTCGCTGCTCGCCGAGCTCAAGGTTGAGTACGAGGAGGCCAACCGCGGCTTTCAGCTGCGCGAGGTCGCCGGCGGCTGGCGCCTGTTCACGCACCCCGCCTACCACGACGTGGTCGAGGCCTATGTGTTGAGCTGGGACACGCAAAAGCTGTCCCAGGCGGCGCTCGAAACCCTGGCCGTCATCGCATACCACCAGCCCGTAACGCGCGAGGTGGTCAAGGGCATCCGCGGCGTCAACTCAGACGGCGTCATCGCGTCGCTCGTGGACAAGGGTCTGGTGCGCGAGCTCGGCCGTGACCCCCAGCGCGGTCAGGCCATCATTTACGTCACGACCAACGCCTTCTTGGAAAAGTTCGGTCTGCGCTCCACCCGCGACCTGCCCGATCTGGAGCAGTTTGCCCCCGACGAGCAGTCGCGCCAGTTTATCCGCGAGCGCCTGAGCGGCCGCAGCATTCAGTCTACGCTCGAGGAACAGGCCGAAGATCTGGACGAAGAGCGCGAACTGATCGATACCGATGTTGAGGACACCGATGAAGAGGAGCTTCTGCTCACAGGTGCTACCTCGGAGGATATACATGACGAGGACTAACGAAGCAGGGGAGACGCGCGTCGCAAGCGCCACGGACACCGCAGCGCCCGTAGGCGACGCGGTGTCCGTCTACCCGCACACCATGCGCCTGCAGCGCTTTTTGGCACGCGCGGGCGTGGCGAGCCGTCGCGGCTCAGAGGACCTGATGACCGCTGGCCGCGTGACCGTCAACGGCCAGGTCGCGACCGAGCTGGGCACCAAGGTCGATGTCGACCACGATCACATTGAGGTCGACGGCATGCCCGTCAAGCTCGACCAGGGCGCCGTATACCTGATGCTCTACAAGCCGACCGGCTACCTCACCACCATGAGCGACCCGCAGGAGCGCCCTTGTGTGGCCGACCTGGTCCCGCGCGACCGCTTTCCGGGGCTCTTTCCGGTGGGCCGCCTGGACCGCGACACCACGGGACTGTTGCTCTTCACGACCGACGGCGACCTTTCGCAGGACCTGCTGCATCCCAGCAAGCATGTCTATAAGACCTACCAGGCACTCGTGGATGGCCAACTGACCGATCGAGACTTGGAACCACTCCGCCGCGGCATCGAGCTCGACGACGGCCCGTGCCAGCCGGCAATCTGTCGCATCATCAACGCGCGCGAGGCTGAAGCCGTGGCCCCGCAGGGTGTGAAGCCCGGTACCACCGCCGTGGAGGTCATCATCCGCGAAGGCCGCAAGAACCAGGTCAAGCGCATGCTGAGCAAGATCCACCACCCGGTGATCCGCCTGCACCGCTGCAACTTTGCCGGCCTGGAGCTCAAGGACGTGGCCAAGGGCTCGTGGCGCGAGCTCACCGACCGCGAGGTGCAGATCCTCAAGGCCGGCGGCATCCCGCCCAAGCAGGCGAGCTCCAAGCGCAACGGCGGCGAGCCCCAAGACACGCCTGCCAGCCGCACGCGTCACCACGGCAGCCATGGCTCAGCACCCAAGCGCAACACCTACCGCGAGCGCTACACGGGCTAGGCAAACCCGCCGCGCCCCAACGCCCGCGAACCATACCAGCACGTCAACCATCGAAAGGAAGCATTGCATGATCGTCGCCATCGACGGCCCCGCCGGATCCGGCAAGTCCACCATCGCCAAGGAGATCGCCCGTCAGCTTGGCTTTAACAAGCTCGACACGGGCGCCATGTATCGCGCCGTCACCTTCGCCGCGCTCGACCGCGGCATCGATCTGGATAACGAGGCGGCCATCGACGCTCTCGCCGAGCAGATTGAGATCCGCTTTACCAACGGCACCGGCGAGGACACGCGCCTGACCATCGACGGCCAAGACGCTTCGGCCGCCATCCGCACCCCGCAGGTCGACGCCAACGTGTCCAAGGTCTCGGCCTATCCGGGCGTGCGCGCCGCCATGCTCATCCACCAGCGCCGCGCCGCCGAGGACCGCGATATCGTGGCCGAGGGTCGCGACATCGGCACCGTCGTGTTCCCTAACGCGCAGGTCAAGGTCTTCCTGACCGCCGACCCGCGTGAGCGCGCCCGCCGCCGCGTGCTGCAGCGTCACCAAAACGACGCCCAGCCGCTCACGTCCGAGCAGCTCGAAGCCGAGGTCGACGAGACCCTCGACGCCCTCAAGCAGCGCGATAAGCTTGACAGCAGCCGCGAGGTCGCCCCGCTCGTGCCCGCCGAGGATGCCGTGCACGTCGACTCCACCGCCCACACCATCGATGAGGTCGTCTCGATAATCGAGGACCTCATCAACCAAAGGAGGTAACCCATGCGCCTGTTTAAGCAGACGCCCGAGGACTATTACAACGCCCCCTACGCCGAGTTCCCAGCGCTCATCCGCGGCACCGTCGTCGTGGTCATGGCGATCCTGTGGGCCTTCTCCAAGCTCATGTGGCGCTGGAAGGTCGAAGACGCCGACCTGCTGTTTGAGCGCCAAGAAGGCCGTGGCAGCGTAGTCATCTGCAACCACACCTCGATGGCCGAACTTTTGGCCGTGGAGACGGCGCTGTTCTTTGGGGGGCGCCGCATCCGCCCCATCTTTAAGTCCGAGTTCGCCAAGACCAAGATCGTGCGCTGGGCGTTTAGCCGCGTGGGCGGCATCCCCGTCGAGCGCGGTACCGCCGACATGAAGTGCCTGCGCGCCGCCCAGCATGCGCTGCAGCGCGGCGAGGACGTCTTGATCTTCCCCGAGGGCACGCGCATTCGCTCGCGCGAGATCAAGCCCGAGGTCCACGGTGGTTTTGCGCTCATCGCCCAGATGGGCAAGGCGCCCGTCAACCCACTCGCCATCTGCGGCTGGTCCGACATTACGCCCAAGGGCAAAAAGCTCATGCGCCCCAAAAAGTGCTGGATTCGCGCCGGCAAGGCCGTCTCGCTTTCGGACGCGCCGGCCGGGCTTAAGCGTACGGAGCGCCTGGCCTGGTTTGAGTCCGAGGCCATGAACCGCGTCTACGCCATGCGAGACGAGCTGTGCGCCGAGCATCCGGGCAGGTTCTAGCCATGAGCGAGAACGTGACGAACACTGCCGTGACCGCGTCCGACCAAGCCACCGCGCCTACCATCGAGATCGCCGCCCACGCCGGCACTTGCTACGGCGTACAGCGTGCGCTCGATATGGCGCTGGCCGCTGCGCCGCAGGCAGGGGAGTGCACTCAGGTCCATACCTTGGGTCCGCTCATCCATAACCCTATCGTGGTGCGCGAGCTCGCTGAGGCAGGCGTTAGCCTGGCTGAGAACCTGGATAGCGCCGCAACCGGTACCGTGATCATCCGCGCCCACGGCGTGGTGCCGCAAGTGATCGATGCTGCCCGCGAGCGCGGCCTTACCGTGGTCGACGCCACCTGTCCCTACGTGAAGAAGGTCCATGTGGCCGCCGAGCGCCTGGTACGCGAGGGCTACCGCGTGGTAGTCGTAGGCGAGCCGGGCCATCCCGAGGTTGAGGGCATCTTGGGCCACGCCGGCAATGATGCACAGGTCGTGAGCTGTGCCGCCGACGCCACCGCCTTGTCGCTCAAGGGCAAGGTAGGCCTCGTCGTGCAAACCACCCAGACCGCGCAGAACCTCGCCGAGGTCGTGGCCGCTATCACCCCGCGCGTGCAGGAGCTGCGCGTGATCAACACCATCTGCGCCGCCACGAGTGAGCGTCAACAGGCAGCAGCCACACTTGCCAACCGCTGCGACTGCATGGTCATCGTGGGCGGCAAGAACTCGGGCAACACCCGCCGCCTGGCGCAGATTTGCGCAGACGCCTGCGAGCGCACGCATCACATCGAGGAAGCTTCCGAGCTCCAGGCCGCGTGGTTTGCCGACGCTCACCACATCGGCATCACCGCCGGAGCCTCCACCCCGCAAGAACACATCGAACGCGCCGTCACGCGCATCAAGGAGCTTTGCCGCTAACCATGGACCAGACCGTACCCGCATACGCCGCCGAGGTGGCCGATTACGGGCGCAGCCGCGACCCCGAGCCGGGTGAGGGCGCGCTCGTCAAGAACGTGCGTCCCGAATCGCCCGCGTGGGATGTGGGTATCGAGCCGGGCATGCGCGTGCTCACGGTCAACGGTGAGCAGCTTACCGATATGATTGTGTGGCTCTGGGAGGCCGACGATGATACCGTCGACCTCGAGGTTTTCGACCCGCGCGACAACAGCGTCACCCCCGTCGAGCTCGACCGCTTCCCGGGAGAGGACTGGGGCCTTGAATTCGATGGTCCCATCTTCGACGGCATGCGCACCTGCGTAAACGCCTGCGTGTTCTGCTTTATGACGATGCTCCCCAAGGGCGGCCGCTCCACGCTCTATATTCGCGACGACGACTATCGCCTAAGCTTTTTACAGGGCAACTTTGTCACGCTCACGAACCTCACCGACGAGGACGTGCAAAACGTCATCCAGCGCAACATGAGCCCCATGAACGTGTCGGTCCACGCCGTGAGCCCCGACGTCCGCCGTCGTATGATGGGCCGCAACGCCCAGCGAGGCATGGACGTGCTCGAGACCATCATGGCCGCCGGCATCGAGATTCACGCGCAGATCGTACTGTGCCCCGGCATGAACGACGGCGAGGAGCTGGAAAAGACCCTGCGCTTTTGCGAGGAGCACGAGCAAATCACAAGCCTGGGCATTGTGCCGCTCGGTTTTACCAAGCATCAGAACCGTTTTAGCTGGTCCTACAGCGACAAACCCGAACTGGCGCGCGAGACCATTGCCATGATCCGTCCCTACCAGGACCGCGCCTATGAGCGCTTTGGCCGCCACACCTTCCAGATGAGCGACGAGTTCTATCTGGACGCCGGTATCGATCCTCCCGAGGCAGACTTTTACGACGGTTACCCGCAGTACTACGACGGCATCGGCATGATCCGCTCGTATCTGGACGAGACCGACGACGTGCTGACTACCGATGCCGAGCGACTGGCCCGCGTCCGCGAGGCCATCGCCGCCCGTGGCCAGCACCTGATGTGCCTCTCGGGCGCCAGCGCGCGAGACACCGTGGCACGCTTTGTGGAGTCGCCGCATGGTCTCGGCGGCACCGTCACAGCCATCAAGAACCGCTACTTTGGCGGCAACGTGGACGTGACCGGCCTCATCGTCGCGTGTGACATTCTGGAGCAGCTGCCCCAAGACCTGTCGGGGGTTATGCTCTTTGTGCCTAAGCTCATGTTCAACGCTGACGGCATGACGCTTGACGAGTATCATCGTGACGATTTACTCGCAAGCCTTACCAGTCGCGGCGCCGAGGTTCATGTGGTGTCGACCATGCCGCATGAGCTGCTCGATACCCTGGAGCGCATCCTTGGCATTGTGCCCGCAGACTCTAACACTTCCACTGACCCTACCCATTAAAGGAGAGCAGATGAAACCTATCGTCGCCGTCGTCGGACGCCCCAACGTGGGCAAGTCCACGCTCGTCAACCGCCTGGCCCAGACTTCGGACGCCATCGTCCACGAGTCCCGCGGCGTCACGCGCGACCGCTCGTATCACACGGCCGATTGGAACGGCCGCGAGTTCACTATCGTCGACACGGGCGGTATCGAGCCGCTCAAGAGTGACGATGTCTTTGCCACGTCTATCCGCGACCAGGCGCTCGCCGCCGCCGAGGAAGCCGCCGTCATCCTATTTGTGGTCGACGGCCGCACCGGCGTCACCGAGGAGGACGAGTCGGTCGCTCGCATGCTCAAGCGCTGCGACAAGCCGGTCTTTCTGCTGGTGAACAAGCTCGACAACCCCGATCGCGAGAACGACAGCATCTGGGAGTTCTATTCGCTCGGCATCGGTGAGCCCACGCCGCTCTCGGCCCTGCATGGTCATGGCACGGGCGACCTGCTCGACGACATCGTGGCGCTGCTTCCCGAGGAAGAGGATGAAGTCGCCGACGAGTTCCCCGATGCGCTGAACGTGGCCATCATCGGCCGCCCCAACGCCGGTAAGTCCTCGCTGTTCAACCGCATCCTGGGCGCCGACCGCTCTATCGTGTCCAACATTGCCGGCACGACGCGCGACGCCATCGACACCGTCGTGGAGCGCAACGGCAAGCACTACCGCATGGTCGACACCGCGGGCATCCGCAAGAAGAGCACCGTGTACGAGAACATCGAGTACTACTCGATGGTCCGCGGCCTGCGCGCCATCGACCGCGCCGACGTGGCGCTGCTCGTCGTCGACGCCTCCGTGGGCGTTACCGAACAGGACCAGAAGGTCATGGGCTTGGCCATCGAGCGCGGCTGCGCCATCGTGGTTCTGCTCAACAAGTGGGACCTGCTCGACGATGACCGCAAGCGCGAGGCCTGCATGGAGACCGTCGACCGCCGTCTAGGCGTCATGGCTCCCTGGGCTCAGTACCTGCGCATCTCGGCCCTGACCGGTCGCAGCGTCGAGAAGATCTGGGCGATGGTCGACGCTGCCGAAAAGACGCGCTCGCAAAAGATCACCACCTCGCGCCTCAACACGTTCCTCACCGACCTGCGCGAGTTTGGCCACACCGTGGTGGACGGCAAGCGTCGCCTGCGCATGCACTACGTGACCCAGACGGGCGTCAACCCGCCGACGTTTACGTTCTTCGTCAACCACAGCGACCTGGTCAACGACACCTACCAGCGCTACGTGGAGAACCGCATGCGCTCGACCTTCGATTTTTCCGGCACGCCCATTCGACTCTTCTTTAGGAAGAAGGAGCAAAAGGATGCATAATCCGATTCTGCTGACCGCCATCTGCGCCGTGGTCTCGTTCTTTATCGGAGCGATTCCGTTTGGCCTGATCCTGGGCCGCGTGTTCAACCACACGGACATTCGCAAGGCGGGCTCCGGCAACATCGGCACCACCAACGCCCTGCGCGTGGCCGGCCCCAAGGTGGCCGCGCTCACCCTGCTGCTCGACTGCCTGAAGGGCGCCATCTGCGTCCTTATCGCGCGTCCGCTCATCGCGAGCGTGGGCTATGGCTTCCCTGTGAGCATCATGGCTCCCGGTGCCGCCGGCGACTGGATGCTCGGCGTCATTTGCCTGGCTGCCGTGTGGGGACACATCTTTTCGCCCTACCTTAACTTCCATGGCGGTAAGGGTATCGCGGTTGGCCTGGGCGTCATCCTCGCCTGGTACTGGCCTATTGGCCTGTCGCTGCTCGGCATGTTTATCGTAGCCGTCGCCATCACCAAGTATGTGTCGGTGGGCTCGCTTGCCGCCGCCATCGGTCTTCCCATCGCTGCCTGCGCGGTCTTTCCGTACAGCAGCCTGGGCCTCAAGTTTTGCATGGCGATGATCGGCATCACTGTGGTGTGGGCCCATCGCGCGAACATCAAAAAGCTCATGACCGGTAAGGAGTCCAAGCTCTCGTTTACCAAGCGCGTCACCGAGCCCGACGATAAGTAGGAGAGAGTCATGAATGTTGCGCTGATTGGCTCCGGCTCCTGGGGAACCGCCGTCGCCGGCCTTGCCGCCGCGCGAGCCGAGCGCGTGACCATGTGGGCCCATAGCGAGCAGACGGCCGCCGGCATTAACGGCGAGCATCGCAACCCGCGCTATCTGGTGGACTACGTGCTGCCGGAAAACGTTGTCGCCACGACGGACTTGGCCCAGGCGCTCGACGGCGCCGAGGCCATCATCTTTGCCGTGCCCTCCACGCACCTGCGCGACGTGTGCCATCAGGCGGCGCCTTTCATCGAGGACGAGACGCCGGTTCTGTGCCTCACCAAGGGCATTGAGCCCGAATCCGGCCTGCTCATGAGCGAGGTCATTGCCAGCGAGATCGGCAACGAGCGGCGTGTGGCGGCCCTCTCGGGCCCCAACCATGCCGAGGAGATTTGCCGCGGCGGGCTCTCTGCCGCCGTCATCGCCAGCGAGGACCAGCAGGTGGGGGAGACCTTTAAGGAGCTGCTGCTGTCCACGGCCTTCCGCATCTACCTGTCGCAGGATATGACCGGTGTCGAGGTTTGCGGCGCTATGAAAAACGTCATCGCCATCGTGTGCGGCATTTCCGCCGGTTCTGGTGCGGGCGACAACACGCTCGCCCTCATCATGACGCGCGGCCTGGCCGAGATCAGCCGTCTGGTGCACGCCCGCGGCGGCCAGGCCATGACCTGCATGGGACTTGCCGGCATGGGCGACCTCATTGCCACCTGTACCTCGGAGCATTCGCGCAACCGCACCTTTGGCTACGAGTTTGCCCACGGCGTGTCGCTCGACGAGTACCAGACGCGTACGCATATGGTGGTCGAGGGCGCCGTCGCAGCCCGCAGCGTCAGCGAACTTGCCCGTTCACTGGGCGTAGACATTCCGCTCACCTTTGCCGTGGAACAAACGCTCTACAACGGTGTTACTTTGGATAGGGCGCTCGAGATTCTTACCGATCGCGTCCCTTCTCAAGAGTTCTACGGACTCACCGACTAGCGCAGAAAGGCTTCTACCATGGGTTCCATCAAAATCGCTCCGTCTGTCCTTTCGGCCGACATGGCCAACCTCAAGGGCGAACTCGACAAGATCGCCGGTGCCGACTACGTGCACTTCGACGTTATGGACGGTCACTTTACCGGCAACCTCACCTTTGGCGTTGACATCCTCAAGGCCGTCAAGCGCTCCACCGATGTACCGGTCGACGCGCACCTCATGGTGACGAACCCCGACGAGACGGTCGATTGGTACGCCGACGCCGGTGCCGACATGATCACCGTGCACTACGAGGCTTCCACGCACCTGCACCGCACGCTCACGCATCTGCAGCAGCGCGGCGTCAAGGCCGGTGTGGTGCTCAACCCCGCCACGCCCGTCTGCGTGCTCGATAGCATCATCGACATTGTTGACATGGTGCTGCTCATGAGCGTGAACCCCGGCTTTGGCGGCCAGAGCTTTATCCCGGGCACTCTGCATAAGCTCCACGAGCTCAAAGCCATGTGCGAGCGCCACGGTGTGTCGCCCCTCATCGAGGTCGACGGCGGTATTTCTTCCAAGAACATTGCCGAGGTCGTCAAGGCAGGCGCCAACGTGCTCGTGGCCGGCTCCGCCGTATTTAAGTCCGAAGATCCCGCTGCCGAGGTTGCGCTGCTGCAGAAGCTGGGCAACGAGGCCGCACAGGAGGCATAAACCCTTATGACCGCAGGTCAAAACCGCATACCCGTTAATCTTGACTATGCCGCCTCGACGCCCATGCGCGCCGAGGCGCTCCTTGCGCAGCGCGAGTACGACGACAGCGAGCTTGCCGGCGTCAACCCCAACTCGCTGCATTCGCTCGGCCGCAAGGCCGCTGCACGCCTGGAAGTGGCGCGTCGCGAGATTGCCCGCAGCTTTGGCGCGCGCGTCCGCCCGTCCGAGATTGTTCTGACCAACGGCGGCACCGAAGCCAACCAGCTGGCGCTGCTCGGTCTTGCCGAGGGCGCTCGTCAGCGCGATCGCAAGCGCGATCGTGTAATCGTTTCGGCCATCGAGCACGATTCGATTCTGGACAACCTGCCGCTGCTGCGTGCCGCTGGCTTTACCGTCGACCTGGTGCAGCCCTGCCGCGCGGGCTACATTGAGCCTGCCGCGCTTATCGAGCTGCTAGGCGACGACGTGGCGCTCGTGAGCATCATGGTTGCCAACAACGAGACTGGCGTGGTGCAGCCCATCCGTGAGCTTGCCGCGGCCGCGCATACCGTGGGCGCCCTTTTCCACACCGATGCCATCCAGGGCTATCTGCATATTCCGCTCGATGCCGCCGAGCTGGGCGTCGATGCTATGTCCGTCGCCGCCCACAAGATTGGCGGTCCTGTGGCATCCGGCGCGCTCTACGTTAAGACCCGCACCCCGCTGCGCCCGCGCATCTTTGGCGGAGGACAGGAAGCCGGACGACGTGCCGGCACGCAGGACCTGCGCACGCAGCTGGCCTTTGCCGCTGCCGCCTCGTCTCTGGCGCCCCATGTGGCTCAGGAGCGGGCGACGCTGCAAGCCCTTTCCGACAAGCTCTACGCCACGCTAACGGCCCACCCGCGCATTCACGCCACCATGGGCGACTACGAGCAGGCCGACCGTCTGCCCGGCATGGTATCGATCTACATTGATGGCATGGACTCCGAGGAGCTCATCATCAAGCTCGACGCCGCCGGCTTTGAGGTATCGGCAGGCTCGGCATGCTCGAGCGGCAATATGGACCCCAGTCACGTTTTGAGCGCGATGGGCATCGGTCGCGAGCAGGCATTGGGCGCACTGCGCATTTCCTTTGATGACCGCGTGAATCCGGGCGATCTGGACGAGTTTGCCCAGACGCTGCTCTCGATCGTAGGCGCCGCATGATCGTCGCCGAGCTTGAGCGCGCGCTGCTGGCACGCTATCCCAAGACTGATGCTGAGAGTTGGGACCATGTAGGACTCTCCGTCGGCGACCCTGCCGCGCAGATTACCGGTGTTGCCTGCGCACTCGATGCGACCGAAGCCAATGTGCACCGTGCTCTCGAGGCCGGTGCCAACGTGCTGCTGACGCATCATCCCATATACATCAAGGCGCCCGAGGCATTTTGTCCGGCGGATGCTGCACGCCCCCAATGCAGTGCGGCGCTCTACGAGGCAGCGCGTTGCGGCGTGAGCATTATCTCGCTCCACACCAACCTGGACCGCTCGCACGAAGCCCGTGTCTGCCTGAGCAAGCTGCTGGGTGCCGCACCCGTGAGCTCACTGGAGCACGTGGACGACCCCGAGGCCACCGGCCTGGGCGCACTTGCAACGCTCAACGACCCGTGCACGCTGCGCGATCTTGCCACCCGTGCTGCCACGGCCTTTGGCAGCGACCCGCGTGTGTGGGGCAAAGCTGATCGCCCGTGCCGCACCGTCGCCATTTTGGGCGGCTCCCTGGGCGACTTCGGAGAGCTCGCCATCGCCGCGGGCGCAGATGTTGTCGTGACGGGCGAGGCGGGCTACCACGTGGCGCAAGACCTTGCCTTGCGCGGGCTGCCGGTGATCTTGCTCGGCCACGACCGCTCCGAGGAGCCGTTCGTTGATATATTGATGAACTCTGCAGTTGACGCCGGGGCCGACCCCCGTCATGCGATTAAAATACTGAACCCTTGCCAATGGTGGACTGTGACAAAAGGAGAGAACTTATGAGCGCCGGCGCTACGCTACTCAAGCTGCAACAGATCGATTTGGAGCTCGCCCGCAACAAGAGCGAACTTGCCAATATGCCGGAGCTCAAGGAGCTCGCTTCCAAGCGCAAGACCTACGTTAAGCTCAAGGCCGAAATGACCAAGCTCTACGCCCAACGCAAGGACCTGGATATTGAGCTCGACGATCTCAACACCACCGAGATCCAGACCAATAACGCCATCGAGGCCGCCAAGAAGCGCCATGTCGACGGCTCTGACTATCGCGAGGTTCAGGACCTGGAGAACGAGCTCGCCACCCTGGCCAAGCGTCTGGACAAGATTGAGCACACCCGCAAGGACGTCGTTGTCGCCCACAAAGAGGCGCTCGACCGCGAGACCCGCGCGCAGGCAATCATCGCCAAGTTCGAAGAGGGCGTGAAGGCCGATACCAAGGCCGCCCGCGCCAAGGCTGCCGACCTGCAGGCTCAGATCGAAGCCGCCACTAAGGAGCGCACCGCGCTGGCCGCCACGCTGCCGGCCGACGTGCTCACCGACTACGAGCGTCTGCTCAAGCAGTTCCGCGGCTTGGCCGTCGAGACCATCCAGGGCAACATCCCCACGGTCTGCCACACCGCGCTGCAGGCATCGTCCATGAGCGACCTCAACCACGACGGCAGTGAGATTACGCACTGCCCGTACTGTCACCGCCTGCTCGTGCTCCCTAGCAAGGAAGCTTAACGATGACGGCGGCACCCAACAATTCAATGCAACTTGAGGGAAAAACGATCCTGCTGGGCATTACCGGCGGGATCGCCGCCTATAAGTCGTGCAATATCGTGCGCCTGCTGCAAAAGCGCGGCGCACGTGTCAAAGTCGTTATGAGCGAGCATGCCACGGAGTTTGTGGGGCCGCTTACCTTCCGCGCGCTCACCAACGAGCCGGTCGCGGTTGGGCTATTCGACGATCCTTCCGACCCCATCCACCACATTTCGCTGGCGCAGGAGCCCGATCTGGTGGTCGTGGCGCCCGCGACGGCCAATATTATCGCCAAGATGGCCAACGGCATCGCCGATGACCTCATCTCCACCACGCTGCTGGCAACGCCGCGACCCATCGTGATCGCACCCGCTATGAACAACGGCATGTGGAAGGCGCCGGCAACGCAGGCCAACATGGCCACGCTGCGCGAGCACGGTGTCCATGTGGTGGGACCCGGCAGCGGCTACCTTGCCTGCGGCGACGTGGACACGGGGCGCATGAGCGAGCCCGAGGACATCGTCGAGGCTGTCTGTGAGGTGCTCAACCCCGTGCCGCAAGACCTGACGGGCAAGCGCATCGTCATCACCGCCGGCCCCACGCACGAGCCGATCGACCCGGTGCGATTCATTGGCAACCGTTCTTCGGGCAAGATGGGTATCGCCCTGGCGGGGGAGGCCGCACGTCGCGGTGCCGCCGTCACGCTCGTGCTGGGACCGACATCGCTCGACGTTCCCCGCGGCGTGGAGTGCGTGCGCGTGCAAACCGCCTCAGAGATGCTGGAGGCGGCGCTGAGCGCCTTCCAGTCGGCCGATACGGCCATTTGTGCGGCTGCCGTCGCTGACTACACGCCCGCAGCCCCTGCCGACCATAAGCTCAAAAAGGCCAACGAGCGACTGGATCGCATCGAGCTCGTCGAGACGGTCGATATTTTGGCCGAGCTTTCGCGCCAGAAGGGCGAGCGCCGTGTGATCGGCTTTGCGGCCGAGACCGATAACGTCCTGGAGTACGCACAGCGAAAGCTCGACCGCAAGGGTTGCGATGCCATTATCGCCAACGATGTATCGCGCGCCGATTCGGGCTTTGGAACCGACACTAACAAGGCCTGGATTGTGAGCACAACGGGCACGCAAGAACTTCCCGTGCTAACAAAACCCCAGCTCGCAGATACAATTTTGGACTTGCTTCAAAATTTGTAAAAAAGTTCTTGCACAAGTCTAAAGTTTCGGGTTAATATACTCCCTGTTGCGAGCGAGAGCAGAGCAACAAACAAAAGCTTCGGGACGTGGCGCAGCTTGGTAGCGCACTTGACTGGGGGTCAAGGGGTCGCTGGTTCGAATCCAGTCGTCCCGACCAGAAGTTTGCAGGTCAGGCACCTAGTGCCTGACCTTTTTTGTTTTAAGCAATTGCTTAATTATGATTAAGCAACAGGGTGCCAATAATCTACCTACGCGATAATCGCCTTTTGCGGCTACTTGCGCGTTTTGCACACGCTTGAGCCGATTTATTAACGCGATTTGAATCTACATACGCGTAGCTGGTATACAGCCGAGTACAGGCTGTGTTTATCGCGGCGATTTACACAGATATAGCGACTGTAACGAACAAGCGTGTCGCTGTATTTATTCCAGCAGTTCACTTGATCGGTGGACAAGTGGGCGATTGCAACGATATGCCAAACGGGATAGTCTCTATACGAGAACGCAGCAGAGGCAATGGGGGGGGGAGTGCGGCAGGCGCCCTGAGAGCCGCTGTATGACCCCATTTCTCCTCAACTCGATAACCTGTGCTATGAACCTCAAACCCCTTCGTTCTGCTGCTAAAAGAAAGGCCCGCGCAGGATAGCGCGGGCCTTTATCCATATGTCAGCTTATAGGACAAACTGTCTAGAAACACCAAGCGGGAAACACGAAGTCGGTTGCCGTGTAGCCGTGGTTGCTCCAGTCACCGTTGCTATGGACATAGCGGAAGTACTGGGAGCCATCCAGACATACGGAGCGAGTCCAGTGGCTAGAGCCGGACGAAGCCCCGGAAAATTTTTCCTGCGTCACGCCCTTGAAGGCGTAATGCTCGTACTGGGAGCCGTCGGACTGGAGGTGCCCATTGGCCTGGAGGTTTCCGTAGACCTCGGTCGTCGAGAGCAGGAAGACCTTGTCGGTCGTGGCCGTCACGGTGCCGGGGTATGTGTCCAACTTGTTGTCGGTCATTTTCGTGACGGCTTTCGCCCTAGATTGGATCTCAGCCGGCAGGAGCGCCCAGAGGTCGCCGGAGTTGAGGCGGCCGCGCAGCTCGGACTGCTCCCATCCGCCGAAATTGTAATATGAGTCACTCATGCGCTGCTTGCCCATTGCGCCGTTGGTCGCCTCAAATGTGAGTCCCGCCTTGCCGGTGCCGTCCGCGAGGTCGTCGTGGTTGATGCCGACGATGCGGTACTCGAGCGTCTCGCCATTGGTCAACTTGACGGAGAATTTCGTCCCCGCATCCATCGCTGCCTTCGCCTTGGCGTATGCGGGAGAAGCCGTGCCATCCTTGGCGATGTCCTCGGCCACGGCCTTCTGCTCCTCGAGCGTCCAGTCCTTCGCGTCCTTGGCGACGGCCGCTTGGACGGTCGCGGAATCGGCCCCGGCGGAACCGCCGCCGGACGCTCCTCCGCTCTCGACGCCGCCGGTCGTCCCGCTGTTCACCGTGTTGCCGACCAGGTTGAACTGGTTGCGGATGGCACCGGCCACGCCGGGTCCCGCGAACACGATCACCAGGCCGATAACCGCGATGATCAGGACGTACTCGATGATTGACTGTCCTCGGAGAAGAGTACCTCTAGGAGATACCCCCCCCCCGAAGGTTAATTGCCGCTGCATGCATATGCGGCTCCCTTCGCTCAGGGTTAACAGATACATCGCCGAGCGTAGGGCTATTCCAAGTATTTGCACTGGTCTTGCCGCAGCGGCAACGGAGCTCGTGGGGGAGTGCAGTAGACGCTCTGAGAGCCGCTGTAGGGCCCCATTTCCCCTCAATTCGATTACCTGCGCCACGTGCCTCAAACCGTTCGCTCGGTTGCCAAAAGAAAAGCCCGCGCGGAATCGTGCGGGCTTTTCACTAACCATGCTAGAAGACAGGCTAGAAACACCAAGCGGGGCAGACGCATAACGAATCCGATGCATACATGCTATACGAGGCGTGGCCGGAGCCACTCCAAACAGAGCTAAAGGTACTTTCACTGTTGATATAGACCGTACGCTCCCACCAAGAAACGCCGATGTTCAGGCAATCGTTGGTCGTCCCGCTGCCAGACACCTTGTCTTTAAAGGCCTCGTACTGGAAGCCCTCAGAGAAAGTCCATGGATAGTGAGTGCCCCAGCCATAGGATTGCGGCACGATCTCATAGCAGCTGAGCAGAAATAACCTATCGCTTGTTGCGGTGACATTCCTACCGGTGTAGTCACCATTGATGTTGTTTGTGAGCTTCGTCACAGGCTTCACTTTGGACTTGAACTCGGAGGGCATTAGATTCCAAATCTCGCCGGAATTCATTTTCCGGCGCAAGTCGGACTTCTCCCAGCCGCCTTCGTTCATTTTCGTTGCGTTCATTTGAGACCGAATGCCTGTTGATGTCGTAAGAAATGTCAGTCCAGCCTTACCAGACCCGTCCGCCAAGTCATCATGGTTGATCCCGATGATTCGGTACTTGAGCGTCTGTCCGTCGGTGAGCTTCATCGAGAACTTCGTCCCTGCATCCATTGCGGCCTTAGCTTTCGCGTAGGCAGGCGACGCCTCGCCCTTCGCGGCGATGTCCTCGGCCACGGCCTTCTGCTCATCCAGCGTCCAGTCCTTCGCGTCCTTGGCGATAGCCGCCTGGACGGTCGCGGAACCGGCCCCGGCGGAACCGCCGCCGGACGCTCCTCCGCCCTCTACGCCGCCGGCCGTCCCGCTGTTCACCGTGTTGCCGACCAGGTTGAACTGGTTGCGGATGGCACCGGCCACGCCGGGTCCCGCGAACACGATCACCAGGCCGATAACCGCGATGATCAGGACGTACTCGATGATTGACTGTCCTCGGAGGCGGGTACTCCTAGGAGATACCCCCCCCCGAAGGTTAACTGCCGCTGCATGCATTTGCGACACTCCCTTCGCTCAGGGTTTGTAGATACATTGCCGAGCGTAGGGCTATTCCATAATTCTGCTCCGGTCTTGCCGCAGCGGCAACCGCACCGATGGTCAACAATCGTGATTACGCTATTATAGAACACGCGTTCGTTATTGATTCGAGAGGGGTGCCGTCGTGGGGGAGAGCGATAAGTCGATACGTTTGGTCACGGCCCTCGTCGAGTGCCGCCCCGACGGCGAGTACGCCCCGTGGGGCATCAAATGGTACGACGGCACCGTCTACCCGTTCGACCGCATCGAGTCCTACAGCTCCCGTTCGTGGGCGCTCGGCAGGAACAAGCGGTCCGAGTCCTGGCGCGTGATCGTCGGGGACGGTACGTGCCGCGACATCTGCCATTACCAAAACAGCTGGTATGTCGTTCACGACCCAGACGATGACACCCCAGCGGCAAGCGCACCGCAAAAATAGCCAAAACGCCCATTCGAAACCAAACGCCCAGGTAAACGGCTTAACACAATCGCGAATACGACCCCAAAAAGACCTACTTGGATACCCGATAGGGGTACCTGTTTTCAGGCACCTTAAATCGCCTCTCGTTGCCTCGTTTTTTCGGCTACTCAGTAAAAAATAGGGGAGTACGCCAGTACTCCCCCTAAATCGTTTATATCCCGGTTGCTGCCTGCCAGTCTGCCCTCTCAAGCCTAGGCTTGAGCGCGGGGGGGGCTTAGGCCCCTAGTCTTGAACGTACTTGAGGTCAAGCTCTCCAGGCGCGTCCACGTACACCGCGCCGAACGTCAGGTTTACCAGCCGGGGCTGAGCTCCATAAGAGCAAAATCATTCTAGCGCTTACTATCAAGGATATCCGTCGTAGTGGCGGCTATCCGGCAAACGATCGTACTCTCGTGGTCCCGTTTCGAGTAATTCTTTGGCACGGTCAGGAGCATAGCGAACGGTTTCCGCTGTTCCGCTCATGTACATGGACGATGAATGAACTTCGATAGCAAACGCAATTTGGTTTTTGAAATATGGACGAATTCCTTGTCAGGAGGGTAGAATGATGCCGACGGCAGCCCAAGTTGTAGAGAGCTGGGCAGAGCCGTTGCTTAATGAAGTTGGGTCATCGTCTTAGCGACGGTGGCCTTTCTTTTTAGGCTTCGAGCCCTGCTTGAGTGCCTTGGAAAGGCCGACAAGGGCCGTGAGGAGCGAGACCATAG
>CABRHW010000028.1 GCA_902470765.1 uncultured Collinsella sp.
GGACTTGCAGCGACGGACCTCAGGACACTCTTACACCACGTCTGCGCGCGCGACCTCATTGGGAAACGGCGTCCCACTTTGAGGGCTGATTGTGGGATGCATTTTCCGGTTTTGCTCTCATTGGGAAAATGCATCCCGTTTCTTGACCGAATAATGGGACGCAATTTCCCGTTGGAGCGCCTTTGGGAAAGTGTGTCCCACTTCGACCGCCCAGAGTGGGATGCACTTTCCGCAAAGCACCTCAACGGGAAACTACGTCCCATTCCAAAGGCAAATTCCGGGACACATTTTTCGAAAGCCTGCCCATCCGGAAAGCCCGTCCCACTTTGGACGCATCCGGGCACGGAACCATCGACCTATCAGGCCTCCCATCAATAAAGAGGCGTCCTCCCGGACGGCGGGGCACGAAGTTCATCGCGAGTTCCGCACGCAAAGAAGGCCACTTAATGTGGCCTTCGTCTTGCGCAGGACTGCAGAGCAGGGAACTTCGTGCCCCGACGCCCGGGAGGACGTTACATTTAGAAAGATGGACCGACCGCCGTCAGCGCCGGAGTTACTCCCCCAGCACGGCCTTTTTGGCGGCTGCAGCCATGTTGTCCAGATCCTCCTTGGTGGGGTGATCCTTTGCGGCAACCCAGTTGTCGAGCAGCATCTTAAAGCGGGTATTGTCGGGATCTTGCTCGAGCATGGCCTCGTAGCGCTGCTTGACCGCGGGGCCCATCTTGCCCTGGCACATGGCCCAGCCCACAAGCTCGGCATCTCCGGCCAAATTGGACGTCACGCGGTCGATAATCTGCCTAAAGTAATCCTCGCTAGCGCCAAAGCCGCAGGTACCAAAGAGGAAAACGCGCTTGCCGTGCAGAGCGGAGAGCAACGCCGCGACCGAAGGCGTGCATGCGCCCTTGTCGCACCAAAAACCGACGAGCACCGTGTCGGCCGCGCAGGCGCCCTGCGCCTCGCGCGCAACCTGATCTGCGTCCGCATCGTCACTCAACGCCGCGGCGTGGACAAACTCAACGCCCGCAGCCTGCAGAGCGCGTTTGATCGCGCCCGAAACCATCCTGGTATTACCGCTCTTGCTGTTAACCACCAAAGAGCACGTCATAGTCACGTTGCCTCGTTTCCCCCAAAACTAAAGCCACTAATGCAATTTATTAGAAGCATATCTTAGTACTAAAACCACAGATGTAAACCAACTTCTGCTGATTGACGGCACAGCTGACATCAATGGATAAAGCCGCCTGAAGCGCAAGTCCCTAAAATCATGCGGGAACCGCGGTACCGTCAGAAAATTCAGGAGGAAATTTGACGGTCCCGTTAATAGATTTGTGACAAGGGCATGACAGGGAGACAGGTCATTCGTCAGGTTTCTGACAGACGATACGAGTGGGACATGAAAATTGGAGCCCCTCCTGCATGCATATCCGCTGGTAAGGCCTGGCCCGGTTTTCGCCATCGCACGCGGCGGCCGAGCACCCATCCAACGCCCAAGTCAAAATACTCAGTACACTGAGTAATTTCACTCAGTGTACTGAGTATTTTCTCAATTTGCTCAGGCTAGTTAAACAGCGTCACCTTATCGAGCAGAAAATCCTCCACGGTGCACGCCCCGGCCGCCGCCCCTCCCACGACGATCCGCTTGGCTCGCGGATACTTTTTTAGGAGCGTCGACATGCCACTCTGGCCGGACTCTCCACCGCTTTTGACCTCGATGGCGCTCAGCGCATCATCCCTTCGCAGCACAAAGTCGACCTCTTTGACGCCTTCACGCCACCACATGACCTCAAAACCCTCTTCCGGCGCGCGCGCAAGCAGTCGTGCACCCACTGCCGATTCCACCAAATGACCCCGCCGCGCCGAATCCTCCAGCCATTCTGCTCGGCCCTTATCGCCGAGCGCCGTCATAAACGCCGTGTCATAAACCATGAGCCGCGGGGTGCTTCGGCGCTTTGCGAGCTCCTTGTCACTGAACTTGGGAATCGCCGTAACCAAACCGGCCTTGCCCAGCAGGTCCAAATACCCGGCGACCGTGACCGTGTTACCGGCATCCTGCAGCTGGCCTACCATTTTTGAATACGAAAGCTCCTGCCCCGAATAGCTTGCCGCGAGCCAAAAGAGCGCGCGCATCAGCGCCGGTTTGCGGATATTCTCCAACGAGAGAACATCGCGCGAGATCGCCGGCTCGACGATCGCATCTCGGATATAGTTTCGCCAACGGGCGTCATCGGAAACCAGCG
This sequence comes from uncultured Collinsella sp., assembly GCA_902470765.1. Classification (GTDB taxonomy): domain Bacteria; phylum Actinomycetota; class Coriobacteriia; order Coriobacteriales; family Coriobacteriaceae; genus Collinsella. The sequence continues at coordinate 2,238 of CABRHW010000028.1, forward strand.
GCGCCGCACCCGGATATCCACCGTGATAGAGATAGTCTTCAAAAGAAAAGCCAAAGGCCTCGCTGCACTCGCGATAGGACCAATGCGGCGACCGAATGAGCTCGTAACGGCCCATAAGGGATTCTTCCAAGCCCTTATGCAGCAGCAGCGACGACGATCCGGTCAAAATGACCTTGAGCGGCGTCCCCTCCCGGCGATCCCGGTCGTACAATCCCTTGACGACCGTGGACCAACTCTGCACCTTTTGAATCTCATCAACAACGAAAACGGCCGGGACCTTACCTCCAGACGTGAGGTTTCTTGCCTGTTGCCACTCGATTTGCAGCCAGCTGGCATCGGGATTCACAACATCGTCCGCATTGGCCACGTGACAGGGCATGTCTGCATGGTGCAACGCCTGCACGAACATGGTCGACTTTCCCGTTTGGCGGGGCCCGATTATAAATTGCATCAACGGATTATTCGTTTCCCGCATCCTCTGGGCTATCACGGCAACTTGATGGCGCTCAAACATGTCAATCTACCTCCTTGTTTCTTAAATACTCAGTATACTGAGTAAAATCACTCAGTATACTGAGTATTTTTAGAACCGGGAGATCGAACCCGCCAACTTAACTCCCTTCACCAGCGGGTTGCCGCCGCCCCCTCCGCGAGTCGAGTTTCTGGCCCTTCGTGCTCACTCGATATATAAAAACTGCCATAGCCATATCGAAAAACCGGTATAGCCGGTCCCATCATCGAACCATCGCGAATGGGCCACAGGATTTCGCGATGGTTCGCAAGCTTTCGCGGAGATTCGCGACAAATCGAGAGCTGATACGCATCTTATTGTTCATATTCAAGGCCACGACGTCTCAAAAGGTATACGCTTTGAAACAGTTAAGTTTCCCAGCGCCCCCAATCGAGATCAATCGTCACCACATTATTTCGTCAATCGTCACCACGCCGCAGATAGAATGCATAATCTTGGGACAAACACTTCTGATTAATATGTCCCGCGGGCTTGCTTACTGGGCGAACTGGCTGCGGTAGAGCTCGGCGTAGAAGCCGCCTGCCGCTAGCAGCTCGTCGTGCGTGCCACGCTCGATAATCTGCCCGTCGCGCATGACCAGGATGCAATCGGCGTTACGGATCGTCGATAGGCGGTGCGCCACGACAAAGCTCGTGCGACCGGCCATGAGCTCGTCAAATGCCGCCTGCACCTGCAGCTCGGTGCGCGTATCGATGCTCGAGGTCGCCTCGTCCAGCAGCAGAATCGCCGGGTCGGTGAGCATGACGCGCGCGATGCACAGCAGCTGCTTTTGGCCCTGGCTAAACGTGCCACCGTCCTCGCCGATCACCGTGTCGTAGCCGCCTGGCAGCTGCACGATAAACTTGTGCGCATGCGCGCGCTTGGCCGCCTCGATAATCTGCTCGCGCGTGGCGTCGGGGCAACCGTAGGCGATATTCTGGGCCACCGTGCCCTCGAACAGCCAGGTGTCCTGCAGCACCATGCCAAAGGCGCGGCGCAGGCTCTCATGCGTGTAGTCGTGCGAGGAATGCCCGTCGACCATGATGCGCCCGGCATCGATATCGTAAAAGCGCAGCAGAAGGTTGATGAGCGTCGTCTTGCCGCAGCCCGTGGGACCGACCAGGGCAAACCGCATGCCGGGCTTAGCATCGATGCAGATGTCCTGCAGCAGCTTGCGGTCGGGCACGTAGCTAAAGTCCACATGCTCAAAGGCGACCTCGCCCTTCGGGGCGGTAAGCTCAACGGCATCTGCGGCGTCGGGCTCCTGCTCGCGTGCATCGAGCAGCGCGAACATGCGGCGCGCCGAGGCATAGGCGGTCTGGATCTGCGTGATGACGTTGGTGACCTCGTTGAACGGCTTGGTGTACTGGTTGGCGTAGGACAGGAAGATCTGCACGCCGCCCACCGTGAGCGCCGCGGGCACGCCCGTGATTACGCCCACGCAGCCGATCACGGCAACCACGGCGTAGATGATGTTATTGATAAAGCGCGTGCCGGGGTTGGAAAGCGACCCCATAAACTGCGCGCGCTCGCCCGCGGTGTAGAGCTCGGCATTGAGGGCATCGAAGCGCTGCTGGGCGTTGGGACCATAGGCAAAGGCGTCGACAAGCTTTTGCTCGCCTACGTACTCCTCGATATGACCACCGAGCTGCCCTTGAATACGCTGCTGTGCCGTAAAGCTTTTGTTGGAGAGCTTGGCAATAGCACCGGCTGCAAAAATGGAAAGCGGCGTGACGAGTACCACCACGAGCGTCATGGTCAGGTTAATGGAGAGCATAAACGCGAGCGTGCCCACGATGGTGATAACGCCGGTGAAAAGCTGGGTAAAGCCCTGCAGCAGACCATCGCCCACCTGGTCGACGTCGTTGACCACGCGACTCATAAGGTCGCCATGGGCATGACTGTCGATAAAGCTGAGCGGCATGCGGCTGAGCTTGTCGCTCGCCTCCACGCGCATGTCGCGCACCGTCTCGTAGGACAGGCGGTTGACGCAATAGCCCTGCAGCCACTGGAAGGCCGCGGCGCCCACCACGACAATCGCGAGCCTGGTGACGAGCGGCAGCAGCGCGTCAAAGTCCACCTGTCCGGCAGCAACGATGAGGTCGATGCCCTCGCCGACGAGGATGGGCGTGTAGAGCTGCAAGATAACGGAGATGGCGGCGCTCACAAACGACGCCGTAAACGAAATGCGGTGCGGACGCACGTAGCCCAGCAGGCGGCGGGTCACCGCACCCACGGGATAGCGCTCGGGGTCGCCGGGCTGGCGCGGGCCGTCGCCCAGGTCGTTAAGGTTATCATTGCCGGACACGTTGGCCGTCATCGTGGCGACCGAACCGGAAGAAGTATACGGATTCATCTAGCAGCCCTCCTTTGCGCAGACGGATGCCGGAGCGGTTGAGGCGGACGCAAGGCTTGGGGCGGACACGGCCGCCACGCTCCCCTGCTGGCCCTCGAGCTCCTCGCGGCGAAGCTGCGACTGGCAAATCTCGCGGTAGAGCTGGCAGCTTGCGTACAGCTCGTCGTGCGCGCCCAGACCCGCAAGCGAGCCGTGATCGAGCACGCAGATCATGTCGGCATCGCGCACGGTCGAGACGCGCTGGCTCACAATCACCGTGGTCAGCGGCAGCCCGCCCTCGGCGGCACCGCGCGCGCTACGCTCGCGAATGGCGTGGCGAAGCGCCGCGTCAGTCTTAAAGTCGAGCGCCGAGGCGGAGTCGTCCATGATCAGAATCTGAGGCGAGCCCACCAGAGCGCGCGCGATGGTCAAACGCTGGCGCTGGCCACCGCTGAAGTTCTTGCCGCCGGCCTCGACCGGGGCATCCAAGCCCTGCGGCTTGTTGCGCACGAACTCGCTGGCCTGCGCCATATCGAGCGCCGCCCAGAGCTCCTCGTCGGTCGCCGACTCATCGCGCCAGGTCAGGTTGCTGCGAATCGTACCGCTCACGAGCGACGCACGCTGCGGAACGGTCGCGACCACATGGCGCAGCTGGTCGAGCGGCCAAGAGCGCACGTCGGCACCCATCACGTTCACGCTACCGACACCCGCATCGTACAAGCGCGGGATGAGCGAGACGAGCGTCGACTTACCACTGCCCGTACCGCCGATGATGCCGAGCGTTTTGCCCAGCGGCAGCTCCAGAGTCACGCTATCAACGGCGTTGGCCGCGCCCGCGCCAAAGGAGAAGCTCGCATGGCTCAAGCTCAGCGCGGGGACCGGTGCAGCGACGCCCGCCGCACTTGGCTCGGGCAGGACGACCGGCTCGTTGCCCTCGTCGGTAATGCTCGGCACGCAATTGAGCACCTCGTTGATACGCGACGCGCTGGCGCTCGCCTTGGTAAAGACCACGACCAGGTTGGCGACGTACACGATGGAGGTGAGGGTCTGCGTCATGTAGTTCACAAACGCCATGACCTGGCCCTGCGTAAGCTCGCCCACGTTGACCTGGATGCCGCCCACCCACAGGATGGCGCACACACCCAGGTTCATCACCAAAAACGTGACGGGGTTGAGAATCGACGAGAGCTTACCCACGGCGATGGCGACATGCGCCTGGTCATCGGCCGCCTGGGCAAAACGCTCACGCTCGTGATCTTCGCGCACAAACGCACGGACCACGCGGGCGCCCGAAAGGCCCTCGCGGCAGATAAGCGCAATGCGGTCGAGCTTTGCCTGCAGCTGCTTGTAGTACGGAATGCAGCGCGCCATGACAAACCAAAACACCAGGCCGATGGCGGGCGTGCAGATTAAAAAGATAATGCCGAGCTTAAGGTCGATGGCGAGGGCCGCAACCATGGAGCCCACCGCCAGGAAAGGCCAGCGGATAAGCATGCGCACGCCCAGCGCCACGGCGAGCTGCACCTGATTGACGTCGTTGGTGATGCGCGTGATGAGCGACGGCGTGCCAAAGCGATCGAGCTCGGCATAGCTCAGCTTATTGATGTGCCCGTAGAGCGCGCCGCGAATATCGGTGCCCATGCCCTGTGAGGTGAGCGCCGCCATCTTTTGGCAAACGAGCGTAAACGAGATGCCGATCACGGCCATGGCGCCAAGCAGCATACCGTAGTGGACGACGGCGTTGACATCGTGCGCACCGATGCCCTTGTCGATCATCCGGGCAATCACGAGCGGCGTCAGCAGGTCAAAGATCACTTCGATCAACTTGCACGCAGGGCCGATCACCATATACCGGCGAAACTTACCACCAAAACGCCTGAGCAACTCAATCATAAAAAGGCGCTCCCTATCATCATTCACACTCAATTCGAATCATGATAGTACGGTGAGCCCAAAAGAAGCGTAAACAACTCGTCATTTCTGGCGAGATTCAAGAGCGGGTTAATCGCCTGATATACTTACATTAGTGCTACCAAGTGAGTCGCCAACCCTTGAAATGAGGTGCCGAGATGAACGACATTCTCGCAAGAAGAGCAAGACGAGCAACTATGGGCATCGCCCTTTCCGTGGCACTTGCCGCGGGAATCGCCCCCGTAACGGCGATCGCGGCAGAAACCAGCTCCCCCATCGGTGCAGTTGCCTTGCAGACGGAAGACGCGGCCACCGAAAAAGAAAAAGCGTATGCAGCCATGCAGGAAGCGCTCAAAAACCTCGAAGCCGCAAAAAAGGCCGCGAGTTCCGAGAAAATTGCGCGCTTTAATAATGACATTGCCCGTTTTCAAAAGTACCGCGACGAGATGTTGGCGCAAGCCGCCGAATCGAAAGAATCCCTTCCTGCCATGCAAGCGGACATCGATGCAGCCCAAGCCAAATACGACAAGGCCGGCAACCGGGTAAGCGAGCTCCAGGCAAAATTAGACAACAAACTTGAGGTGCTTAAGGCACTCGAAGCACTCGGCGACGAGGAGCTTGTCAAAACTGTTAAACAGCAAATAAGGCAGTTGCAAAATGAGATCGTAGGGGCAAAAGCGTATGTAGATCATTGTGAAACGGAGCTTGACGAGTTCCAGCGCCGCCTCAAAAGTCAGGAAAGACGAGTTAATGACTGTGAAAGTTCTGCAGAGAAATATAAAGCCAACATCGACCAGTTCATAGCCTGGCGAGATGCGCTCCTCGACAATTTGAAAAAGGCGCAAGCGGCCTATGACGACGCCTGCAAGGCATACGAAGAGGCGAAAGCCGCAGCAGATAAGGCCACCTCGCCCGAGATAACGAAACCCACCGAGACAACGCCTCCCTCCGGCTCGGCGCAACCGGCCGAGACGGCACAGCCCGCCAGCTCGCCCGCGACCGGCAAAGACGCCGCACCGAGCTCCGCCAAGCAAGCGAACACAAGCAACAGCAAGCAAGCGAATACGACCGCCGGCAAGCTCGCAAACACAGGCGACACAACGCCAAGCGCAATCGCACTAGCAGGAATCGCTGCCGCGGGACTCGGAATAACCGCCACAGCCACCCGCCGCATCAAGAACTCAAAGTAGCTGCCAGCGGTTATCGCCTTCGCCAATCCACAAGCCCAGAGACAAAAGAGGCCCGTTTCCCCAACCCAGGGAAACGAGCCTCTTTACTTGTAAAAACAGATGGCAATGCCGCCATCTCTTGAACCACATAGCCACCGCGCTCCAAATAACGCCAGCGAGCAGCACAACGCGCGGGATTGATTTAATTAGCGTAATGCGCCTTTACGGGTGATTTTTGGACGAAGTGGCCCGGCCGGCGGCGAGATATTTGGTAGTCGAGCGATCCCGCAGGCGCAGCCGAGGACCAGCGAGACACCAAATATCTCGCCGCCGGCCGGGCCAAATCGCGGCACCAAAAAGCGCCCGTGCGCTCGATGGATTCGGATGCCCGACAGAGGCTCCTTATGGCTGCTTCCTTCCGGACCTGACCAGATTCGGAACATGTCGTCATCCGAACCCATCGAACGCGCTAGGCGCTCGGTATATCTTACCCGCTCCCGCCCAACAGGGCAAGTGGGGCGAACCCATCGGATGGATCCGCCCCACTCGTGCATACCGCTAGCGGCGCCTGCGGTACAGGGCCGCACCGCCCGCGACGGCCAGCGCGCCGATGCCGGCCATGGCGCCGAGTGCCGTCGCCGGCAGGCTGCGGTCGCCGGTGTCGGGCATGCCGCCCTTGGAGCCGTCGCCGCCGGAGCTGCCGCCGGAACCGCTATCGGAACCGCCGTCTGAGCCGCCGCCCGGCGTGCCGGGGTTCTCGGGGGTGCCGGGGGTCCCGGGTTCCTCGGCATAGCTGTTGGTGAAGACCGGCGGCAGGTTGGCGTCGCCCTCGTAGGAGACCTTCGCCGACAGGTAGCCCGTCTTGGAGCCGTCTGCCGCCTCGTCGCCCACCGTGACGACGATCTTGTGCACGGCCTTGTCGTAGGTCACGTGTGCCTGGCCATCGTCGACCTCGCCCACCGTGAAGGTGTAGGTGCCGGCCTGCTTGAAGGTCAGCGCGTCGAACGTGACGCTGCCGTCGGCGGCGTTCCTGGCGGTCGACATCACCTTTCCGCCCCGGCCCTTGAGCTCAAAGCTAAACTGGCCCGCCTTGAGCTCGGCGCCCTTGAGCACCTTGGCGGCGCCCAGCCTGAGGGTGACGGGCGCGGCCTCGTAGCCGTTGGTGAACGTCACCGAGCCATCGCCCGTGGGGTTGCCCTCGGCATCCACAAGCTCGTGCCTGACGGTGAGCGTGCCGTTGCCGGCGTCGGTGACCGTCGTGCGCACGCGGCGCGTCGCTTTGTCGTAGGTCACGCCGCCCGCCGTGCCGGCGACCTCGCGCAGCTCGTAGCTGTGCGTGCCGGGCGCGGTGTAGGTGACCGGGTTGAGCGCGACTGTGCCGTCTGCGGCGTTCTTGCCCGTCGCCGCGACGCTCTCGCTGCCGTCGGCGTTGATCTCGACCAGCTGGAACTCGAACTCGCCCTCGAACAGGTCGCGGCCCTTGAGCTTCTTGTTCACCTTGATCTGATCGGTGACGGAGCTCGGGGCGGGGCCGACGCCATAGGTGTTGGTGAACTCGAACGCGCCCTTGCCCTCGAGCGTGCCCTCGGCGGGCAGGACCTCCGCTTTGAGCGTGCCCGCGTTGGTGTCCTCGACGACCTTGACCGTGAAGGTCCTGGCCGCCACCGCGTCATTGACCACGCCGTCGACCGAGCCGGACTCGCTCACCCGGTAGGCGAACGTCTTGGTGCGCAGGCCGTCGCCGTCGATCTCGACGTCATCGAGGTCGCTCGGCTGCCTGAACGTGACGCGGCCCAGCGCGACGTTGCCGGCGGCGTCGTTGGTCGCCTCGGTCACCGTCTTGCCGGAGGCGTCGGCCGGTGCGGGCGCGCCGTCCAGCGGCTCAATCTTGAAGGTGTACTTGCCCGCGATGTCGGCCTGCGTCAGGCCGAGGCCGGCCTGGCCGAGTGCCAGCGTCTTGGTGCCCGCGAGGTCGACCGGCGCCTCGTTGGTGCCGTAGCCGTTCACGAACGACAGCTTGCCGTCGCAGCCCTCGGGGTAGGTCACGGCCACATCCAGCCCGCCCTTGCCGTCATCGGTCACCTTGACGGTGATGCCGAAGCTCGACGCGGCCGCCGTCACGCCGGCGGGCAGCGCCGCCGTGTCCTCGGAAACGGTATAGGGGATGGTCCAGGAGCCGTCGGCCGTCTTGGTGGCGGCGCCGTCCGCCACCATCTGCTCGAGCGAGCCGGTGGTGTAGGCGATGGGCGAGAACGCGAGCTCCGCGGCCTCGCCGTCGCCGGAGGCCCGGTTGGACGCGGTCGCGACCACGTTGCCCTGGGCATCGCGGACGGAGAACGAGAACTCGTCCGCCGCCGCGGCGCGGCCCGTCAGCGTCTTGGTGGCGTCGATGGCCACGCTGCCCTCGCCACCGAGCGTGCCGGTGGCCTCGTAGGAGTTCTGGAACGCGACCGTCACGGGCGCAGGCGCCGCCGTGGCGTCATCGGCCGTCGAGACCTCGCTGCGGGCGACCTCGACGCCGTCCTTGGCAACCGTGGTCGTGACCGTGAGCTTGCCCGTCGCCGCGTCGTAGCCGGGCGCGACGGTAACCGTGCGCGGCGCGGCGTCGTTGGCGTAGCCCTCGCCGCCGAGCTTGGTCTCGGCGACGGTGAAGCTGTAGGTCTCGCCCGCGTCGGCGTCGGTGAACTTCACGCCGTTGCCAGCAGCACCGCCGACGAGGTCGACCACGGCGGCCTCTCCGTCATCGGCCGCGGCCACGGCATAGGCGTCCTCGCCGGTCTCGAGGCCGAGCTTGGCGGCCGTCTCGGCGTCGGCGGTCACGGTGAAGGCGAACTGCCCCGCCTCCATGGCGCGGCCGGAGAGCGTCTTGGACAGGCGCACGCCCGCACGGGCCGAGTAGTCGAGCCCGGTCGTGTAGGTGTTGACGAAGTCGCCGCCGCTCGCCTGCGCGATCGCGGGCGTCGTGGCCGTGAGGTTGCCGGAACCGTCGTCGGTCACAGTCACCGTCATCGTGGCGACGCGGCCGTCGTAGGACACGCCGGCGATGGCAGAGCCGTCATCGGGCCTGACCTCGCGCACCGTGTAGGTGAAGGTCTTGGCGCGCACGCGCTTGCCGCCGACCTCCGCGAACCCGGCATCCTTGATGTCGTCGAGCGTGTAGCGGATGGCTCCGAAGTCGAAGGCGACCTTATCGCCCGCCTTGGTGCCGTCGGCGGCCGTCACGCTGACGGTCTTGGAGCCGTCGGAGGAGCCCTCGGGCATGGGAGCGCTGTCCTCGCCCGTGAGCGTGAACTGGAAGCTGTCGCCCTCCGCCCAGTCGCGGCCCTTGAGCGTCTTGGTGAAGAGCCCCGCGGTGGAGACGTCCCTGCCCTCGGCGGCCGTTCCGTACGTGTTGGTGAACGCCGCGGTCGCGCCGGCCTCGGTCACGGTGTCCTCGGCCCCGTCGGCCGTGGTCGCGTAGCCCTCGGCCGCATCCTCGGTCACGGTGTAGCGCGCGCCCACGGGCAGGCCGGTGATGGCCTTCTCCCCGCCGTGCTTGAGCGCAAAGGCCGCCTTGCCGTCCGTGAACGTCACGGCGTTCTCGCCCTCGCCGAAGGTGCCGGAGACGGGCTCGCCGTCCCCGTCGGCCAGCGCGACCGTGAAGCCGAACTCGCGCTGGCTGTCGCCGCCGACGACCGTCTTCTTGACGGTGAGGCTGCCGGTCTTAGCAGTGTTGGTAAAGACCGCCGCCTCGACCGTGCGCTCGGCAGCATTACCGGCATCGTCGGTCAGCTGTGCAATCTTGGTCTTGGCAGACAGCCTGCCGGCGCCGTCGTCAGTCACCGTGACGGTGGCGCGATAGGTGGCCTTCGAGAACGTGAGCTCCGTCTCGTCACCCGCCTGCTCGGCAATCACATAGGTGTAGGTACCGGGCTTGGTGTATTCAATGGTGCCGAAGTTGCCGACCTGAACGTCCTTGCTCAGCGCAATCGTCGACACACCGTCCTGGGCGCCCTTGGGCATGGGTGCCTCGCCCTGGGCGGTCAGCGTCATGGTAAAGGCATCCGACGTCGTCCAGTTGCGTCCGGAGATCTTCTTTTGGACCTTAAAGGCGTTCTCCACCTTCGTGGACTCAACGCTATAGATATTGGTGAAGCCCACCTGCGTCGCCTGTCCGACGATGCCCTTCTGGGTGTTCGCCTTATCGGCAACTGCAAAGCCGTCCTCGCTCGTCATGAGGTTGCCCTTGGAGTCGAGCTCCTGCACCTCGTAGTGCGCACCCATGGGCAAGGTAACCGTGACGGAGCCGCCGGCCTTAAGCTCGATGGTATCCCCGCTCTTGATCTGTCCGCTTACATAGGTGCCGTTGGTGCCGCTGAGGCGACCGGCGAGCGCAAAGGTGCCGGCCAGAGGCGTTGTGCCATCGGCCTGGTAGAGCAGCACCTTAAAGGTAAATGCCTTGTTGGGCGCGGTGATGCCTTCGGCGGCCGTGACCGTCTTGCTCAACGTCAGGCGCCCGTCAGACACCTCGTCGGTAGTGGTGTTGGTCTTGACGGCAGGGTTGTTGCCGACCGCCACCGACGCCTGGTTGGAGATGTCGCCCGAAGCGCCACCGCTCTTAAACGCGTTCTCGGTCACGCGAACCTTAAACTGAACCGTGCCCTCCTTGCCTGCGGGAACGTCCTTCAACGTCCAGGTAAGGCTGCCGTCATTGTCCTTGGAGCCGGCATCCTTATGGTCGCCGGCGAACTCTACGAACTCGGTTCCCGCGGGGACGGCATCGGTGATCTTCACCGTGGCAGACGCGCCCTCGGTGTTCTTGTAGCCGATGGTGTAGGTGAGCTCATCGCCCAGCTTAATGCCCAAGCCACTCGAATCCTGAGCATCACTCTCGGACTTCTTGGGCACGTAGTTGGTCGTGGTGCCGGTATAGCTCTTGTTGCCAACCGTAATAGTGGCGGCGTTTTTGACGGTGCCGACAGCGCCCTGGGCATCCTCCACGGCGTCCTCGGTAATCTTGACGCGCACGCGCACCGAACCGTGGCTGCCCGCGGGTTGCTTACCCAGGTCCCAAGTAAGCGACTGTCCGCTCGCGGCGCCCTTATCGGCACACTCGCCCTCAAAGGCCTCGAACACAACGCCGGCAGGAAGCTTGTCGGTCACGGTCACGTTGGCCGGAACCAAGTTGCCATTGGCATCGGCCTCGGTGTTGACCCAGTTAATGGTGTAGACGTAGGAGTCGCCCACGGAGAGCAACTGCCCGTCGATGTCCACATCGGGCTTCGCAACCGTGCCGATCGTCTTGACCTTATCGCGTGTGTTGTGGAAGACGATCTTGCCGTTCTCGGTACCATTGCGATAGGTCACCTTGGACGTAAGCTTGCCGTTGTTGTTATCGGTCACCTCGAGCAGCACGCGGCACGTCGCGGACGTGTCCACGGGACGCACGCCATCGGGCAGGATGGCGAAACGTTCCTTTGCCAACAGGTTGAAGCTGTAAGTGGTGGTGTGGTCGGCATTATGCTGCTTGGTGGCAACACCATTCTTCACGTAGTCGGCAAGATCTTTTGCCGACTCATGAGATTCGCTGGTAGCATCGCCAAGCTTAAAGTAGACCTCACCAAAATCGACCGTTGCGATACCGTTCTCGCTCGCCTGGGTCTTGCCCTCATCCATCTTTTCGAGCGTGCCGTCGGCCTTCTCCGCATACAGGTCAAACGTATACTGGTCAGCCTTGATCTTATCGCCGGAGTCCATTACCTTCTCGGCAGCAAGACCGTCGAATGTTCCGGTCGCGATGTAGCTGTTGGTAAAGGACACCTGGGCCTTGGCGGTACCGCTCTCGGAGCTAAAGGTATTCGCATCGCGGGGCTCTTCAACGTCGTTGGCGTCATAGTGCTTGACCGTGGTTACGGTATAGAGCGAACCGTTATCGCGCTTCTTAACCGCAATCTCTACCTTCCAATAGGTGGAGTCGTATGTATAGCCGCCCCTACCGCCGCCATTCTCGACAATCTTGTAGGCAAACGTCTTGTCCGCATCGCCCGTCGCGAAGGTCAGGCCGCCCAAAATACCGGTGTGGGACGTGCCATCGGCCTGCGGTTCATCGTTCGTAACGGTGAGCTTACCCTCATCCGCGCGCAGCAGCTTGTTGAGCTTTTCGATTGAAGCATCGTCTTCGCCCGTCACCGTAAAGCCAAACATGCCGGCATGCAGATCGTGCCCGTTAAGCGTCTTGACGATCTCCAAACCGCCCTGGAGCTCGTAGCTCGTTGAAGTTTGGTAACTATTGGTAAAGATGAAGCCTTCCGAGCCGGTCGTGCCATCGGCACGCGCTACAAGTTTGCCGCCCTCATCGGTTACGGTGACCGTCACGGTATAGACGTGCTGGTCATACTTCCACTCGCCAAGACCGCTGTTCGCAGCCACCTCGTTAATAGCGAACTTATACGTGCCCGGCTTGTTGAAGGTGAGCTTCGAGAAGTCAAGCTGGTAGTGCTCCCCGTCCTTGAGGCCCTCCTTCGTTTGCTTCTTCTCAGCGTAGCCGTTCTCCGCACTCATCGAAGAGCCGGTGATGAGCTTGCCGTCGATAGCAGCCTTGGTGACATCATCGGCCGCGGTCATGGCAAAGGTAAACTTGTCCGGAGCATTGGCACCGGCAACCACCTTGGTCACGGACGGAGTATAGGTTGCTGCCTCGGCGACCGTATAGGTGTTCTTGAATTTGACCGTCGCGACACCGGTAGACGTCGCATCCGACGGGTAGATCCACTGGCCCTCGAGCTCGTCCTTGCCATCGACCTGCTTGCTTACCGATGTCGTGACCCTGAGCGTGCCGTCGCCGTTATCCGCTACGACGACCCTAACCGTATGGACCGTGTTGTCGTACGTATAGCCCGTCGCCTTGTCGTCAATCTCGCTCACCGTATAGGTGAACGTCTTGCCGGCATCATTCTGAGTGAGGGTCAGCCCGCGCGCGGGAACCAAGCTCACGGTATTGGGAACATTGGCCTCAACATTTGCGGTCTCGTAGACCTTGCCGTCCATGGAAATGCCGACCTTACTGGCAGATGTCTTGTCGGCAGGCTTGACGATATAGCGGAACGTGCTCTTGGGCGAGCCGAACACCGTTGCGCCCTCGGGGTACGTCAGCGTCTTCTCGATCTGCAGACCGCCGGCGACGCCATAGTCGAGGCTTGCCTCATAGCGGTTCACAAACGAGACGGCAGGCGTCGTGGTGCCGGCCTCGCTTGTATCGTACTGCTGCACGTAGGTATTCGGTTTTTGCTTGAGCTCAGCAATCTTGTCGTCCGTCAACGCGCTCGCATCGGTGCCATCGCCCAGCAGCGCCGTCACGCCCGCGCCCTTGAGCACGGTCGTCACGGTGTAGAGCTTGGCGGGGTCGTTCTCGCGCGCAAGAACCTTAACGAGCACGATGGCATCGCCGGTGTAGCCGGTGTCATAGGTGTAGCCGGCAGCTGCAGGCTGGTTCTCGTGGATGCGATAGGCAAACGTATGGCCCAGATCCTGCTCTGTGAGCGTGCGAGCAAAGAGTTTCTCTTCCCCACTTGCGCTCACCACGGCACCGGACACGCCGGTCCCCGCCGCCTTATTGGACAGGTTGGCCTCGGCGCTATTGACCGACGTCTGGACGCCGTTGTACCAAAGACCCGTCACGGCAAAGGTGAACTGGCCCGCAGCAGAAGCGCGGCCCTGAAGGGTCTTGCTCACCGTCACGCCACCAAAGGTGCCCGACGCGTGGTATGCGTTGGTAAAGGCAGCCTTGTCGGTTACGATCTTGTCCGCATCGGAGGCACCGGTGTTGGCGTAGGTCACGCTCGACACGTGCAGCTTGCCCGTGTGCTCGCCCGACTCGTCCAGATCGGTCACCACGACGGTCGCGCGTGCGGTGTGCTTGTCCATGGACATGCCCGCCTGACCGTCCTGCGCGGCATTCTCGGTGATATTGAAGCTAAAGGTGCCCGCACGGTTGAACGTCACGGTCGGGGCGGCTTCGGTGCCGAAGGCGAAGGATGCCACGCGTCCCGACTCGGGCGCGCCGGCAGTAGCCCGGTCGGTGTTAATGGCAACGGCACCATCCGTTACTGCCTGCTTTGTGGTCTTGCTCAAACCGGTCGTGCTGGCATCATCCGCAGCGGCGGTAAGGTTAAAGGTGTAGCTCTCGCCCTGGTTCCAGTCGCGGCCGCTCAGGGTCTTTTGGCCCTGAAGGGTCACGCTCGTGGGCTCCACGTTATATATATTGGTAAAGGAAGGCGTGACGTTCGTTTTCAGCTGCTCTACCGAGCCGTTTGCCGCGGTCTTGTAGTACTCGATCGAGGTTTCGATGCCGGCACCCTTTTTGGCGTTGCGCACCACAGCGTAATAGACCGACCCGTCATAGGTCATGCCCGCGACACTGCCGGAATTCTCAGCGAACTTGTACACGTAGGCACGTCCCGCATCCGCCTTGGCGGTATAGGAAATCGCCGGCCACGTCACCGTGCCGTCGGCGTTGTTACCCACGGTGGCGGAGTTGCCCTCGGCGCCCTGGGGCATAGGTGCCTTGATGCTCCTGTCGACCGTATCAGGACTGAACGTTGCGCTGGCATCCGCATAGCCGCCCACGCCCTCGAGCGTAAAGCCAAAGGTGTTCTGGGCAAGCTTAAACGTCCCGGCATTGTCAGTCAGGTTCTTTTGAGCATGGATGATGATGTCCTTCTCATGCTCGTCGTAGTGATTAGTGAAGGTCGCTACCTTCTCGCTAACCTCCTTATTAGTCTCGGCGCCCGCGTCGTCACGCACCTGCGTCACTTTCACGCTCGTAACAACCAGAGCACCGGCGTGGTTGTCCTCCACCACAACCGTCGCAGTATAGGAGGCGGCGGAGTAGCTTATGCCATCTGCCCCGGCATCGGAACCGGGGACAACCTCCTTGATGGTATAGGCGTACGTGTCCGGCTTGTCATAGGTGATGTCGCCAAATGTTGCCGTCTGGGCTTTCATGGTGAGCTCGACCGTCGCCACTTTGCTCCTGGCGCCCTCGGGCATGGGGACGCCGTCCTCGGCTGTAAGCTGCGCGGTAAAGGTATCGCCATCGGCCCATTCGCGACCCTCGAGCACCTTCTTGGCGCTCAGGCCACTCCGGGCATCGAGCGTTACGGAGTTGGCGCTGTAGTTGTTGGTGAACTCGAGCTTGTTGCTCGCGGGAATGCTTCCGCCCACGAGCGCCGCGATCGTGCCCTCGATGGTGTTGCCGGTTCCGGACTGCTCCTCGCCGCCGGCCCTGCGGCTCACGAGGCTAAAACCGGCCGGAAGCACCGACTCATCGGCAGAGCCGGTCACGGTGTTAACGATGCTCGCCAGCACGTTGCCGTTGGACTCCTCGCCCTTGGTGGTGAGCTCGCTCACGCTATACTTGTCGCCCTGCATAAGGTCGTATACGCGAATGGTCTCGCCGGCCTTGATGGAATGGGTGGCGCCGTTCTTGAGCATGAAGGAGTTGCCCACGGGCTGGCCGCTCGCATCGACCACATGCGCCTCGTAGCCCTTCTGGGACTCCGGCAGGGTGAACTTAAATGTAAAGGTCAGGTCTTCGCCCTTCGCATCCTTGGTAGGCGCGGTGAGGCCATCGTCTGCCGTCACGGTCTTGGTCACTTGCAGACGTGCCACGCGACGATCGGTATACTGCACGGCCGTTGCCGTGGTAAAGAGATGGTTGAGCTGAAGCGTACCCAGGTCAGTACGAGTCTTGGAGGCATCGTCTATATATGCTGAGTCATCCTCTTGATAGAGGGCCATGCGGTTGATACCCGTATCGGCAAAGATCGTCGCCAGCTGGCCGTTGCGCTCGCCACCGTCCTCGACATAGCGCAAGACGGTCTTGGTGCCCTGCGCCGTCTTGTCATAGCGCATGTGCATCAGGTCGTTCGCCAGAGAAGGCGTTACACCCTCGGCGGTGCACTCCTGGCCCCACGTCAGGCTTCCGCTGGCGTCAACGGTCGCACTCTGCAGCTTGCCCTTGATGTGCGTAAGCGTGTTGTCAATCGAGTCGGGAGAGCCAAACTGCGCCAGGGAAGCAATCAGCGAACCCGGGCCGCTCATGCTGCGCACGCCGTCGAACTCATCGCCGGCATCAACGTACACACCAGAGTCGTCCACGATCACCTTGGTGATGGTGGTATTTAGCTCATAGCCGTCCGGACTTCCAGACTCACGCAGGTAGTACGTACCCTTGATAAGGGGTGCATGGTTTACGGAATTGAGCGGGAAGCACGCCGCGCCCTCAATCTCATACGGGTAGGTCAAGCCATTCGCCTGCACGGTGTCATACGGCGTGGCGCCAGGCCTAATGGCATAGGTGCTAGGGCTATTGCCGGTAACGTCGTCTGCCTTGTACAGTTGAAACGTTGCGCCGTTGACGGGCTCACCCAAGTCGTCGACCTTCTGCACAAACAGACGATTCTGAACGTTCGTGAGGTGGATCACCGTAGAGAACTGCCTGTTTATCGTTTGATATTTGACCATAGAGGTGTTGTCTTTGGTTGCCCCCGCCAGAGACGATGCCGTGGTGTGATACACCGCCACGGTATATTCCGCCTTCGACTTGTCCGTCATCATGGCGGCGTACTTCTCGATATCGCCAGGCAGCGACCTGACCGTTACCTCATAGTCGCCCTTGGTGTTGACGCCAAAGACGCTCGTATCTGCCGATTTGGCAGCCTCGACCGCGCCCTCAATACCGTGTTTGGAACACAGCTTATAGCCATTGAGCGGGTTGCCCGTAACCGCCGTCCACGCTTTTTCGTCCGTGTCTTTCTTAGTTTCATCGGTGCGCTTGAGCACCACGGCAAAGGTCGTACCCGAGCTAATGGGTTTATCCTTATTGTCTTTTGTCTCTTTGCTAAGGGAAATGGTCTCCTTAGCGGCCAGATAGCCGCCGTTCAGCCACATGCGGCTGCCCGTCCATTGTTCGTTGTTGGCTGTTGTGACCGTTGTTTGCGGCGCAACCACCACGCCACCCGTGCCACTTGCCGCGGCCTTGTACTGCAGGTGCAGCTCACCTGGCGTTGCATTGGTCGATGAGGTCAGACTCGAGCGATATCCCGCGGGCAGGCCTGTCTCTTTGAGTACAAAGTAGTTATGTCCATCAGCATGCTGGTTATCAAATGAAAGGACGGAGCCGTCGTCCGACTTCAGAAGCACCAGCCGACCCTTATCGTCCGTCGTACCTTGAGCGATGGGATCGCCCTGCGTCTTCCAGCTGGCATCCGACTGATACAGCGCAAACTTGGCGTCCTGGACTGCCTCACCGTTCTGATCGACCTTCTCGACCTCGGACGACGGCAGCGTGGTGAGATTGAACTTAAGCGACATATTCGATGCGCCCGCGCCGCGCTCCAGATAGAAGAAGCTCAGCGTGTGCTTGGAGCTGTTGAGGAAGGTGTTGCCGGAGAATCTTCTGTTTGAAGTATCTGTGCCGGCAGCTTGGAACATCGCCTTAATGGTGGTGTCTTGAATTGTCTTTTCGGGATCATTTGCATTGTCAACATGACCGACATGCACGCCACCGGTGGCGAAGTTGATCTTGAGCGTCGCCTTCTCGTGAATGCCACCCAGATCGCCCACGAGTACGCCATCGATGTACACCCAGACGTCGTCGTCACCCGAGAACTCAAAGACCATATCCTCGCCTTTGGTGGTCTTGCCACCGTTAGGCTGGACAAACTCCGTGGTCATGGACATGCCAAAGTGGTGGTTGAGCTTATCGTTCGTTCCGTCCGTTATTCCTATAGGAGAGAGCCGGCCGTTCCTCTCTTCAAAAACCTTGTCAGCCGAGTCAAAGGGGAAGAACTGACCCCGATTCGCATCCGACACGCTGTCCTTATATACGCCCGCCTTATCGTAGACGTCAAAGGAGTTAGTCGTGAAGTTATACACAGCATAGTTGCCGTCAGAGCCGTACGAATCGTAAACGTAATAGCCATCCTTGAGCTGGAAAAGGCCTTGTACGTTGTTGTGAACGGCCTTGCCGTCCTGCTTGCCATTTGCCTGGCTGTCGTTATTAAAGAGATAATCGAGCGACTCGTCTTTGTACGTACCGTGCGTGTTATACGAGGTGTAGGTGCCAGCATTGATCGACGGATAGCCCTTTACCAGTGTGTTCTTCACAAACGAAAGACGTCCAAAGCCGCCAATAGCACTTTTTCCCGTCCATTTATTAATGCCCGATCCGGCACCGCCATTGAACTTGAGCTGATGGTCTTTATTGATGCCGGTGTTGTCATTCTTGTTGTCGTTGTTTATGTTCTTCGAGCTGTCGTTGTCGCCGTTCACGACCCAGTAGTCGAACAGATTGACCGTAGTGCCGGTGGGATTCACCGTCTGCACGGTATGGTTGCTAAAAGGAACCGCTTGATCGGCCGACGCACTCGTCGCACCAAACATGAGCGCACACGCCGCCAGCGGGACGGCCAAAACCCTCAGGGCACGCTTGGCGGTATTGGTTTTCTTGCCAAAAGGCTTTAGCATTTCTCGAGCTCTCGCACACACGCGATTCATGAAGGCCCTCCCCAAATCCATGAGGACGGCAAGCAGCGGCTCGCTATATATGTGTGTCGTCCCCATCGATGCAAATATACGCCCCCCCCGCGCAGAAACGCAAGGCAGGACATCGCAATATACTTAAAATTGTAGCAATTTAAACGACCCACTATTCCGCGTCAGGTTGCCACTCGGTCGTCAAATCGAACCCCTTGATTATCGACTTTATCCGAACACCTCCCACATTCATCCGCACATGTGCGGATGAATGTGGGAACCCGATACCCTGAGGG
>CABRHW010000029.1 GCA_902470765.1 uncultured Collinsella sp.
CATGCGAACCTCCAGTCCGGACCGCTTCACGGTCCAACTTTCTGTCCGCACCCCCAAACAAGAACTATTTCACCGCAACTTTTTTGAGTAGTTTTGTTGAGCATAAGTCGTGCAAATAGTCAAGCCATGTCTGTTTAAACAAAATAGTGACAGTACGAGCACATTCGCACTTGCTTAATATCGATATTAATGAACAGCTTGCTTGTATCTATAAAATACATAGCTTGATGAGCGACGCCTTGTCGTGTAATGAGTCAAAAAGCAGTAACGTAATCAACTTGTAACAAACCTAGACGTTTAAACAAATAATCCAACCTTTTGCGGATTTAGCTATAATTCCACAATCCAAACAGGTATACTCCTTTCATGTCGTGTAGGAAATACGTAGACAAAAAGGAGGTTATGTGATGGTAAGTATTGTTCTTGCTAGCCACGGGGACTTGGCAGCTGGAATCAAGCAGACGGGCTCGATGGTCTTTGGCGATCAGCCGTCTGTTGCCGTGGTCTCGCTCGAGCCGAGCATGGGCCCCGACGACTTCCGTGCCAAGGTCGAGGAAGCAATCGCTTCCTTCGAAGACCAGGAGCAGGTGCTCTTCCTCGTTGATCTGTGGGGCGGCACGCCGTTCAACCAGATCAGCGGGCTCATCGAGGGCCACGATTCCTGGGCTATCGTCACCGGTGTCAACCTGCCTATGCTCATCGAGGCATATTCGCAGCGCTTTGACGCAAAGAACACTGCACATGCGATCGCAAAACATCTCGTGACTGAGGCTAAGGCTGGCGTGCGCGTCAAGCCCGAGTCTCTGGAGCCCGAGGAGAAGAAGCCGGCTGCGGCCGCCGCTGCTCCTGCAGGTGCCATCCCTCCGGGAACGGTCATCGGCGATGGGCACATCAAGATCGCCCACGTCCGTATCGACACCCGTCTGCTTCATGGCCAGGTGGCCACCACGTGGACCAAGCAGATCAACCCCAACCGCATCATCGTGGTTTCCGACGGCGTTGCTCACGACGAGCTCCGCAAGACCATGATCGAGCAGGCTGCCCCTCCGGGAGTCCATGCCAACGTCGTGCCCATCAAGAAGATGGCCGAGGTCGTCAAGGACACGCGCTTTGGTGACACCAAGGCCATGCTGCTCTTTGAGAACCCGCAGGATCTGCTCAAGGCCATCGAGGCCGGCGTCGACATCAAGGAAGTCAACATCGGTTCCATGGCTCACTCCAAGGGCAAGGTCGTCGTCACCAACGCCGTCGCTATGGGCGATGACGACGTCAAGACTCTCGAGGCCCTCAAGGCCAAGGGCGTCAAGTTCGAGGTCCGCAAGGTTCCTTCGGATTCCTCCGAGGATCTCGACGCCATGTTGAAGAAAGCTAAGGCCGAACTGGCCGCTCAAGCATAGTAAAGGAGGGTCCGATACATGTCTGCAATCACTATTCTGCTTGTTGCGATTGTCGCGTTGCTTGCCGGTATGGAAGGCATTCTGGATGAGTTCCAGTTCCATCAGCCGCTCGTGGCATGCACGCTTATCGGTCTCGTAACCGGTCACCTTCAGGAGGGCATCCTCCTGGGCGGTTCGCTCCAGATGATGGCCCTTGGCTGGGCTAACGTCGGCGCCGCTGTCGCGCCTGACGCCGCTCTGGCCTCGGTCGCTTCTTCGATCATCATGGTGCTCGCCCTCAACGGTGGCGCCACCGATTCGGCCAAGGCCGTTACCACCGCTATCGCCGTCGCCGTTCCGCTGTCGGTCGCTGGTCTGTTCCTGACCATGATCTGCCGTACCATTGCTACCGCTATCGCTCACGCCATGGACGGTTGCGCCGAGAAGGGCGACTTCTCCGGCATCGAGCGCTGGCAGTATGCTGCCATCCTCATGCAGGGCCTTCGTATCGCCATCCCGGCAGTGCTTCTGTGCGTCATCCCGGCCGAGGCCGTTACCAACGCGCTTAACGCTATGCCCGACTGGCTGTCCGGCGGCATGGCTGTCGGCGGCGGCATGGTCGCTTCCGTCGGTTACGCCATGGTCATCAACATGATGGCCACCAAGGAGACCTGGCCGTTCTTCGTCCTCGGCTTTGTCCTTGCTGCCATCCCTCAGCTCACGCTGATCGCCCTTGGTCTCATCGGCATCTCCCTTGCCCTCATCTACCTTGGCCTTAAGGATCTGGCCAAGCAGGGTGGCGGCATGGGCGGTGGCTCCGGCGACCCGCTCGGCGACATTCTGAACGATTACGAGTAGGAGGGGAGTGATACATATGGCAGAGAACAAGATTCAGCTCACCAAGGCTGACCGCAAGAAGGTTTGCTTCCGTCATCAGTTCCTTCAGGGCTCGTGGAACTACGAGCGTATGCAGAACGGCGGCTGGTGCTTCGCAATGATCCCTGCGATCAAGAAGCTCTACACCAGCAAGGATGACCAGATTGCCGCTCTTAAGCGCCACCTGGAGTTCTATAACACCCACCCCTATGTTTCCGCCCCCGTCATTGGCGTTACCCTCGCCCTCGAGGAGGAGCGCGCCAACGGTGCCCCGATTGACGACGTCGCCATTCAGGGCGTCAAGGTCGGTATGATGGGCCCGCTCGCCGGCGTCGGCGACCCCGCCTTCTGGTTCACCCTTCGCCCGATTCTGGGCGCTCTGGGCGCTTCCCTGGCCCTGTCCGGCAGCATCGCCGGTCCGCTGCTGTTCTTCTTCGCGTGGAACATCATTCGTTACGCCTTCCTGTGGTACACGCAGGAGTTTGGCTACAAGGTCGGCTCCTCCATCGCCAAGGACCTCTCCGGCGGTCTGATGGGCAAGGTCACCGAGGGCGCTTCCATCCTGGGTATGTTCATCATCGGCGCCCTGGTCGAGCGCTGGGTGTCCATCTCCTTCACCCCGGTCGTCTCCAAGGTCACGCAGTCTGCTGGCGCCTTTATCGACTGGGCTAACCTGCCCTCCGGTTCCGAGGGTGTCAAGGAAGCACTGACGATGTATAACTCCATCGGTGCTAACGCCCTTGATCAGGTGAAGGTCACCACGCTTCAGGCTAACCTCGATCAGCTTATCCCCGGCCTTGCCGCCGTGTGCCTGACCCTGCTGGTCTGCAAGCTCCTCAAGAAGAAGGTCAGCCCGATCGTCATCATCCTGGCTCTCTTCGCTATCGGCATCATCGGTCGCGTCTGCGGCTTCATGTAAGCACGTTTCGGCTTAAGACCGAGAATTGCTAGGCAAGGGCTTTTGAGCCATTGAAACGGACCGCACCCGGTGGGTACACTGGATGCGGTCCGATTGTTTTATTTGGAGGGCGAGGCGCGCATGGCGCAATCTCAGAACAGCACGGTCGATCTGGCAACGCCGGCAACCTGCCTGATGGGGCTTACCAGCCACGGTAACGTAATGGTGGGCAATAAGGCGTTTGAGTACTATAACGAGCGCAATCCCGAGGATTATATTCAAATCCCGTGGGACGAGGTCGACTATATTGCCGCCGAGGTTTTGCGCGGCACCAAGAAGATCACGCGTTTTGCCGTCTTTACCAAGGATAACGGTCACTTTACGTTTTCGACGCGTGACGACAAAGAGACGCTTCGTGCGGTCCGCAAGTACGTTGACGAGGATAAGCTCGTGCGTTCGCCCGACTTTATCGATGTGACGGCCAAGGGCGCCAAGAGCATCCCCTCCGTTATCAAAAACCTCTTCCATAAGGGCAACTAGTCGTTGGGTAGTCGTCTGCGACGCTCTTAAACGACCAGTCATTAAAGAACGTCGCAGACGACTATCTCGAAGAGCGGCTATGCGCTGCATGGTAGTGGCACAAATCTGCTACACTAATACAACATGCCTCCGTAGCTCAGGGGATAGAGCACCGCTCTCCTAAAGCGGGTGTCGACGGTTCGAATCCGCCCGGGGGCACCAGAAGATTATGACGGCGTCGCGAGAGCGGCGCCGTTTCTGGTTTGTGGGAGCTGACGGCGGATTCGGACCGCCGACACCTGCGTCACCAATTTTCCCGCGGGGGGGGGAGTTTTCGAATCCGCCCGGGGGCACCAGAGATTTGCCGAGCCCGGTACCACCACGGTGCCGGGCTCTTCTGGTTTAAAGGTATGCCGTGGTTTTCGCTACTTCAGATGAAGAAAGCGCCCGTTTGCAGGGGGAGCAAACGGGCGCAATTGAGCGAATGTATTTGCGTCAGCAGCCGCTGTGGGCAACGTCTTGATGACTAGTTGGTCGTACCGGAATCGTCGCCTGAATCAGTACCAGAGCCAGAAATCGAAACCGTCAACGTGATCGTGTTGTCGGTGGACTGCTTACCGGTGGGGGAGACGCCCGTAACGGTGGCGTTTTCGTTGCCGCTCACGGGGTTGCCGTTCTGGTCGCAGAACGCGATGTTGTAGAACCCGGCGTTGTTGAGCGCGGTGACGGCGGCGGAGATGCTCTTGCCGTACAGGTTACCCGGAACGCTGGCCTTGCCGGACTTCTTGGCAATGACGACGGTAATCGTGGCGCCGGGCTTCTGCTTACCGCTGGGGTTCCAGCTGATCACGGTGCCCTCGGTAACCGAGTCGTTCTCCTGGTAGCTCACGTCGACGCCAAAGCCTGCCATATCGAGGGCGTTGCGCGCCTGGGCCTCGGTCATGTCGGTCAGGTCGGGGACGGACGTGGTATCCGGGCCGCTCGAGACCTTGTACGAGATGGTCGTGCCCTTCGCGACTTCCTTACCGGCTTCGGTGCCCTGCTCAAAGACCTGGCCCTCATCGGCCTCGTTGGCCTCCTCGGAGGCGTTGCCCTTCAGGCCAACGCTTGCCAGCGCGGCTTCTGCCTGGTCCTTGGTCAGGCCGACAAGCCGGGGAACCTCAACCTTCTCGGAGGGCTTGGGGCCCTTGGAGATTACCAGGTTCACCTTGGTGCCCTTGGCCTTCTTGGTTTTGCCGTTGGGCGTCTGCTCGGCGACCTTGCCCTCGTCGATATCGTCGTTGTAGCTTTGGTCGATGGTGCCGACCTCGAGGCCGGCTTCCTTGATCTGCTCGACGGCAGTCTGCTGGTCCTTGCCCAGCACATCGGGCACGGTGACCTGCTCGCCGCCAAAGAGTCCTGTGGCAAAGGCCACCACGATACCGATGACGGCAACGGCTGCCACCACGGCGGCGATGATCTTGTTCTTGTTGGATTTGGGCTTTTCGACCTCGTAGGAGCCGGTGGAGCCCGAAACCGAGCTACGGGCGGTATTCTGGCCGCTCACGCCCGAAACGGGACGTACCATGGCGCGCGTCTGATCGGAAAGCTCGCGAGTCTTGGTGGCGCCCAGCTCACCGGGTGCACCGATGATGCGCGTGGGCTCCGAGATGTTGACGGCACGGCCCGACAGGTAGCTGTTGAGCACCTGACGCAGCTCGTCGGCGGTCTGGAAGCGGTTTGCCGGGTCCTTCTCCATGCACTTGAGGATGATACGCTCAAGGTCGGCGTCGACACCGGAGTTGATCTGGCTCGGCGGAATAGGCAGCTCGTTGACCTGCTTGAGTGCGACCGAGATGGCGTCATCACCGTCAAAGGGCACGCGGCCGGTGGCGCACTCGTACATCACGACGCCCAGCGAGTAGATATCCGAGGTGGGGCCGAGGTCCTGACCACGGGTCTGCTCGGGACTGACGTAGTGGGCGGTTCCCAGCACGTTGTTGTCTTGCGTGAGGTGGCTGTTCTTGGCGCGCGCGATGCCAAAGTCCATCACCTTGATGTTGCCGTCGGGCAGCACCATGATGTTCTGCGGCTTAATGTCGCGGTGGATGATCTCATGCTTGTGAGCGACCGAAAGCGCGGAGCTGATCTGCGAGCCGATCTGGGCGACCTTCTTGGGGTCGAGGGCGCCGTGGCTCTTGATGCCGCTCTTAAGGTCGGTACCGCGCAGGTACTCCATGACGATGTAATAGGTGTCGCCGTCCTTGCCCCAATCGTAGACGCCCACGATATAGGGGGAGGAGAGACCGGCTGCTGCCTGGGCCTCCTGCTTAAAGCGTGCGGCGAAGGTTGCGTCGCCAGCATACTGCGGCAGCATGATCTTGACGGCAACCGTGCGGTCGAGGACCTGGTCCTGTGCACGGTAGACGGTCGCCATGCCGCCTGTCCCCACCTTATCCTTGAGGAGGTATCTTCCCCCGAGGACCCTCTGTTCCATTCCTGCTCCTAACATAACTATTCGCTCAACGATGTGTGTAGTACCTACGATGTGGCCGCTGGGGCCGTGTGGCGCGTTGCCGCTAACTCTTCGGCCGCGGCGCGCCTCGGGTGTCCGATTCGATCATGGGCATCACGCTCCCTGTGCGGCGAGCGCCGCGGTCAGGACGATGCCGGCAATCTTGGCCGCCTTGACGTCGTGTTTGTCGTAATCCTCCAAGGCCACCGAGATGGCGACCGTGGGTGAATCGTAAGGTGCAAAGCCAACGAACATCGAGTTGACGTTGGTGCCGCCGATCTCGGCCGAGCCGGTCTTGCCGGCGACCTTGACGCCGGGGACCTGGGCATCGGTGCCGGTACCGGACTGGACGACGGCGAGCATGGCCTGCTTGACCTGGTCGGCCGTGGCGGAGCTGACGGCCTGACCCAGCGAGCGGGACTGCGTGGTCTTGACCACAGTTCCGTCCGGGGCGAGTACCTGGGCTACAAAGTACGGGTCCATGACCACGCCACTGTTAGCGATGGCGGCGGCAATCACGGCGTTTTGCATGACGGTGGTCTGCGGCCCGGGCGTGTGGTCCATGCCGACAGGCTGGCCGGCGCCGGCCCAGGCGGTCTCCCACTCGGTCATGAGCGACGGGTCGGCCATGATGGAGGCCGCGGAGGTCAGGTCCTGGCCGAGCTTTTGGCCGTAGCCAAAGGCGTTGGCAAACTGCACGAGCGTGTTTGCGCCAACTTCGTTTGCCACCTGGCCAAAGACGACGTTGGAAGACACGGCAAAGGCCTGCTGCAGGCTGATGGTGCCGTAGCTCTCGTTGGCATAGTTGGTGACCGGCGCGTTGCCGATGTCCATGGAGCCGGGCGCCTGGTAGGTGCTGGTAAGGCTGGCGGTGCCGGTCTCGAGTGCCGCGGAAAGCGTAACGACCTTAAACGTGGAGCCCGGCGTGTACAGCGCGTCCATGGCGCGATTGTACATGGAGCCGTCCTCGCCGCCGCCCGCCTGCAGCAGGGCGTCGATGTTGGTGTTGTCATAGGTGGGCGAGCTGGCGCATGCGAGCACCGCACCGGTACGCGGGTCGATGACCACTACGGCGCCCTTAAAGCCCTTGAGCGCCTGCTCGGCCGCCGTCTGGATACGCGAGTCGATGGTGAGCTTGGCGGTGTTGCCTGGCTGGGTCTGGCCCGCGAGCGACGCGATGGCGTTGTTCCAGCTGGAGTAATCCTTAGAGCCGGTGAGCGTGTCGTTCATGACACTCTCGATGGCGGTGGTGCCATACTGCTGGCTCACGTAGCCAACCACGTGCGCTGCCAGGTTGCCGTTGGGGTAGGAGCGCACGTAGGTGCCGTCCTCCTGCTGCAGCGACTCGGCCAGCGTCACGCCGTCGGACGTGATGATGGAACCGCGCTGGATGTACTTGGAGCGGGCGATAGTGTGGTTGTTGGTCGGCATATCCTGATAGTCCTTGGCCTTGATGACCTGGACATAGGTGAGGTTGCCGATAAGGATGGCGAACAGCGCCGTAAAGGCGAGCACCGCACGGGTTAGACGGTTGGCGAGCGCAACGCGGCCGAGCACACCGGATTCAGGCGTGTCGAGCAGGCGACGGCGCATGCGCGAGCCGACGGAATGGCTGCCGCTGCCGTAGGAAGACGAGGTGGCAAAGCGCGTGCCCGTCGGGGCGGCGGCGGATGCGACCTGATCATCGGTGATGGCGGTCATGGTGCCGGTGCCGGTAAGCTCGGCCTCGCGTCCGGTCGCTTCGTCACCGGCGCGCAGCAGGAGCGCGACGATGATAAAGCTTGCCAGCAGCGAGGAACCGCCCTGGCTCATAAAGGGCAGGGTGACGCCGGTCAGCGGGATCAGGCGGGTAACGCCGCCCACGATCAAAAAGGCCTGGAAGCTGATGGCGGCCGTAAGGCCCGTGGCGCTAAAGGCGGCGAGGTCGGATTTAGCGCGGGCAGCCGTGGTGAGGCCACGCACGGCAAAGAGCATAAACAGGATGAGCACGGCGCCGCCGCCCAAAAGGCCCATCTCCTCGCCGATGGCAGAGAAGATAAAGTCGGACTCGACGACAGGGATGTTGTTGGCCATGCCGTTGCCGATGCCAACGCCGACCAGACCGCCATCGGCAAGCGAGAAGAGCGACTGGACGATCTGGTAGCCCTGGCCCTGGGCGTCCTTAAACGGATCGACCCAAACCTGGAAACGCACCTGAACGTGAGACAGGAACTTGTAAGCGCCCACGGCTCCAACGGCCAAGAGCGCAAGGCCGATAACGACATACGAGAATCGTCCCGTGGCAACGTAGAGCATCAGCAAGAAGATGGTGTAGAACAGCACGGCCGAACCCAGGTCGCGTTCGAAGACGACGACGAGCAGGCACACACCCCACACGGCAAACAGCGGCAGCAGCAGTCGCAGGCGAGGGATCTTAAAGCCCAGGATCTTGCGGTTGGAGATGGAGAGCAGCTCGCGGTTCTCGGCCAGGTACCCGGCCAGGAACAGCACGATAAAGACCTTGGCGAACTCGCCGGGCTGGATGGTAAAGCCTGCGATGCGAATCCACAGCTTGGAGCCCGAGATCGTGGTGCCGATAAAGATAGGCAGCATCAGCAGAATGATGCCGATAATGCCAAAGGTGTACTTGTAGCGCATGACCACGTCGAGGTTTTTGACCAGTGCGAGCGTTCCCACCATCAGGGCCACCGAGACAAACAGGATGATGAGCTGTGAGATGGCGAGAGCGGGGGCGAGGCGCGTCACGAACGTGATGCCGATGCCCGAAAGTATAAATACGATGGGCAGGATGGCGGGGTCGGCACCGGGCGCCAAGATGCGCGCGGCAATGTGGGCCGCGGCAAAGGCGGCAAAGAGGCCGATCGGTACGGCGAGCGTCTCAAAGGAGATGGCAGCGCCCGCGGTGAGCACGTACATCGCATACAGCAGGATGACGGGGAACGCCGAGGCGATGAGCAAGAGCAGCTCGGTGTTGCGGCGACTCATAAGCGGCACTCCCTTTCTAGTTCTTTTCGGAGGCTTCGGCCTCGGCGGACTGTTCGGCGGTTTTCTCGGAATCTGATTCGGAGGTCGATCCCTGATCGG
The DNA here is from genome assembly GCA_902470765.1 of uncultured Collinsella sp. Classification (GTDB taxonomy): domain Bacteria; phylum Actinomycetota; class Coriobacteriia; order Coriobacteriales; family Coriobacteriaceae; genus Collinsella. The sequence goes on from CABRHW010000029.1 coordinate 9,248, forward strand.
TGCTGTCGCGAATCGTTTGCGCGTCGATCACCTGGCGGGTCTGCTCCTCGTCGATCTGGTGGCGGTACTTGGATATCGTGTCCTGCGCATCGTCGACACTTGTTTGCGGAATGCCCGCCTTGAGGCGGTTTTGCGTGTCTTCGGGCAGGTCGGACAGCTTGATGCTGGTTTCGCTCTCGAGCCAGTGGAGCTTGAGCCCGAGCGGCTTGCCGGGCAGGCCGCGCCAGACGGCGACATTGCCCTGGTAGGTACCCAGGTAGTACGAGCCGGTGACACCCGTGTAGGCCCAGATGCCAGCTGCCAGCACAAAGACGAGGGCCAGGATGGCGGCGATAGTAATGTTGCGGCGACGCACGCGTTGCGCTTCGCGCATAACGCCATCGTCAACCAGGTCAACGACTACTACGGTCACGTTGTCGTGGCCGCCAGCGGCAAGCGCCGCGTCCACTAGATTGTCGACGCAGATTTGCGCGGTTGAGGACTGCGTGGCGATGTTCTCGATATCGCTATCGGGAATCATGCTCGAAAGGCCGTCGGAGCACAGGATCAGGCGGTCGCCTTCCTCGATATGCAGAGTGAAGTGGTCGGCATACATGGCGGGGTCCGAGCCCAGCGCACGGGTGATGACCGAGCGGTTGGGGTGGACGCGAGCCTCGTCTGCCGTAATCTCGCCGGCGTCCACGAGCTCCTCCACGTAGGAGTGGTCGCGGGTCACGCGGATGAGCGTGCCCTCGTGGAGCAGGTAGGCGCGAGAGTCACCCACGTGGGCGATGGCGAGCGTGTCGTTTTCGATATAGGCGCAAGTGGCTGTGCAGCCCATGCCGGGCTTGCCCAGGCCGTTCAGGGCCGCCTCGATTACGGCGGCGTTGGCTGCCTCGACGGCTGCGGCCAGGCGTGCTGCGTCGGCGGACTGCGGGGCCGTCTTGGCAATAGTCTCGACGGCGATGGAAGAGGCTACCTCGCCGGCGGCGTGACCGCCCATGCCGTCGCATACGCAAAAGAGCGGCGACTGCACCAGGTAGGAATCCTCATTGTGCGGGCGTACGCAGCCAACGTCAGAGCGGGCGCCCCACATGAGTTGCGTGGTGGTGCCGGCATCATAGGTCGAGTCGGTCTCGATGCGCTCCTCGGTCAGGGGCTCAAAGCTCATGGTCGAGCCGGGGTCTTTGAGCTTGGCCTCAACGGCGGCAACGTCGATCTCGGCTGTGTCACCGGGAGAGACGGTGTCGGTCTCGGCGTTTGATTCGGAATCGCCGGTGTCCGGGGAGCCGGGCTCCTCGGACGCGCAGGCGGTCGACTCGTCGTCTTGCGGGCTGACGTCTATAGGCTCGGGTGTCGCAAAGTGCGACGGCGCGGGCGTGCTTTGCGACTGGGCGGCGGGCTCGGCCACGGTATCGGACTCGCTTGCGGGCGCAGGCTGCGGGATCTTGGGTGCGGGGCCGTCCTCGGGGGATGGCCCCGCTTCGGGCGCCGGCGTAGACACGGGCGCAACCTCGGATGCCGGGGCTATGGGAAACGCCGGCGCGGCGGGCTCGGGTGCCGCAAACACCGCAGCGCTCTCGTTGATTGCCGCGGCGACAGGCTCTGCAAAGTGAGCTGGCGCCGAGGTTGCTTCGGGCGCTGTGGGCTGTTCCGCGGCATGTGCGCCGATGGGCGCCGCTACGGTATCCTCTTCGTCCTCGTTATCGGCGAGATCCGAAATATCATGCGTTACATGCGAAAGAGGCAGGGAGAACACGGTGTCCTCGGGTTCCACGGGTGCGGAGCCCGCCGGAGCGGCGTGGGCCGGCGCAGCTGTGGCGGCAGCCGGTGCCTCGGTCATAGTCGCGGACTTGTTCTCCTCGTCGATCATCGACGGTTCACCTTCATGACCACGTCGCCAATCTGGACTTCGTCGCCCTCGCGCAGCGTTGCGGGCTCCACAAGCTGGCGGCCGTTGACGAGCGTGCCGTTAAGCGAGTTGAGGTCCTCGATGATGAGCGCCGGGCCCTGCAGCGAAAAGCGCGCATGCGAGGCCGAGACGAACGGTTCGTTGATGCAGATGTCCGAAGATGGCGAGCGACCGACGATGACGGGGCCGAGCATGTCTACGTGGATGCCGCGGATACCGCGCGGACCCTTGTCCACATCAATCGTCCAGATAGCCGAGTCGCGGCGCTGCCCGCGCACAAGTCCCACGCCGGTCTTCATGACGGCGAACAGGAAGATATAGAGCAGGGCGACCAGGACGATGCGGCCTGCAAAAAGGACGATATCGATGTTCATAAGCGACTATCCCCTAAATTCAAAGGTGCTCAGGCCAAACGTCAGCAGATCGCCGTTGCGCAGCGGGCAGCGCGTAATGCGGCGGTTGTTGACGAGCGTGCCGTTGGTGGAATTGAGGTCCTCGATCGACCAATCCGAGCCCGTAAAGGTGAGCTGGGCGTGGCGGCGCGACACGTTGGGGTCGCGCAGGGCAATGTCGGAAACTGAGCGCTCGCGACCGATGGTCACCTGTGCGGAGGTGATGCTATGGCTCTCGCCGCTCACGACATCGACGAGCTGGGCGAGCGGGCGCTGCGGGGCGCGAGTGCTCGCCATGTTGGAGGCGATGCCGGCTGCGGCGCCTAGGCCCACGGCGGCACCGGTCGCGGCGGCTCCACCCATGCCGGCAAGCGCGTCGCGCGAGACGGTCTGCGGCACCGGGATGGGTGCGGCGGCGGGGTCGGGGACGCTAGGCGCGAAGGGGTCTGCCACGGCAAGCGGGTCGGGAGCGGCGGCGCGAGGCGTCGGCTGCTGCTGGGGCATGGCGGCGGGGCGCTGCTGCTGCGGGGCAGCAAACTGCTGCTGGCCGGCGCGCGGGGCGCTGGCGGCACGGCTTGCCGCGGAGTTGTTCTGGCCCAGGCCGTTTTGATAGGCGCGCTCTTCTTCGTACAGGCGGCCGAGCGTGGGGGCATCGACGTTCTCGGCAAAGACCGAGAACTTGCCGGCGCGCAGCTGCGGATCGATCATGAAGCGCACGAGGGGCTCGCCGACAAAGACATAGCGGCGCTTTTCGGCCTGCGCCTTCACAAACTCGCGGACCTCGCGCGAAAGCTCGGGGTAGAACGGGGCGAGCATGGGATCGTCGTCGGCGGCGATAAGGATGGTATAGAGTGCCGGCGCCGTGTTGACGCCGTTGATCACCAGAGTCTGATCCTCCATGTCGCGAGCGGCCTGCTTGGCAAGCTTCTTAAAGGAGAACGGGGCACGGGTGGCACCGAAGATGCCGGCCACGTGGTCCTCGAAGATGTTCAGGAAGTTCACGAAAGATCACTCTCCGTATAGGTTCTTTGGTATCCGAGCAAATATAGGCATATCCCAACGATTATAGAGGATAGGGTTCCCGCAACCGCCGCCTTGGCGACGACCGCGGCTGCAAGGCTGGCAATTTCCATATGGTGTGCAAGACAGGACGCCGCTGCGCAGCCGATGCCGGTGACAGCTATGGCGGCGATTGCGGCAAGGTTTGAGCCCTGATCGACACGCTTGGCATGGGCATTGAGCAGCGCGGATGACGCTGCGGCAGTTGCCGCGACCAGCACAAAGGCAGCCCAAAGGAGCGGGTCTCCCAGCGCTGCGGCAACGTTACCGAGCCCCAGCACGCCTCCGGCTGAAAGCGCGACCGTGGCCAGACGGGCAAAAAGCGCGCCCATGCCCGTTGCCGCGGCGGCGCTTGCCGGGCCGAGCCAAAATGACGCGACGCCGGCGGCGACCCCAGCTGCCAGGAAGGTATTGCCGGTCAGACAGCCAAGCGTGAGTGCACAGGTGAGCGTGGCGCTCGCGGCAGTCTCGGTGCGACCCCAGGCGATCCACCAACCGGACATGGCGGCGGCAAAGATCACCGCGACGGGCAGCATCGACAGGATGCCCTGTGCCTGCATGGTGGCGTTGGCCATGAGCACCAAAAAGCCCACAGCCGAGATGGCCGAGCCAATCTGGGGGGCCAGGCCAGCCGCCGCTCCGATCGCGATGGCCGCAATGACCAGGCCGGGAAGCGCCGCGACCCCGGCCGATTGCATCAGCAAAAAGCTAAAGGTGCCGCACGTTAGCGCCGAGATAGCGCGCATGGTGTAGTCGCGCGCATGGCTCCAGCGCGTGCCCGCCCAGCCGAGTGCGGGGTCGACCTCGATGGCGTCGTCCTCGTAGTGCGACGGCTCGATATCGTCGAGCTCCTGCTCGTCATCCGAAAGCTCGCCAACCATTTGCTCCAGGCTGCGACGGCCCTCGCGCACGCTGCCCAGACCGGCAAGGAGCTGGTCGCAAAATGCCTCGATGCTGTTGGGGCGGTCCTGCGGCATGGGGGAGAGCGCGCTCATGAGCGCGGCCTCGGCTCCCGGGGGAAAGTGTGGTATCAGCTCGCTGGGATAGGTGGCGCCGCCGATGATGCGGTCGAGCGAGTCGGCGGGCGTGGCCGCCATAAAGGGAGCGCTGCCGCACAAGCCCTCATAGATAACGCAGGCAAGGGCGAAGACATCGGCGCGTTCGTCGACCGTGCCGGTCTCGATATCGAGCTGCTCGGGCGGCATGTAGCCGATGGTGCCGCCGCGCGAGCCGCCAAAGCCACCGGCGGACGACAGTCGCGCCATGCCAAAGTCGGTGAGCTTTACATTGCCCGAGTGGTCGATGAGCACGTTGGCGGGCTTAATGTCCAGGTGGAGTACGCCATTGCTATGGGCGAAGGTGAGCGCCTGGCCCAGGGCATCGGCAATGGCCGCGGCCTCGTCAAAGGTGAGCGAGTGGCCGTCCACGCGATGCAAAAACTCGGCCAGCGACATGCCATCGACATACTCCATGACCAGGTAGGCATAGGCGGTGTCATGCGTAAAGTCGATGACCTGCACGATATTGGGATGTTGAAGCATGGCGGCAGTGTGCGCCTCGCGCAGGACATCCATGATGTCGCTGGCGGGCATGCCGGCGCCGTTGATAAGGGGGATGCGCTTAATGGCGACGCGGCGGCGCAGGTGCGTGTCGCGGCAAATCTCGATGGAGCCAAAACCGCCGGTCGCAAGTGTCTCGAGCGGCTGGTACCGCTTGAGCAGCTCGCGAGAGCTGGTGCCCTCCAAAGGAACGTCCGGCGAGAACCGGGCGGTATGTTGCGAGAAAAGCGGCATGGCCAACCCTCGTGCGTTTAAAGTTCGTTTGCGAGTGGCGGGCGCGGAGCCGAGCCGTTCGCGGTGGCATAGATGCTGCTAGTGTAGCACGCGCAGGTGGGCGACATTCAATTTAAGCTCCGTCTGGGGTTTGTGTCCCGCGGCTGGCTTAGCGCTTCTTCCTGCTCTTCTTCTGCTTGCGCTGCTTGCCCTTGGTCTCCTGGGGCTTGTCGCCCTGCTTGGCCTCGGCGGCGGCCTTCTCGGCCTTCATCTTCTTGCGTTTGGTCTCGATGCGGAGTTTTTTGTTGATGCGCGCCTTGAGGAAGGAACCAAACTGCTCGGCATCGCCACGGACGAAGGTGTCCTTGGGGATCGTCACGCCCTGGTCGGCGAACATGGCCACAAAGATGCGCTCGCCGTCGAGTACGTGGTCGAGCTTGTCAAACGGGAAGAACTGCGACTTGCCGCTCTTGCCCCAAACCATCAGGCCGTCCTCGTTGGCGGCGATGCGGCGATAGCGGCCACCCATGGACTCGTCGGCCTCGACGGCGTCGATAAAGTCGCGGGCGAGCGTGTGGTGCAGGTTCTTGCTCCACCAGGCCAAAAAGGCGCCGAACACGATCAGCACGACGCCGAACTTGATCCAGTTGCCGCCGCCCGCCAGCATGCCGATGCCGATGAGCGCGGCAATCGCGGCGGCGACGTACAGGGAGCCACGGCGCCTGGGCGAGGCGACCAGGCGCGCAAAGTCGGTGACCAGGTCGTTTTCGTACTGGTACTCGTTGAGGTACAGGATGCCGTCATCGGCCGCGGCCTGCTTCTCGAGCGCGACCTCGACCTGGTCGGCTGCTTCGGAGGGAACGAGGTTGCTCTCTGCGTCTGCCATGCTCTTTAGACTCCTATCGCGGCGGGCTCGCCGTACGGGTTATTATGAATGCAGTATGCCGTGCGACCGCATGGCCATCGCGGCAACAAGTCTCAGTATACCCGGGGGAGCACCCATGGAATCGTTGTACCGAAAGTATCGCCCGCTCACCTTCGACTCCGTGGTGGGCCAGCAGCATATCGTCTCGACGCTCGAGCATGCCATCACCGAGGGGCGCTTGTCCCACGCCTACCTGTTCTGCGGACCGCGCGGCACGGGCAAGACCACCATGGCGCGCATTCTGGCCAAGGCGCTGCTGTGCCGCAATGCCGAGGCGGCGCGCGCCGAAGGTGCAAGCGGCTGCATGCCCGACGGTACTTGCGAGGAGTGCGAGCTCATTGCCGAGGGCAGCCACCCGGATGTCTACGAGCTCGATGCCGCAAGCCGCACGGGCGTGGACAATGTGCGTGAGGAGATCATCAATTCCGTCAACTTTGCCCCGGTGCGCGGCAAGTACAAGATCTATATCATCGACGAGGTTCACATGCTCACGACGGCAGCGTTCAACGCGCTGCTCAAGACGCTTGAGGAGCCGCCGGCGCACGTGATCTTTGTACTGTGCACCACCGATCCGCAAAAGATTCTGGAGACCATCCTCTCGCGCTGTCAGCGTTTCGATTTCCATCGCATCGGCAACGAGGATATTGAGCATCGCTTGGCATACGTGTGTGAGCAGGAGGGCTTCGATTACGACGACGAGGCGCTGGCCATCGTGGCGCGCCATGCCAAGGGCGGCATGCGCGACGCGTTGTCCACGCTGGAGCAGCTGAGCGTCTTTGGCAACGGTTCTGTGCATGCGGACGACGCCCGCTCGCTTTTAGGCGAGGTTTCGGACCAGATTCTGGGCGAGTTTTCCCGCGCCATTGCCGATCGCGATGTTGCCGAGCTCTATGGACTGATTCGTGCGCAGGTCGAGGAAGGAAACGATCTGCTGGAGCTGACGCGCGACCTGGTGGCGCATGTGCGTGACGTGTACGTTGCCTGCGTTGCCGGTGCCCGTGCCGAGCTGTTTGAGGGCGGCTCCGAGCAGGCCGAGGCGCTTGCTGCCGAGGCCGCTGCCTTTGGCGAGCATCCTGCCGACCGCCTGGCCCGTGTGCTGACAGTGCTCGACGATGCCGCACTGGAGATGAGGGGCGCGAGCGACGTGCGCCTGGTGCTCGAGATTGCCTGCACGCGTCTGGCACGTCCCGAGGCCGATTTGACGATTGAGGCATTGGCCGAGCGCGTAGCTCGCTTGGAGGCCATGGTTGCCAACGCCGCCGTTCCGGCGAGCGTGGCTGCTGCTCAGGCCGCCGCGCCTGCAGCATCCGTACCCGCTGCTGCCCAGCAGCCGACGCTAATTTCGGGCGTCCGTGCTGCTGCTCCGGCGGCATCCGCTGCCCCTGCTGCTACGTCCGCGCGCCAGGGCGGTATGCCTTGGGACCGTGGTGCTGCCGCTCCGGCTGCCCAGGCTGCGCCCAAGTCCGCGGCTCCTGCGCCGGCGCCCAAACCTGTAACGCCTGCACCTCAACCCGTTGCGGCTCCGGCCCCCGCGCCTGCCACCGTTCCGGCACCTAAGCCCCAGTCCAACAACGCCGCCCAGGTTGCTGCCGCTGGTGCCGCCGAGACCTCCGCGGTCGAGGATGCCGGAGAGCTGCAGCGCAAATGGGCTGAGGTTGTCGAGCGTGTCAAGGCGCGTCAGGCTTCCTACGCAGGGCTTTTGCTCAATGCCCGCGCCACAGCAGACGACGGCTCCAAGCTCACGGTCTCGTTCCCCGCGGGCTCGACCTTTGCCATCAAGATGCTCGGACGCGCCGACACGCAGTCGGTGGTCCTGCCGACAGTCAGTGCGGTCTTCGGTCGTCGCACCGTCGACTACGTCCTGGATGGAGGTGGCACGCTGGCTCCTCAACATGAGGAGCATTCTCCATCTGCACGGGCTGCGGCATCTGCGGACCCGCAACCCGTGTCCTCGGCGGCCCCTGCATCCTCGAACGTCAGCGCGACGCAGCCAAAAGCGGCACCGGTAGCGGCACCGACCCCGTCGGCGCCTGAACCCGCTGCGCCCAAACAGGCTGCTCCGGTCCCCGCGCCCAAGCCCGCCGCCGCGCCTGCGCCCAAGTCATCCGACCTGGGCAAAGCCCCCTGGCTGCGCTCCGACAACCCCGCTGGCGCTCCTGCCACGGGCAAGCTCCCGACCGAGCCCGCACCCCGAGCGCCCGAGCGCGCGTCCGCTCCCAAGGCTCAGCCGTCTGCGCAGTCTGCACCGTGGGAATCCGAGCAGGTGCCCTACGATGACGCCATGGTCGGCGGCTTTGCAGGCGATGCGAGCGGGGACGATCTGCCTCCGTTCGACGTGCCGGGTGCGACGCCCGCGCCCAAGCCCGCTGCAACTGCCCCCAAAGAGGAGGACGCTCCTGCAGCTCCCTGGGAGTCCAACCCCGGCGCGGGCAGTCCCTTCGGCCATCAGGGCGCAGCCCCAAGCATCCCGCAGACCGAGGACGAGGCCAAAGCCCTCATCCGCAGCGTCTTCGGTCAGTCCACCATCTTCAAACCGGTGGAGTAGCTGTACAGGCGGGTATACTGCTCAAGAAGAGACGTCTTTGAACGGAGCGAGCTTATGATGTGGGAATATGTCCGCCTTGAGGACGATACGCAAGTTTCGTATTCCGAAGTCCGTGAGGACAACACGGTGAAGGTTGTTGTGGAGCGCCCGCGCGATTGGGGTTTTGACACGGCGGAGTGCATCTTGCCGGCATTCAATTGGGTGTCACGCGAGGGCTTTAGCGAAGCGGACTTCAAAGAACTCGATGATTTCGTGCGCAACAATGCCCCGCTCATCCTGCGTTTTGCCTACGAAGGCGGACGAGTCTATGCCTAGTCTGTTTCGACTCGGGCCGTACATCATCTTCTTCTGGACGGGGGAGAACGGCGAACCTGTCCATGTTCACGTTGCGGTCAAGCGCCCCACTGCCGAGGCAACCAAGATATGGCTTACCCGCTCCGGCGGATGCAAGCTGGCCCATAACAAGGGCGATATTCCTGCTCGGGATTTACGCGATATCATGCAGTTTGTTTCATCTAACCATGCGCTGATTTGCAAACGCTGGAAAGAAACAACCGGTGGGCTGTCGTTTTACTGTTGAGAATCGCTTGCTGGGCTTAGGACCCCTAGCCCTTTAGGGGCTCTTTATCCGGGCGCATCTGTATTTCGGACATGTGTAGTGCGGTACCGCGTATATCGCATTCGAGCAGACAGGTGCGTGACGGTCGGCCTAGGGTGCTGAGGTCGATACGATACGTCGCGTGGCTGTCCGTGTACTCGACTTGCTCGGCGTTGACGGTTGCTCCGATTGTAAATAAAGAGCCCATTTCGGCATCGACAATCTTGGAGTCCTTTATCTTGACCTTGAACTCTTGGTAGAGGGACGGGCTGTTGTAGTAAATGGTTCGGGTTCCGTCGGTGCACTCATCGGTCGCTTCCCATTTGACGACGGGCTGGTCCGAGCTGGCTACCAGCAGTTCTGCTCCAAAGGCTATAGCATGGGTGATGACAACCAGCAATGCCCAGCCGACAAAGAGATAGAGAACCACATATGCAACGGGGTGTTTTGAGCGGATGTTTTGGAGCGCGTCGGGGGCATTCATGGGGCACCTCCAAATTGCTATCTGCGACAATCAAATTATACCCCACTGCCATGTGCACCGCCTCGAGTAGTGGCTCGGCATTTAGCCATTTAGTGGTACGCATTAAATGTCGGATTCCGGCTCTACAAGATTTAGCTTTCAATATTATGCAGATGCGAATTATTTGACCTTGCATAATCTTTGGGTGCGGCTTGCACTCCAGGACATGTATATCGACTGAGGTAACACGTCCGCCCCGCTCTCTCGCCGCGCGCCGTGGTACGATTTTTGAGTTTGAAAGTCCCGCCGCGTCCCGGCTGCCCTTGCAGCTCGTTGCGCGGCCGCACGCAAAGGAGCCATTATGGCCGGTATGAACATGCAGCAGATGATGAAGCAGGCTCGCAAGATGCAGGAGCAGCTTGCCGCCGCGCAGGAGAACCTCAAGTCCCAGACCGTCGACGCCTCTGCCGGCGGCGGCATGGTCAAGGTGACCGTTAACGGCGAGATGGAGCTCGTCAACCTCACCATTGATCCCGATGCCCTCGATCCCGAGGACGTCGATATGCTGCAGGACATGATCATGGCTGCTGTCAACGAGGCCGTCCGCGGCGTCAACGAGCTCGCCAACAAGCAGATGGGCGCCATCACCGGCGGCCTCAACATCCCGGGCATGCCGTTCTAAGACACGCATATATATGAGTGCGAATCAAAGTCTGCAAAAACTGCTCGATGAGCTGGGTCGTCTGCCGGGCATTGGTCCCAAGTCGGCCCAGCGCATCGCCTATTACCTGCTCGAGGCCGATGCCGAGGAGGCCCGCCGCCTGGCAGAGGCCATCCTGGAGGTCAAGCAGGAGGTCCACTTTTGCAGCCGTTGCTTTAACTACGCCACGGCCGACGAGTGCTCCATCTGCCAGGACCCGATGCGCGATACCACTCGCATTTGCGTGGTGGGCGAGCCGCGCGACGTCCAGGCAATCGAGCGCACGGGCAGCTACCATGGCCTGTACCATGTGCTGGGCGGCGTGATCAGCCCCATGGACAAGATCGGTCCCGAGCAGCTGCATATCCGCGAGCTGCTGGCGCGCCTGGGCCACGAGGACATCCACGAGGTCATTATCGCCACCAACCCCAACATTGAGGGCGAGACCACGGCGAGCTACCTTGCTCGCACCATCAAGCCATTGGGCGTTGAGGTATCGCGTCTTGCGAGCGGCCTTCCCGTGGGCGGCGACTTGGAATATGCCGACGAGCTTACGCTTGGCCGCGCTATCGAGGCCCGCCGCGCGATCTAGGCGGCGTCAGCTCCGTGGCATGTCCCGTCGGCCTGCCGCACGGGGCGCTCATAATTGGGCACGCGTTCATGCATTTGTTGTGCAACAAACCTGCTTTTCATCCGCTTATTGCGTGGATGGGTCCGTCTGCACCTCGTATTTGCCCATTCGTTGCGCAACCTTTTGGGTTCGCTGATACACTCAAATGTGAATATGAAAGAATGCGCCGCTTTTAAGCGGCGTGTTTTTGTTCAAGACTTTAGTCTGCTGGCCGCGCAGCGGCCAGCTTTAAACCACCCGCTACG
>CABRHW010000030.1 GCA_902470765.1 uncultured Collinsella sp.
GCGCAACGCGTTGCGCTGAGTCCTGAGGCTGTTGCAATGAAAATGAGAATCAAGGTGCAGAAAATACTTTTGTGTGGTAAAGCGCAATCAGTGTCGAAAGTATTTCTCAAGCGCCTATAATGAATACCGCATGTTACGTGCATAGAAGGAGGAATGGGAGGAAACGTGGCTGAGAACCTAAGCAACCAGTCTGTACCCGAAGCCGCGGCGCGCGTCGCTGCCGTGGTCAACCGCCTCGTTAACCGAATCGGCTCGAATGCCGAGTCCAGGGAGCGTCTCGCCGAGATCGAGATCCCCGAGGAGCTGCGCGACAATCTGGCGCTGTTCTTGCGCCTGGAGCGCCGTGTGCTTAGCGAGTATGATCCCGAGATCGCGGACCTGTTCGACAAGATTTTGACAGCCGAGATTGTGGTCAATGCCGGCAACCCCGGTACCTGCGCTGCCGACGAAGCCGTCGACGAGCAGGGCGTGCCCACCGCCGACGAGCCCACTGCCGTGGCATTTCGTGAGGTCGTCGATTTGATCGACAGCCTGCCGCTCGATAAGCAGCAGGTCATTGTCCGCGCCTTTACGAGCTTTTTCCATCTGGCAAACCTGTCGGAGGAGAACTACCGTGTGGCGCAGCTGCGCGAGCGCGAGGCCGGTGCGTCGACCGATACCGAGGTCGATCCTGCCAACGAGCTTACCGTTGCCTATCACCAGCTGGTGAATGAGCTGGGTGTCGAGGGTGCCAACGAGCTGCTCGACAAGCTCGAGTTCCACCCTGTCTTTACCGCACATCCCACCGAGGCCCGTCGTAAGGCCGTCGAGGGCAAGATCCGCCGTATCTCCAACCTGCTGGAGGAGCGTCCGCGTCTGGGCGGCTCCGACCTGGTGGAGAACGAGCGCCATATGCTGCAGGAGATCGACGCCCTGGTGCGTACGAGCCCCATCGCGCTCAAGAAGCCCACGCCGGTCGAGGAAGCCGATACCATCATCGACATCTTCGATAACACGCTGTTCGACGTTATCCCCGTTATCTATCGTCGTTTTGACGATTGGGTGCTGGGCGACAAGGCCGGTACTGTGCCGCCGCTGTGCCCGGCGTTCTTCCATCCCGGCAGCTGGATCGGTTCCGACCGCGACGGTAACCCCAACGTCACCGCCAAGGTGAGCCGTGAGGTCGCCGCCAAGTACTTTACGCACATGGTGCTCAAGCTCGAGGACAAGTGCCGCCACATCGGCCGCAACCTCACGCTCGAGGCCACCTACAGCAAGCCGTCGGCCGAGCTCATTAACCTGTGGAACCATCAGGTCGAGATGAGCCCTCGGTACACGGCCCGCGCCGAGCTGATCTCCGAGCACGAGCCGCATCGCGCCGTCATGCTCGTCATGGCCGACCGTCTGAACGCCACCGTGCGCCGTATCACCGACACCATGTACCACAGCGCCGACGAGTTCCTGGATGACCTGCGCGTCGTCCAGCGTTCGCTGGCCGCCTGCGGTGCCGTCCGTGCCGCCTACGGCCCGGTCCAGACCATCATCTGGCAAGTCGAGTCCTTCGGCTTCCATATGGTCGAGATGGAGTTCCGTCAGCACTCCGTGGTGCATGCCCGCGCCCTCAAGGATATCCACGAGAACGGTATCCATGGCGACCTGCAGCCCATGACGCGCGAAGTCATCGATACCTTCCGTGCTATCGGCTCCATCCAAAAGCGCTACGGCAAGAAGATGGCGCACCGCTACATCATCTCGTTTACCAAGAGTGCCCAGCATGTGGCCGACGTCTTTGAGCTTGCCCACCTGTCCTTTGCACACGAGGAGGATGTCCCCGAGCTCGACGTGATCCCGCTGTTCGAGCAGCTCGAGGACCTCGAGGGCTGCGTCGACGTGCTCGACCAGATGCTTACGCTGCCCGTGGTGCAAAAGCGCCTTGCCCAGACCAACCGCCGCATGGAGGTCATGCTGGGCTATTCCGACTCCTCCAAGGACGCCGGTCCTACCACGGCCATGCTTGCGCTGCACTCCGCGCAGGAGCGCATTGCCAAGTGGGCCGAGAAGAACGATATCGACTTGGTGCTCATGCACGGTCGCGGCGGTGCCGTGGGCCGTGGCGGCGGCCCGGCCAACAAGGCCGTGCTGGCGCAGCCCAAGGGTTCGGTCAACTGCTTCTTTAAGCTCACCGAGCAGGGCGAGGTCATCTTTGCCCGTTACGGCAACCGCACGCTGGCTCAGCGCCATGTTGAGTCCGTTGCCGCCGCAACGCTTTTGCAGTCGGCCCCGAGTGTCGAGAAGACTAACACCGAGACCACGCAGAAGTTCTGGGATATGGCCGAGAAGCTCAACGCCGCAAGCCACGAGCGCTATCTGGACCTGCTGAACACCGAGGACTTTACGCCGTGGTTCTCGACCGTGACGCCGCTGACCGAGGTCGGTCTGCTGCCGATCGGCTCGCGTCCCGCCAAGCGCGGCTTGGGCGCCAAGTCGCTCGACGACCTGCGTACCATTCCGTGGATCTTCAGCTGGAGCCAGGCGCGCATTAACCTGGCCGCTTGGTACGGCCTGGGCACCGCCTGCGAGCAGTTGGGCGACCTTGACCAGCTCAAGGCTGCCTACCAGGAGTGGCCGTTCTTCCGCACCTTTATCGACAACATTGAGATGTCGATCGCCAAGACCGACCAGCGCATCGCCAAGATGTATCTGCACCTGGGCGATCGCCAGGATCTGTCCGAGAAGGTCTTCACCGAGATGCAGCTCACGCGTAAGTGGGTCCTTGCCATCGTCGGTGATGAATGGCCGTTGCAGCGCCGCCGCGTGCTTGGCTGCGCTGTCCGCGTGCGTAACCCCTATGTCGACGCCCTGTCTATCGCCCAGGTTCGCGCCCTTCGCGAGGTGCGTATGAACCAGGACGAGATGGCTGAGGAGAAGAAGGCCGAGTACATGAGCCTGATTCTTTCGACTGTGACCGGCGTCTCGGCAGGATTGCAGAACACGGGGTAATCGATAGCCCTGTAGTCGTTCGGGCCCGCCATCAGTTTACTTTTTGGCACGTCCTCGGACATGCAAGAAGCCCTCGCTGCGCACTTCGTGCGGCGAGGGCTTCTTGCGTCCTGCGGAGTGTGCCTAAAAGTAAACTGATGGCGGGCCCTGCGATGTCCGGTCTTCGGCGGATTACTGGCTGGGGAAAGATGGCGCGCTTCTCGCCTTATGACTGTTGCGGCCGCGGTCCCGTTTGGGATCGCGGCCGTTTTGTTGTGGGTCAAATATGAACGTTGTGTTAATGAGTCGGTGGACGGTGGTGTTTTTCGGTGAGCGGCGTATCCTTCCAACGGTTAATCTAGTGTGTCAGTTGAAAGGAAGAGGGCGCTCGTCATTGTTTGAATGTGAACTACCGTTTGACCACAAGACGTTGCATCTAGAGCTCGAGGATAAGAACTTCGCTGGTGTGATGGAGGGTCATCAAAACGAGTTTAAGACCACGAAATCGCAGGAAGAGCTGGTAGAGGAGTCGCTTGCCAACCCTTATGGCTCGCCTTCGCTCGAGGAGCTTTGTGCTGGCAAAAAGGATATCGTCATCATTAGCTCCGACCATACGCGTCCCGTTCCCTCGCGTGTGACGATGCCTATTCTGCTGCATCACATCCATTCCGCTGCGCCTGAGGCGCGCGTTCGCATTCTGGTTGCTACGGGTATGCATCGTCCGTCGACGCACGAGGAGCTCGTCAACAAGTATGGCGAGGAGATCGTTGCCAACGAGGAAATCGTTATGCACGTCGCGACTGACGACAGCATGATGAAAAAGATCGGCACCCTGCCTTCTGGTGGCGAGTGCATCATCAACAAGATTGCCGCCGATTGCGATCTGCTGCTTGCCGAGGGCTTTATTGAGCCGCACTTCTTTGCCGGTTTCTCTGGTAGCCGCAAGTCCGTCCTGCCTGGCATCGCCAGCTACAAGACCATCATGTACAACCACAACGGTCAGTTTGTGAACGATTCCCATTCGCGTGCCGGCAACCTGTGCCACAACCACGTGAGCGAGGACATGTTTGCTGCCGCCGAGATGGCTCACCTTGCCTTTGTGCTTAACGTGGTGCTCAACGGCAAGCACGAGGTCATCGGCTCCTTTGCCGGCGACATTCACAAGGCGCACGAGGCCGGCTGTGAGTTCGTGAAGAGCCTTGCCGGCGTTGAGCCCGTTGAGTGCGAGATTGCCATCACCACCAACGGCGGCTACCCACTCGACCAGAACATCTACCAGGCCGTGAAGGGCATGTGCTCTGCCGAGGCTACGCTTCCCGAGGGCGGTGTGATCATCGACGTCGCCGGCTGTGCCGACGGTCACGGTGGCGAGGGCTTCTATCACAACATCGCCGACAATGATCCGGCAGAGTTTGAGCGGGCCTGCATCGACCGTCCTAAGGACGAGACCCTGCCCGATCAGTGGACGAGCCAGATCTTTGCCCGCATCCTGGCGCATCATCCTGTGATCATGGTTACCGACCTGTGCGATCACCAGATGATCAAGGATATGCACATGACGCCGGTCAACACCCTCGAGGAGGCGCTCAAGCTCGCCTTTGAGATGAAGGGTGCCGATGCCAAGGTGGCCGTCATTCCCGATGGCCTGGGCGTTGTTGTTGCGCAGCACTAGTGCGTGGCCCAAACGAATCGTTTATAACCGACAAGAAAGATAAGGTTTTATGCTTACCAAACTCCTCTGCGAATTCGGCGCAACGGCCCTCATGATCATCTTTGGCGTGGGAGTGCACTGCGATACCGTGCTCAAGGGCACCAAGTATCAGGGCTCCGGCCATATGTTTGCCATCACCACCTGGTCTTTTGGCATCTCGGTCTGCCTGTTTGTCTTTGGCGGCGCCGTGTGCATGAACCCCGCCATGGTGCTTGCCCAGTGCATCGTAGGCCTGGTGCCGTGGAGCAGCTGCATCCCCTTCATGATTGCCGATATGCTCGGCGGCTTTGTGGGCGCCGTAATCGCTTGGTTGATGTATGCCGATGAGTTCAAGGCTTCCGATGGTGTCATCGATCCCATTGCTCAGCGCAACATCTTCTCGACCAACCCCACCACCGAGGGTACGAACTATGCCCGTAATTTCTTCTGCGAGGCTATCTGCACCTTTGTGTTCATCAGCGCCATCCTTGCTGCTGCTAACCGTGCTGGCGAGAACGTCCTGATGCTCGCTATCTGCGTCGGTCTGATCGTTTGGGCTGTTGGCATGGGCATGGGAGGTATCACTGGCTTCGCCATGAACCAGGCCCGTGACCTTGGTCCTCGCATGGCCTATCAGGTGCTGCCGATTAAGAACAAGGCTGACAACAACTGGAAGTATGGCCTGCTTGTTCCTGGCATCGCTCCGTTTGTCGGTGCCGCTCTGGCCGCGCTGTTTGTGCACGGTTTCTTGGGCATGTTCTAGTCTGAGGCTACATAGTTGTCCGCTGGCCGCATGGGGTAACTTCCCAGCGCGTCCTCGGACATGCAAAAAGGCTCGCTGCGCACTTTGTGCGGCGAGCCTTTTTGCGTCCTGCGGAATGCGCTGGGAAGTTACCCCATGCGGCCAGCTGCGGGGTCTTTGTTGCGTTCGTATAAGCAACCCAACATATATCTGAATTTGGATGGGAGGGGCTTGTTGCTGTTGGGGGGCATTGAAGCGCGAGTGATACTTTGGGATGCGTGGCGCCCTGGGTTGGGGCGATGCTTTGGGGTGAGCTTCTTACTTAGCCGAAGAGGGGTTTTATGGCTGAGAGGTAGTCTTTGGCTACGTCGGCTTTGTCTGCTTGGAAGTTGTGCCAGGCCCACCATTGGACGGTGGCTACGAAGCTTGAGGCTATGTGGTGTAGTAAGAAGCTGCGGTCCATGGTGCCGGCGGGGCCTGTGGGGTCGGCGGGGACGGTTTCGGCTGCTCGTGACATGATGGTCTTGCGGAGACAGTCGGCGAAGACGCGCGAGCCGGCTCCGGCTACGAGGGCTCGAACGCCCTGACGGCGTTCCCAGAGGTTGTTGAGGATATGCTCGACTTGCACGAGTGGGTCGTCGAGCGGCGTACCATCGTCGTCGAGGGCGTGGGTGCAGATGTCGTTCACGAGCTCGGACAGTAGGTCGTCTTTGCTCTTGAAGAGGCCGTAGAACGTGGCCCGACCAACATGGGCACGAGCGATGATGTCGCCGACGGTAATCTTGCCGTAATCCTCTTCGCGTAGCAGCTCGGAGAACGCTGCAACGATGGCAGCGCGGCTTTTTTCTTTGCGGGCATCCATGGCTATGCATCCACGTCAACGAGTAGACAACGGAGCGTGCCGGAGCAACCCTCGTAGGGGCGCTTGCCGGCGCCGTAGCCGACGGCCTCGATGTGGTAGCGTGCCGGCAGGTGCTCGGACGTGCGCAGCGCGGTGACGATGGCGGCGCCCGTGGGCGTCACGAGCTCGCCAGCGACCGGTGCGGGCGTGAGGGCGATATTGCCCGCCTGGCACAGGTTGACGACAGCGGGGACGGGAATGGGCATAGGGCCGTGGGCGCAGCGAATGGTTCCGTGGCCTTCGGAGAGCGATTCGACCACGATGTCCTCAATACCTAGGTCATCGAGGCAGATGGCGACAGAGCAGACGTCGACGATGGAATCGACGGCGCCTACCTCGTGGAACATGACGGTCTCGGGCGTTTTGCCGTGGGCCTTTGCCTCGGCGGCGGCGAGCGCGGTAAAGATGGCGAGCGCACGACGCTTGGTGCCATCGCTTAGCTGCGAGCCGTCGATGATAGCGGTGACGTCCGCCAAAGAACGGTGGTGATGGTGGTGGGCGTGATGGTGACCCTCGTGGCCATGGCCGTGGGTCTCATGATCATGCTCATGGCAGTGCTCATGCTCGTCATGGTCATGATGGTGGTGCTCGTGCTCGTGCTCGTGCGTGTGCTCGGCAGCTGCTTCGTTGCCGTAGAGCCATGCCATGTCGTGGTCGTGGTTCTCGAGCTCTTCTGCCAGCTGAACGTCGAAATCGCAGGCGTCGATGCCATGCTTGTTTACGCGCGTGACGGCGATCGTAAAGCCGTCGACCGGCAGTGTGGCGAGCTGTTCGCGCAGGTGCTCCTCGCTGGCGCCCAGGTCGAGCAGGGCCGCGACGGTCATATCGCCGCTGATGCCCGAGGTGCCGTCGATGATAAGCGTGTGCTGATGATTGGACATGGAATGCTCCTTAGCGGGCGCGGGGTGTGCCGGCGCTCAGATGATTGATAAGACTTGCCTGGTAAGCGGCGCCAAAGCCGTTGTCGATATTGACGACCGAAACGCCGCTGGCACAGGAGTTGAGCATGGCGAGCAGTGCAGCTACGCCACCAAAACTTGCGCCGTAGCCAACGCTGGTGGGAACGGCGATGACCGGACAGCTCACCAGACCGCCGATAACGCTCGCCAGCGCGCCCTCCATGCCGGCGATGGCGATGACCACCTGCGCCTGGGCAAGTTCCTCGGCATGCGCGAGCAGGCGGTGCAGGCCGGCGACACCTACGTCGTAGAGGCGGTCGACCTCGTTGCCATAGAACTCGGCCGTCAACGCGGCTTCTTCGGCGACGGGTAAGTCGCTCGTGCCGGCGCAGGCGACGACAACGCGTCCGTTACCGGTGGGGGAGGGCTTGCCACCCACCAGGGCGAGCTGGGCGTTCGGGGCATATCCCAGGTCGATGTCGTTGCCGAGAAGCTCCGAGGTACGGGCTGCTTTTTCGCTGTCCAGGCGCGTGACCAGGATGCGCTCCTGACCGGCATCGCGCAGCGCTTCGATAATGGCGGCAATTTGCTCGGCGGTTTTACCGGCGCCGTAGACAACCTCGCCGGCTCCCTGGCGCACCCCGCGCGAAAGATCGAGCTGCGCAAAACCCAGATCGGCGGTTGGCGCCGTCTGGAGGCGCGTGAGGGCGACTGCCGGGGTGACTACTCCGTCGGCAACATCGCTCAGCAATTGCTCAAGATCTCGCTTATCCATATATGTTCCCTTCGACGGCGCAAAGTCTAGCACTCAAAGGGTATGTTTCCGAACACTAAGACAAAATTGTTCGGAAACTATAGGACAGACTGATTCTATTGTTAGAAGGATCGACTAGTCACGCAGGATGATGTCCATGGCGAGCATCAGGTTGCGCTCGTCGATGGCAAATGGGGCGGCTTCGCGCGTCTTGGGCTTGGCGCAAAACGCGATGCCCGTGCCCGCGGCCTGAATCATGGGGATGTCGTTTGCCCCGTCGCCAATAGCGACCGTGTGGGCCATATCGACACCGCACTCAACCGCCCAGTCCAGCAGCTGGATGAGCTTGGACTCCTTGGTCACAATGTCTGCCGCCAGCTTACCGGTGAGCTTGCTGTCCACGACCTCCAGGCGGTTAGCCAGGCAAAAGTCGATACCCGCGGCGGCCACGATCTTATCGGCGACCTCGTGGAAGCCGCCGCTTACCACGCCGACCTTCCAGCCCTTGCTGTGCGCCGAGCGCACAAGCTCCAGCGCGCCGGGGGTAAACGTCACGCGCTCAAAGGTGCGCTCGAACACGCTCTCATCCAAGCCGGCAAGCAGCCCCACGCGCTCCTCGAGTGCCTGCTTAAAGTCCAGTTCGCCGCGCATGGCGCGCTCAGTGATCTTCGCCACTTGCTCGCCTACGCCGGCCTCCTCGCCCAACAGGTCGATGACCTCCTGGTTGATGAGCGTGGAGTCGATATCCATAACGATGAGGCGTGCAGTCATGGCGGGCCTTTCCGAGTGCAGTTGTATTGGGGCACATTGTCGCACGCGGCGCGCCTTGGCGACGGCCAGGCCGCGTCAATTGTTTCGTCTCCGTCAAGTCTTTGGGCAGGAGCCACTTTTTCGCGGCACATCGACGCGGGTGCGATAAGATAGAACGCCATGTCCGGCTGCGCGGTTTACGCAGGCTGGGCAAATCTGTACGACGCTGCCCGGAACGACACGGGGCGGCACAGATCCATAAAGGAGGATCACTGGTATGAGCCAGACCCGTCCCATTGACGAGCATTCCATGCACACCCGTACCTGCGGCGAGCTTCGCTTCGAGAACGTGGGCGAAGAGGTCACCCTCACCGGTTGGGTGAGCCGTCGCCGCGACCACGGTGGCCTTATTTTCTGCGACCTTCGCGACCGCGAGGGCATCACGCAGCTCACCTTCGACCCCGAGCACTCCGACGGCGATGCCTTTAAGATCGCCGAGACCATGCGTCCCGAGTGGCCCATCAAGATCCACGGCGTCGTGCGCTCCCGTGGCGAGGAGACCACCAACGCCAAGCTCGCGACCGGCGAGATCGAGGTCCTGACCGACCACGCCGAGGTGCTCAACACGTCTGTCACCCCGCCGTTCCAGATCGAGGACGGCATCGAGACCAGCGAGGACACCCGTCTGCGCTATCGCTATCTTGACCTCCGTCGTCCCGAGATGATGGCCAACCTCAAGCTGCGCTCCGACTTTACCTTTGCCATTCGCGAGGCGCTGCACAACCGTGAGTTCATGGAGGTCGAGACGCCCTCCCTGTTCAAGTCCACGCCCGAGGGCGCCCGCGACTTCATCGTCCCCAGCCGCATCCAGCCGGGCAACTTCTACGCCCTGCCGCAGTCCCCGCAGCTTCTGAAGCAGCTGCTCATGGTCGGTGGCGTCGAGCGCTACTACCAGGTTGCCAAGTGCTTCCGCGACGAGGACCTGCGTGCCGACCGTCAGCCCGAGTTCACCCAGGTCGATATCGAGATGTCCTTCGTGGACCAGAACGATGTCATGAGCGCGCTCGAAGAGGTTCTTGCCGATGCCTTCGGTCGCATGGGTGTCGAGATGCCCACGCCGCTGCGTCGCATGAACTACTGGGATGCCATGGACACCTATGGCTCCGACAAGCCCGATACCCGCTATGGCATGCACCTGGTCGACCTGACCGACATCTTTGCCAACTCCAAGTTCAAGGTCTTTGCGACCGCCGCAAATGAGGAGGGCTCTGTCGTCAAGGCCATCAACGCCAAGGGCGCCGGTGTCTGGGCACGTGCCAAGATCGATAAGCTTGCCGGCGTGGCCTCCACGTTTGGCGCCAAGGGTCTGGCGTGGATCGCTTTCCGCGAGGACGGCTCCATCAACAGCCCCATCGTCAAGTTCTTCTCGGACGAGGAGATGGCGGCTCTGCGCGAGCGCATGGATGTCGAGCCCGGCGACCTTGTGATGTTCGCCGCCGGCCCGCGCCTGCTTTCCGACGAGATCCTGGGTGGCATGCGTTCCCACATGGCCAACGCGCTTGAGATCAAGCGCGAGGGCCACGACTTCCTGTGGGTCGTCAACTTCCCGCTGTTCCACTGGGATGAGGACCGCAAGGCCTATGCCGCCGAGCATCAGCCCTTCACCCTGCCGACCGAGACCGACATCGCTAAGATCGAGGCCGATCCGCTGGCGGCCGGTTCGTGCACCTACGACTTTGTCATGGACGGCTTTGAGGCCGGCGGTGGCGGTATGCGTATCCACAACGCCGAGATGCAGATGTCCATGCTCAAGCTCCTGGGCTTTACCGAGGAGCGCGCCGAGTCTCAGTTTGGCTTCCTCATGGAGGCCCTCAAGTTTGGTGCGCCCCCGATGGGCGGTTTCGCTCTGGGCCTGGACCGCGTGTGCATGCTGCTCACCGGTTCCGACTCCATCCGCGACGTCATGGCGTTCCCTAAGACGGCCAGCGGCTCCGACCTTATGTCGGGCGCTCCGAGTGCCGTTTCCGGCGCCCAGCTCAAGGACGTCAGCCTGCGCCTGATGTAGGCAAACGGCTACATATTGCCTGTAACGAGGGAAGGACGCGTGCCTTCCCTCGTTTTTTATGCGCGGGCGTTGCGAGGGCATAGGTTGACTGGGCGTCGCGGAAACTGCGTCCCAGAATTTGCGTCCAAAACGGGTCGCAGTTTCCCAAACAGGGTCCTTTTGGAAACTGCGACCCAGAATCCAGCCAAATAACGGGACGCGCTTTCCGGTCGAACTGTCTAACGGAAACTGTGCCCCAGAATGAGCGCTCAAACGGGACAGGCTTTCCGCAACAACTGTTTGGCGGAAAGCCTGCCCCAGTTTCTTATAGCGAGTCTCTCTGAACGAGCTGCATGTGCATGACGGTGGTGGTGGGCTCGGCACCCTTGATCATGTCGAGCGCAATGTTGGCGGCCATGTGGCCTTCTTCGCGCAGGGGCTGGCGGACGGTCGTGAGTGCGGGGACGCAGCGCGTCGCAATCTCGTGATCGTCGAAGCCGACGACAGAAACGTCCGCCGGAACGGATAGGCCTGCCTCGTTGAGTGCGGTGATGACGCCAGCCGCGATACGGTCCGATCCGCAGAGCACGCCATCGAAAGCGATCTCGCGCGCGAGGATCTGGTGCATGGCCTGATAGCCGTCTCCGTTGTTCCAGCCGGTATAGATAACGTTTGCGTCTGGGAGGTCTTCGCCCAAGACGGCGCGGTAGCCGCGCAGGCGGTCGACAACAGCGGGGTTGTCTTGCGGTCCCAACACGGCGACGATATCTTTGCGCCCTCGCTCCTTCATAGCGAGCGCTGCAAAGCGTCCGCCCTCTTCGTCGTCAGAGTAGACCGTCGAGAACACATCGCGATAGGGGTGGCCCTCGAGCTGGCCGCACAACACGGTAGGTACGCCCAGCTCGCGCAGCACCTCGAGCAGCTCGCTGCCCTTGTAGGGGGAGACGTCGATCACGGCGTCGAACGAGCGGCGCTCAAAGTGCTCGCGTGCGCGGTTGCGCTCATGCGTAGAAGACGCCTGCAAGATAACGGGCAGATAGGACGACTCCGACAGTTCCTCGGTAATGCCGCTCAAAAACTCGCTATAGGTGGGGTCGCTGAAGAGCTCACTCAGGGGCTCGGTCACGAGCACGGCGATGATTTCCGTGCGCCCGACAGCGAGCGCTCGGCCACGAGCGTTGGGGACAAAATTGACTTCCTTGGCCGCCGCGCGGACGCGCCTTTTGGTTTCCTCGCTAATGCGGGGCGAATCGTTGAGAGCGCGCGATGCTGTGGAGCGCGACACGCCGGCAGCTGCGGCAACCTCGGCAAGCGTAGGTGCGGTGCGAACTGGTTGGGTCATGGCGTCTCCTGGAGAATGCGGTCGATGTTGTCGCTGATACGGGCTGGTGCGGATACAGCTTACTATAGTGCGCCTGAACAGCGTTCATGATATCCGGTGACCGGTGTCGTTTTGCAACCAAGCCGCAATCGAATACGTCTCGTATGGGTGAGATATCAGCGGGCGTGGCGGTTGCCTACGAGCTTAAGAACGATGTCTTGCGCTGAGTTTCGATACTCAAGGTGACATAAGTGTCGCGGTTGTACAACCGGTTGCACCGTTAACCCGACCAAATCGACCGTTCAGCGGACAACCGGTTGCACAGTTTTTTGCATCGCCCGTAAGATAAGGACAACCGGTTGCACAAGAATCACTACGATGACGAAGGAGCATCACCATGGACACCATTAACGATTGGGAAAACCAAGCGCTCACCCATAGGAACCGCCTGGCACCCCATGCGTACTTTATGGGTTATGAGACCGCCGATCTCGCTGCAACGTACAGCCGCGAGCTGTCGCGCGGGTTTGTCCAGCTGTCCGGCTCGTGGCAGTTCCGCCTCTTTGAGGGCCCCGCTGCCGTCTCTAACGAGGAGCTTTCCACGTACGAGCCCGAGTGGGATCACGTGGAGGTTCCGCACCTGTGGCAGGTGGACGGCTATGGCAACCTTGCCTACACCGACGAGGGTTTTCCGTTCCCGGTGGATCAGCCGTTCGTTCCCTCTGACGATCCCACGGGCGTGTACCAGCGCATCGTCAACCTTCCCGCCGTTCCTGCCGGCGCTCGCGAGATCATTCGCTTTGACGGCATCGAAAGCTATGGCGAGCTGTACGTCAACGGTCAGTTTATCGGCATGACCAAGGGTTCGCGCCTGTCTGCCGAGTTCGACGTGACCGACGCGCTCGTCGAGGGCGACAACCTGTTTGCGGTCAAGGTCCTGCAGTACAGCGATGGCAGCTATATCGAGGATCAGGACATGTGGTGGGCCTCGGGCATCTTCCGCGATGTGTATCTTATGCAGCGTCCCGCCGCACACCTGGTCGACTTTAGGTTCCGCACGCACCGCGAGGGCGATGCCGCTCTGATCACGCTCGATACGGTTGCCGAGGGAGCTACCCGCGTTGTGTTTACGCTCAGTGATGGCGAGAACGTGGTGGCTACGGGTGAGTGCGTCGACGGCCATGCCGAGTGCAGCGTGACCGATGCCCACTTCTGGAATCCCGAGGATCCCTTCCTCTATGACCTTACGTTTGAGGTCTACGACGGTGACCAGGTCAGCGAGTACGTCCCGCATCGCCAGGGTCTTGCCGAGGTGACGGTCGAGGGCAATCATATCTACCTCAACGGCACTTACTTTAAGATGCATGGCGTCAACCGCCACGATCACGACGATCACAAGGGCCGCGCCGTGGGCCTCGATCGCATGCGCCGCGACCTGGAGCTCATGAAGCAGCACAACATCAACGCGGTGCGCACGTCCCACTACGCCAACGACCCGCGCTTTTACGAGCTGTGCGACGAGTACGGCATCATGCTGGTCGCCGAGACCGATATGGAGAGCCACGGCTTCGAGAATATCGGCAATATCGCCCTGGTCACCGACGACCCGGCATGGGAGCCGGCCTACGTCGACCGCATTGAGCGCCTGGTGATGCAGGAGCGCAACCACGCCTGCATCATTATGTGGTCGATGGGCAACGAGAGCGGCTATGGCTGCAACATCCGCGCGATGTACGCCAAGGCTCACGAGCTCGATGGTCGTCCGGTCCATTACGAGGAGGACCGCAACGCCGATACCGTCGACGTTATCTCCACCATGTACTCCCGTGTGTCGCAGATGAACGACTTTGGTGAGCATCCATTCCCCAAGCCGCGCATCAACTGCGAGTACGGTCACTCCATGGGCAACGGCCCCGGAGGCCTGTCCGAGTATCAGGAGGTCTTCGATCGCTGGGATTGCATCCAAGGCCAGTTTATCTGGGAATGGTGCGACCACGGTTTGGCTGCTGTGACCGAGGACGGCGTTGCCTACGATATGTATGGTGGCGACAACGGCGATTACCCCAACAACAGCAACTTCTGCATCGATGGCATGGTGTTCCCTTGGCAGCAGCCGAGCCCGGGCCTCACTGAGTATGGTCAGGTCATCTGCCCGGTTCGCATGGCTTACGACGACGAGGCGGGCGAGCTGACCGTCACCAACAACCGTTGGTTTACCACCCTTGAGGATGTCTGCCTGTCGGCGGAGACCCTGGTGGACGGCGACGTGGTCTGCCGCAAGACGCTCATGCCCGGTGCGGTTGCCCCCGGCGAGTCCGTCCAGCTTCCGCTAGTGATTCACGAGGCCGCGGTAGGCGAGACCCTGCTGACCGTGCGCGCCTACACCATGGCCGCTCACGTCTGGTGCGAGCCGATGTTCCAGTTGGGTGCTAGCCAGTTTGCCATCGCCAACCATCCGGCGCCGGCCATCGCTGCCCCCGCTCGTCCTGAGCTTACGGTCGAGGAGACCGAGCAGGAGATCCACATTCACTCCCTCAACGGCGAGCTGACCTTCAGCAAGGTCAACGGTACCGTGAGCGAGTGGAAGGCATCCGGCCGCGACGTCATGGCCTCTGGTCCCCAGGTTGGTTTTTGGCATCCGCTCGTCGACAACCACGCCCAAGAGTATGACTCCCTGTGGAAGGACAACTTCATCGATGTGATGCAGACGTCTACCCGCAAGGTTACTTGGAAGCAGGACGGCAATGCGGTCGTCGTTACCGTGAGCCAGCGTATTGCTCCTCCCGTCCGCGCGTTCGGCATGCGCGTCGAGCTCGTCTATACCGTGCTTCCGAGTGGCCGCGTCGACCTCAAGGTTTCCGGCGAGCCCTACGGCGACTATTCGGACATTATCCCGCGCATCGGCATCTCCTTCGAGGTTCCCGGTTGCGATCGCGCCGTCGAGTGGTATGGCCACGGCCCGGGCGAGAACTATCCGGACTCGCTGCGCGCCAACCCGGTCGGTCATTACCGCACTACGGTCGACGACATGTTCACGCCCTACGTTATGCCCCAGGACTGCGCCAACCGCGAGGGTACCCGCTGGGTCGCCCTGCGCTCCAGCCACGGTGACGGTCTGGTCGTGACGCGTCCGAGCGACGCCGCTTCCAATCCGTTCTCGTTCTCCGCATGGCCCTATAGCTGCGAGGCTATCGATAACGCCAAGCATGTCTACGATCTTGTCAAGGGCGATACGGTCACGGTCAACATCAACGACCAGTTGCTCGGCCTTGGCTCGAACTCTTGGGGTTCCGAGGTGCTCGATTCCTATCGCACCCGTTTTGAGAGCTTCAGCTTTGAGGTGTCCCTGCGACCGCTGACGTCTGCCGATCTGGCTCAGGCGCTGGCACCCATTAAGGAGGCATAAGCCATGCATATCTTTAACTCGCGTGCCGATTTCGACGCCCAGATGAAGTCCGTCAAGAAGTGGATGCGTACCGGTCAGGCACTCGACGGCGTTTCTGAACTGCAGCACGATGTGGCGTACTCTATCGGCGACTCGCTGGTGTATTGGTGGGTGAACGCCCACGAGGCGGCTACTGCCGATCTGGTCGGTCACCGTCGCTACCATGCCGTGCTCGCCCCGCTCGACGGCAATCTGACCGTTGAGGTGGCTTCCAAGGCAGGCCTCACCTGCACCCGCGCTTACAGCGATATCGATGATCGCGAGCGCTTTGAGGGGGCGGGGGAGACCGTGACGATTCCCGCCGGCGGCGTTGCCGTCGTCGAGATCGACGAGGCTTACCGTGTTATCGCCGAGGCTTCGGATCCCCGCGTCGTGGTACTGCACGTGACGGTCGAAGGTTATTCCTTCCCCAACAAGTAGTATTCGTCCACCTGGACGTTTGCTTCGCGCCGTTAAGGGGGATGGCTTTGTTGACTCCCTTTTCCCCATTCCCCTTAGCAGGTGCGCCGTCCGCGATTGCACTTGCAGCTCGGACGGTTTTGGATGACATTTAATAGATGATTGGGAGGGCTTATGAGCTCTGAAAAACGAGGAACGATCGGTTCGTTCGCTCTGCTGGGCATGACGGTCGCCGCCGTGTTCGGTATCAAGAACATCATCAACAACAACGCGGCCATCGGCTTGGCAGCTGCGCCGTCGTTCTTCTTCGCCACGCTTTTGTACTTTGTCCCCTATACCCTGGTTACCGCCGAGTTCGTCGGCCTCAACAAGGACTCCGAGTCGGGCGTGTACGCATGGGTTAAGACCTCGATGGGTGGTCGCTGGGCGTTCCTGACGGCATTTAGCTACTGGTTCGTTAACCTGTTCTTCTTTGCGTCCGTCCTGCCCAATGTCATCATCTACGCGAGCTACGTGTTCTTTGGTGCCAACGCCGAGCTTTCGCAGCTGTGGATCACCATTATCGAGATCGTCGTCTTTGCTATCGCCACGTGGGTTTCGACCAAGGGCGCTAAGTGGATCGGCTCCATTTCCTCCTTCGGTTCGACCGCGGCTCTCGGCCTGACCGCCGTGTTCATCCTGCTGTCCCTGGCTGCTGCCTTTGGCGGCGTTGAGTTCGCTACGGCTCCTACTCCCGCTAACATGGCTCCCGACATGAGCAACTTCGCAACTGCGTGGGGCTTCTTCGGTACGCTTGCCTGGATCATCCAGGGCGTTGGCGGCGCTGAGTCTGTCGGCGTGTTCCTTAACGACCTTAAGGGTGGCGTCAAGGCCTTCGTGCGCACCGTCGTTATCGCCGGCCTGACCATCGGCCTTCTGTATGCAGGCGCTTCGCTGCTGGTTAACCTGTTCATCCCCGAGGGCAGCGTTGCCATCTCCACCGGCATCTTCGACGTGTTCGGCGCTGTCTTTGCCCACTTTGGCATTCCTATGGAAGTGTCCACGCGCGTCATCGGCTTGATCCTTCTCGCCGCTACGCTGGGTTCCCTCATGATGTGGACCTCCGCTCCCATCAAGGTCTTCTTCACCGAGATCCCCAAGGGCGTCTTTGGTAGCAAGATCGTCGAGCTCAACGAGCATGGCATTCCTGCCCGCGCCGCTTGGCTGCAGTTCGCCATCGTCGTCCCCATCCTGATCATCCCGGCCCTGGGCTCCGGTAACCTCGACGACCTGCTCATGATTGTCACCAACATGACGGCTGCCACCGCTCTGCTCCCGCCGCTGCTGATTCTGCTTGCCTACTTTATGCTGCGCAAGAACTTCGATGCTGCTCCCCGTGGCTTCCGCATGGGCTCGCGCAGCTTTGGCCTGGTCGTTGCCGCATTCCTGCTTGTGGTCTTCTGCTTCGTGCTTATCTGCGGCACCATTCCGCTCGATCAGCCGCTGTGGCTGACGCTGGTCTACAACGTTGGCGGCGTGGTTGTCTTCCTGGGCCTTGCCGTGATGTGGTACAACCGCTACATCAACCGCCTGCGCGAGACCGATCCCGAGGCCGCCGAGAACGAGCTTCGCCCTTCCGTCCTCGATATGATGGAGTAGCGGCTAGGATTAATCTACGGCTGTGGAATAAATCGATTCCCTTTCCTAGGGAGGGGCCTTACGAGGCCCCTCCTTTTGTGTTTTGGGGCATGGATTTTGGACTCTGTGGGCAAAAAATGCCAAATATGAGTACTGTTGCAAAAGAGGTGTCATATTTTTCGGCCTGTTCTAAGTAAAAATGGGCTCACAATCAATTTATCTAACCCCCTTTAAAGGGCGTTTGACGGCTTTCAACCTCTTCGAATCGGTCGCGCGCGCAGACGTGGTGTAAGAGTGTCCTGAGGTCCGTCGCTGCAAGTCC
>CABRHW010000031.1 GCA_902470765.1 uncultured Collinsella sp.
AAAGAGAAGAGGCGGGGCATGCCCCGCCTCTTACACCACATCTCTGCGCGCTACCCCCAATGAGGCTCAAGCGGAAAATGCATCCCGGAATTTGCGCTCAAAGTGGGATGCGGTTTCCGGTTGAGGGTCTAAGGGGAAAGTGCGTCCCAGAATCGACGCTTGAAATGGGATGCAGTTTCCCGATGAGGCACTCGACGGAAAATACATCCCAGAAATGGCCTTTGAGCAGGGATAAGATTTCCGCGGCATCTCGGATTCTCAAAAATGAGACACGCCGTTGGCGAAAATGAGACACGTGATATCGGGCATCGGATGTATCATTTGCAAAAATGAGTCCACTCCACTCGAATAAAGCGAGGTCCCTCATGTACGTTCCACACCCCCGTATCCGTAGGCTGTAGAAAATCCCGCTTGTTGGGACGGCGGCGCTTGCTGCGTTGGTCGCCACGAGCGTCGCCTGCTTCACGGCCACGCCCCAGGTTGCCCAGGCGGCAGACGCGCCCGCAATCACCGATATGACCGAGCAGGATTATCAAGCCCTGGGTCTGGGCACGAGCGAGGACATTCCGGCCGATACCGTTGGCCCCTATTCCACTGATACCCCCACGACGTTTGCCACGCGCAGCGAGGTCTATATGGCAGCTAACGGTAGCCATGGCAATCGCTACACTCTGCGCGACAAGCTCGAGAACGTCGAGCGCGGTGACATTGGCGGCAGCAGCAAACTCACCGATGGCTATGGAAGTGTGTGGGGCGCCGCAAAGTTCTGGCAAAACGTCAACAACTTCGATACGAACAGCGATCTCTACAAGCATAGCGACTACGGTGGCGGCACCTGGTCGTACCTAAGCAACAATGAGTCCTCAACAGTACTCGCCAACGACAACAACGGTTTCTCGGGCATTCAC
This sequence comes from uncultured Collinsella sp., assembly GCA_902470765.1. Taxonomy (GTDB): domain Bacteria; phylum Actinomycetota; class Coriobacteriia; order Coriobacteriales; family Coriobacteriaceae; genus Collinsella. The sequence continues at coordinate 909 of CABRHW010000031.1, forward strand.
GCCACGAGTGTTGAGTTCTGCAGCGACGCCAGCACGGACAAAAAGAGCCGCGTTGCCGAGCTCCGTGCCTACGGCGACAGTTCCTCCACGACGATTGACGGCAAGTCATACGCCGGAAAGGTTGAGCTGGTCCTCTACTCGTTTAGCAACGGGCGTACGCGCACTCTCGACACACACCTGCCGGTGACGGTCAACACTAATATGATGTACGAAGGCCGTTTTAAGTACCTGGATGCCGGTTACCTGCAAGAGCACGACGCCGTCTTTGATGTCGAGGCGGGCGATGTCGATGGCGACGGCGTCGACGAGCTTTTTGTCTACGCGGGCTGCTATGTCGACGAGAACGGCGTGCGCAAGGCTGTAGTCGACATGTATGACTTGGAGGGCGGCAACTGGAAGCAAAGCGTCGTCAAGATCGATGCCGGTAACGCCGCGGACTACACCACGCACAACAAGGGCGGGAACGACTCCTGGACGCAGCTTCAGTCAGCTCCTGTCGTTTCGCTAGCGGCCGGCGACCTCGATCGCGATTTTTGCGATGACCTCGCCATCGTGGTCTCGGCACCCTACGGCAAGAAGAATATTGATAAGTCGACGCATTGCGAGCTGTTTTCGTGGGATGCATCCAAGGGTGCGCTCGTCCATGTCGATGCTCTGGGCGACGCGGGCGCAATCTCCCTCTCCGCGAACGGCAAGACCATGGTCGCTGCGAATGCGACGTTCGGCACGTTTGCCGCCTACGATGAAGAAGGAAAGAAGACGGGTGAAACCGTCACGGGCCTTATTCTTGCGGGCTATGACTGGCAACGCAGCGCTTTTGATTACGGCGCTTCTGACGGCAGCAAGGGGCTGTACGGCGCGCTGTACCGCTACGCGTATTTTGACTCGGAGTCTGGCGAGTTCAAGCTTTCCGATTGCAAGGAATACAGAGACGGGCTCCTCGCCTCCTATGGGCTGATGCATGTGCCCAACAGCGCATGGAAGGATAGCGCTCAGGATAAGCGCTATCCGTGCACCTTGGCGCCTATTGCCCTTGCCACTGCCAACCTTGACGGCCTGTCCGAGCAGCTGGCGGTCGACGAGGTGCTCGTGGGCGGCGATGTGTTCCGCGACTTTGCCTGCAACACGGCACAGAGCGGGGCTCAGGGCTTGGGGTCCATGGTCGGAACCATGAGCATGAGCGGTCAGCAATACAACAGCAGCAACAAGCATGACCACAAGGGTATAGAGCAGGTGTGGATCAGCGATGTCAAGGCGGGCAGCGTCTCGGGTTCGGACCGCTATAACGAGAGCTTTATCGCCGTGGTGGGCAAGCACCGCGACGAGGACCTGCGCAAGAACGATGACTACTATTGGATGACCGCCTCGCATTTTTCGCTCGACGAGAACGGAAAGGTGCGCCGCGGCGAGGAGCAGGTGATTAGCGAGAGCAACCGTCGCGGCACTACCTACGGCACATTTATCTCGCTCGCGCTGCCCGATGTCGACAACGACAGCGTCAAGATCACGTACAAGGACCGCTACAAGGTCTATACCAACCCGCGCGTGCTTGCCGTGCTGCAGGATGCGCCCTATGTTGAGGATCTGGAGCAGGCATACGGCTATCTGGTGTTGGGCGGCACGTCATACGGAGAGGAAAAGGGCACGGGGACATCCCAGGGCTATACCATTGGCGCCGAGTTGGGCGTTGCCGTCGAGGTGCAGACCGGTCCGCCCCTGGTCGCGATGAATGCTTCAGTCGATTTTGCCGCCGAGGGATGCTATGACTACCGGAGCGAGCGCACGGTCAGCGCAAGCGTAAGCTATGAGTCGCATGCCGGCGAGGGTGACAAGGCCGTGCTCTACACGATTCCGATGGTCTATTACGAGTATGAGATCGAAAATGAGGAAACTGGTGGCAAGGGCGTGATGGCGGCGCCCGTGTCGCTCGGCGCGCAGACCTCGGTCGTTAATGTCGAGGCCTATGACCGCATTGCCAAACAGCACAATATGACGCCGCTCAGCTACTTTTTGACCAACCGGTCGGGAGAACCCGGAACCTATCAAACGACGCTCAACGGCGAGACTCCCGTTGGGGATTCCTTTGGCCTGGGCAAGCCTGGCGTAACGCGCGCCTACACGCACGATGGGTTTAACGGCGCCGCCGCGCAGTCGGGGGCGAGCATTGAGCAGACCATCGAAGTCGAGGAGGGCAAGGAGCAGGAGCTCGAGCTCGGCTTGACGCTGAACGGCAGCGTTGTCATGGGCGCGAAGCTCGCAAAGCACGAGTTGTTTGGCGGCCTGTGCTTTGGTGCCAACGCCGGCTTTACTACGGGTAACTCCTCGAGTGAATCGACCGAATACGGCGGCACCGTCGACAACCTGCCCGAGGCCGCGCAGGGCAAGTACGGTTTTGTGTGGCGTCTGGGCGTCAACGCGGTGGATGTCGACAAGTTCGAGGCAGACTCGGGCGACAAGCTCGGCACCAAGGACACCGACCAGTTCTGGATCGTGGGCTATGACGTTAAGGACGTCGAGATGCCCGACGCGCCGGCCGTGACGGGCTTTACGGCAAACGCCGTCGATTCGACCAGCGTTACGTTTAGCTGGGACGATGTACTCGCAAACAAGAGTGGCTTTAGCTACGGCGTGGGCATGCTGCAGAGCAATGCGGCGGATGCGGTCGTCAATAGCTGGAAGATTGCCGACAACACGCAGACCTCGCTCAAGTGGGATGGGCTGCAGCCCAATACGGAGTATCGATTCGCCATCGCCGCCGTTAAGAACGGATCCACGACCGAAACAGGTATTCGCTCGGCAATCATCACGGTCAAGACCATGCCCGATGGCATGACGATGACCGTGAGCGGACCTGCGGCGGATGCTGCGGAGGGGTCGGATCTTGGATACGACTCTTCGGTTGAGCGCGCGGCGGGAAGCCACCTGACGCTCTCGGCGATTGGCCATGTAAAGCAACTCGGTGCCGACGATAGCGAAACAGGGCTGGCACCGACCTATATGTGGTACCGCAAGGGCCGCGGCGAGACAGAGTTTAAGCTCGTGGGTGCCGATGGCAACCTCGCGGCTGGAACGGCCTCAAAGCTCGAGATTGACCTGACCGCAGACGATGACGGTGCGCAGTATTACTGCCACGTGGGATACAACGACGTGGGCCTCGACACCGGCACGACGCTCGTGAATATCGAGGCCGAGGAGACGGCGCCCACAACGGTGAACGCCACCCCGATCCGCACGCGCCGCCTGTTCTCACAGGCAAGTGCGGGCGCCAAGAAGTTCCTGGACCATACGCTGGTAAACACCGCCGGCCCAACCGATTCCGAAGGCTCAAAGGACCCCGAGACTCCTGAGACCCCGACGAACCCGGACAAGCCCAAGTCCGACAACGGAGCTAAGACCGACACCAAGGTCAAGACTGCGACCACAGCGAAGAACCTCGCAAACACCGGCGACCAAACATTCGCCCTAGTCGCCACCGCAGCAGCAGCGGGAGCAACGCTCGTAGTGATAGCCCTCATCATGCTGATCAAGCGCCGCAAGACCCACTAGTAGCCAGTCGAACATATCGACAACCCAAAAACCCGGGTAGCCAAAAAACAGGCCACCCGGGTTTTCTGTTGAGTGGAGACTCCGCAAGCGGAAACTGCATCCCATTCCAGACAAGAATTCTGGGACACGGTTTCCGGATGCAAAAAGGCCACATGACGTGGCCTTCAACTTATATATGTTCAGCAGATGTCCCCATGACAAGCCGCGTTTCAACACCGAGGCGTCTGCCCGGCGACGCGGAATGTAAGGTTCATCGCGAGTTCCGCACGAGCCGGAGAGCACTTAATGTGCTCTCCGTGCGAGCAGGACTGTCCGAGCAGGGAACCTTACGTTCCGCGCCGCCGGGCAGACGAACCAGTTAAGACGTGTCGCTACTTGATCTTGGTCGTGCCCGGCGCCAGGTTGGGGTCGGTCTCGTTGGCCTCGGTCTGGAAGTGCTCGGTGTACACGTTCTTGCCGTCGCGGAACATCTCGTAGTACTGCATCTTGGCGTAATCCTCGCGCGCCTTGGTGGCGGCTGCTGCGGCGGCGTCGTCGCCGGTGACGTTGGAGGAGAGCGCCCAGCGCAGGCTGGCGTCCTCGTAGCCCACCGAGTTGATGGCGGGCAGCGACTCACGCAGCGTCATGTGCGCCTTCTGGTAGTCGGAGAGGGGTGCGCCGATCAGCTGCATAAGCTGCGTGGACAGGTAGTTGGTGGACAGGTCGTCGACCTCGCTCGTCTGGTCGCAGCCGGCAACGTCGTAGTTGGCCCAGATGATGTAGTCGGTCTGCCACAGACGCTCCTGATGCGTGGCGTCGTCCTCACCGGTAAACCACTTGTCGTTGAACTTGGACGGGAAGAACGGCTGGTGATCGCCCCAGAACACCACGACCACCTTGCGGTCGAGCTTGCTCAAGGCGTTAAGGAAGTAGCGCAGCGCCTGGTCGGACTGCTCGATGCACGAGACGTACTCGTCGACATCGGAGAGCGTGCCGTCCTCGACGGTCTTGGCGTCCAGATCGGTCGTGTCGATGTTCAGGTGCATCTGCTTGTCGACCGGCAGCAGGCCCGTGTCGTAGCCCGAGTGGTTCTGCATGGTCACGTCGAAGATAAACTGCGGATCGGCGTTCTGGTCGAGCAGCTCAAGAATCTTGTCATAGGTCGCCTGGTCGGTCACCATACCGCGCAGAGTGTCGGCTCCCTGGAAGTCGTTGATGGACAGGAACCGGTCAAAGCCAAAGTCCTTGTACACGTTCTCGCGGTTCCAGTTGGTGGCGTGGTTGGGGTGCATGGCCGTGGTGGAATATCCGAGCGACTTGAACTGCTCTGCCAGGTTCCCGGTCGTTTCCATGTTGTAGATGGTGTAGGGGTACACGCCCGAGCCCAGGTTGGCCATGGAGTTGCCGGTCATAAACTCAAACTCGGTATTGGCGGTACCGCCGCCGTAGGCGCTCACGTAGAGCTTGCCGCGGCTGAGGCAGTTGGACAGGTTCTTAAAGTACTGCGGGCCCTCGTAGCCGGCGCGCATGTTCTGGTAGATCGACAGATCCGAGAAGGTCTCGTTCATGATGGCGATGACCGTGGGCTTCTCGCTGTCGAACTGCTCCTTTGCGGCGGCGCGCTCATCGCTCTTAGCCGCGTCGGATTTGTCATAGGCCTTGGCGTACTTTTTGAGCGTGGCCTTGGCATCGTCGACGGAGTAGTCGGCGGGTTTGGGCGGCTTGATGGACTGCGCTGCGCTAATGAAAGCGGGCAGGTAGCCCTCGCGCCAGTAGCTCTCGAGCGGGCGCCAGGTGTAGACGGTGATGCCGAGGGTGTTGTAGTAGTCGATGAGCGTGACGTGTGCGGTCATACCGCCCAGGCACAGCACGGCGACGAGCAGGTTGGTGAGCAGCATGCGCTTGGCGTTGGCGGCGCCCTTCTGACGGTGCGGTGCCACCAGGCCGGCGTACTCGCACAGCAGCATGGCGATGGCGGTAAAGCCCATGGACAGCACGCAGAACAGCGAGATCGAGAAGGTGTAGCCGGTGCCGGCGACCGCGGCGGCGGTGGAGATGGCCGAAAGGTCGCCCGGCTGGATGGGCATGGATTTAAACGTGATGACGAAGAACTCGGCAATGCCCAGGACAAAGAGGGCAAAGGCCAAGACCGCGGGGGCTGCGCCGTGGCGCTGGAACAGGAAGAACAGGCCGACCATGAGCGTGGTGATGATGGCCCACTCGAGCAGGATGCACAGGGGGTAGACCCAGGTAAAGTCGTGGTTGGACGAGACCTCCATGCCCAGCAGCGCAAAGACGCCGGCGAGCAGCAGGCACAGGACGGCGGCGACGAGCGGTTTACCCACAAAGGCTCCGCGCAGGCGGGCGAGCTTGCCGGTGGGGGCGGGGGCGTCGGGCCCGGCGAACGCAAAGGCGCGCGGGGCGATGCGGTCGCGGGCGATGCTGGCCCAAGCGCAGCCGGTGAGGATGGCGTTGGTCAGGATGAGCATCACGAAGGCGAGCGGCTCGTTCTGCGCGACGAGGCCAATAGCGCCCCAGACGGTCAAAAAGAGCTGGAACAGGCCAAAGGCGACGCTCCAGGCGAAGGCGCCCTTGGCAACGGTGCCCGACTGAGCGCGAATGGCCTTGGCCTCGCGCAAGACAAGGTAGACGGTCGCCGCAAGACCGACGAGCGAGATGGCGGCAGCGAACATGCTGAGACTCCTCACAAACTAAAACGTACGAAAGCGGGGGTTTACCCGATTGTTACCAAGATATGCGCTGCAATTGGTGTCTGCGCACAACAACCAGCCATATTAACGCGCACGTGTGACGGTGTGGCGCAATGTAGTGGCGACCTGCGCGATAATGGACGGGAATTACACGGAAACGTAAAGGCTTCTTAAAGAATTAGCGAGGATGAGGCGATGAACGAGCAGGTTTGCACCAAGGCTGTGGATACGAACGGTTATCCGGTCGAGACGACGGGCAATGCGGTGCTGGACACGTTGGAGCACCGTTCCTCCACGCGTGCCTTTGCGCGTGATGACGACGACCGTCCCGTAGCGGTGACCGACGAGCAGCGTGCGGCGATTTTGCATGCGGCGAGTCGCGCGCCGTCGGCGGGCGCCATGATGATGTATTCCATCGTGAGCATTCGCGAGCAGGCTACGCTGGACCGTCTGACCGATCTGTGCGACTACCAGCCCATGATCGCCAAGGCGCCCTGGGCACTTATATTTGTGGTCGATTATGCCAAGTGGATCGATCTGTTTGAGCACGTGGGCTGCTTTGAGCCCGAGTTTGTCGAGCGCACGGGCAAGGCGCCCCGCCGCGCGCCGGGTTTGGGCGACTTTGCCATCGCGGCCCAGGACGCCGTGATCGCCGCGCAAAATGCCGTGGTTGCCGCCGAGGCTCTGGGCCTGGGGAGCTGCTATATCGGTGATATCGTCGAGAATGCCGAGGAAGTTGCCGAGCTGCTCGATCTGCCGCCCTATACCATGCCGCTGTCGATGCTCATCATCGGCACGCCCCGTAAGGAGCGTCCGGCCATTGCGCATCCCGTGGTGAACCTGGTGCACGAGGAGCGCTACTGCCGCGCCGATGCTGCGACCATGGACGCGCAGGTGGCCGAGATGGACGCGATGTTTCGCCCGCATGCCCGCGAGGTGGGCGAGCGCGTGGTGGATATCTACACCCGCAAACACACCAGTCCCTTTATGGCCGAGATGAGCCGCTCCATGGAGTGGTGGTTCAAAAATTGGCTTGGAAAATGACGAATGTGACAAGGGGACAGTCCTTTTGTCACATTTCATATCGCCGTGGTGGCCTAAAGGCCGTATAAATGTTTATCTAGCTGGGAAAACGGTGCCGTGCAAGTGCAGGCCGATTACCTATAATCCCTTCGAACATTAAAGTTGGGAGGAAACCGGCTTATGGAACAAAAGGCCAAGGAGGCAGCCTCGCACGCTGCGATTCCTGTGAGCATCTCGGCGATGCTCGTCACGCTGGGTGTGGTGTATGGCGATATCGGCACCAGCCCCATGTATGTAACCAAGGCGCTCGTTGCCGGCAACGGCGGCATCGGAAGCGTGACGGAGGAGTTCGTGCTCGGCGCGCTCTCCCTTGTCGTGTGGACGGTCACGCTGCTGACCACCATCAAGTATGTGCTCATCTCGCTGCGCGCCGATAACCATGGTGAGGGCGGCATCTTTGCCCTGTACAGCCTGGTCAAGCGCTGCGGCAAGTGGCTTATCATCCCCGCCATGCTGGGTGGCGCCGCGCTGCTCGCCGACGGCATCCTGACGCCAGCCGTTACCGTTACCACGGCCATCGAGGGCCTGCGCACCATCCCGGCGGTCCATGCCGTGCTGGGCGATGACCAGGGCCGCGTCGTCGCCATTACGCTCGCCATCATCATCGTGCTCTTCTTGGTACAGCGCATCGGTACGGCCAAGATCGGTCACGCCTTTGGCCCCATCATGACGCTGTGGTTCCTGTTCCTGGGCGGCACGGGTCTTTTCTTTGTTTTCCAGCACCCCGCCGTGCTGCTGTGCCTCAACCCGGTGCGCGGCATCGCCTTTTTGCTGAGCCCCAACAACCACGCGGGCATCATGATTCTGGGCAGTTGCTTCCTCGCCACCACCGGTGCCGAGGCGCTCTACTCCGACATGGGCCACGTCGGCCGCGGCAACATCTACGCTACCTGGCCGTTCGTTAAGTGCTGCCTGCTGCTTTCCTATATGGGCCAGGGCGCTTGGCTTATGAACAACGCTGCCAACCCCGAGCTCATGGGCATTGCCGACCTCAATCCGTTCTACCAGATGCTCGCCCCGGGCCTGCGCCCGTTTGCCGTCGGCCTTTCCACCGTCGCGGCCATCATTGCCTCGCAGGCGCTCATCACCGGCGCATTCTCGCTGGTGTCCGAGGCCAGCCGTCTGGACCTCATGCCGCACATGCAGGTCTTCTACCCTGCCGAGACCAAGGGCCAGCTCTACATCCCCATGGTCAACAACGTCATGCTTGTCGGCTGCGTCATCGTGGTGCTGCTGTTCCAGAACTCGGCGCATATGGAAGCCGCCTACGGCCTTGCCATTACGCTGACTATGATGTGCACCACGCTGCTGCTCTTCTTCTACCTGCACGAGGAGCGCAAGCTCAAGGTTGCTCCGTGGATCTTCGCGGCCTTCTTCCTTTTGCTCGAAGGCTTCTTCTTCGTGAGCTCACTTACCAAGTTCTTCCACGGCGGCTACTTCACCATCCTCATGGCCGCGCTCATCATGGGCATCATGGTGTGCTGGTACAACGGTACGGCTGTTGAGCAGCGCCAGTTTACGCTGCTGCCGCTGCGCAGCTACCTGCCGCAGCTCAAGCGCCTGCGCGACGACGACCGTTACGAGCGCATGAGCGACAACGTCGTGTACCTGACCAAGGACACCCATACCGACTACATCGACCGCGATATCGTCTATTCGATCTTGGACAAGCATCCCAAGCGCGCCCGCGCCTGGTGGTTTGTGAATGTCGAGACCATGGACGAACCGCACACCTTTGCCTATTCGGTCGAGACGTTCGGCACCGATTACGTGTTCCGCGTGCATCTGTACCTGGGCTACAAGATCAACCAGCGCGTCAATGCCTACCTGCGTCAGGTCGTTCAGGACCTGGCTGCCACCGGCGAGCTGCCGCCGCAGACGCATGACTACTCGGTCTACAAGGATCCGGGTAACATCGGCACGTTCAAGTTCGTCCTGATCCGTAAGCTTCTGGCGCCCGAAAGCGATGTGGAGCCGAGCGAGCGTACGGCCATCACGCTCAAGTACATCATCCGCCGCGCCGCCGGCACGCCTGCGCGTTGGTACGGCCTGGAGAACTCCAACGTGAGCTTTGAGTACGTGCCGCTGTTCACCAAGTTCAAGGCCGTGAACAAGATGCAGCGCCTGGCCCCCAACGAGCGGCCGTAGACGTCGGCGGCTACACGGAGTTGGTTTTTGATGGATAAGCATGAGGCCGGGGAGGTAAACATGGATACAAAGGCGCTCGATGGCCGTGAGGCGGTGGTCGAAATGGTGCGTGAGGCGCGCGTCGACGCCGCCGAAGATCGGTTCTTTACGAATCGTGCCAACATGGATATGGCCGATCGCGTAATTTCGATCGTGGCACTGGTATTTGGAGCGGTGTGCGTGTGTGCCCTGCTCGCGCACGTGCTGTTTGTCTAGCGACCGCAGGTTGCAAAGGCTATACACTTGGAACCACCACAAGGGAAACCACCACAAAGGTGCCTGTCCCTTTGTGGTGGTTTTTGTTTTTGAGAGAGGGGCGGGGCGCTGATGGACGTCCGTGCGGACGGTGATATTGCCGAGAACTTTTGGTGGCGGCGCACTACGATGACGCGTCGCGGCCCCCTGTACGATATCTGCGTGTCGGTGGGGCTGCTGGTCGCGGCGACGATTGTGGGCGCGCTGCTCGACCATCCGGGTCTCGCGCCGAGCATCATGATCGTCTATGTGTTCGCCGTTCAGCTGTGCGCATTCTTTACCTGGAGTCGCCTGTATTGCTTGCTGAGCTCGGCTGCCGCCGTGGCGCTCTACAACTTCTTGTTTGTCGACCCGCGCTACTCGCTGTCGCTTATCGACCGCGGCTATCCCGGCATGTTCTTCATCATGTTCGTGGTCTCGCTTGTGTCGAGCTCGATTGCGTTGGCCCTGCGCCGCGCCTTGGCACAGGCTGCCGCCAGCGACCGCCGCACGCATATGGTGCTCGAGACCAATCGCATGTTGCAGCGCTGCGCCGACGAGCAGCAGATCGTTCACGCCATGGCCACGCAGCTGGCGCGTCTTTCGGGCTGTCCGGTCGTGTGGTACAGCGCCGACGCCGAGGGCGATGACCTGCTGCCGCGTGCGACATACACGGCCGTGGGCGATGCCGCACCGGTGCACGAACTGGCGCCGCAGATGCCGCCGCGGCTCTCGGCGTCCGCCTATGTGGGAACGCCGCTCGATGCCACCTATGGCGGCTCGGCGTTTTATGGCATCTACCTGACGGTTCGCACAGGTGACGGCTTCGCGCGCTCGGGCGACCCCGCCTCGGTGGTGGGCGTGCTGGCTATCGTTGCCGAGCCCGACGTGCTGACGCATGAGGAGCGGACGCTTGCCGATGCCATCGTGAGCGAAGGCGAGCTGGCGCTCGACCGCGCCCGCGCCATGGAGGCCCGCGAGGAAGCGGCGGTGCTCGCCAAAAACGAACAGCTGCGCGCCAACCTGCTGCGCTCCATCTCGCATGATCTGCGCACGCCGCTTACCAGTATTTCGGGTAATGCCGACGTGCTGCTCGATCAGGGCTCGACCGGCACCGCGGTGCTCGATGCCCAGACGCGCCGCGGCCTGCTTCTATCCATTCGCTCGGATGCGCTGTGGCTCAACGCCACCGTCGAGAATCTGCTCGCCATCACCAAGCTCGAGGGTGGCGGTATGCGCCTGTCGACCACACTCGAGCTCATGGACGATATCGTCGAGGAGGCGCTGCGCCACGTGAACCCTGCCGTGCGCGAGCACGACCTTAAGGTGGTGGCGTGCGATGAGCCGGCGCTCGTCAACGTCGATGCGCGCCTGATGGTGCAGCTGGTGGTCAATCTGGTGAACAACGCCATCACCTATACGCCCGCAGGCTCTCATATCGTGATTTCGATTGGCATCGACGATGGGCGCGTGGCGTGCTCGGTGGCCGATGACGGCCCGGGCATCGCACCCGAGGATCGCGAGCGCATCTTTGAGTCGTTCTATACCGCCAACCATGGCCTGGCCGACAGCCACCGTAGTGTGGGCCTGGGGCTTTCGCTCTGCCGCTCCATTGCGCTGGCGCATGGCGGTAGCATAGAGGTTGCCGCGGCGGACCCGCACGGCTCGGTCTTTACGATTGAGCTTCCCGTCGCCGATGTTTCGTTTGATAAGGAGTAGCGCTGTGCCGAACTCTGCCGTAAAACCGCTCATCTTGGTCGTTGAGGACGATCCCGCCGTTCGCAACCTTATCGTTGCCGCGCTCGAGACGCACGGCTTGCGCCACATGGCCGTTGAGACCGCCCATGCCGCCATCGCCGCCGCCTCATCGCAGGCACCGAGCATTGTACTGCTCGATCTGGGCCTGCCCGATATGGACGGCGTCAAGGTGGTGGAGTCGGTGCGCGCATGGTCGGGCATGCCGATCATCGTGGTCTCGGCGCGCAGCGAGGATGCGGACAAGATTCGCGCGCTCGATGCCGGCGCCGACGACTACCTGACCAAGCCGTTTTCGGTCGAGGAACTGCTCGCGCGCATTCGCACGACGCTCAGGCGCCTTTCGTATGCGCAAACGGGCGGCGTTGCCTCCGAGGGCTCGTTCGATACCGGTGAGCTACATATCGATTTTGATGCCGGCATCGCCACGATGGATGGCGAGGAGCTGCATCTGACGCCGATCGAGTACAAGCTCCTGTGCCTGCTGGCGCATAACGCCGACAAGGTACTGACGCACCAGTTTATCCTGCACGAGATTTGGGGCACGGCAACTAAGAGTGACCTGGCAAGCCTGCGTGTCTTTATGGGCACGCTGCGCAAGAAGATCGAGTCCGACCCCGCGCACCCGCGCTATATCCAAACACACGTGGGCATCGGTTACCGATTGGTCACCCAAGGCTAGATCGCCAACCACCGTCCCAATATGAGTTGCGGTGAAATACGGACGGAAATGGCCTATTTGGCGGCCAAACAGTCCATATTCCACCGCAACTTTGTTTATTTGCCCCTGGGTTTGCTGGCGTAGAACTTCTTCTTTTTGGGCTTGCCGGCGGGGGAGGGTTTGCCGTCGCCGCGCGGCCCTCGGTCTCCGGCCTGCGCGTGCGCGGGTACTGCCGCGCGAGGCTTGCGGGCCTCGGGGTTGCGCAGCTCCTCGACACGCTCGGCAATCTCCTCGGCGCTAAAGCCGACCTCGGCCATGGCGTCCTCAATGGGCAGGCGGCGCACGATATAGCAGTGGTGCACCTTCTGGTTGCGTGCGAAATCCTCGGGGATGGTCTGCGCCGTAATGTCCTCCAACACCACGCCCGCGCGCGCGAGCTTGCGTGTCTCGGGGCGGAAGCCGCGCAGGTTGCAGCTAAAGATGGCATGTCCGCCCTGTGCGAGCAGGCGCGATACGCCGGCCAAAAGCTCAACATGGTCGCGCTGGACATCCCAAGTGCGGCGGCCCATCTTGGACGAGTTCGAGAACGTGGGCGGGTCGACAAAGATCAAGTCCCAGCGGTTGCGCGTCTGGCGCTGGTCGCGAATCCAGGCGAGCACGTCGTCGCGCACAAAATGATGCTGCGGACCAACAAAGCCGTTCTGGCGCATATTGCGCTCGGCCCAGTCCAGGTAGGTGTTGGAAAGGTCGACCGTCACGGTCTCCTCGACGCCGCCATCGGCCGCGTAGCAGGTGGCAGTGCCGGTGTAGGCAAACAGGTTGAGGAAGCGGCGCGCCTGCTTGGCGTGCTCGCGCACCAGGTTGCGCGTGACGCGATGATCCAGGAAGATGCCCACATCCAAATAGTCGTCAAAGTTGACGGCAAAGGTGAGTCCACCCTCTTCGATGAGCGGCAGGCGACGGCGCGCGATGTTGGCGCGCTCGCCCGAGCCGCCCTTGCCGGCGCCCTGCTTACCGTACTGCGAGCCGCCACGTGAGCGCATGCGGGCCTTGGCGTGCACGTGCTCGGCCGGAACATCAAGGATGCGCGGCGAGATGGCCAAGATGTCGAGCATGCGGGCCTGGGCCAGCGCGGGGTCGATGGTCTTGGGCGCGGCGTATTCGGCGATGACGAGCCAGCGGCCCGGCGTCTGCGGGCAGCCCTCGTACAGGTCAATGGCGGCGGAGTAGTCGGGCAGGTCGGCATCGTAGACGCGGTAGCAGCTCACGCCCTCGCGCTTTGCCCACTTGCGACGCAGACGGGCATTCTTGCGCAGGCGGTTGGCGAACTGCTCCGACTCGGGGATGAGCACGGGCAGCGGCTTGCCGTCGCCCAGGTCGAGCGTGGCAGCAGGTTCGGACGTGGGGGTGTCGGCGGTTTCGTCTTGAGCGTCTGCGGTCTGCTCCTCGGCATCCGCACTGGTCGCAGCCTCAAAAGCTGCGGCGGCGTGGTCGAGCGAGGGCCAAACCTCAAGAGCCGCCTCCTCGTTATTGGGCATGACGGCGATGGAGCGCGCGGGCTCGGCATGGAGCGCGCGGGCCATAAGGCCATCGCGGGTGAGCGCGGCGACCGGTGCCGAAGCGAGCTCGGGCGCGTGGCGCAGCTCACCGACCAGCGTCATGGCGTCGTGCATGAGCGAAAGCGGGGTCTCGGTGGTGTCTGCGACCACGGCGGCACCGGCGACGGCGCCCGCATGGTCCAGCACGGTGGCGGGCTTGGCGGCGCAAAAGTCGACAAAACGCTTGTAGCCGGCGCACTTGACCATGCGCTCGGCAGTCTTGCGGGCGGCGGGGTCGATGTCTACGGCCACGATGCGTGCCTGGCGCTCGCGCGCTGCCGCCTCGCGCTCGCGCGCCTCGGCAAGCAGCTGCTCCCACAGAGCGGCGTCGTGCAGCTGCCAGCCCTCAAAGCCCCAGCGCTCGCGTGCGGCGCCCGGGGCGCGGTCGGTCAGAATGTTCGCGGCCTCCAGCAGCAGGCCGCCGCCGGCGCACGAGGCATCGATCAGCGTGGGGAGGGCTTCGTTCTCGTAATCGTCGGCCGTCAGCACGCGCTCGCATAGTGCGGTCCAGCCGACCTGCGCCAGCACCAGGGCGGCGTAGTCGGGGCGCAGCACGTGCGTGCCCTCGCCGGCGCGGGTCGCTGCGGGCGGCAGGCGTTTGAACAGCGGGTCGCCCGAAAGGTCCAGGCTAATGCTCGCGCGACGCTGACGCAGCGAAAGCAGTAGGTGAACATCGGGGTCGGCGGCATCGACGTCGGCACGACGTCCCGTGGTCTCGGCCAGGCGGTCACACAGCGCGTCCTTGGCGCGCAGGGCCGAGAAGTGCGTGTTGCGCAGCTGCTCGGTCACGCCGCGGGCGGTGATGGAAATGGTGGCGCCGGGGCGGACGATGTTCTCCCAGGCGATGTCGTAAACGCTATCGTACAGCTCGTCGGCGTCCTGCGCCTCAAAGCGCCCGAGCACCGCAAACACGCGGCTCGCCAGACGCGACCACAGACAGGCGCGGTAGCCTTCTTCGAGCTCGCCCTCAAACGTGGCGCGGCCCTTCAGCCGGCGAACATGCGAAAGCCCGAGGCGTTTAAGCTCATCGGCGAGTGCGGACTCAAAGCCCTCGGGGCAGCTTGCGTAAAATTCCATGGGTGACCTCTCTGGTTGCGTCGCTCCATTATATGATGGATACTTCGTTTACTCTCGCCCCCGAAAGGAACCCATATGATTGATGCGTGCCCCGATTCCGCCGTGCTCTTTTTTGACGTGGACGGCACGCTGACGTCGTTCGATCCCGACAACATGACCGACAAGGACTTTTCGGCGGTTCACCCCTCGCAGGCGGTCGTCGAGGCGTTTCATCGTCTGCGCGACGCGGGACACCATGCATTTATCTGCACGGGTCGTCCCTTGTGGCTGATTGCCGATGGCCTGCGCGCGCTGAACCCGGCGGGTGTCGTTGCCATGGCGGGAGCGACGCTCGAGGTCGAGGGCCGCGTGGTGCATGAGGACTGCTTTGACGAGGACGTTATTGAGGAGCTTGCGCGCCGTATGGCCGCGGCAGGGATTGAGGCCTTTTTCGAGACCAACGTGGCTACTTTTGCCCTGGAACCCGCGGGTGTTGAGCAGTCGTCTCTGATCGGCACTTCTGTGGTGCACAGCACCGAGGAAATGCGCGTCGACGGCAGTCTGCGCGTGGGCAAGGTATGCCTCAGTGTGCCCAGTTTGGCTCGCGTGGCCAACGATGACGGCTTTATCGATCGCGAGTTTGAGCTGTGCAACACCGGTGGCCAGAATCGCGAGCTGAGCCCCAAGGGCATTGACAAGGGCGTGGGCGTGGCGCGAGCGCTGGAATACCTGGGTCGCACCGGCAACGCGCGCACCTTTGGCTTTGGCGATTCCGGCAACGATCTGGGTATGCTCGCCGCTGTCGAGACGGCCGTGGCCATGGGCAACGCTATGCCCGAGGTCAAGGCGCTCGCCGACTACGTGACTGATGATGTCGCACACGACGGCACCGTCACAGCGATGCAGCATTTCGGCCTCATCTAATGAATCCCACGTTCTGACGTTTGCTCAAACTGCGACTCTTTGCTTTTGCATGCTCAATCGATTTATCAATCCAAACACTGAGGTGTTTATACCGTTCGCCGAGAAGATAAAAAACCGCAGCTCACGCCTTGATAAACGTAGGTAAAGTGTTTAGCAGTTTAACGCCCATGTGCAAGCGAAAGGAATCAGGCAGATGGCAATCAAGGTGTTCGCTGACGGTGCAAACCTCGAGGGCATGCTCGACATGTACGAGAACGGCAACGTTCAGGGTTTCACGACCAACCCGTCCCTTATGAAGAAGGGCGGCGTGACGGATTACCGCGCGTTTGCCAAGGAGGTCCTGGCCCACATCACCAATGTGTCCGTCTCGTTTGAGGTCTTTGCCGACGACGTCGAGACCATGGAGGTCGAGGCGCGCGAGATCGCTACCTGGGCCGAGAACGTCTACGTCAAGATTCCGTGCGTGACCACCAAGGGCGAGTCCACCGCCGAGCTGGTGCGCAAGCTTTCGGCCGACGGCATCAAGGTCAACGTCACCACCATCTTTACGCCTACGCAGGTTGATGAGATGGTCGAGGCCGTCGACGCCGAGACGCCGTCCATCATCTCGCTCTTTGCCGGCCGCATCGCCGATACCGGCGTCGACCCCATTCCGTTTATGACGGAGTCGGTCAAGAAGGCCGCCGCAAAGCCCAACTGCGAGGTCCTGTGGGCGTCCACGCGCGAGCTCATCAACATTTACCAGGCAGAAGCCTGCGGTTGCCAGATCATTACGGTGCCCAACAGCATCCTGGCCAAGCGCAAGAACATCGGTCGCGACCCGTACGAGGTCTCGCTCGACACCGTGCGCGGCTTTGCCAAGGATATCGCCGCTTTGGGCTTCCATATCCTGCCGTAGCGCGAACACTGACTACGCCGCGGGCTGCTCGCCCCGGCTTTCCTTTCCCTATCGCTCACGCGCTCCGCGAGGGTCGCGCTAGGCAAAGGAAAGGCCGGGGCTGCCGACACGAGCTTGCCAGCAAGTTGGCGCTTGGCTTCCATATCCTGCCGTGGGCAAAGGTACCCCCGCCTGCGCCGTGCAAAATTGAGAGTATTCAGCAAGGTAAAGGTCTTTATCAGTTAACCGAAGCGGTCGCGCGCGCAGACGTGGTGTAAGAGTGTCCTGAGGTCCGTCGCTGCAAGTCC
>CABRHW010000032.1 GCA_902470765.1 uncultured Collinsella sp.
GGCATGACCAGAAGGTCTATGCCGCCCTCTTTTCATGCCAATTTGTTCGCTCTGGTGACCGCTCGCTGACATTGCCAGAACATCGGGGCTACCCTGGCTGTTGGATGTAGTCGTTGGGGACGTTCTTGTTTGACTAGTCGTTTAAGAACGTCCCCAATGACTACCTGCAAAATGAGCGTGGATAATCTCCCGTTTTTGGGCTGTGCTTTGGGCAAAAGTGGGAGATTATCCACGCTCATCCGGTAAGCGTCCAAAAATCCACGCTCATTTGCCGTGTCCCTGCCGTATCCTCCTCGCACCAGTTTCTGTCGAGTCGGTGCTTCTTGCGGGTTGCCCGTATAATGGTTTGCGTATGAACCGCAACCAAGGAGTTCCAGTTTATGGACCAGAACCTTTTTAAATTCGACCTGATTGCCGAGGATCCGACGACGCACGCGCGCGCCGGCGTACTGCACACCCCGCACGGCGACATCGAGACGCCGATCTTTATGCCCGTGGGCACCAAGGCAAACGTCAAGGGCATTCCTACCGAGACTGTCAAGAAGCTCGGCGCCCAGATCGTGCTCGCCAATACCTATCATCTGTCCATGCGTCCCGGCGAGGACACCATCGCCGAGCTGGGCGGCCTGCACAAGTTCATGAACTGGCACGGCCCCATCCTCACCGACTCGGGCGGTTTCCAGGTCTTCAGCCACAACGATGCCGTCAAGCTCACCGACGAGGGCGTGCGCTTTATCGTCAACGATTACGACGGCCGCCACGTGTTTTGGACGCCCGAGGACAACATGGAAATCGCCATGAAGCTCGGCTCCGACATCTGCATGCAGCTGGACCAGTGCCCGGGCTATCCCGCCACGCGCGCTTACGTTGAGCGTGCCGTCGAGCTGTCGAGCATGTGGGCCGAGCGCTGCTATAAGGCGCATACCCGCGACGACCAGGCACTCTTTGGTATCGTTCAGGGCGGCATGCACCTGGATCTGCGCCTGCGCTCGCTGCGCCATCTGGAGGAGTGCGGCGACTTCCCGGGCTATGGTATCGGTGGCTATTCGGTGGGCGAGGATCACGAGACCATGTTCGAGACCCTGGCGCCGCTCGTGAGCGAGTACATGCCCAAGCATAAGCCGCGCTACCTGATGGGTGTCGGCAACCCCACCACGCTCGTACGCGGCGTGGGCGTGGGCATCGACATGTTCGACTGTGTGCTGCCGACGCGCACCGGCCGCATGGGCACGGCATTCTCCAGCGAGGGTCGCCTCAACTTCCGCAACGCGCGCTTTGCGCACGACGACGGCCCCATCGACCCCACCTGCACCTGCCCGGTGTGCACGGGCGGCTACAGCCGCGCGCTCATCCGTCACATGGTCACGCAGAAGGAGATGCTCGGCGGTATTCTGCTGTCGATGCACAACATCTACTACCTGCTCAACCTTATGCAGCGCGCCCGCCAGGCCATTATCGAGGGCCGCTACGGAGCGTTTGTGAGCGACTGGATGAACAGCCCTGCGGCGGTGGACTACTAAGAGCGGCGCGGGCGCTTGCAAAGCGCGGGCAACGGCAAGGGACGAGCGCCGGCCGGTCATCACGTTCGCTAACACCGTCTGCGCGACCGATGACCGATAGCTTGCAAGCACTTGATGCATCGTGGGTACCATACCGAATAGTTGATGTTCGGGCGGGTGTTTGGCGCATGGCGTCGACCTCGCCCGTTTTTCTTTTTCTCGATAGGAGTAACCCATGATTAAGAATGAGAACGTCGAGGGCGAGCCTGCCTACGACGAGACGTACCGCCGCGGCCCCGTGGTCATGCGCGGCCCCATGATTCCTAAGGACAACACCTACGCCAACCTGCTGGCGCCCGAGGACTCGACCGACTGGCTGCATACCGACCCGTGGCGCGTGCTGCGCATTCAGGCAGAGTTTGTCGATGGTTTTGGCGCGCTTGCCGAGCTTGGTCCTGCAGTGACCATCTTCGGCAGCGCCCGCACGCCCAAGACCGATCCGCTCTACAAGGCGGCGCGCACGGTCGGCCGCAAGATCGCGCAACGTGGCGTGGCGGTCATCACCGGTGGCGGCCCCGGCATCATGGAAGCGGCCAACAGGGGAGCGGCGAGTGTCAATGGCAAGTCGGTCGGCTTGGGTATCGAGCTGCCGCACGAGCACGGGCTCAACAAATATGTGAACCTCGGTATGGACTTCCGTTACTTCTTTGTGCGCAAGACTATGTTCGTCAAATACAGCTCCGGCGCTATTGTGTTTCCCGGCGGGTTTGGCACGCTCGACGAGATGTTCGAGGTGCTCACGCTGGTGCAGACGCACAAGGTAAAGCGCATGCCGCTCGTACTGGTGGGCACCGAGTACTGGCAGGGTCTGTTCGACTGGCTCAACGGCCCGGTGATGGACGCCGGTATGATTAGCCCGCTCGATCCCGAGCTCGTGCACATCACCGACGACCTCAACGAAGCCGTCGACATTGCCCTGAGCGGGCTGATGTAGATCAATCGTGCCCACGCGACATGAATACGCATGGCAATCTGATGTTATCTAACATCAGATTGCCATTTATATTGGGTATACTGGTGTAAAAGACGAGGGCGAGGAGGTCGCAAATGTCTACAGCAACAGTTAAGCCTACGACGGTTCGAATCGAAGAGGGGCTCAAGGAGCAGGCGACTGAGTTCTTGGATTCGGTCGGCCTCAGCCTCAATTCCTATCTCAATCTTGCCGTTCGGCAGCTGGTAAATCAGCGAAAGATTCCTTTTGAGATTGTAGGAAGGGCGGAGGTGCCCAACGAGGTGACGAGGCGCGCCATGGTGATCGCCGAGGCTCATGAGCTGGGGATTTTGCCGGACGATAGCCTGTCATTCAATAACGCTGATGAGCTTATGTCATTCCTCGATGAGGAATAGCGATGTTCGAGATTAAAGTCGAGGCTCAATTTAAGGTGGACTACAAACGAACGATGCGCATGCATCCGCAGCTAAAAAGTGAGTTTAAAGCGGCGGTTGCAGAGCTTGTGGCTCATGGGTCACTTCCGGCGGAGTATGGCGCCCACGAGCTCTCAAACCCGGGCGGAAACTACAACGGCCACATCGATTTCCACCTATCCGATGGCTTGGTCGATGTGGTCGTTCTTTATCTTCCCCATAAGACTAACCCAGTGATTAGGCTGGTGAGAATGGGCACTCATCAGGAACTGTTTCAGGGTCCGCTGGGCTGATCGCCGATTTCTAAGTTGCGGTGGAATAGGGATTGATTGGCGGCTAATAAGCCAAAAACAGTCCCTATTCCACCGCAAGAGGTAAAGGTGCCCCTAGTGGATGGGCTGGTAGCGGGGGCAGTAGCTGATGGCGATGGCATCGACGCCTACGTGGGTGGCGATGGTGCAGCCGATGGGGCCAGTGCCGGCGTCTACGTAGTCCTGGCCCGCGAGCGCCTCGTTGACAAGTTCCTGCTCCTCGGCGGCGCCGGTCGTGAGCACGCGCACGCTTGAGCCCGGGTGCTCGTCCAAAAACGCGAGGCAATCTGCCATGGTGTTGGCGACGATGCGCTTGGCGCCGCGGCCCTTTTTGATTGCCTTGATCTCGCCCGATTTCCACTCCGGCGAAACGGCCAGGCGAATGTTGAGCATCTGCGTCAGCTGGCCGGCGAGCTTGGGGGCGCGGCCGTTTTTGACCAGGTTCTCGAGCGTGCGGGGAATCAGCAGCAGGTGGGCGTCGGGCAGCGTCGCGCGGATCTGCGCCTCGGTCTCGTCCAAGCTGCGGCCGTCCTCGCGCATGGCAAGCGCGTACTCCACCAGCAGGCCCTCGGCGCCCGAGCCGGTGCGCGAATCGATGCAGCGCACGTCGAGCTCGTGGGTCTCGGCGACCAGGCATGCGTTGGAATAGCAGGCGGACCACTCGCTGCACAGCGAGATAAAGATCGCGCTGTCGTGGCCGTCAGCACGCACGCGGTCAAAGAGCGCCTTGAATTCGCCGGCGCTCGGCTGCGAGGTATGCGGCAGCTGCTCGGAGCCGGCCATGCGCGCGACGTACTCCTGGGCGGTAATTTGCACCTGGTCGAGCAGGTCCTCGCCCTCGATAATCACATGCAGCGGAATCACGTAAATGCCGAGCTCTTGGGCACGGGCGGGGGAGATGTCCGACGTGGAGTCGGTTATGATGGCAAAAGACATAATTGCACCTTTCGTTGGGGCGCGGCAGCGCCGCCTTCTGAAAGCAAAGTGCGACAAGTATAGTGGAGTTGCTCTACATTGCTAGGTTCAATTGTTGAATAGTCAACAGTTTGAAGCGGTGGTGTGGAAATCATCAACTGGGGAAGAAGGGTGCCGATGGCGGCATTGCAACTTTGCGAGCGGCCGGTTGTGCTGTTTGATTTTGACGGCACGGTGGCAGATACGGGTCGGGCGGTGATGACCTCGACGCGCAAGACGCTTGCCGCGCGCGGGTTTTCGGAGGCGCAGATGGGTGACCTGCGCCGCATGATCGGGCCGCCCCTGTGGAAGAGCTTTCACGACTTTTATGGCTTCTCCCGCGAGGAGTCGCTTGTGGTGGCTGACGAGTACCGTGCCTTTTTTGATGAGCTGGGGCCGGAGGAGTACCCCGTGTTAGATGGGATTCCCGAGCTGCTGGATGGGTTGACCGCCCAGGGCAAGCGTATGGCTGTGGCGACGTCGCGCATGGAGGCGAAGTGCATCGATATGGTGCATGAGCTGGGGCTTTGCCAGTTCGAAGCCGTGGTTGGCATGAATCCGCCGCAGGGGCGCGAGACCAAGGCAGATTCGGTCCGCGATGCGCTGGCGGCGCTCGGTGCGACGGCCGACGAGGCCGTGATGATCGGCAATCGCTTTAACGATGTAGAGGGCGCGCACGCGATGGGCGTGCCGTGTATCGGCATCTATTCGGGCGCGGCGGCGCCGGGCGAGCACGAGGCGGCGGGTGCCGATGCAGTGGTGCACTCGGTGGCCGAGCTTGCTAAACTTTTCGCTATCTAATAGACGCAATGTGAGGGGCGGGCGTACCCGTCGCTCATTGGTAAGGAGGTCGTCCATGAATCAGGTGGAGCAGAGCGTTACCGAGTATGTCGACGAGGTCTGGGAGGACGTCGTCGCCGATATCGAGCAGCTGGTGAGTTATCCGTCCGTGGCCGTTGCTGCCGATGCGGAGCCCGGCACGCCGTTTGGCCGCCCGGTCCGTGACGCGCTCGATTGCGCGCTCGGCATCGCGCAGAAGCTCGGCTACCAGACGAGCGACGACGAGGGCTATGTGGGAATCGCCGATATCCCGGGTCGCGGCGACAAGCAGCTCGCGACCATCTGCCACGTGGACGTGGTGCCCGCCGGCCCCGGCTGGAACACCGACCCGTTTGCGATGGAGCGTCGCGAGGGCTGGCTGCTCGGCCGTGGCGTGATTGATGACAAGGGTCCGGCGGTGTTGTCGCTCTACGCCGGTGCCTACCTGCTCAAGCACGGCATTGTGCCGCGCTATACCTTCCGCGCGCTGCTGGGCTGCGATGAGGAAGTGGGCATGTCCGACGTTCACCATTATCTGGAGGACCACGCAGACCCCGACTTTTTGTTTACGCCCGATGCCGAGTTCCCGGTCTGCAATGCTGAGAAGGGCCAGTTTGGGGCGACGTTTGTGAGCCCCAAGATCGACGGCGGGCGCATTGTGTCCTGGAGCGGTGCCGAGGCGAGCAACGCCATTCCGTCGCAGTCCATCTGCGAGCTCGCGATTGCCGCCGATGAGCTGCCGGCGCCCGTTGAGAACGCCGACCGCCTGGAGATCACGGCGCTCGACAATGGCCATGCACAGATTTTTGCCCACGGCATTGGCGGTCATGCCTCGATGCCAGAGGGCACCATCAACGCCGTCGGCCTGATCGTGGCGTATCTGCGCGAGGCCGAGGACGCGTTTAGTGCACGCGACGAGCGCCTGCTGACGCCTGCCGAGCACGAGTTCGTCAAGTTCCTGGCCTTTGTGCATGCGGATGCCTATGGCCGCGGCCTGGGTATCGATGCGACGAGTCCGGCGTTTGGCCCGCTTACCTGCAACGCTGGCGTCATTCGCGTGGCGGATGGCCATATTGAGCAGGTCATCGACGTGCGCTTCCCTGACAGCACGAGTGCCGATACCATCCGCGAGCAGCTCGACCCGCTCGTGGGCCGTTTTGGCGTGACGTGCCAGCTGGGTCGCGCTAAGGTGCCGTTCTCGGTGTCTGCCGACGATCCGGCCGTGAAGGCGCTTATTGATACCTATAACGAGTTTACGGGCAAGCATGCTGAGCCCTTTGCCATGGGCGGCGGCACGTACGCGCGCAACTTTGCCCGCGCCGTATCGTTTGGCCCCGAGGAGACCGGCCTGGAGCTGCCCGCATGGGGCGGTCAGATGCACGGCCCCAACGAGTGCGCCAACGAGGACCAGCTCAAGCAGGCGCTCAAGATTTACATCGTGGCCATCCTGCGCCTCAACGAACTTGAGCTGTAGGGCTTCCCCAGGCACCCGACCTTGCCCCTCAAACCGTCGCTTGCGTACCAAAGTACGCGGCGCTCCTCTTTCGGGGCAATCTCGGGCACCTGGGAAACCCCTATATCCTGCTTGGATACAAACTTGCATTACGAGCCCGGTGCTTCGGCCCGGGCTTTTTCTGTTGCGGTGGGGTAGTCATTGGGGACGTTCCTTTGGTGTAAAAGGTGCGCCATGTTCGGCGCTGGATTGTTATCCGTTTGTAAAGGCTGGGCAGAGCTTGCGGTAAGGGTCTATCAATAGCCCGTAAGAAACCGCAGATAAGGCGGTCGTCGCCCGCTCGAGGCCGTATCTTTCCAAACAGCAAAGCGGGCAGGGTGCCCGCGAGTCGCATGTATGAAAGGAAGATCATGCTCGATCAGGCTTATTCTCGTCGTCAGTTCCTCGGCCTCGCTGGTGGTCTTGCCAGCTTCGTGGGCCTCGGCCTTGTTGGTTGCGGTGGCTCAGGTGCCTCCGGCGCCGCCGACAAGGGTAGCGCCGCCGCTGCCGAGTCCGTCTCCGGCGAGGTGACCTACGACGGCGCCTCCTCGTTCCAAGCTCTCGTCGAGGCTGCTGCCGAGAAGTTCATGGATGCCAACCCGGACGTCTCCGTCTCCGGCTCGGGTAACGGTTCGGGCAAGGGCCTGACCGCTGTCGCCGCCGGCACCGTCACCATCGGCAATTCCGATGTCTTCGCCGAGACCAAGCTCGAGGCCGACCAGGTCAAGAACCTCGTCGACCACGAGGTTGCCGTCGTGGGCATGGGCCCCGTCGTCTCCAAGAACGTGACGGTCGACGACCTGTCCCTCGAGCAGCTCAAGGGTATCTTCTCCGGCCAAATCACCAACTGGAAGGAGGTCGGCGGCGACGACGCCACCATCGTCGTGCTCAATCGCAAGGCCGGCTCCGGTACCCGCGCCACCTTCGAGGCTGCCGTCTTTGGCGACGAAGCCGTCGACTTTAAGGGCGACGCCGAGCTCGACAAGTCCGGCGATGTCCAGACTCAGATGGGCAGTACCGACAACGCCATCTCCTACCTCGACTTCTCGCACTTTGATGACTCCAAGTTCAACGCCATCAAGGTCGAGGGCATCGAGCCCAAGAGCAAGAACGTCACCGACGACTCCTTCAAGATCTGGGCGACCGAGCACATGTACTGCGCAAAGGACGCCGACGGGGCTACCAAGGCCTTCCTGGAGTTCATGCTTTCCGACGACGTCCAGGGCAAGCTCGTCGAGGAGCAGGGCTTTATCCCCGTCTCTGCCATGAAGGTCGTCAAGGACGCCAGCGGCAAGGTCTCCGCTAAATAAGTAATCGCCCCGGAAAGGTTTGCAATGGCAAAACAGCTGCCAAAGCGCGACCTTGAGAACGTGGGCCTGGGCGTCACGGGCGCGTGCGTAGCGCTCGTGACGCTTGTCGTTGCCGCGCTCATCTTTATGGTCGCCCAAAAGGGCCTCTCGGCTTTTCTCAGGGACGGCGTTTCGATTGTCGAGTTCTTCACCGGCACCAAGTGGGACCTGGCCAACACAGCCGAAAGCGGCCTGCCCTATACCGGCGCCCTGCCCCTGATCGTCACCTCGTTTGCGGTCATGGTACTCTCCACGCTCATCGCGCTGCCCATCGCCATCGGCTCTGCCATCTTTGCGGTCGAGATCCAACCCAAATTTGGCTCCAAGGTCTTTCAGCCGCTTATTGAGCTTTTGACCGGCATTCCCTCGGTCGTCTTTGGCCTGATCGGCTTTCACGTGGTCGTCGGTCTTATGAAGAGCGTTTTCCACGTGAGCACGGGTCTGGGCATCTTGCCCGGCGCCATCGTGCTAGCCGTCATGATCCTGCCGACCATGACCACGCTTTCGGTCGATGGCCTGCGTGCCGTGCCCGACAGCTACCGTCAGGGCTCGCTCGCGCTGGGCTACACCCGCTGGCAGACCATCTGGCACGTGGTGCTCAAGTCCGCCATGCCGTCGCTCATGACTGCGGTCATCCTGGGTATGACCCGCGCCTTTGGCGAGACGCTCGCCGTGCGCATGGTTATCGGCGGTATCGAGGCCATGCCGACGTCGCTGCTGTCGCCGGCGTCCACCATCACCACCACGCTCACCACGTCCATGGCGGTCTACGCCGAGGGCTCGGCCCAGGACGACGTCCTGTGGGCACTCGGTCTGCTGCTGATGGGCATGAGCCTCATCTTCATCCTGATCATCCATCTCATTGGCCGCAAGGGGGCGGAGGCTCGTGGCTAGCACGCGCATCCACATCGACGAGGCGAGGCTCGGGCGTGTCCAAAAACAGGATCGCATCGCCACGGGCGTGCTGACGGCGATCGTCGCCATCGTCATGCTCATCGTCATCTCCATGGTGGCCTATATCCTGTTCGAGGGCATCTCGACGCTGTTCCAGCCGGGCTTTCTCACAGAGCCGTCGCGCGCCAACGGAACGCAGGGCGGCGTGCTCTACCAGCTGTTCGACTCGTTCTACCTGCTGCTGATCACTCTGATCATCTCGGTGCCCATCAGCCTAGGCGGAGCGGTCTTCCTGGTTGAGTACGCGCCGAACGGCCCTATCCGCGACATCGCCTCTACCGCCATCGAGACGCTGTCCTCGCTGCCTTCCATCGTCGTCGGCATGTTCGGCTTTCTGGTGTTCTCGGTGCAGCTGGGCTGGAAGTACTCCATTATCTCCGGCGCCGTCGCGCTTACCATGTTTAACATTCCCATCCTGGTGCGTGTGATCCAACAGGCGCTCGAGGACGTGCCGCAGGTCCAGCGCGATGCATGCCTGGCTATGGGCCTCACCCGCTGGGAGGCCACGCTGCACATCCTGATCCCCGAGGCCATGCCTGCCATCGTGACGGGCATCGTGCTTTCGGCCGGTCGCGTGTTTGGCGAGGCCGCAGCACTGCTTTTTACCTCGGGTATGAGCTCGCCGGTTCGCCTGAACTTCTTGAGCTTTAACCTGTCGAGCCCCACCTGCGCTTGGAACGTGTTCCGTCCCGGCGAGTCGCTCGCCGTGCACATCTACAAGATCTATGGCGAGGGCAGCCCCGAGGCCCAGCAGATCGTCTGGGGCACCGCTGCACTGCTGATGATTTGCGTGCTGTTGTTTAACGTAATCGCCCGCATTGTGGGCAAGCAACTGGCAAGGAAGATGACGGCCGAATGAGCGAGATGAATGTAACGCCCGCAACCGAAGCGGCATCGTCCGACACCCAGGACTTCCTGTCGAGCGTGGGGGAGAGCGAGAGGCGTGTTCGCGTGAGTGGCAAGGCCGTGAGCGACGAGGTCGTGCTCTCCACCAAGGACGTCAACGTGTACTATGGCGACCACCATGCGCTACACGACACGTCGCTCGACTTTCACAAGGGTGAGATCACGGCGCTCATTGGGCCTTCGGGCTGCGGTAAGTCGACCTTCTTGCGCAGTCTCAACCTTATGAATCGCGAGATTCGCGGCTGCCGCGTGGAGGGCGAGATTAACTACCGCGGACGCAATGTGAACACCAGGACCGAGAACACGTACGAGCTGCGTCGCTCCATTGGCATGGTGTTCCAGCAGCCCAACCCTT
Organism: uncultured Collinsella sp.; assembly: GCA_902470765.1. GTDB lineage: Bacteria > Actinomycetota > Coriobacteriia > Coriobacteriales > Coriobacteriaceae > Collinsella. The sequence continues at coordinate 10,065 of CABRHW010000032.1, forward strand.
TCCGCAAGTCCATTCGCGACAACATCACGTTTGCGCCTAAGCGCCACGGCATCACCGACCGTGACGAGCTCGACCGCATGGTCGAGGAGAGTCTGCGCGGTGCCGCGCTGTGGGACGAGGTCAAAGACAAGCTCGACAAGAGCGCCTACGCGCTTTCGGGCGGTCAGCAGCAGCGTCTGTGCATCGCGCGCACGCTGGCGCTCAACCCCGACGTGATCCTGTTTGACGAGCCCTGCTCGGCGCTCGACCCCATCTCGACGCTGGCGATTGAGGACCTTATGTCGTCGATTGTGGCCGAGCGCGCCATCGTCATCGTGACGCACAACATGGAACAGGCGTCGCGTGTGTCCAATCGCACGGCGTTCTTCTACATGGGCGATATGGTCGAGTACGACGAGACCGACGAGATTTTCCAACGGCCCAAGGATAAGCGGCTGAATGATTACCTCACCGGCATGTTCTCCTAGTCCGGGACATGCTTGAGGCCCGTGGCGGCTATGGTTGCCGCGGGACTGATTGGAGAGGCGGGTCATCTCTTTTGCGAGATGGCCCGCCTTTTTGTGTCGCGTACGGCCCGCCTTTTCGCTGCTATCATGGACAACGTTGAATTTCTACGAAGGAGCAGGGCATATGGCGATTCTTTTGGGATGCGATTCCGTCAGCCTAGAGTTTCCCACTAAGCATATTTTCGATAGCGTGACGCTCGGCGTGGGCGAGGGCGACCGTATTGGCATCGTCGGCAAAAACGGCGACGGCAAGTCGACGCTGCTGAGCGTACTCGCGGGCACGCTGGAGCCCGACGATGGCCGCGTGACGCATCGCCGCGGCACCACGATCGGTCTGCTCGGCCAAAAGGACCAACTTGTCGACACCGATACCGTGCATCATGCCGTCGTGGGCGACACGCCCGAGTACGAGTGGGCGTCGAGCCCCCGCACGCGCCAGATCCTCGCCGGCCTCATCAGCGACGTGCCCTGGGAGGGCACGGTGGGCGAGCTTTCGGGCGGTCAGCGCCGCCGCGTGGACCTCGCGCGCCTGCTGATCGGCGACTACGACGTGCTCATGCTCGACGAGCCCACCAACCACCTGGACATGCGCACCATCAACTGGCTCGCGCGTCACTTAAAGGCCCGCTGGCAGCGCGGTCAGGGCGCCATGCTCGTGGTCACGCACGATCGCTGGTTCTTGGACGAGGTCTGCACCAGCATGTGGGAGGTCCACGACGGCCAGGTCGACCCCTTCGAGGGCGGCTACTCGGCATATATCCTTCAGCGCGTAGAGCGCGACCGCATGGCCGCCGTCACCGAGGAGCGCCGCCGCAACATGGCGCGCAAGGAGCTCGCGTGGCTGAGCCGCGGCGCCCAGGCTCGTTCCACCAAGCCCAAGTTTCGCGTTGAGGCTGCTCGCGAGCTGATCGCCGACGTGCCGCCCGTGCGCGACGAGCTGGAGCTCAAGCGCCTCGCCGTGAGCCGCCTAGGCAAGCAGGTCATCGACGTGATCGACGTTGATGCCGGCTATGCGGATACCGACGGCGCGCCCAAGCAGGTGCTCTCCGACGTGACCTGGCTTATCGGCGCGGGCGACCGCTATGGTCTTTTGGGCGAGAACGGCGCCGGCAAGTCGACCTTGCTCGATGTGATTCAGGGCAAGATTGCGCCCACGCGCGGCCGCGTGAAGATTGGCCAGACAGTGCGCTTTGGCGTGCTGTCGCAGCAGCTCGAGGAGCTCGAGCCCTACATGGGCGACACGATCCGCGAGGTGCTGAGCAACTATAAGAAGTACTACGTCATCGACGGCAAGGAGACCTCTCCCGAGAAGCTCTGCGAGCGCCTGGGCTTTACGACCCAGCAGCTCTGGAGTCGCATCGGCGATCTTTCGGGCGGCCAGCGCCGTCGCCTGTCGCTGTTGCTGACGATCCTGGACGAGCCCAACGTGCTCATCCTGGACGAGCCCGGTAACGACCTGGATACCGATATGCTGGCGATTGTCGAGGACCTTCTTGACGGCTGGCCGGGCACGCTGATCCTGGTGACGCACGACCGCTTCTTGATGGAGCGCGTGACCGACCAGCAGTGGGCACTGCTCGATGGCCATCTGACGCATATGCCCGGCGGCGTCGACCAGTACCTGCGCCTGTGCAACGCCACGGCCGAGGGCGAGCCCGTGGGTGCGCCGAGCGCCAAGACCGGCACGTTCGATACCGGTGCCGCGGCAGCTGCGACCGAAAAGCCCAAGTCGAGCGGCCAGCCCAATGGCCTTTCCAACGCCGAGCGCCAGAAGCTCCGCCGCGAGGTGAGCTCGCTCGAGCGCAAGATGGAGACGCAGCGCGCCCGCGTGGAGGAGGCCGAGGCCGCCATGGCCCAGGTCGATCCCACTAACTACACGGCGCTGGGCGAGCAGCAGGCAAAGATCGACGAGGTCCACGCTGCCATGGACGAGCTGGAGATGGCGTGGCTCGAGGCGAGCGAAAAGCTCGAGGGCGAGGAGTAGACGAGGATGACCAAAGCCGCGTTTTTCGATATCGACGGCACGCTACTGAGCTTTAAGACCCACCGGATTCCGGCGTCGGCGCAGCAGGTGCTCGACAGCTTTCACGAGCAGGGGATTGCGTGCGTGATCGCCACGGGCCGTCCGACCTACCAGATGCCCGATTGGCTGTTCGACCTGGGCTGGGATGCGTACATTACGCTTTCGGGCCAGCACTGCTTTGATGCCGAGGGGGTTTACCGCAGCTGCCCGATTGATCCGGACGACGTTGCGGTGATTGTGGACCAGGTGGCCGAGGGGTGCTACGACTCGCTGTGCATGCAGGGCGAGAACTCGTTTGTGAACCGCCTGTCCGAGCGCGTGGTGACGGCCGGCAGCAACGCGGGAATCGTCTACCACGAGGAGCCGTTTGAGCATGCCTTCGATGCGCCGGTTTACCAGTTCTGCGCCTTTGTGGACCCGGCCGACGAGCATATCGTGACCGATGCGGTGTCGCATTCGCTCACTACGCGCTGGTGCGATCTGTTCTGCGACATTATTCCGGCAAACGGCGGCAAGGACCTGGGCGTGGCGGCGACGCTGGAGCGCCTGGGCATCGACGCGAGCGAGGCGATTGCTTTTGGCGACGGCGAGAACGACCTGTCGATGTTTTCCGCCGTGGGCACAAGTGTGGCCATGGGCAACGCGCAGGAGACTGTGAAGGCCGCAGCGACCTACGTGACGACCGCCGTGGACGACGATGGGATCTACAACGCCGCCGAGCACTTTGGCCTGCTATAGCTACGGATTCGGCACTTGGGGACGTTCCTTTTGCGCCGGCAGTCGGGGGCACTCCTTGCGGGGCGTGTCCCCGCTTTGTTTTCGTCCCGTGCGTTTTGTGAAACACGGTTAACTTTTTAGACAACGTAGTAAGACATAGGCAACTTTTGCGGTAAAGTAAATCAAGCAAAAGTATCCAAAGGCTAACTAGAAGCCATCGCGAAAGGCGGCCCATGGCCCTGCGTGAATCTGGAGAAGACTATCTCGAATCTATTTATGTGCTCTCGGAGCGCCAGGGCGTCGTTCGCTCGATTGACGTTGCCGAATACCTGGGCGTAACCAAGGCAAGCGTCTCTAAAGCCATGGCGACGCTGGAAAGCAACGGCTACGTGGAGATGGGCAAACGCGATGTGCATCTGACGGAACGCGGTCTTGAGGTTGCCCGTCAAATGTGGGAGCGCCACTGCTTTTTCGTGCGGTTGCTCGAGGACGCAGGCGTTTCGGCAGAGGTTGCCTCGCAAGAGGGCTGCCACATGGAGCACTGCCTGAGCGAGGAAAGCTTTGAGAAGCTGAGGGCGATGCTGGGACGGGACAGCGACCGGGACCAGTAGCCCCGCCAACCAAGTCCAACTCAGACAAGGAACCCCGCCACCAAGCGATGCCCAAGAACCGCCAGCAACGTTACCGCAGGCCGGGACCGGGCTTGGTTTTGAAAACACTCCGCAGACCAGAAGCGCCCCCGTTCGTAGCTCCGAAGGAGCAGAACGGGGGCGCTTCATTGGTCGAGGACGTTTTCAAAACCAAGCCCGGTCCCGGCCGGAGGGACCACAGGCGCTACAGGTTCTTGACACCCATCGCGCGCATGGCGTTCAGGATAGCGATGATCGCCACGCCTACGTCGCCAAAGACGGCAAGCCACATATTGGCGATACCCAGCGCTGCCAGCACAAGGATCAGCAGCTTAATGCCCAGCGCAAAGATTATGTTCTGCCAAACAATCGACATGGTCTTGCGCGCCACGCGGATCGCGCGGGAAATGTTGGACGGCTTGTCGTCCATCAGCACCACGTCGGCGGCCTCGATCGCGGCGTCGGAGCCCATGGCGCCCATGGCAATGCCCACATCGGCGCGCGTAAGCACAGGAGCGTCGTTGATACCGTCGCCGACAAAGGCGAGCTTGCCCTTGCCACTTTCGGCCGCGAGTAGCGCCTCAACGCGCTCGACCTTGTCGCCCGGCAGGAGCTGCGCGTGGAACTCGTCGAGACCGAGTTGCTTGGCCACAGACGCTGCAACCTCCTCGCGGTCGCCCGTGAGCATGACGGTGCGGTTGATACCGGCGGCATGCAGGTCGCGAATCGTTTGCTCCGCATCGGCCTTAACGGTGTCTGCAATCACGATGTGGCCGGCGTACACGCCGTCAACGAGCACGTGGAGGATCGTGCCGACAACCTCACAGTCCGGTGCTTCAACGCCGGCCGCGGCGAGCATCTTGGCGTTGCCAACGACGACGTGCTTGCCGTCGATGGTTGCCGTCACGCCGTGGCCCGCGTCGTTGGCGGAGTCGCTCACGCGCTTGGGGTCGACCTCGCCCTGGTAGGCGTCGCGCACGGACTGCGCGATGGGGTGATCGGAGAACGACTCAGCAAGGGCTGCGACTTCGAGCAGCGACTGCTCGGTATAGCCAGCCTCGGGGTGCACCGCGACGACTGAGAACGTGCCGTTGGTGAGGGTGCCCGTTTTGTCGAAGACGATGGTGTCCACGTCGGCGAGCGTCTCGAGGTAGTTGGAGCCCTTGATGAGAACGCCCAGCTTGGACGCGCCGCCGATGCCGCCAAAGAAACTCAACGGTACGCTGATCACGAGGGCGCACGGGCAGCTGACGACCAGGAAGGTCAGGCCGCGCAGGATCCAATCGGACCAAGCGCCAGTCACCAGGCCGCCGCCAAGCGCGAGCACCGCGGCAGCGCCAGTGACGGCGGGGGTGTAGACGCGGGCAAAGCGCGTGATGAAGTTCTCGGTGCGCGCCTTCTTTTCGCTGGCATTCTCCACGAGCTCCAGAACACGCGCGACGGTTGACTCGCCAAAGGGCTTGGTGGTGCGCACGTGGATGAGGCCCGTCATGTTGATGCAACCGCTGATGATATCGTCGCCGGTCTTGGCCGGGCGGGGGACCGACTCGCCCGTGAGTGCGGCGGTGTCGAGCTGGGTTTCGCCCTCGACGATGACGCCGTCGATAGGCACGCGCTCGCCGGGCTTGACGACGATGACGGTGCCGACGGCGATGTCATCGGGAAAGACCTGTTCGAGTGTGCCGTCGGCTTGCTCGACGTTGGCGTAGTCGGGCGCGATGTCCATCATGGCACTGATCGACTTGCGGCTCTTGCCCACGGCGTATGCCTGGAACAGCTCACCGACCTGGTAGAACAGCATGACGGCGGCGCCTTCGGCCATGTGCGGGTCGGTGTCGGGGAAGAGCACCATGGCAAACGCGCCGATGGTTGCGACGGCCATGAGGAAGCTCTCGTCGAACGCCTTGCCGCGGCGGATGTTGTTGAACGCCTTCTGGAGCACGTCGTAGCCGGCAATTAGGAACGGCACCAGGAACAGCACGAAGCTGGCGTAGATGTCACCCGGGGTGCCGAATGCAGCGGTAAGGGCGCCGAGCTCGTCGAGGGCATAAACAACGGCAAAAATGCCCAGTGCTACCAGGATGCGGTTGCGCTTGTGCTCAAGGGACTCTTTCTTCTTGCGCTTCTTCTTTTTCTTTTTGGGATCGGCGGCTGCCATGATTCAAACCTCCCATTTGAGTGTATGAACACTTGCTCATATAATTTTGCGAGCAAAGGCCGCGGCAAGCGCGGCCTTGCAGGTCAACGTATGCGCGGGTTAGAGAATGATCTCGCAGTCCGGCTCGGCGTCGGCCGTAAACTCAACAACGTGGTTGAGCACCTCGTCGAACTCAACATCATCGGCCTCGAGCGTCAGCTTCTGGGTCATAAAGTTGACGGACACGGATTTAACGCCCTCGAGCTTGGCCAGCTCGTCCTGAAGTTCACGCGCGCAGTTTGCGCAATCGATCTCGTCGAGCTTGAACTGCTTTTTCATGGTGGGTTCCTTTCCCTGTGTTAGCGGTCTGGGTGCCGGCCGCGCTGATACCGTGGTTGATTGCTATTCGCAGATATGGCTCATGCCCTGGTTAAGCATGGTGTAGACGTGATCGTCGGCGAGCGAGTAGAGAATGTTGCGGCCGTCGCGGCGGAACTTGACCAGGTGCGACTGCTTAAGCGTGCGCAGCTGGTGCGACACCGCAGACTGCGAGGTTGCGGTCGCTTCGGCGATGTCGGCCACGCAGAGCTCGCGGCCCATGAGGGCATAGAGAATCTTGATGCGCGTGGTGTCGCTGAAGACCTTGAACAGGTCGGCAAGGTCGTAGAGAAGCTCCTCGTCGGGAAGGTCCTCGGGCGAGCAGGTGGTGGGGATCACGGGCTCGATGGCCTCGATGCCAGTCTTTGTTTCATCAGCGTGGCTGCTCATTGCAATATCCTTTCATATGAACATGCGCTCATATAACTTACTTCCGATTATATGAGCGCATGTTCATATGTCAATGACGTTCAGGTAATTCGTCGCACAAAATGATGGGGAATAGTGGACGAGATTCCGGACTGAGCGGTTTTGATAGCCGATGCCGGGGTGGGTGCCCCCG
>CABRHW010000033.1 GCA_902470765.1 uncultured Collinsella sp.
CACGAGCGGGGGCTCCTATCTTTTTAGTGCCCTCGGATTGGGTCATAGTGTCTGTAGGGGATGGGGCCGTCGCCGTTCTCGACATAGCGGACTATGGCCTTGACAACGGAGTCGCTGATGTAGATGTGGCCGCCCTTCTCGTTGGGTCGATCGTTTCTGGTGGAGAATGCAGCCGAAACCTCGCCTTCCGCAAACGCGTCCACGGTGGAGCCGTTCTTGACGACGATGTCGTCCTGGTAGGTGAAGAGGGCGTTGGCGCCACCGTATCTGCCTTTACTTGCACGGACCGTCACGTTTGCATGATCGAGGGTGATGCCCTTGTGGGCATAGACGCCATATTCAACACCGTTTACGTTGAGGGAGGCGTTTGTGGCTGCGAGGCTGCCCTTGGCCTCGACGGCAGCGTCTTTCTCGGAGCTTGCCTTGACCTGGCTGCCGTCCGAGATGTTGATATTGCCGCCGCTCCAAAGGGCCTCACCATCGGCTGAGCTTGCCTCGACCGTCCCGCCACCCTTGATGGTGAGGTTCTTGTCGGCTCCAATACCCTTGTCCTTGGTAGCCCTGGCGGTGACGGCTCCGCTGTCGTCAATCGTGATATTGCCGTTTGCCCTGATGCCATCCGATGCACCCGTGGCGTTGACGTTGCCCGAACCTTTGATAGCGAGATCACCTCCGGCATTGATGGCATCAAACCCAGTGCTCGTGGCGTTGACGGATCCGGCTCCGTCGATGTTGATATTACCCGTGGAGAGGATAGCGTCCTCAGTAGATGTCACGCTGAGCGTGCCGCCCTCGTCGCCTTGGATATTGAGCTCGGCATTCTCGTTAGTGCCATGAGAAACGTTGATGCTTTCGATCCATTCGGCAGTGACGATGTTGGTTCCCGAGTAATTCACGTTGAGCTTGCCTGCGGCCTGGATCTCGCCGCCGTTATAGTTGTTGAGCTTCAAGTCGTCGGCGCCGTCCCACGACCAGGTACCGGCCTCGTCGCTCGCCGCGGTGTTGTACTTGTTGCCGCCGACCTTGACCCATTCCGCTGCGAGCGAGACGCTCGGCATGAGCAGCGAGCTCACCGTGAGCGCGCACACGGCGCCCGCGACGATGCGGCGCATCACGCGGCGCCAGCTGCCGTGCGCGAGTCCTATGCGACGGCGAACGTCGGGTTCGGCAACATGGGTTCCGGCGGTAGTGTCATTGCGTTTGGGGGTCGTGAACAAGGCTGCCATGGTTGCTCCCGTTCTCATAGGGCCTATACGACTAGATTCAGCGTATCTGCTGGATGTTGCCGGCGGTAGTGCCGTTTGGAGGGCAAAATGGCCAAAATGGGGGAGAAATAGGCCGCACGCCGGCGCAGGGACCGGCGCTAAAAGAAAAGCGCGGGGCCGCATGGCGACTCCGCGCTTTATTGTTCAGCTTTTGCAGCCTTGCCCTTACGCTACGAAGAAGTAGACGAGGAAGGCAAGGGCCGCGATCCACCCGTCCCGTGCGAAAAAGTGTTTACGAGCGCTTGCGGCTCACCACGGCGCCTGCGGCGATGGCAGCTGTTCCCGCAAGGGCGGCTGCCAAGATGGCTGCGCTCGAGGCGTCGCCGGTTGCTGCGAGCTTGCCGGTGGTCTTGGCTCCCGTGGCTGCAAATGCAACGGTCTTGGTCGTCTTCGTGCCCTCGGACTTGGAACCCTCGGGCTTGGTCTCGCCGGGCTTCTCCTCGGGCTTGGTCTCCTCGGACGGTGCGATGACGGCTTTCTTGGCGATGACATCGTCGTAGGGAGAATCAATCACGGCGTCGCCCGTGCCAATGACTTGGCCTGCCTCGTACATGATGCCGTTACTGAGCTCTTCTTTGTGGCGATAGTCAATGACTTTGCCGCCTTCAGGCGTCAGGATGCTGGCGCCTTCGATTTCGATGGTGCCGATCGCCTTGCCGTCCGCGCTCATGGCAAGGGCGAAGATCGCCGCCGTGTCTCCCTCGGCCGTGACCTTACTGCGGACGATGGAGATGGTCGCAGGCGTGATGCCCTTCTCGGTCTGGGCGAAGATGCCGATGTTCACGCCCCTGCGCTCAGGGGTCATCTCGCCATCCTGGTCTGTACTGTAGCAGTCGGGACCGTCGCCACCGATTTCGGCATAGCGGGCTATAGCCTTGACAACGGAGTCACTAATGTAGATGTGGCCACCCGCTTCGTTGGGGTCGTAGTTTCTGGTGAAAATCGCAGTCGAGAATTTGCCCTCTGCGAGCGCATCCACAGTCGAGCCGTTCTTGATGACGATGTCGTCCTCATCGGTGAAGAGTGCGCTGACTTCCCCGCCATCTGAGCTTGCGCGGACCGTCACGGTCGCGCCATCGAGCGTGATGCCCTTGTAGACATAGATGCCATACCCAACGCCACTTGCGTTGAGGGAAGCGTTCGTGACCGTGAGGCTGTTTTTACCGTCGATGGCGGCGTCTTCCTCGGAGCTTGCCTTGACCTGGCTGCCACCCGAGATCTCGATGTTGCCGTCGGCCCAAATCGCATTGTCTTTGATAGAGCTTGCCTCTACCTTGCCGCCGCCCTTTATGATGAGGCTCTCGTTAGCATCGATACCCTGATCCTCGGTGGCCTTGGCGGTGACGGTTCCGCTGTTGTCGATCGTGATGTTGCCGTCGGCCCTGATGCCATCCGAATCGCCCGTGGCGTTAACGTTTCCCGAGCCCTTGATGGTAAGATCTCCCTTAGCATCGATAGCGTCGAACCCGGTGCTCGTGGCGTTGACGGTTCCCGCTCCGTCGATGTTGATGTCGCCGATAGAGATGATGGCGTCGCTGGACGATGTCACGTTGAGCGTGTCGGATGCGCCACCCTGGATATTGAGCTCGGCGTTTTCATTCGCGCCCTCCTCGACCAGGATGCCGCGGCCGTTGTTATTGGTGACAGTGTTGTCGCCCCCATAACTCAAGTTGAGCTTGCCGGCAGCCTTGATCGTACCGCCGTCATAGCCGTTGAGCTTCATGTCGTCGGCGCCGTCCCAACTCCAGGTGCCGGCCTCGTCGCCTGCTGCGGCGTAGTACTGGGTTCCTCCGACATCCACCCACTCGGCGGCAAGCGAGACGCTCGGCATGAGCAGCGAGCTCACCGTGAGCGCGCATACGGCGCCCACGACGATGCGGCGCGTCACGCGGCGCCAACTGCCGTGTGCGAGCAGCGTGCGACGGCGCACGTCGGGCTCGACAAAACGGGCTCCTGAGGTTTTGCCATTGCGCTTGGGGGTCGTGAACAAGGCTGCCATGGTTGCTCCCATCCTCATAGGGCCTATGCGATTACGCCCAGCATATCTGCAGGATGTAGCCGGCGGTAGTGCCGTTTGGAGGGCAAAATGTCCAAAACTTGGGAAGCAATATATCGCGCGTCCGTGCGTTGCCTGGGCTTAAAAGAAAAGCGCGGAGCCGCTCGATGCGACTCCGCGCTTTGGCGTTCTGCTTTGGCAGCTTTGCCGTTACGCTACAAAGAAGTAGACGAGGAAGGCAAGGGCTGCGATCCACATGAGCGGCTTGATCTTGGAGGCCTCGCCCTTAAAGAGCGCGACAATCACGTAGGCGATAAAGCCCAGGCCAATGCCGGCAGAGATGGAGTAGGTGAAGGGAACGCCGGCGACAATCATGAACGCCGGGAAACCCTGCGACACGTCGGACCAGTCGATCTCGGAGGCCTCGCTCATCATGAGGTAGCCGACGTAGACCAGAGCACCGCAGGTGGCGGCGCTGGAAACGATGGTGACGATGGGGGAGAAGAACGCGGCGAGAATGAACAGCACGCCGGTGGTGACGGAGGTGAGGCCCGTGCGGCCACCGTCGGCGGCGCCGGAAGTGGACTCGACGAAGGTGGTGATGGAGGAGACACCCATGAAACCGCCCACAGCAGCGGCGGCGGAGTCGACGATCAGGATCTCCTTGATATTCTCGACGTTGCCGTCGTCGGTGAGGAACTCGCCCTGCTTGGCCACGGCCATCGCGGTGCCCATGGTGTCGAAGAAGTCACTCATGAGCAGCGAGAACGAGATGACGAGGAGCGCGGGGTCGGTAAGGACCTTGACGATGGCGGGCACGCCGCCGGCGTCGGCGATGGGGCCACCGATGCTCGAGAAGTCGAGCGGGGCGATGATACCGGTCGGAGCCTGGGTCACACCTAGGGGGATACCGGCGATGACGGCGACGACGATGCCGATGAGCAGCGAGCCGGGGACGTTGCGGCAGGCGAGGGCGACCGTCACCAGGATGGAGATGATGCCGACGATGAAGGTGGGGGAGGTGATGTCGCCCAGACCGACGAGTGTACCGGCGCCAGCGGTGATAATGCCGGCATCGCACAGGCCAATCATGGCGATGAACAGGCCCAGACCCACCGAGATGGCGTGACGCAGGACAACCGGGATGGCGTCCATGATGGCCTCACGCAGGCCACAAAGCACGAGCAGCAAGATGACGACGCCCTCAAGGAAGATGACGCTCATGGCCACGTGCCAGTCACCGCCGCAGACGGTGGTGGTGATTCCAGCGATCATCGCGTTGACGCCTAAGCCCGATGCGCAGGCGAGCGGGCGGTTGGCGAAGATGCCCATGCAGATGGTCATGATGCCGGCGCCCAGGCAGGTGGCGCAGGCGAGCGCTCCCGCATCGATGCCAGCGCCCGAGAGCACCGCGGGGTTGACGGCGATGATGTAGGCCATCGCCAGGAATGTTGTCAGTCCAGCGCGGAGTTCGGTCCCGATTGTGGACTTGCGCTCACTGACGTGAAAAAGTTCGTCCATGCATACCCTTTCCTTGTTCGGCCCCGAGTTTAGGCCGATTGACACGAACTCAACTACTATAGCCCCTTTACGACGCTGTTGTTCCTCGCATGTTGATGTTCGGCGCTTTGTAGCAGACGGACGGTATTTTTCGCATGAAAATGTGTGGGTACCGTATACTTAAGCGGTTACAACGAACTCTTTGGAGGAACGTATGATTAAAGAGCTCTGCCGCGACGAGGCTATCCTGTCCCAGCGTTGCGAGGTTGCGACCGTCGAGGACGAGTCGGTTGCTCAGGACCTGATCGATACCATCAAGTCGCTCGACGATGCCGGCTGCCTTGCCGCTAACCAGATTGGCGTTACCAAGAAGGTTTGCGTCTACCTGGACGATGCCGGCGAGCCTCACGTACTCTACAACCCCCGTCTGGTGTTTGGCCTGGGCGCCAGCAAGATGGAGGAGAGCTGCCTGACGCACGAGGAGGTCACCAAGTCCACGCGCTATATCAAGTGCAAGGTCGCCTTTGATCAGATCGTCGACGGCAAGATGCGCGAGCGCAAGCAGGACTTCGTCGGCTTCGAGGCACAGATGATCCAGCATATGATCGACCACTGCCTCGGCAAGTTGGTCTAAGGGGATCAAAGCACCGCACCTTGCCGCTCAATCGTCGCTCGCGTACCTTAAGTACGCTTCGCTCCTCTTTCGTGGCAATCTGCGGCACTTTGACCCCTTAGACGACCTGCGGGGTTAACTTGGTTGAGTTTATCCTGCTTGAATAGCCCGGGCGTGACATTGTTGTCATGTCCGGGCTTTTGTGTTTAGCGCCTTTTTGTTTGGAGACAATGAAATTAGAAAGAACGTAAAGCTAGGAGGCGCTATGTGTACGAGTATTCGATTTACCGATAATTCTGGCCACATGTATCTGGGCCGCAATCTCGACTGGAGCTTTGACTACGGCCAACAGGTTCGCGTGATGCCGCGCGGGTTTCACATTCCGTATTCGTTTATCGACGACGCGACAGCGGCGCACGCGGTGATCGGTATGTGCATCGATTACAAGAACTACCCTATGTTCTTCGACTGCGGCAACGATGCGGGCCTTGCCGTGGCGGGTCTCAATTTCCCGGGTTATGCCGAGTATGCCGAGGGCCCTGTCGACGGCAAGAACAATATTGCGGCCTATGAGTTTCCCCTGTGGGTGGCAGCGACGTTCTCGACGGTCGATGAGGTCGAGGCCGCGCTGCGCGATACGGTGATTGTCGCCAAATCTGCCGGAGAGGGGCTGGGCGTGTCGCTGCTCCATTGGATTATCGGCGACAGCCAGCGCAGCATCGTGGTCGAGATGATGGCTGACGGCCTGCATGTATACGACGATCCGGTCGACACCCTTGCCAACCAGCCGACCTTCCCGTGGCACATGGAAAACCTCCGCACCTATATCACCGCCACAAGCGATTTTCCGCAGACGGCGACATGGCGTGGCGCCGAGCTCAAGCCCTATGGCGCGGGTGCCGGCATGCGCGGCATTCCGGGCGATTGCTATTCGCCGAGCCGTTTTGTAAAGGCGGCGTACCTCAATGCCAATTACCCGCAAAAGGAGAGCGAGACCGAAAACGTCGTCCGCATGTTCCGCTCGCTCGAGGGCGTGGTGATGATTGAGGGGGCGTCCAGGATGGGAGATGGCAAGTTCGAGAAGACTATCTACACCGGATGCTTTAGCGCGCGCACGGGCAATTATTACTACGCGATGTATGAGGATCCGTCGATTCGCTACGTGAGCCTGATGGATGCCGAGGGCGCGAGCCCCGATAGGCTCGTGGTTCCCGAGCCGCGTCGTTCGTAGCCGTTAGCTTTACTGCAATGCAAAGCGGCCCTGCGTCTCTCGTGAGGTGCAGGGCCGCTGTCGTTGATTTATGACGTCGCTAGAAGTTGGCGTCGTTGAGCTGGGTGCTCTCGAGTCCGTCGAGTTGCTGTTGCTCGGGCGTATCGGCGACGCTCTCGAGCAGCTCGGTGGGATCGACGTCCATGCTCTTGCCGGCCTCGTTGCCGTTGACCAGGTCGTCCGAGAAGATGTCGACTTCCATTTCCTCGGCCTCTTCAATCTGAACCTCGAGCGGCACCTGGGTGCGCACGAGCTTAACGGCCGGGCGCATGCGGGCAAACAACGGCACGTACTCGATGATGATGGCAGAGTTCTCGAGACCGTACCAGCGCGCCGGGCTTCCGCAGGCGCGGCGGACGGCGTACTTGATGGCCATCACACGGTGGTCGTTGCGGTTGATGTCCGTTTCGGGGGCAAGCATCTTGCGCAGCATGCAAAAACGGAAGTCGCCCACGTTGCCGCGTGTCTCGTAGATAGAGTAGGTGTGATGCTGCGGCGGCAACTCACCCGATGCCATCAGGTCGCCGACGATCTGGCGCAGGTAGGCGTTGATGCGCTGGTTGACCTTAAAGCCCAGGTCCAAGCGCACGCGGAACAGGAAGTCTGTGCCAAAGGTCTCAACGGAATACTCATGCGTATAGGGCTCGTCGGTAACGTGCACGTTGATGAACCAATATGCCTTGGCGCGCTTGGGGTGCTTGTCCAGGATGGAATAAAGCACGTCGCGGTCGAGCGTGAGCGGGTCGGGGCTGTTGGTGAGAAATACCAGATTGTCGGCGAGCACGGGATAGGTCTCGTCGTTGCGCAGGCGGTTGAGCTGATCGATGTACTTGGAGACGGGCAGCAGGATCGTTTGCGTGCGCTCGATGGCGGTGCCGCGGCGCCACACATACATAAGGCCGAACAGCAGCGCGGCCAGGAAGATCATGACGTAGCCGCCGTCAAAGAACATAGTGAGGCACGAGGCGAAGAAGCACAGCTCAATGGCACCAAAGAGCAGGGCGAAGACGCAGGCACCCAGCTTGTGCTTGAGGATGCCGGCGATATAGCTCGTCAGCAGTGTGGTGGTCATGAGCATGGTCACAGTGATGGCGAGGCCATAGGCGCTTTCCATGCGCTCAGAGTTTTGGAATAGCAGCACGATGAAGATGCAGCCGACCCACATGATGTTGTTGACGAGCGGAATATAGAGCTGGCCCTTGGTGTCGCTGGGGTAGTGGATGCGCAGGTGCGGCATAAGGTTGAGGCGCGTTGCCTCGGATACCAGCGAGAACGAGCCGGTGATGAGCGCCTGCGAGGCGATGATGGCCGCCACGGCCGAAAGCACGATGGCAAAGGGGCGCAGGGGCTCGGGGAGCATCATATAGAACGGGTTGACGATATCCATTGCGAGCATCTGGGGGTTGGAGTTATTGGCGAGCAGCCAAGCGCCTTGACCCAGATAGTTGAGGATGAGGGCCGCTTTAACAAACGGCCAGGATGCATAGATGTTTGCCTTGCCCACGTGGCCCATGTCCGAGTAGAGCGCCTCGGCACCGGTTGTCGACAGAAAGACAAAGCCGAGCACCATGATGCCCGAGTGGTTGATGGGCGAGAACAGGAACATGATGCCGCGGATGGGGTTGAGCGCGCGCAGGATGGACGGGTTGCCGAGCATGTTGAACAGACCGGCGCCAGCCAAGAACAGGAACCACAGCGTCATGAGCGGGCCGAACAGCTTGCCGATCGACGAGGTACCGGCGCGTTGCATGGCAAACAGGCCGCAGATAATGATGATGGTGATGATGATTACATTGGTCTGGCCGTCACCCAAAAGCGCATGGCCCCACTCGATAGTGCGCAAGCCCTCGATGGCCGTGGTAACCGTGACGGCGGGGGTGAGGATGCCGTCGGCGAGCAGCGCCGCGCCGCCGATCATGGCAGGTAGGATCAGCCATGGTGCTACTTTTCGCACCAGGCTAAACAGGGCGAAGATGCCGCCTTCGTTGTGGTTATCGGCCTTCATGGCGATTACCACGTACTTGACCGTGGTCACGAGCGTCATGGTCCAGATGACGAGCGAAAGCGCGCCCAGAATCATGTCCTCGCTGACGGTGCCGATGCCGCCGTTGTTGGCGACGATTGATTTCATGGTGTACATGGGGCTCGTGCCGATGTCACCATAGACGACGCCGAGCGTTACGAGCAGCATGCCAGCGGAGAGGGGAATGGCTCCGTGCCCGCCTTGACCATGCTGGTCTTGGGGGCTTGCCTCCAGTTTGTTGTGTGCCACGTGGACTCCCTTGGACATCTGGTTATCTGTCTAGGACAGATAATCTTTATGCCGTCTTTATATATACAAGAGCAGTTTGGCACATCGGGTTATTTTAGACAATAATCCTCAGCTGGGGATTATTTATCTACGCAGGTAGCATTCAAAGCAGGGGCTTTTAAGCACGCACTGTCTGGGCGATGCCAGCCTTGGCGTTTGCGCGTTTGCCGGCGAGTTCGCAAAAAATCGCGCCGCCGATGATAAGTGCGGCGCCCGTCAGGCGGATCGGTGTTATGGCTTCGCCTAAAAGGACGGCCGAGAACACGACCGCCGAAAGCGGCTCGAGGTAGCCGACGACCGCGACGGTCTGAACGGGCAGCTTGGCGACAGCACTAAAATAGAGCAGGCAACCGATGCCGGTGTTGACGACGCCGAGCATGATGACGGCGCGCCAATCAATACTGGCGGCGACACCGGCGGACAGGAATGAGGGAGCGCCCTGCGTGATGAGCGTGAGGACCAGCGCGGTCGCAAAGGCGGCGCTCACCTGGAGCGTGGAGTTCTCGAGGCCTTCGATGTGTGGCGCACCCTTGCTAGCGATGACCATCAGCGCATAGCAAAATGCCGAGGCGATACCGCAGACGATACCCGCAATGGGCATATTGCCGCCTAGACCTTGCGCTGCAATGAGAAAAGCACCACAAGCAACGGCGACAAAGCCGGCGATTTTGCCGCCGGTCAGCTTTTCGCCAAAGATGAGCGGGGAGAGCGCCATGACAATGATGGGGCCGCAGTAGTACAGCAGCGAGGATACGCCGACGCCGATCGTCTGGTAGGCGCGGAACAGAAAAATCCAGCTGGCGCCTAGCGCGGCTCCCGAGAGGAGGAGGGCTGCGGCTTCGCGGGGGCGAGATGGCGCCTGCAACTTATGGCGTTGGGTGACGGCGAGAATGGTGACAAGCGAGAGTGCGCCCAAAAACGTGCGTAGTAGCACGATATCCGAGCTCGGCAGCGCGATGGCAGCGGCGATGATGCCGTTGGAGCCAAACAATAGCAATGCTGCTAAGTACGTAAACAGTCCGTTGTTCATGCGCTGACATCCCCTCTATATCTGAGCATGTTCATTATGGGTGAACTGGCTCTAGAAGAAAAGCGAATATAATGCATGGAGAACATGACAAAAACTCATGCAAAGGTGGAAGGGTGCCGTGGAAACGAATATTCAAAAGATGCAGGTGCTGCTGGAGACGGTGCGCGCCGGAAGCTTTACGCGTGCTGCCGAGCGCCTGAGCTATTCGCAGTCGGGCGTGAGCCGTATGGTGGCCGATCTTGAGGCCGACTGGGGTTTTAAGGTGCTCGACCGCAGTCGCGAGGGCGTGGCTCTTTCTGCCGACGGGCGGCAGGTCATGCCGGCTGTCGAGGCGCTCTGCGAGGAATTCACTCGCTTGCAGCGACGGGTGGATGAGATGCGTGGACTCATGCGCGGCAAAATCTGCATCGGTACGTTTTCGAGTGTGGCGACCCACGTGCTGCCGCCGGTGATTGCGCGTTTTCGCGCCGATCATCCGGATGTCGATTATGAGTTGCTGATGGGTGATTACTCCGAGATTGAGCAATGGGTGGCGGAAGGCCGCTGCGACCTGGGCTTTATCCCGCGTGAGCCCCGAGAAAACGGCATGGCATCGCGGTCTTTGGTGCGCGACGAGTTGATGGCAGTAGTGCCGGCAGACTCTTTGCTTGCCACGGCGGAGGTCGTTTCTCTTGCCGATTTAGCCAACGAGCAGTTTATTCTGCTAGAACGCGGCACCGATGACGAGATTACGCCGTTGTTTCGTCGGGCGGGACTGGCGGTGCGCTCAAAACTGTCGACTTGGGATGACTATGCGATTATGGCTATGGTCGAGGACGGCTTGGGCGTGAGCATTCTTCCCGCGCTCATCTTGCGCCGCTGTCAGTTCGATGTTGCCGTGCGACCACTCGAGGGACATCCCCATCGGCAGATCAATGCGATATATCGCACGGCTGACGTTTCTCTTGCCGCTGCTCGATTCCTTGAATACCTCTAAACGTGTGCACGTCATTGTCCGCTTTGGGCAAATCTCGGAGTTCGGTACGTTTTCTTATGAAATTGAACTTACGAATGAGGTACGGCGCTATACTGCTTGCTAAATTGAACCTTGGTTCAATTCGTGTTCTATAAATTGAACTTTGCCAGCAAGGAGGTTCTAGTGGCCCAAGAGACGTTTAGCGATCGCCTGCGACAGGCTATGTCCGATCGCGACGTTCGCCAGTCGGACGTGATCCGCGCATCGGAGATGCTCGGCAAAAAACTCGGCAAGAGTCAGATGAGCCAATATGTGAGCGGCAAGACGATCCCGCGGCGCGATGTGGCTGAGCTGCTCGCCCGTATTTTGGAGGTCGATGTTACCTGGCTGCTTGCCGGCGACGCCGATCAAGGCGAGGCATCATCACCCCGTAACGATTCCAAGCCCGAACCCCATCCCTCAGCTCAAATTGCAAGGAGCACCACCATGCGTACTTTTTCTAAATCCACCAAGCTCGATAACGTCCTGTATGACGTGCGCGGTCCCGTCGTCGACGAGGCCGCCCGTATGGAGGACGAGGGCGAGCGCATCCTCAAGCTCAATATCGGTAACCCGGCGCCCTTCGGTTTCCGCACGCCCGATGAGGTCATCAAGGACATGCGCCAGCAGCTGCCCGACTGCGAAGGCTATTCCAATTCGCGCGGCCTGTTCTCCGCGCGCAAGGCGATCATGCAGTATTCGCAGATCAAGGGCCTGCCCAATGTTCAGATGGAGCATATCTACACGGGCAACGGCGTGTCCGAGCTCATTCAGCTTTCGATGAACGCGCTGCTCGACAATGGCGACGAGATTCTGATCCCCAGCCCCGACTATCCGCTCTGGACGGCGTGCGCAACCCTTGCTGGCGGTCATCCCGTACATTATCTGTGCGATGAACAGGCGGATTGGTATCCCGACCTGGAGGATATGGAGTCCAAGATCACGAGCGCGACCAAAGCCCTCGTCATCATCAACCCCAACAACCCCACGGGTTCTGTCTATCCGCGCGAGGTGCTCGAGGGCATCGTCGAGATTGCACGCAGGCATCAGCTGATGATCTTTGCCGATGAGATTTACGACCGCCTGTGCATGGACGGCTACGAGCACGTCTCGATTGCCTCGCTCGCCCCCGACCTGCCCTGCGTTACCTTTAGCGGTCTGTCCAAGTCGCACATGATTGCGGGCTATCGTATTGGCTGGATGGTGCTTTCGGGCAACCAGCGCTGCATGAGCGACTTCATCATGGGCGTCAACATGCTCTCTAACATGCGCCTGTGCTCCAACGTGCCGGCTCAGTCGATCGTTCAGACGGCACTCGGTGGCCATCAGTCGGTCAACGACTACATCCGTCCCGGCGGCCGTGTCTACGAGCAGCGCAACTTTGTGTATGAGGCGCTCAACAAGATTGACGGCATCTCGGTGGTTAAGCCGCGTGCGGCGTTCTACATCTTCCCCAAGATGGATGTGAAGAAGTTCAACATCACCGATGACGAGCAATTCGCCCTTGACCTGCTGCACGAGAAGAAGATCCTGATTACGCGCGGCGGCGGCTTCAACTGGGCTGAGCCCGATCACTTCCGCATCGTGTACCTGCCGCGCATGGAAGTGCTCAAAGAGTCGCTCGAAGACCTCGCCGACTTCTTTGACCATTACCGCCAATCGTAGGGGATTAGGTGCCTGCCGCCGCAAGAATCGAGGCGTCGCAGGATAGACATACGACAGCGAGCGAGCCGCATTTGCGCCAAGGTGACGTGAAATGAGAGGGCGCTGACCTTCTGGTCGCGCCCTCGAAATTGAACGTCAGATTGGCGTGAATGCGGCTCGCGCAGCGTCAAGTGGTCCGCCGTTCGGTAGAACGGCGGAACTAAATAACAATCCCGTTGCAGTGGTCGATTTCGTGCTGGATGATCTCGGCGGTGTAGCCCGAGAAGTTTTTGATGCGGTGGACGAAGTTCTCGTCCAAATACTCAACCTTAATGCGGCGATAGCGGGTACAGGGACGCTCGCCGATCAGCGAGAGACATCCTTCGCTCGTCTGATAGGCATTGACCTGCTCAAGAATTTGAGGGTTGTACATCAGGAGTGTCCTGTTGCCGTCCTTTACGCAGATGATGCGTTTGCGCACGCCGATCATGTTGGCGGCGAGGCCCACGCACTCGCGCTCATGCTCGTGGAGCGTATCCAGGAGATCCTGCCCGGTCGCGGCATCGTCGGGTCCCGCGTCTTCGGAAGGCAGACGCAAAAAGAACTCGGATTTCATGATGGGCTTAATCATGGCGGGCTCCTCATGTCTTATGCTTTCGTGGACTTTTAATAATAGCGTGGAAGGAAAGCTGTGCGTCCGCGTTACAATCTTTCGACGTTGGACCATGTTGTCAGACTCGTCGAGTACGGCGTCTGGCGTAAGTCTAGGGCTCATTTTTCGCCCTGGACTGTTCCTCTGGGGCGATGCGACTGTCGTTCCAAGAGGAAGGAAATGCATGGGGAGCAAATCTCAGCAACAAGTTCAAGTAGCGCCATCGGCCACTGCGGCGATTCTCGTCGTAATGTATATTGCAGCCTTTGTTGCCGCGTTTAACGAGAACATCATTAACGTGGCGTTGCACGACATTATGGCGGCCTTTTCGGTGAGTGCCACCACGGCGCAGTGGCTCGTTTCGGGCTACATGATCGTGACGTCGATCTTTACGGCCATCATGGCCTTCCTGTCTGGCCGTTTCTCGACGCGCAAGCTGCTGTTTTTCGCATGCGGATGCATGGTCGCCGGCGAAGTCCTGTGCCTGTTCGCTCCGTCATTTAGCGTTTTGCTGCCAAGCCGTATTTTGCAGGCTGCGGGATCGGGCATCTTGTTCCCGCTCATGATGAACGTGGTGCTGTCTTGCGCTCCGCGCGAGAAGCTCGGTCTCTATCTGAGCCTGGGCGGAGCCTGCATTACGCTGGGGCCGGCGTTTGGACCCGTGATCAGCGGTCTTATGTGCACGTTGTTTGGCTGGAGGGCGGTGTTCGTAGTGCCGCTGGTGGGCGGCATTGTGGTCGCTGCGGCGGGCGTAAAGCTTGTTCAGAATGTCGGAGAGCGTTCGAACGCCACGCTTGATATTCTGTCGGTTGTTTTGCTCGCCGCCGGTATTACGGCATTTGTGTATTCCGTAGGCGAGTTCTCGACCAATCTGATTGCCGGTATCGTGACGCTTTTCGCCGCCATTGTGCTGCTCGGCCTGTTTGCGGCCCGCCAGCTCAAGCTCGAGCATCCGGTGCTTAACGTGCGTCCCATGGCGAGCGTTCGTTTTTGGCCTGCGTGTCTGCTTGTGGTGGTGTCGATGATGACGACGTTCTCGATGAGCGTTTTGTTGCCGCTCTATTTTGAGGGCGCATACGGCATGACCGCACTTGTTGCGGGCTTGCTCATTTTGCCGGCGATTGCCTGCAACGCCGTGACCTCGATTGTGGGCGGACGCGTGATGGACGCCCGTGGCGCATGGCCGCTGCTGCCGGTCGGCTTTGCCCTGATTGCCGTGGGGCAGACTGCCATCTCGATGACGGCGGCAAGCATGAACATCGGCGTTGTCGTGGCACTGACCGTTGTGGTGTATGCCGGAGTCGGTTTGGTGCTGAGTCCCTCGCAGACGGCCGGCTTGGAGACGCTGCCTGCCGCTGAGCATCCCCACGGAACGGCATTGCTCAACACGTGGAACATGATTGCCGCATCGTTTGGTCCGTCGTTGTTTATCGGTCTGCTCTCGAGTTCTGCGGCGACCGCCGGCGCCGCTGGCGTTGTGACCGACGTTGCCCAGGCGATTGGATTTGCAGCTGCCGTGCGTGTGGCGGCTGTAATTGCCGTGGTCGGGTTCGTGGCGTCGCTGGTGTACGCTCGTCGCGAGTCGCACATGTCGCATTAATGTGTGCACATAGATTCTGCAGCTAGATTAGATGACGACACCATAAACTAGTGGACGTTTTGCCGAGAGGCATGAATGTTTAAAGCGCAAAGAGTGCGCGACGGGCCCCGCGAATGGGGCGATGATGCCCGAGAGGGCCAAGAAGGAGTCTCATGTCCGAGAACGAAGAGATCATGAACGAGACCGAGAACGAGACCGTGGCTGCCGAGGTTGAGGCAGTCGAGACCGTGGAGACCGAAGCTGCCGAGGTTGAGGCTGCTGACGAGGTTTCCGCCGAGGAGGAGGCCGAGGTTGTCGAGGCCGCCGTTGATTACGATGACGAAGAGCTGATGGACAAGATGCAGAAGGCCGCCCGCCTGCTGCGTAGCCGTCGCTTTGCTATTTCCAAGGAGGAGGAGGCCAAGGCCGAGCGCATGGCGAACATCGAGCGCGCCATCAAGCTTCTTGACCTCAAGCCCAAGATGGAGCAGAAGGAAATGTCCGACCTGCTGGGCATGCGCCTTCGTGAGCTCGATGGCCTGATGGCCGAGGCCGAGGCTGCCGATCTGGTCGGCCGCATCGACGATGCCGAGGGCGATATGCGCAAGATCGTTGTCTTCGCTGCCGAGGATGCCGCCGAGGGCCTGGTCGAGCTTGCCAACAAGAAGGAGAAGCTCCTGCCCGAGCTTTCTTACGAGGAGGCCACCGAGCTGATGGCCGCTCTCGATAAGGTTATCGCTCCGCTCGTCGCCATGGGCCTGGACGAGGATCGCGGTCCTCGCGGCGGTCGTGACGATCGCGGCGGCCGTGGCGGCGACCGTGGCGGTCGCGGTGGCGATCGCGGTGGCCGTGGCGGCTTTGGCGACCGTGGCGGCGACCGTGGCGGTCGCGGCGGCTTTGGTGGCAACCGTGGTGGCTATGGCGATCGCGGTGGCAACCGTGGTGGCTTCGGCGGCAACCGTGGTAACGACCGCGGCGGTCGCGGTGGCGACCGTGGCGGCCGCAACGGTGGCGGCTTCCGCGGCAACCGCTTCTAGTTGAGTTACGGCGTTTTACCAAACGCCGTAACTGCTCGACGCTGCAAACCCGCCAGGGCGGCAATCTGCCTTTCAACTTCGGCGGCATGATCAAAAGATCAATGCCGCCTCGCTTCAAGGCACCTTGCTCGCTCTGGCGGGTTTTCGCTCATATGACCCAATCCGCTGTCAAGAGCCACAATGGCCCCGCCGACCGC
>CABRHW010000034.1 GCA_902470765.1 uncultured Collinsella sp.
TGCAGGACGTGAACCTGTTCACCGGCACCGTGATGGACAACATCCGCTACGGCAACCTGGACGCCACCGACGAGGAGTGCATCGCAGCGGCCAAGCTCGCGGGCGCAGACGACTTTATCACCCGCCTGCCCGACGGCTACGACACCATGCTCACCGGCAACGGCGCACAGCTGTCGCAGGGCCAGCGTCAGCTAATTTCGATCGCCCGCGCCGCCGTCGCCGATCCGCCGGCGATGATTCTAGACGAGGCCACGAGCTCCATCGACACCCGCACCGAGGCCATCGTGCAGGCGGGCATGGATAAGCTCATGGAGGGCCGCACGACGTTTGTCATCGCGCACCGCCTTTCCACCGTGCGCAACTCCGACGCGATCATCTGTCTGGATCACGGCCGCATCATCGAGCGCGGCAACCACGACGAGCTGATCGCCAAGCGCGGATATTACTACCAGCTGTACACGGGTGCGTTTGAGCTGGAGTAGGACCGGTTACTGACGGAGGGTGCCCCGTGGGCGGCGGGGTAATTCCTCCGTGCTCAAACATTCTCGCTTCGCTGCGAAACTGCGCGCGGAGGAAATACCCCGCCGCCCACGGGGCACCCTCCTACGCGTGATCAGCCCGTCGTTTAAATCGAAATAAAGGTTAGTGAGGCCCTGGCCGTTTGGCCAGGGCCTCGTTTTGTGTAAGCTACTTGAGGAGTTGGGCCATGGCGTTGACGAATTTTTGTACTTGAAGGGTGGGCTCGAGCGGGTAGTGCAAGAAGACCGGCACCTCGCGGCCACATAGGAACGGCACGCCTACAAAAGCCGGGTGCACGCCCGACCACGCCCCGCAAGTGAGCACTGCATCGCCCTTTTCCTCCGCCTCGTTAAAGAGCGCAAAGTCAAAACTGTCCACGTCGATCACGTCCACGCCGCCATCGGCCAAAAGATCGATGCGCAGGCTGTCCATGGCGTCGTTGCCGTGGCGCAGTACGCGCAGACGCATACCCTCCAAGTCGGCAACCGTAATGCGATTCTTGCGCGCCAGCGGGCTCGTGCGCGGCAGATCGATATAAAACGGCACGTTGACAATGCGGAGCTTTTGGCAGGCATCACCCCAGCGTGGGGTCGAAAAACTCGACTGCACCACATCCACTTCGCGACCAAGGCTGCGCATGACGGTCTCGCGCTCGTCGTAGAGATCGCTTACCGGCACGATCTCAAATCGCAGCGACGGTTCCAGATCGTGGATGCCCGACCACATCGACAGCGTTTGGCGCCCCGGGCACATCATCGACACGCCCAGGCGCACCGCACCGCCATCACCCGCGGCGCGTCGGGCTCGGCGCAGGGCATCCTCGGACTGGCGCATTATCGAGCGCGCGTCGTCCACCAGCAGCGCGCCCGCCGGCGTCACCTTGACGCCCGAATGCGAGCGCTCGAACAGCGTAATGCCAAACTCTGCCTCGAACCCCGACACCTGTTTGACGAGTGCCGGGGTCGACACGCGCAATTTTGCCGCGGCGCGCGAGAAGCTTCCCAGCTCCGCGGCGGCCGAAATAGCCTCAAGTCGTCGATCGTACACGTCTTCTCTCCGTTTTCGCACGTACGGCCACACGGTGCCGCAGGGGGTCGTTTTCGCAGGTCACATGCTCAATCAGGTACAAATCGCATCATGCGGTGTAAACCTACAGTTAACGCCATTCTAACAAATATGCAATTCACCTGCGCAAACGCAAAGCATACGATAACCAGCGAAAACCACGTGGGTCGGTTAATGGGAGCGACCCACTGGGAGGCACAAGAAGGGAAGTTCCTATGGGCAATTGGCTTAAGCTCGAGGGCGATGTCTGCGCCGTGACTGGCGCACTCGGCGGTATGGGCGCCGAGATCTGCCGCGAGTTCGCCCGCAATGGCGCCAACGTCGTCATGCTCGACCTGGACGAGGAGAAGGTCAAGGCCGCTGCCGCCGATCTCGCTGCCGAGTTTGGCATCCACGCCGAGGGTTACAAGATGAACGCCACCGACGAGGCCGAGGTTCAGGCCGCCGTCGATGCCACCATCGCCAACTTCGGCCGCGTCGACGTCCTCGTCAACACCGCCGGCATCCTGCGCTTCGCCGCCATGGAGGACCTGCCGCTGAGCGACTGGGAGCAGGTGCTCAGCGTCAACCTCACCGGCTACTTCATCACCTCGCAGCGCTTTGGTCGCGAGATGATCAAGGCCGGCCAGGGCCGCCTGGTTCACATCTCCACCGTCGCCAGTCACTCCCCCGAAACGTTCTCGGGCGTGTACAGCTCCACCAAGGCGGGCGTCAACATGATGTCCAAGATGCTGGCTGCCGAGTGGGGTCCCTACGGCGTGCGCTCCAACTGCGTCGAGCCCTGCTTCGTCAAGACCCCCATGTCGGCAAGCTTTTACGCCGATCCCGAGGTCGAGAAGAGCCGCAGCCGCCTCATCGCCACGCGTCGCATCGGCGAGGTCAGCGATATCGCCAACGCCGTCATGTTCCTGGCGTCCACGCGCTCAGACTTTACCACCGGCGACGCCATCAAGGTCGACGGCGGCTTCTCCAACATGATGGGCGACCTCACCGCCAAGCCCGGCGGCCGCCGCGCCTTTGCCGACAACTACCTCAAGAACAAGGGCGTCGAGCTCTGGTCCGATGAGTCCGGCGTCGCCAAGCCGACTGACCAGTAAACCAACCTGACAGGGAGGTCCCGCGGATACGACCGCTCCTCCCCCGTATCGATTAGAAAGAGTCCAATGGCTTCCACCAACTCCAACAAGGGTCGCGCCGTCGTGCTTTCCGCCGCATGCGTCACCATGTTCTTCATCAGCTCCATCGCGCTGTATTCCGTCGTGAGCAAGAACCTGCTCGCCGTCTACCCCGAGTGGTCCAGCGCCCTTACCTGGGCCTTCCCGGTCTTTCAGACCATCATGGCCGTGACGGGCATCTTCGCCGGCCGCATCTCCGATAAGATCGGCCCGCGCAACGTCGTTATCGCCGCCGCCGTGTGCTACGGCCTGGGCTGGTTCATGTCCGGCACCGTCACCGAGCCGTGGCAGTTCTACCTGTGGTTCTCGCTCGTCGCCGCCATCGGCAACGGCCTGGGCTACAACCCGGCGCTCACCACCGGCCAAAAGTGGTTCATCGACAAGAAGGGCCTCGCCTCCGGCATCACCCTGGCCGCTTCGACCGCCGGCCCCGCCGTGCTGTCCCCGGTGCTCGCCTCGCTGCTCATCCCGAGCCTGGGCATCTTTGGCGCCCTTAAGGCGCTCGGCGTCATCTTCTTTGTGACGATCGCCGCCTCCGCCCTGTTCCTGAAGGCCCCCGAGGCCGGTTGGCTGCCCGAGGGCTTCGAGGCCCCCAAGGGCGGCGCGCACGCCGGCACCTTCGGCGACCTCACCCCGAGCGAGATGGTCAAGACCCCGCGTTTCTGGGTTCTCATCGTCACCTTCGCCTTTGCCGCCACCGCGGGCACCCTGCTCGTCGGCAAGGTTGCCTCCATCGCCGCCGTCCAGCTCTTCGCCGACCCCACGAGCGCCGCGGCCGTCGCCCTCGGCGGTGTGGTGGTCTCCGTCAACACATGCGCCAACCTGGTTGGCCGTCTGTCCTTTGGCCAGATCATCGACAAGCTCGGCGCCTATAAGTCGCTGCTCATCAGCCTTGTCGTCACCATCGTCGCACTCGTCATCATGTCGATGAGCTTTACGCAGAGCATGTTCTTTGTGGCGCTCGCCCTGCTCGGCTTTAGCTTTGGCGCCCTGCTCGTCATCTACCCGCCGCTCACCGGTGGCGCCTTTGGCACCAGTAACATCGGCGTCAACTACGGCATCATGTTTTTGGGCTATGCCGCTTCCACCTGGATCAGCCAGCCCATCACCGCCGTGCTGTATCACGCCGAGGCCGGCAGCGCCGCCTACCAGCAGTCCTTCTACGGCGCCATCGTGATCGCCGCCATCGCCGTCGTGCTCACCGTCTACATGATGGTCTCCGACAGCAAGAAGAAATCCGCCTAGTTTTACCGACGTGACAAAGGGACTGCCCCTTTGTCACATTCCACCGGCCACCAGTATTAAGGAGTCGAAATGTCTGAGCTCAATCCCGTCCGCATTGCCGTTATCGGCGCCGGCGCCATGGGCCGCAACCACATCCGCTTTGTCACCGAGGAGCCCGAGGCCGAGCTCGTCGCCATCGCCGACGCCTTTGAGGGCGCCCGCGCCACGGCCGAGACCGCCGGCGTGCCGTTTTACACCGATCCCGCCCAGATGATGGACGAGGTCAAGCCCGAGGCCGTCATTATCGCCACCCCCAACGACCTGCACCTGGGCGTTGCTCGCGAGGCTGTGAAGCGCAATATCGTGCCGTTGGTCGAAAAGCCGATCTCCAACGACCTGGAGGATGCCCAGGCTTTCGCTGCCGAGGCCGAGACCGCCGGCGTGCCCGTGCTCGTGGGCCAGCACCGTCGCCACAACCCCTTCGTCAACAAGGCCAAGGAGATCATCGAGTCCGGCGAGCTGGGCAAGCTCACCGTGTCGAGCTTCCACTACATGATCTATAAGAACGACGAGTATTTCGATGTCGAGTGGCGCCGCAAGAAGGGCGCCGGCCCGATCCTGGTCAACCTGGTTCACGACGTCGATCTACTCCGCTATCTGCTGGGCGAGCCCGTTGCCGTCCAGGGTATGCAGTCCAGCGCCGCCCGCGGTTTTGAGACCGAGGACTCCGCCGTGGTCAACGTCCGTTTTGCCGATGGCGCACTTGCGAGCATGACCATCTCCGACGCCACCGCCAGCCCCTGGAACTGGGAGGCAACCGCTCGCGAGGATCCGCAGTACCGCCCCTTCGACGCCGACGCCTACTTTATCGGCGGCACTAAGGGCGCCCTGTCGCTGCCCCGCCTGCACCAGTTCTCCTACGACGGCGCCTCTAACTGGCACAAGCCGCTGCAGATGGAGATCCCGGCTGTGGACCCGGCGCTGCCGCACAAGATGCAGCTCAAGCACTTTGTGAAGGTCGTCCGCCGCGAGGTCGAGCCCGTCGTGACCCCCGCCGATAACGTCAAGACGCTCACGCTTCTCAACGCCATCAAGGAGGCCGCCGAGACCGGCCAGCTCGTCGAGCTGTAATGCCTTAAGAGCGGGTCGCGGCAAACTCCCCGCCGAGCGCCTTGGCCCGCCGCCAACAAGCCCCTCTTCTTTGCCCCGCGAGCAGCCTCCTGCCCGCGGGGCCTTTTGCTACCTTGCCGACGATTTTTCTGGAGCGGGGGCTATTTTGCACCTCAGTCTGATTCGTTCGCCACGAAATGGGCCTATCTACTACGTTTAACCGATCACCCTCAAGCATGCCGAATTTCGAGAAATAAAAACCGCAGGTAGGCGGGTTGCGTATTTTCGGAAAACCGAGGGATGGTCGACCCATATGGTTCAAACGTAGTAGATAGGTCGTTTTCGTGGCGCGGCCCCAAAACAGTCTTTTGGGACGGGTGGTATCCTTGGTAGCCCTGTGCTGCAAACGCACCTTAAACGCAAGGAGTCCCATGGATCTTATCGCCCAGCTCGCCCGCGAGCTCAACCTTAAGGCCGCCAACGTCGAGGCAGCCGTCAAGCTCATCGACGAGGGCAACACCATCCCCTTTATCTCGCGCTACCGCAAGGAGGCCACAGGCGGAATGGACGACGTCGCCCTGCGCGCACTCGACGAGCGCCTGTCCTACCTGCGCAATCTTGAACAGCGCAAAGAGGACGTCCTTCTGCTCATCGACGCCCAGGGCAAACTTACGCCCGAGCTCGAACAGCAAATTCGCGAGGCCGCGCAGCTCCAGCGTGTCGAGGACCTCTACAAGCCCTACCGCAAAAAGCGCATGACCCGCGCACAGAAGGCCCGCGAGGCAGGCCTGGAGCCGCTCGCCAACATGATCATCATGCAGGCCTCGGCCAAGGGCAGCGCGCTCGACACCGCCGCGGCCTACGTCAACGAGGAAGCCGGCTTCGACACGCCCGAGAAGGCGCTCGCCGGCGCGGCGGACATCGTGGCCGAGACGGTGGCCGAAGACCCCGAGAACGTCGCCGACCTGCGCGCCTTTACGCAAAACACCGCCGACATCATCGTCGAGGCCACCGACCCCGCCGAGAAGACCCCCTACGAGCCGTACTACAGCTATGATGAGCCGCTGCGCCGTATTCCCAACCACCGCGTGCTGGCTATCGACCGCGGTGAGCGCGAGGGCAAACTCCGCGTGCGCGTGAACGTCGACGGCGCTGCCGCCACGGCGCGCCTCGGCAGCCGTTGGCCCCGACGCCAGGGCGTCTTCGCGCCCGTCTTTGACGCCGCCATCGCTGACGGCTACAAGCGCCTCATGGCCCCCTCGCTGGAGCGCGAGGCCCGCGCCAAGCTCACCGTTCGCGCCCAGACCGAGGCCATTAATGTCTTTGCCAAGAATCTCGAGGGCCTGCTCTCGGCACGCCCCGTGCGCGGCGCCCGCGTGCTCGCGCTCGATCCGGGCTACCGCACCGGCTGCAAGGTCGCCGTCATGGACGAGACCGGCAAGCTGCTCGACCACGGCGTGGTCTACCCCACCAAGCCGCGCCACGACGTCGCCGGCACCAAGCGCGAGCTCGCCCGCCTCGTCAAAAAGGACGGCGTCAACACCATCGTCATCGGCAACGGCACCGCCAGCCGCGAGACCGAGGAAGTCGTCTCGGAGTTCATTGCCGAGCAGGCACCCAGCCTTCGCTACATCATCGTTAACGAAGCCGGCGCGTCGGTGTACTCCGCTTCCGAGCTCGCCAGCCAGGAATACCCCGACCTGGACGTCACCGTGCGTGGCGCCATGAGCCTGGGCCGCCGCCTGCAGGACCCGCTGGCAGAGCTCGTCAAGATTCCGCCCCAGTCCATCGGTGTGGGCCAGTACCAGCATGACCTTGACCAGGCCGAGCTCTCGCGCACTCTGGGCCACGTGGTGGAGGACGTCGTTAACCGCGTGGGTGTCGACGTAAACACCGCGAGCGCAAGTCTGCTGGGATACGTATCGGGCATCACGCCGAGCGTGGCCAAAAACATCGTGGCCTACCGCGAGGAAAACGGCGCCTTTACCGATCGCCGCCAGCTCAAGAAGGTCCCCAAGCTGGGGCCCAAGGCATATCTCAACGCCGCGGGTTTCCTGCGCATTAGCGGCGGCAAGAACCCACTCGACGCGACAAGCGTCCACCCCGAGAGCTACGAGGTGGCCACGGCCGTCCTGGAGCGTGCCGGCGTTGCGGCAAGCGAGCTCAGCCGCGGCGGCGTGCCCGACATCGAGCGCCGCCTGGGCAGCATCTCGGCGCTAGCAAGCGACCTGAACTGCGGTACCCTGACGCTCATCGACATTGTCAACGAGCTCAAGAAGCCCGGCCGCGACCCGCGCGACGACGCGCCCGAGGTGGTCTTTAGCCGCTCGGCACTTTCCATCGACGACCTGGAACCCGGCATGGAGCTCAAGGGCACGGTGCGCAACGTCGTCGACTTTGGCGCCTTCGTCGACGTGGGAGTGCACCAGGACGGCCTTGTGCACATCTCCAAGCTGGCCAACCGCTTTGTCAAGCACCCGAGCGACGTGGTGCGCATCGGTGACACGGTCAAGGTGTGGGTCGAAAAGGTCGATCGCGACCGCAAGAAGATCTCGCTCACCATGGTACAGGGCAAGTAAACCGCCAAAGCAAAGGTACCCCCTGTAGCGATGTGCAAAATCGCGAGTATTCTGCAAATTCCACCGTTCCGGATGCCCCTCAGAGACGAAAAAGCATGGAACAGCCCCCGTTTTAGCGTCATCAGAGCCAAAACGGGGGCCGTTCCATGCTTCGGTGGTAGCGCGCAGAGATGTGGTGTAAGAGGCGGGGCATGCCCCGCCTCTTCTCTTT
>CABRHW010000035.1 GCA_902470765.1 uncultured Collinsella sp.
CAGGGCATGCCAATGCTGAATACTCCCAAAAATGCACGTCGCAAGAGGGGGTACCTGCCCGATCGACTAAATTCCCGCAAGTTCGCAGTAGCGATCGACATTGCTGGCAAATACCATCTCGACGGCGCCCTTCTGGACGGGCACCGTCGGGGTCCTTCCCCACAGCAGATAATCGCCCAGCGTCTTAGCGCCGCGATACGCCAGGCTCGTCGGGTCCTTATAGACAATATTGGTAAAGATACCGCGGCGCAAGGCCAGGGCGCTTTCGGGAAACAGGTCGTTGCCGATCACCATAACCTGACCGGCCTTGCCGCTCGAGACAAGCGCATCGGCAACCACTTCGGAACCAACGGCAAAAACGCTACAAATGAGCTCAGGGGCGTCCGGCGCACTCAAGCGCTTTTCGAGCTCATGCTTGAGCTGTTTGACTTGCGCATGGGCACCGGCAAGGTCCTCGACCTGCCATGGAATATCTCGTTCGCGCAGGTAATTGTGGAAGGCACGGGCGGTTAGATAGTGTGAATCGGTATAGGGGTCGCCCGCTAGCAGGAGCACGCGGGCATCGACACCAGCGGCGTGAACCAAGTTGACCGCCTGCTCGGCCATCAGGCTGCCCGCCGTTGAATAATCAGCCAGACTGGCGCCCAGACGGTCGAGGTGCGGACGGTCGCCGTCGACGAGCTCGATCGTCACGCCCGCCTCGGCAATCTGCCCCAAAAGCTCAGTTGCACGATCGTCGCCCGGCGCATAGGCGAGCAAGCCATCGATCTTCTCGCCCACCTGCAAACGCTCGTCGATTTGCTCGAGCGCATCAGCGTAGCCGCCCACGCCAAATTCAACACGCTCAACCGTAATGCCCTGGTCGATGACCTCCTGTTCAAAGCGATTGCAGCCTTCCCACAGGTAACGGAAAAAGTACGCTCCCTCGCGCGATGCGCGGGGCAGGCAAAACACCAGATTGATGTCCTTGCGGCGCAGGCTTGAGGCACTTGTGTTGCGGTGATAGCCCATGGCCTCGGCCTTGGCGTTCACCTTGGCGCGCACGGATTCGCTCACGCCGGCCTTTCCCGTCAGGGCCTTGTGCACGGTATTGATGGAAACGCCAAGCTCGGCGGCTATGTCCTTCATGGTTACACGAGCGCTCATGGGATTACTCCGTTATAGATAAGTTGCCAATTTACAGTTCAGTTAACGATACCCCAAAAATACTCTTCAACTCGCCGCGCTCGCGCCCAAATGCGCAAAGCGCCCCGCGAACGGATGCTCGCGAGGCGCTTGGATGTCTAGACCTTATTTGATACCGCGGCCCAAGTCTTCGGCGATTTTGTCCACGCCCTTAAGTGCGGCGCACGTCTTTTTGTTGGAGCAATGCCCCGTGCAAACGCCACCCTGAGCGCAGTCGGCGCAGGTGCCCTTGCGGTAGATGCGCACGCATACCGCGACAAACGCAATACCAATAACAGCCAGTACAACAATATCGATAGGTGCCATAGCAAGCCTCCTCTAGTTAACCACCACTTACTTTACCCCATTTTCCACCTACCAAAAAGGGACAGGTTTGTTTTGGTCGGTTTTATCTGCGGAAACGCCACATCTCTCCCACCAAAAAGCCCGAGTGTCGCTGGGACACCCGGGCTCGTGGAAAGGGGTTAATCCTTATTCGGACTTAAGCGGAAACTGCGGCGGAAGCAGTGTTGGTCTCGTCCTCATCGGTCCATGCATGCTTGGGCATGGGTCGGAAAATCTGGAAGAGCATCGCAACCAGCAGCACAATGGCCACAACCGTCCAGATACCAAACTGCCCAAGGACAAGCAGGTTGTAGAACTGGTTGATGAACAGGCCGATCACCCAAGCGAAGGCGCACTCGTAGCCGATGGCAATCGCGGTCCACTTGCCAGAGTCCATCTGGTTGCGGATGGTGCCAATGGCGGCAAAGCACGGAGCGCACAGCAGGTTGAAGGCGCCGAAGGCCACGCAAGCGCCCATGGTGGGGAACATGCCGGCAAACGCGGTCCACAGGCTCGGGTCGGTCTCGCCCGCGTCGGCGACGGACAGCAGCGAGCCGGCGGTGGCGACGACGTTCTCCTTGGCGACAAGGCCAGAGACGGTCAGTGCGGTTGCCTGCCAGGTGCTAAAGCCGAGCGGGGCGAAGATCCAAGCGACCAGGTTGCCCAGCATGGCAAGCACGGAGTAGTCCATGAACTCCTCGGGGATGCCGTCCATCGCAGGCAGGAAGCCAAAGGAACCGTTGTAGCTACCAAAGTTGGAGAGGAACCAAACCACGACAGTGGACGCGAAGATGACCGTGCCGGCCTTCTTGATAAAGGCCCAGCAGCGCTCCCACACGTGCAGCGCCCAAGAGCGGATCGCCGGGAAGTGGTAGGCGGGAAGCTCCATAACGAACGGCGTCGGGCGACCGGCGAAGAGCTTGGTCTTCTTGAGCATGAGGCCCGAGGCGATGACGGCAAAGACGCCCAGGAAGTAGAAGAGCGGGCTGATCCACGCGGCAGTAGTGGAAGAATCGCCGATGATGGAACCCATGAGCAGGGCGATGATCGGCAGCTTAGCGCCACAGGGAATAAACGTGGTGGTCATGACCGTCATGCGGCGGTCCTTCTCGTTCTCGATGGTCTTGGTGGCCATGACGCCGGGGACGCCGCAGCCCGAGGACACGAGCATGGGGATGAACGACTTACCGGACAGGCCAAAGCGGCGGAACACGCGGTCCATGATGAAGGCGACGCGGGCCATATAGCCGCAGTCCTCCAGGAAGGACAGCATGACGAACAGCAGGAACATCTGCGGCACAAAGCCAAAGATGGCACCCAAGCCGCCGACGATACCGTCACAGACGAGCGAGTCGACCAGGCCACCGTCCTCGGTGCCGCCCGCCACGAGGGCATCGTGCACCATAGTGGTAATACCCGGAACATACGGACCATACTGAGCCGGATCGACCGAATCAGCATCGTCGCCCGCAGCCTCGACGGCTGCGTCGTAGGCATCGCGGCCCTGACCGAGCACGTACCAACCATCGGTACCAAAGAGCTGGTCGTTGGTGAAGTCGGTCACCGTGCCGCCCAGGGTGGAGACGGCAATGTAGTACACGCAGAACATGATGACCACAAAGATCGGCAGTCCCAGGATACGGTTAGTAACCACGCGGTCGATCTTCTCGGAGGTGCTCATCTTGGCCGGAGCCTTGGTCATGCACTCATCGATAATGTGCGCGATCACGCCGTAGCGCTCGCCGGTGATGATGGACTCGGCGTCGTCGTCGCAATCCTGCTCGCACTGAGCGACCAGCTCCTCCACGCGAGCGGCCTTCTCCTTGGTGAGGTTGATGAGCTTGCAGGCGTCCGCATCACGCTCGAACAGCTTGACGGCGTAATAGCGGCGCTTGTTAGCGGGAACGCTCGCAGGCAGATTGTTTTCGATGTGGTCAAGAACGTCCTCGATGGAGGAGTCGAACTTGTGCTCCGGCACCTGGCCCTTGGAAGCTGCAGACTTCTTGACCTGCTCGAAGAGCTCCTTGATGCCCTTGTTCTTAAGAGCGGAGATCATCATAACCGGGCAGCCGAGCTTCTTGGAGAGCTTGTCCGTGTCGATCTTGTCGCCGTTCTTCTCGACCAAGTCGGCCATGTTGAGGGCAACGACCACGGGCAGGCCGGTCTCGATAACCTGAAGCGCCAGGTACAGGTTGCGCTCGAGGTTGGTGGCATCGACAACTTGGACGACAACATCGGGCTCGCCGCTCATGAGGTAATCGCGCGAGCATTGCTCCTCGGGGCTGTAGGGGGAAAGCGAGTAGATGCCAGGGAGGTCCGTGATGGTAACGTTCTTGTCGCTTAGGAGCTTGGCTTCCTTTTTCTCAACCGTGACGCCGGGCCAGTTGCCAACGTAGCCGTTGGCGCCGGTGATCAGGTTGAAAAGCGTGGTCTTGCCGCAGTTGGGGTTACCCGCCAGCGCGACATGGATCTGAGAATCCGCCATTCAATCCTTCTTCCTTGTGTGCCTGCGCTGCTTTCTCCGCGCAGGCTGGATAATGTGCTTCAAAGATGCTGCATTAAGTTAGAAAAACCTAACTTTATCTGCAGAAATATGCGCCGCGAGTCCTTACTGAACCTCGACGACGGCGGCCTCCTCCTTGCGGATGGAAAGCTCGTAGCCGCGCACGTTGATCTCGACCGGATCACCGAGCGGTGCAACCTTCACGACCTTGAACGAAGTGCCCTTGATGAGCCCCAGGTCCATAAGGTGGCGGCGAAGCGCACCTTCACCGTGAAGCTTGACGATGGTGGAGCTCTCGCCCACCTTAACGTCACCCAACGTCTTCATTTACTTGTCCCCCTTTCGGTTTTTATGAAATGCTGCTGACTAACCGACGGTCATGATGTGCATGGCAACCTTGGAATCGATGCCAAAGCGTGCGCCCAGCACCGTGACGATGATATTGGCACCACTCGAGCTCACCACGTGGATTTCGTTGCCCTCGACAAAGCCGAGGTCCTTGAGGTGGTGTTTCATGTCCTCATTGCCCTTTACACGAGACACGCGCACGGTTTCGCCCGCTTTTACCATCGAAAGCGGCATGGCCGGCATCTGCGGTCCGCAAGACATGAGTTGCTCCTAACGTCAGTTCGTCCTCAACATCGACGCGTAAAAAGTTAACCACGTCTATGTTCGCTATAGTAAACTAGCACGTGGTTAACTTTTTGGAAAGGGTCCCCATTCAGATTTCGAAAAAGTTTCCTATACGAAACAAAAAGGCGCGGCAAAGGACCATCCTTTACCGCGCCCTATCATGCTTAGAGCGAGAGATTTCTGATCGATGTGACACAGGAGGCCTCATCCACGCCCGAAACGCGGAACACGATGTCCTCGCCACATTCGCCACAGAGTGCCATGAGCCCTATAACGTCGCGGCCATCGACATGACGATTGCCAATCGAAACCGACACGTCACTACGATGCTTGGCGATAATGTCATAAAGCAGCGCAACCGGGCGGGCATGCAATCCCAACGGATCTTTAATCGTCTTCGTAAATTCGACCATGTCCCCTCCCACGACATCGCACATTCGGCCGGCAAACCCAGCCACGTGGTAGCTATTGTAGCGTTAGATGCTTGTCGAGAGCTCCTCTGAGCACCTCGTGGGCAAAAAGTGGCAAATATGAGTACTGCCACCAATTTAGTAGCAGCAAAATCGAGAGCAAATTGCTTACTTTAAGCGATTCGAAGGTAGCGCGCAGAGATGTGGTGTAAGAGGCGGGGCATGCCCCGCCTCTTCTCTTT
>CABRHW010000036.1 GCA_902470765.1 uncultured Collinsella sp.
CGTAGCGGGTGGTTTAAAGCTGGCCGCTGCGCGGCCAGCAGACTAAAGTCTTGAAATAAAAAAACCGCCCCGTATGGAGCGGTTTTGCCCTTTATATATCGAGCGCCTCGGCCATCGCTGCCGTAGTGATTGCCGTGGTTCCACAGCAACTGCCCACCATTGCGGCACCGGCATGCCTCCATTCGATGCATGCGCGCGCGAAAGCTTCGGGGCTCTCGTGCCATACGGGGCCATCCTGAGTCTGGACCGGATCGCCCACGTTGGGACGCACCGTGACGGGAGTAGTCGCCGATGCAACCATCCTGGGCACCGCCGCGTTCGCGGCCGCAAGCGAACAGCAATTAACACCAACCGAGTTTGCGCCGTGTTTTTCGGCGTACAAAACGGCTGCCTCGATGTTGAGGTCATCGCCCAGCAGGTCGCCTTTATCGTCAACGACAAAACTCACCAGAACAGGCATGCCGTCGGCGGCATCTCGGGCGCCGGCAAGCATGGGCTGCAGATTACGGATAGACGTCACCGTCTCGATCAGCAGACCGTCAACACCAGCATTGAGCAAGGCGTGCGCCTGTTCGCGCGCAATGCCGCGGATTTCACGATACTCGGCAGAGTCCTCGGCAAACCACTCAATACCGATCGGGCCCATCGAGCCCAGCAGCAGCTGAGGGTGCGCCTGGCGGGCATCGTCGACGGCCCCGCGATTGACCTCCGCCACGGACGGCGAAATCTGGGTGTGCTTGAGGGCATAGCTCGATGCCTGAAAGGTGTTGGTAATGAGCACCTGCGCGCCGGCGGCGACATACAAGCGATGGATACGAGAAACGGTCTGCGGCTCTGCCAGATTCCAAAACGCCGGTGGAATGTCGGCGGCATCGTACTCACTCAACAGAACACTGCCCATGGGGCCCTGCGCCAACAAGGTCTCGCTCGACAAGCGGCGCGCAAGTTCCTCGGCACCAAAGCGGTTGTAATAACTCGTATCCATATATATCCCGCTATTCCTCGACGCTGATTCCCTGCTTTTCGAGATAGGCGAGCCAGCGGTTCATCGTGTCCTCGGATAGCGCATGCTCCATCATGCAGGCCTCGGAATCGGCTCGCTCAAATTCGACACCGAGCTCCTGAACCAAAAACGTACGGATGAGGCGATGGCGGTACCAGATAGCCGTGCCAACCTCGCGGCCACGATCGGTCAGGATTACCTTGCCGTAGTGCGATTGCTCGACAAGCTCGGATGCCTTGAGCGCCGAAACCGCTTTATTGACCGATGCCTTGGAGACGCCAAGGCGCTGCGCGATGTCGACCGATCGCACGCCGTTGGTTTCCCCCTCTTCGCTTTCAATGCGAACCATGCACTCCAAGTAGTCTTCGTTCGCCACCGTCAGATGTAGTTCGCGCGAGCTATTTGTCGTATCCATGATCTTCCGTCCCTTCTGCATTCAATGGCTGATTCTACCCCATCCAAGCGTCGCGGTATGCCGTGGCATACCGTGCTAGAGTTCTTGTTGCACACGACGACCAAGATTGGAGCGGTCTTTATGGAAAACACCACCACGAGCCCCGATGTCCTCGAGCGCTTTTTGCGCTACGTCCAGATCAACACGCAGTCCGAGGATGCAAACTGCGACCAGGTACCCTCGAGCGCCGTTCAGTTTGACCTTGCCAACGTGCTGGTTGAAGAGCTGCGCGAGCTTGGTGCAAAAGATGCCCACGTGACCGAGCACGCCTATGTCTGCGCGCATATCCCCGCAAGTGCGGGCGCTGAGGACAAGCCCGCCCTGGGCCTGATCGCCCATCTCGACACCACCGAAGTTGCACCGGGCGCCGGCGTGAAGCCGCACATCGTACACTACGAAGGCGGCGATCTGGTCTGCGGCACGGTTGACGGTAAGCCCGTTGCCATGAGTACCGCCAAGCTTCCCGCCCTGAACGACCTCGCGGGTGAGGACCTGGTCTGCAGCGATGGCACCACGCTGCTGGGCGCGGACGACAAGGCAGGCGTCGCCGAGATCATGTCGCTTGTCGCGCGTATCGCTCAGGACCCCTCTCTGCCCCATCCCGCACTCGGCATTTGCTTCTGCCCTGACGAGGAGATCGGTCACGGAGCCGAGCTGTTGGATATCGATACCTTTGGCTGCAAGTACGCCTACACGGTCGACGGCGGCCCCATCGGCGAGCTGGAGTGGGAGTGCTTTAACGCCGCCGAGGCGACCATCCGCTTTGAGGGCCAGTCCATCCACCCGGGCGACGCCAAGGGCCGTATGGTCAACGCAGGCAATCTGTTCTGCGACTTCAACGCGTTGCTCCCCTACGTGCAGCGCCCGGAGTATACGGAAGGCTACGAGGGCTTTTATCACCTTGAGGGTGTATCTGCAACCGTCGATCACGCCACGGCGCGCTATATCGTCCGTGATCACGATGCCGCCAAGTTCCAGCAGAAACTCGACCTTATTGATGCCGCCGCCTCGATGCTCAACCAGCGTCTGGGTGAGGAGCGCGTGACGGTCGAGATTAAGCAGCAGTATCGAAATATGGCCGAGATCGTTCGTGACTATCCCGAGCTCATTGATGTTGCCAAGGAAGCCTACCTTGCCTGCGGCGTTGAGCCCCAAGTGCTGCCGATTCGCGGCGGCACCGACGGCGCGCAGCTGTCGTTCCGCGGTCTGCCCTGCCCCAACCTTTCCACCGGCGGCTATTGCTACCACGGCGTCAACGAGTTCGTCCCGGTCAGTTCGCTCGTCAAGATGACCGACGTGCTCCAGGAGCTCGTCGCCCGCTTTGCATAAGCCTGGCTGCACAAGTCCAAAAGACGAATCGCCCCGTCCTCAACCAAGAACGGGGCGATTTTTTGCTGCAATGAGAACAGGTTGACGCACGCCAGCCTCTTAACGCAAGGAGTGTCCCAAACTGCCGGCACAAAAGGAACGTCCCCAAGTGCCGCAAAATGACGACATCCACTCTCGCTTTGTGGGTAGTCATTGGGGAGGTTCTTGTTTGACTAGTCGTTTAAAAACGTCCCCAATGACTACCCAACGACTAGTCCGGACCAAGGCAACGCCGATGTTTTGGCAACGACAGACACTATGACCCAATCCGAGGGCACTAAAAAGATAGGAGCCCCCGCTCGTG
>CABRHW010000037.1 GCA_902470765.1 uncultured Collinsella sp.
CCAGGCGGCCGAGCATGGCGAAGCCCATGGCCGGCAGGATGTTGGCGGCAACGCCAAAGCCAGCAAGGACAAAGGGCGGGATGAAGTCGAGCAGGCCCTGGATGGCGTCAGCACCCAGATAGAACGACAGCGAGCACAGCAGGAACGCCATGATGATACCGGTCAAACCGATCAGGAAGTGCATCGCATAGACACCCTTAAGGTTGCCCTGGCCGGAGAAGACATCAGCGCGGTCAACCAGAATCGGCAGGGCGGCGTTGAGGATGTTCTTGATGGCAAGGCACAGCGTGGCGATGGGCATAGCGAGCGCGATGGCTGCCTCGGTGCTCTGGCCCAACTGGATAGCGAAGGCGCAGGCGAGCACGCCGCCGATCGTCTCATCAGGCGGCACGTAGGCGCCGATGGAGATCGAGCCCATGAACAGAAGCTCCAGGCTGGCGCCGATCGCGAGGCCGGACTGCAGGTCCCCCAGCACCAGGCCCACGAGCGGGCACAGGACGATGGGGCGGAACGCATAGAGCGTACCGAGCTGGCAGTCGAACTTACCAAATGCGGCGATAAGTCCGATGAGGATTGCTTGGGTAAGCATATATCCCCCTTTCCTAATAGGACACTACGAAGAGCTCAGACTCTTCGAAATTGAACGCCTAGAGCACGCTTGCGCAGTCAACCTTGGGGTCATCGGCCAGAGGACGGATCTCGACCTCGACGCCGTTGTTCAGCATCTCACGCACATCGGCCTCCTCGGCTGCAGTCAGGAAGATCTGACGAGAGACCTGACGAGCATCGGGGCGCTTCTCGTCCTTGGGCTTGGTGTTGCCCAGGTTGACCGACTTGATCTGCGGGCAGCCTTCAACAAGCTGCTTTGCCTCAGCGATGGTGGCGACACAGATAATCATCTTGTATTTGTCAGTCACACCCGAGTTAATGGCCTCGATGGCATTCGCCATATCCTTGATGACGAGCTTGCAGCCGGCAGGCTTGCCCATCTTGAGCGTCGTCTTCCACACCGGGTCGTTGGCGACCTTATCGCCCACGCAGAAAATGCAGTTGGAGCCAAGGCCCTGGACCCAAGAGACCGCGACCTGGCCATGAAGCAGGCGATGGTCGACGCGAAGTAGCTGAATCATAATGTGACCCCCCAAAGGTCTTGTGCCGTCTTACGGCGTGTCAGTAGGTGCTGCGGATTAGAACTCTTCTTCCTCTTCGTCATCGACCAAAAGATCGTTGACAAACTTCACGCGCGTATCGTCCGCAGCGACGATGGCGCGAATCGTCTCCTCAACCGGCGCCGACTCGTCAGAGAACAGCAGCTGGATAAGCAGAGGAAGGTTCATGTTGGTAACGAGGTACGTGCGGGGACGCGTCTGGACGATCTTGGTGAACTCGTTGTTGACGCTGCCGCCAAAGAGGTCGGTGCAGACAACGACATCATCGTCGGCAGCCATGCCTGCCAGCAGTTTTTGGGCCTCCTCGGCCACGTCCATGCGGTCATCGACGAACATCGAAAGATCGTGGACGTTGTCGCGAGCGCCCGAGAGCAGCTCGACACTCTCCTTGATGCCGGTAGCGAAGTGCGCATGGCTGGCGATGATGTACTGCCTCATTCTGTGTTCCTCTCAATAGCCCGGCGCGTTCCCGCACCCGTTTTCTTTAGTAGTCGAACTGGTGATAGTAGCGACGATACTTGAGGTTGTGCTTGGTGACCGTCTCGTAGTAGCGAGCCAGGCGGTCGGTAACGAGCACCGTCAGAATCCACGGAGACACGATGACGCGGAACTCGTCGTCAAGGCCGGGGATCGCGAACTCGGCGGTGTCGATGATGTTGATGTCGGTGTCGCCGGTCACACCGCGGGTCAGGAAGGCGCGGACGCGCTCGTCGAGCTTGCGGTTCTCGTCCTCGCCCATGAACAGGAAGACCGGGACGCCGGGCTCCACGAGCTCGAGGGTGCCGTGGAAGAAGTCGGCCGAGGTGATGTAGCGGGTGCGCTTCCACTGCATCTCCTCCAAGATGCACATCGAGAACAGAATGGTCTCGCCCCACAGGGCGCCGGAGCCGATGAACATGGTGTAGGGGGCCAGGGCGTACTTCTTGGCGAGCTCCTCGGCGCGCGGCTCGAAGCGCTTGCGGATATCGAGCATGTCCTTCCAGATGTCCTTGGTCTGCTCGATAAACAAATCGAACTTGGGGAAGCAGCCGCGGCGGTTGAGCAGGCGCAGGCCGAAGCAGTCGG
>CABRHW010000038.1 GCA_902470765.1 uncultured Collinsella sp.
CATGGTCGTGGGCATCATCGGCGCGTTCTTCGGCGTGCTGGCGTAAGGGCCCGGCCTATTATTTGCCCCCAAGGGAAACGGCGACCCATTGCGGTCGCCGTTTTTTATTACCGAAAGCTAGTTGGAGGTGCTTCGTGATTCGATCTGACAATCCACCCGATAATGGCGTGAGCGGGGCGATGTATCTATTTGGCACGGCGCTCTTGTGGAGTTTTATCGGCATCCTCGTTCGCGCCAATTCGCAGTCAGCTCTTTTGATCGGTGCCGTCACGGCAATATTTATGGCGCTCTTTATCCTGCTCGTCGGCAGACCCGTCCTTCGCGTCAGCCGTCTTATTGTCCTTGTGGCCGTCTGCAACTTCGTGACGGGCACCACGTTTAACTTTGCCAACCAGCTCACGACGGTCGGCAACGCGATCGTTCTGCAGTACACCTCGATGATTTTCGTTATCGTGTATCAATCGCTCGCAACTCGCACGTTGCCCTCGCCTGCGAAGATTGCCTCCGTGGTGGTTGCTTTTACGGGTATGGGACTTTTCTTTTTAGGTGATTTGAGCGCCGAGGGCATGCTCGGAAATCTGCTTGCCGTCATTTCGGGCGCCACCTTTGGGCTGTGTTTCTTTTTAAACTCTCGCCCCGATGCGTCGCCCATGGTGTCCTCGCTCATCTCCTGCGGCATCTCGATACTTCCGATCGTCTATTTTGCCGGCGACCTAGGCTCCGTGAAACC
Organism: uncultured Collinsella sp.; assembly: GCA_902470765.1. Taxonomy (GTDB): domain Bacteria; phylum Actinomycetota; class Coriobacteriia; order Coriobacteriales; family Coriobacteriaceae; genus Collinsella. The sequence continues at coordinate 731 of CABRHW010000038.1, forward strand.
CTTTGAGTGGGGGCTTATGCTGGTGCATGGCCTTTTTTGCAGCGGCCTTGCGAGTGTGCTGTATGCCAAGGGGATTGCGCGCACCAACGCGTTTGCGGCCAACTTGGTTTGCATGAGTGAGGTCGTGCTCGCTCCCTGCTGGTCGGCGCTCCTCTTTGGCGAGGTCTTTCGCTGGAACGAGTTTTTGGGCGCAGCGATGATCGTTTTGGTGATTGTGGCCAACTTGGCATCCGATGCTTTTGGCGACGGCTTTCTGGTGGCGCTTGTCCGCCATCGAAACAAAGAGCGTGCCTAATGGGATGCGCCTGCCGTTTACGGTAAAAAACACCCCGCTGAGCGACTGGTATTAAATAAGGCGAACCTGCATACCTATAATTGGTATCAAATCATTTGTGCCTGGCATGGGTGTTAGCAGCACACCAGGTACGCTTCGAGCCGTGGAATCGAACTCCCGGAATTGATATCAACAACGCGCGCGACGGGAGTGACGACGGTTCGAGATTCCTTATTGGGAGGAATTATGCTTGTCCAAGCAATCCTCGTCGGCTTAGTCGGAGCGTTTGGATGCCTCGACTACCAGCTCGGCACCCTCTACGCGTTCCGCCCCATCGTCCTGTGCCCGCTCGTGGGCCTGGTGCTGGGGGACCTGCAGACTGGCCTTGCCGTTGGCGCCAGCCTGGAGTTGCTGTTCATGGGCTCGATTTCCATCGGCGCCTACGTGCCGCCTAACGAAACCGTCGGCGGCGTGCTCGCCTGCGCGTTTGCCATTCAGCTCGGTCAGGGTACCGAGACGGCCATCGCGCTCGCCATGCCCATCGCCGTCCTTGCGCTGACGATCGGCAACATTACCAATGCCTTGTTCCCTGTGTTTGTCGATATGGCAGACAAGTTCGCCCTCAAGGGAAACCTCAAAGGCATCTACGCCGTTCATTGGGGAATTGGAATCTGGGGCTGCGTCGAGTACTTCCTGCTGTGCGGCGGCGCCTTCTATTTGGGTTCCGACGCCATCCAGGGCCTGCTCGACTTCATCCCGCCCTTCATCATCGACGGTTGCGGCGTTGCCGCCAACATCCTGCCGGCCATGGGCTTCGCCATGCTCGGCCGCCTGG
>CABRHW010000039.1 GCA_902470765.1 uncultured Collinsella sp.
GGCCCGTGGGTTATACCCTAAGAGCAAACCACCCTTTTTAAGGGTGGTTCTGATTGCCTGCATGTCCTCGGCAGCATTTGCCCAAATGGTGAATGCTGGTGCCGGCAGGTTGCCGAGTGCATGTTGCGGGTATACCCCATGCGTACCATGATCCAAACACTGTGAGGTGTCTGCGCGTGTGCGCGATAATTCATTTTGGAACTGACGGTTGGCGCGCTCGCGTCGATGAGGACTTCACTGCCGATAACGTTGCCCGTATCGCCGATGCCGTCGGCGAGTTGTGGCAAAAGATCAATCCGGGCAAAACGGTATATATAGGGTTCGACACTCGGCCCCTGGCGCGCGAGTTCGCTGAGCTTGCGGCGGGTGTGCTAGCAGCGCACGGGCTAGACGCTGTGCTCGCTTCGCGACCTGTTCCGACCCCTGCCCTTACGTGGGCGGCGGCTTATGACGGTGAGGCGTGCGGCGCGCTCATGGTGACGGGGTCCCATCATCCGCAGGGTTATCTGTGTCTCAAGATTCGCATGGGTGACGGCTCAACCGCCAACCAGGATGTCATCGAAGAGCTCGAAGAGACCATGGCTCCCGAGCCAATGGGGATCGAGGGGCAATATCGCACCGCGGATATCATTCCTGACTATATGCAGGCGGTGGCATCATTTGTCGATGCCGAAGCCATCCGCGCCGCGCACTTGCGCGTGGTTGTCGATCCCATGGGCGGCGCAGCCCAGGGCTATCTAGCCGACTTGCTGCGCGAGCTTGGCGTTGAGGTGCACGAGATTCACGCCGGGCAGGCGTCTGATCAAGAAGATATCTGCCCCGACCCCGTTGAGCCGTGGGTGGACGCTTGCGAGCGCACGGTTATCGAGGACGGAGCTTGCGCTGGCCTGGTGACCGACGGCGACGCCGACCGTATCGGCGCGGTTGACGAGCGCGGCAGATATATACATCCGCATCAGATCATGGCGCTCGTTTTGGGCGACTTGGTTCAATTTCGTAATTTGGAGGGGCGCGTCGTCGTCAATCTTTCATGCTCGACGCTCGTGCGTCGCATTGCCGAGGCGCTTGGCTGCCGCGTGACCGTCAAACCAGTCGGTTTCAAATATATAGCGGCGGAGATGAAGAAGGGCGGCGTCCTCATAGGCGGCGAAGAAGCCGGTGGTATCGGCATCGCCGCGCATATGCCCGAGCGCGATGGAATCCTCGCCTGTCTGATTCTGTGTGAGCTTATGGCAAAGACGGACGCGCCTTTGGGCGTTCTGGTTGACCAACTCGAGGCCAGTTTTGGTAAGACGAGTTACGGTCGACGCGATTTACGCCTTGAGGCCGAAGATGCCGAAACGTTACGAACCCTGCTGCCGGGCGTAAACCCCAAGTCGATTTGTGGCAAGGTGCCGCAAAACGTTAGTCATATGGATGGCTTGCGTTTGGCATTCGAGGATGACACGTGGCTGCTGGTCCGTCCTAGCGGGACCGAACCAGTGGTGCGCGTCTACGCCGAGGGGTTCTCGGTGGAAGAACGTGATGAGTTGCTCGATGCTGGCTGTGCTTTAGCTAGGGGGACGTATCCGCTTTAACCATGAGACTGCCTTATATAAAGAGATGCTCGGTGAGCGGTAGTTAACGGCTGGCAAACGTTAGTCGGATCCCAAACTGTGTAGGAAATGTGTACGCCCAGATTCCCGCCCACGGCGCCCCTCCGGTCTGGCAATATATCTCCTTGCCGCGCGGCCCGGTCGGACCGGATC